>NC_015520.1:739375-1478750 GCF_000213255.1 Mahella australiensis 50-1 BON
TTAGGATGGTCTCCGGAAGGCGGTCAGGAAATGATATCCATGGAGGAATGCGTAAAGCAGTTTGATCTGGCCAAGGTATCTAAGAATGCTGCCATATATGATACCAAAAAACTTACGTGGCTAAATGGCAATTATATACGTTCCATCGACATAGACCGCCTTGTGGATCTATCTATACCGTTTATGTGGCAAAAAGGCTTATTGCCAGAGCAAATATCGCCTGATATGCGCGATTATCTAAAGCGCGTAGTAGCTGCTGTCAGAGAAAGAACCCGTACACTGGTGGAACTGGCTGATGCCTGTTCATACTTTTTGACAAACGATTTTGAGTTTGATGTTGCCGGCGTGAAAAAATATTTTTTAAAAGAAGGAGTAGCTGAACTGCTGCAAAAAGGTCGGTTGGTATTGCAAAGCCTGGATAAATTCGATGCGGCTTCTACTGAAGCGGCCTATAGGGCGCTGATAGACGAACTTGGTATAAAAGGAGCGGATATCATTCATCCCACAAGGCTCGCTATATCAGGGCGCACAGTAGGGCCAGGGCTTTTCGACATAATGGAACTGTTGGGTAAGGAAAGAACATTGGATCGCATGGCTCGCGCTATAGAATATATAAAAAAGTTGGCATAGCCTATTGCATTTTGCATTGGCTTATGCTAAAATAACAATTGCTGATGCGTTGCGGGATTGTGTAACGGTAGCACTCATGACTCTGGATCATGCTGTCTAGGTTCGAATCCTAGTCCCGCAGCCATAAAATATGGCCCTATGGTCTAGCGGCCTAGGACGCCGCCCTCTCACGGCGGTAACAGGGGTTCGAATCCCCTTAGGGCTACCATTCGTTTATCTGTAAGCGGCTTCTTTTTGCAAAAATATGCTAGCAAAAGGAAGCCGTTTGCTTTTCTATAAGTTTGCAAACATGCCATTGCCGGGCATTTAGATGATAATTCCATCGGCTTGACATAAATGCTTCAAACGTTATAAAATAATATTGTAGCCATAGAAGCATAATAAGAAACAAGGATATGAAAGGAAAGGTACTTTTTAATATGAAGAATGACTAATTTGGAATATATATTGAATCTTATATCTATACGTATTTCGCATGTGCGTTATACGCAAATATCAATATTATGTGTTCCAGATTGGTTGTTTTTCGGTTTTAGTTTACATGTATCTTTATATCGCAAAAAGAGCTTTTGTTGAATATAAGCCCCCACAATTTATAGTACTAGTCAGCCAGAATGATTCTTTATACTAAGGAGCGCTCCTGCGTATAAGAATAGTGTATTGTCGCAATGTGGCTTTTATATGGCTGCAAACCGAAATCGAAGTTGACAAACCTCTCTGGAATAAGATTAGGGAGGTTTTTTATGTTATTGCTACATGCACAAAATGTTAAAAAATACTATGGCGATAGGCTCATATTGGAATTTGATGATCTGAAAGTATACGATGGCGATAGGATAGGCATAGTAGGACTCAACGGAGCAGGCAAGACTACGCTTATGGAAATACTTACTGGTAATATAATTCCTGATGAGGGGAATGTAAGACGCTTTACTGATTTAGCATATATAAAGCAATTCGGGACAACCGATGATAAGGCGGATGGTTATATGGCGAAGGAATTTGGCATCAAAGATAAAGACATCCGCTATTTGAGCGGTGGAGAACGAACGAGATTAAAGATTGCCAATCAACTGAACAAAACTGCTGGCCTGCTGTTTGCCGACGAGCCAACATCTAACCTGGATATAGACGGCATATCGCTTATAGAGAAAAAACTCATGGCATATAATGGTGCTTTGCTTTTAATATCACATGACCGTGAATTGCTCGATAAGCTATGCAACAGTATCCTAGAGATTGAAAATGGCAAAGTAAAATGTTACTTGGGTAATTATAGTAGCTATAAACAGCAGAAGGATGCCGAGAGGGAGAGACAGGAATTCGAATATGAGCAGTATGTGAATGAAAAGAAAAAACTTGAGACAACGATAAATGCTCTGAGCAATAAAGCAGGGAGTATAAAAAACGCTCCAAAAAGGATGGGCAATTCCGAAGCGCGATTGCATAAAAGAAACGCAACTGAGACGCAGGAAAAGCTGCATAAATCAGTTAAGGCTATGCAGACACGTCTTGAAAAATTAGATATTAAAGATAAGCCTAGGGCATTGGAAAGTATAAAAATAGAATTTAATCCTGTTGGCCGTCCAGGAAGCAAGATCCTTATCAAGGGAGAAGATATTAGTTTGAATTTTGGGAACCGAGTATTATTCAATAAGTTGAATTTTGAAGTGGCTAATGGTTCCAAAACAGCTCTAATTGGTAAGAACGGCGTGGGTAAGACTACACTCATAAAGATGATAATATCAGGACATCCAAAGATAAAAGTTGCTGCTGGAGTGCAGATGGCATATTTTAGCCAAGAGATGGAAATGTTGGATCCGAATCAGACCATTTTAGAAAATGTTATGAAAGGAAGCCGTTGTTCGCAATGGATGGCAAGGACAATTTTAGCTCGGTTATTATTTAAGAGAGATGATGTATATAAAAAAGTAGCTGTATTAAGCGGCGGAGAAAGGGTCAAATTATCAATCGCAAAATTGCTTTTGTCCGATGCCAACCTACTCATATTAGACGAACCGACTAATTACCTGGATCTATTTTCAATGGAGGCATTGCAATCGGTACTCAAAGAGTATGAAGGCACAATGCTGTTTACATCACATGACAGGCGGTTTGTGGATAGCATAGCGGATAGAATAATTATTATCGACAATGGGACGGCTAAAATGTTTGATGGCAATTATACGGAGTACTTGAATGAATCGGAACGAGCTATGTCCAGCAAAAACACAGAGGGAAATATAAAGCGTCAAGAGGAAGAGTTGATATTGCGGATGAGGCTGGCATCGATAGCTGGGAAGCTTTCTAAGCCTGGGAAAAACGATAATGTCGAGCAACTGGATGCTGAGTTTAAACGCATAGTTTCGCAATTAAAGGATCTCGATGGTAAAACATTATAACTGTTACCACGCCGGCGTTGCATGGTCACATGTGTTCATGTTTGTGCCATAAAAAATGATTGTAAGGTACTTGAATGTAAATAAAAGTTCATGTATAATATAAAAGGATTGAGAAGTTCCGCCATCTATGCTAATGCATAGGTGGCGGATATATGATTCTATATAATCGGGATGTGGCGCAGCTTGGTAGCGCGCATGGTTCGGGACCATGAGGTCGCAGGTTCGAATCCTGTCATCCCGACCACTTTGCATTAGATAGCGGTTTACAAGACTTATTCGAAGTATAAAAAACCATATGGTCGCATTGGGTGTCGGTTTCCGTTCAGGTGGCTACAATACATACGTAAATCATACAACCACACTACTATAAGCCATTCAGTCGAAAGGTAGATGGTTTTTTTGTTGCCTACCAAAACGAGGTGAGAGTGATAATATCGAAATATAGTAGCATCGGTGAATTTGTGGAAGAATTAAAAAGCTTTTACGATATCAAATTTGAATATAACGGCAGGGCATATTCTATATGTCCTATAAATGGTGTCTACGTTGCCGGAGAAGCAAACGGAGATGACCAAACGTTCAAAACAATAGAGGGCTTAATCAATAATTTTAAGCTGGACGGTAAACCGCTTAAAAATGTGATATTAGAAGTAAAAATATTAGTCCGATAATTAAAGCTATTATCAATGGATTACCAGAAAGCTTCTCCACTTGTAGCAAGGATAAGCCAGTGAGAGGTTATGATATAGAGTTATCTGAGCAAGAAGGTGAAATAGCTACAGTGATAGACGAACAAATAGATGAAATTATTTGGGAGAAACCTTAGTGTCAAAGTCCTAGCGTTGACAATGAGCTTGAGAGATGGTATAACAGCATTGGAGCGAGATATATAAATAGACCGTCATCAAACTGAGAGAAGGGCTGGGATTAATACGACTATAGGACCTGCACCTATGTGCTATGACTGTAAACACTTTATAAAAAGTGAAAACACGTGCAAGACGTTCCCTAACGGCATTCCATATGCTATATTTCTGGAATATTATGACCATAGGAAGCCATATGATGGTGACAATGGTGTATTATTTGCTCCGAAAAGTAAAGATTCCCTAGAACGCGTAAAGTTTATATATGGTGATGCTTAAAGTAACGTTAGTGTGGGGTGAACTGAAATGCTGTTTGGATATGAACTTGACGCTTTACTACGACATAGAGAGAACAGAAGTCAAGTGGCCGATATATTAACTGTTTTAGAATCCGATTTGATTAACGACCAGCTTCTTGAATACAGAGCAGAGCTTATTAATAGATTGCTTGATATTGGAGAAGATAGCCTGTACGGTAAAGTCAAAAAAAGAGAAGAAGAAATTAGAAAAAGTGTTGAGAGATTTACCTAAGCCTTTAAGATATCAAATCCGTACAATTTGCATAGCTTTATGATCGATATATAGTTTTATTTTTATATGAACTACCTAAAATAAGATCGTTTTTAAAAAATTGCATGCAAACCCACGTTCATATATAATATATTTGAGCTAAGCAAGTAATGTTTGTAGGTATTTGCAAACATTTTGCTAACGTAGCTAATATAAATGAAAGGAGTAGAATCCCGGGGCTGCGCAAAACCGATATTATGAGTTAGGTATTGTGTTTTTTGGCCGGGAGAATATAATGGATTTTAATGAATTAGGAACGGATCTAGGTAATTTATATAAGCTTTCAGATGCAAAAACTCGTTCAATAAGCCCGGAAAATTTTACGGGAGAAAAAGGCAAAGGAGGTATGGCGTTTGACGGTACTGGGATAAACGCCGCCAGAGATTTAGGCCGAGGCTGGAAAATATCTCCCTCTATTAAGATAGGACCAGGTGAAACGTTTTTGCTGGCCGATATAGGAGGGCCTGGAGCTATACAACATATATGGATGACGGTCACAGGTCAGTGGAGATTTAGCATATTAAGGATTTATTGGGATGATCAAGATATTCCGTCTGTTGAATGTCCTGTGGGAGATTTTTTTGCATGCGGATGGAATAAATATGCCCAAATTTCATCGCTGGCAGTATGCGTGAATCCTGGAAGCGCTTTTAACTGCTACTGGGTTATGCCGTTTCGCAAGCATTGTAAAATAACTATAACCAATATAGATGAAGAAGATACGATGGTCTATTACCAGATAGATTATGCGCTTGCCGATGTGCCCGATGATAGTGCTTACTTTCATGCTCAGTTCAGAAGAGTTAACCCCCTCCCTTATAAGCAAGTGTATACCATTTTAGATGGTGTTATCGGTAAGGGACAGTACGTAGGTACATATATGGCATGGGGAGTAAACAATACCGGATGGTGGGGAGAAGGCGAGATTAAGTTCTATATGGATGGAGATAAAGAATTTCCCACAATATGCGGTACAGGTACAGAGGATTACTTTTGCGGCTCCTACAATTTCGATGTGGGCAAGGAAAATGGGGGATACAGAGAGTTTATAACACCGTATTCGGGGCTGGCTCAGGTTATACGACCGGACGGCTTGTATTCATCGCAGACGCGATTTAGCCTATATCGGTGGCATATAACAGATCCCATACGTTTCAATCAAGACTTACGCGTCACTATTCAAGCATTAGGCTGGAGGTCTGGCGGAAGATATCTACCGCTTCAGGACGACATGGCTTCGGTAGCTTACTGGTACCAGACTCTACCTACTGTTCCGTTCCCGTCGCTGCCCGATAAAGATTATTTAGAGATAATATAATAATAGGCTTAATAGTTCTATTAACTATGTAATCCATTTCGTGACTATTCAGGTACCGTTGCGCATAGGCGAGGCTAATCAGTTATCAAGCCGGCAGAAACTACTGTAAAACTCGCTTTTTCATGCTATAATATAAGCAAAAGATATTTGACTGGGAGTGCAGAGTATGGAGAGCGAATCGTATGCAAAGAACGAAATATCTTTAAATAATTGGTATGTGTTATTTGTAATGACCGGTCAGGAAGATAATGTACGCAAGAGGTTGGAGTACAGCTTTGGATCGGAAACGATAAAGCCTTTATTACCGCGGCGTATACTCATAGAGCGCAAAGGCGGTAAAGTACATGAGAGGGTGCGTACGTTATTCCCATGATATGTATTTATCCATACCTCTGTTATCGACGATATTTATTTTAATATAAAGCGGATTCCGGGAGTTATAAAGCTGCTAAAAGATAATACATATCCCATATCTGTAGCACCTCATGAAATGCAACCGCTGTTGGCATTAACCAAAGCGTCTGAGATTATAGGCCTTTCTACCTGTTCCTTGACAGATGGACGCATAATTGTCTTAAATGGTCCACTTAAAGGATATGAAGGCATCATAGTAAGCGTTGATAAACGCAAAGGAAGGGCTAAAGTGAGGATGAATATAATGGGATATGAACGCCTGGTTGACCTAGGGCTCAATATAATAGGGCTGGTATAGTGCGATTAGGCGAGCTATATCGAGCTAGTATTAGCAATCAAGACCTAATCACATATTATGACCGTAGAAGGAGATTGGCAGCGCAAAAACGGATATGATATAATACACACTACAAGTACATTTGTACTCCGAATGCGTACAAAGGGGTGCTGCAAAATGGTGGAGAAAAACATATACTTTTTGGTAGATAGCGCTGTATTGCCCAAAGTTTTCACAGATGTGGTAGAAGCTAAAAAATTGCTGCAAAGCGGTAAAGCCAAAACCATAAATGAAGCCGTTAATAGTGTGGGTATAAGCCGCAGTGCGTTCTATAAATATAAAGATGCTGTTTTCCAATTTACTGAGGGTAGCCGAGGTAAGATAATAACTATAGCATTGACGTTGGATCATACGCCCGGCGTTTTGTCAAACGTACTCAATGTTATAGCGAAAATGGGGGCCAATGTGCTTACCATAAATCAAAATATACCTATACATGGTATAGCCAACGTAACTATGGCTGTGGATACTAAACAGCTTAAAGCCGAGAGCGATAGGCTTATTTCAGAGCTGGAAGGACTTCATGGTGTTGAGAAAATAGAGCTGTTAGCAGAAGAATAAATTACTTAGGGTCAAAGAGAGGTAATGTATATGGCATATGTGGCCGTAATGGGACATGGAACAGTTGGGTCAGGCGTAGTAGAAGTGCTACGCAAAAATAAAGATAGTATAGAAAAGAAGGCTGGCGAGAGCATAATATTGAAGAAAATATTGGATAGAAGGTCGTTTCCAGATCTACCGTATAGCGATCTTTTTACCACTGATGCCGAAGAGATATTAAACGATGATGAGATACAGGTTATTGTAGAAGTAATGGGCGGTGTTGAGCCGGCATACACCTATGTTAAACGCGCGCTCAGCAGCGGCAAGCATGTGGTAACATCCAACAAGGAACTTGTGGCTGAACATGGCGCAGAGTTGCTTCGGTTGGCTAGGGACCGCGATGTGAATTTCTTTTTTGAGGCTAGTGTAGGCGGCGGCATACCGATAATACGTCCTCTTAATCAGTGCCTGGCAGCTAATGAAATATCCGAGATCATCGGCATATTAAACGGTACTACCAATTATATATTGACGCAGATGCGCTTGCATGGTAAAACGTTTGAGCAGGCTTTAAAGGATGCTCAAGAAAAAGGATATGCCGAAAGCGATCCATCAAATGATATCGATGGTTATGATGCTGCTCGTAAAATAGCCATACTTGCTTCTATAGCGTTTAATAGAGCGGTTAGTTACAGAGATGTGTATACGGAAGGCATATCTACTATAACGCGGTTGGACATGATCTATGCCGATGAAATGGACTATGCTATAAAGTTGATAGCAATGTGCAAGGATATGGGAGATAAGCTCATGGCCAGGGTATCGCCACTTATGATCCCCAAGAGCAGTCCTCTGGCCACCGTAGATGATGCTTTTAACGCTATATTGGTGCGCGGAGATGTTATAGGGGATGTAATGTTCTACGGCATGGGTGCAGGTAAATTGCCAACGGCCAGTGCGGTAGTGGCTGATGTGATAGATGCGGTTAAGCACTTGAAAACGCGCAAAAAAGAGGTATGGGCGGACAGCGAAGGTTACCCTGTTATGGATATAAATGACGTTAAAAGCCGGTATTTCATAAGGGCGGCATATAAAGATAGGTCGGATGCTGTAAACGCTGTGAGAGAATTATTCGGAGATGTAAACTTGGTATTTTGCAATGACCCCATAGTAAAGGATGAATTTGGCTTTATATCCGATGAAGAACCTGAATCCATGCTTAACGACAAGATGGCTATATTAAGCGACAATGATGCTGTCAGCGCTGTTATAAACCGTATACGAGTAGAAGACAATTTATAGGAGGCCGATTATGTGGAAAGGACTTATAGATAGATACAGAGATTATTTGCCGGTAAACGATGCTACGCCGGTTATAACACTGAATGAAGGCGATACGCCGCTTATAAAGGCGCATAATATAGAGAAAGAATTGGGTGGCATAGAGCTTTATCTGAAATATGAGGGATTAAATCCTACCGGTTCATTTAAAGATAGGGGAATGACTATGGCTATATCCAAAGCTGCAGAAGAAGGGTCTAATACCGTTATGTGCGCCTCTACCGGCAATACGTCGGCATCTGCAGCTGCTTATGCGGCCAGGGCTGGTATGCGCTGCATAGTGCTTATACCCAATAATAAAATAGCATTGGGCAAATTAGCTCAAGCAATGGCATATGGTGCGGAAATAGTGGCTATAGACGGTAATTTCGACCAAGCATTGCAGCTGGTAAGAGAAATAACTTCATCACATCCCATAACGCTTGTAAATTCCATAAACCCGTTCCGCATAGAAGGCCAAAAGACGGGGGCATTCGAGGTATGTGACCAACTCGAGGGGGCACCGGCCTATTTGGCAATACCGGTTGGCAATGCCGGCAATATAACAGCTTATTGGAAGGGATTTAAACAATATTATGAAGGCGGAGTTATAAGTGTGCTTCCTAAAATGTTGGGTTTTCAAGCGGCCGGTGCAGCGCCTATAGTGGAGAATAGGGTAATAGAGCATCCAGAGACCATTGCAACGGCTATACGTATAGGTAATCCGGCTAGTTGGAAGGGAGCAAGCAATGCTATAACGGAATCCGAGGGCCATATAGATAAAGTAACCGACGATGAGATACTTGAAGCTTATAAGCTACTGGCGAGTGCCGAAGGCGTATTTGCAGAGCCTGCATCATGCGCTTCTGTGGCAGGTGTTATAAAATTATCACGCCGTGGATTTTTCAAGAGAGGTCAGCGCGTTGTCTGTATTTTGACGGGCAACGGTTTAAAAGATCCAGATACTGCTATAAGCTTAGGCGGTCAGCCTAAAGTATGGCCAGCTGATTTAAAGGTATTGGAACGAGAACTGCTCGCTTAAATGATTTCTGAAAGGACTGGCTTAATGATTAGAGTAAAAGTGCCGGCTACAAGTGCGAATATGGGAGCCGGATTCGATTGTTTGGGTATAGCTTTGGATTTATATAATATAATAGAAGCAGAGGAAATAGAAAGTGGCCTTAAAATAACTATACCAGAATCGGATAGGGGATATATAGAAACCGATGAACGAAATTTAGTCTTCATATCGATGAAGCGCTTGTTCGATGAGGTGGGATATCGACCTAAAGGCCTGCATATCAATCTTATAAACAATATACCCATCACGCGCGGTTTGGGTAGTAGCGCAGCATGTATAGCCGGAGGTTTGGTTGCTGCAAATGAATTAATAGGATGCCCGCTGAATAAAAATGATATAATATATTTGGCGGCTAAAATGGACGGTCATCCGGACAATGTACTGCCTGCGCTTATAGGAGGCATGACAGTGGCATGTATAGTAGAGGGAGAAGTCAAGTATGTGCGCATAGACCTGCCAGATTGTATAAAGCTGCTGGTTATGGTACCCGACTTTCAGTTGCCCACCTCGAAGGCACGCGCCATATTGCCTCAGAATGTGCCGTTGCAGGATGCGGTATTTAATATAAGCCGAGCAGCTTTGCTGACGGCATCGCTTATAACGGGCCGGTTGGATAATTTGCCGGCAGCTGTAGATGACAGGTTGCATCAACCTTACCGAAAGGGCCTCATACCTCACTGGAATGAGATAATGTCCAAAATGGCAGAACTAGGAACAAAAGGTACTTTCTTGAGCGGCGCCGGGCCCACTTTGATAGCAATAATGGATAAGGACTATGATAAGATACGAACAGAAATGGATAAATTTTTAGCTGCTTTTGAACAGCATTGGGATGTATATGTAATGGATGTTTGCCGTTATGGCGTAGAATTGCTTGCACAAGGGAAAGGAGAGATAGTTTGTCGTTAATAGTTCAAAAATATGGTGGTTCATCAGTGGCCAATGCCGAGCGTTTAATGAATGTGGCCGGAAGGATAAAAGCTGCTAAGGAGGCCGGAAACGATATAGTGGTAGTGGTCTCAGCACAAGGCGATACTACAGATCACTTAATGGATATGGCCATGGAAATAAATTCTAATCCATCCAAGCGCGAATTAGACATGTTGCTTTCTACCGGTGAACAGATATCTATAGCGTTGCTAGCGATGGCTATAGAAGCCTTAGGATTACCAGTTATCTCGCTGACAGGCCAGCAGGTGGGCATAAAAACCAGTAATTTGCACACCAATGCCCGAATAGAGGCCATAGATGGCAGCCGTATACGCAAGGAGCTAGACGGTGGCAAGATAGTGATAGTAGCCGGTTTTCAGGGCATGGATGATAATGACGATATAACCACCCTTGGTAGGGGTGGTTCAGATACTACTGCAGTAGCATTAGCTGCAGCTCTAAACGCTGATATGTGTGAAATATACACCGATGTGGATGGGGTATATACTGCTGACCCTCGTTTAGTACCAGAGGCCCGTAAGCTGGCTGATATATCATATGATGAGATGTTGGAAATGGCTAGCCTTGGAGCAAAGGTATTGCACAACCGCTCGGTAGAGCTGGCCAAGAATTTTAACGTTCCTTTAGTTGTAAAATGCAGCTTTAATAGTAATGATGGCACATATGTAAGGGAGGAATCAATTGTGGAAAAGATGGTAATCAAGGGCGTAGCCCATGATGTTGATATAGCCCGTATAGCGGTTATAGGGGTAGCTGATAAACCTGGTATGGCGCATAAGCTTTTTAAAGCACTGGCTGACCAAGGGATAAACGTGGATATAATATTGCAGAGCATAGGGCGTGGTGGTACAAAAGATATATCGTTCACGGTGAGTAAGTCAAATTTGAAGCAAGCTGTAGATATTATAAAGGGCCTATTGGATGAGCTCGGTGCTACTGATGTTAAGTATGCAGAGGATATAGCCAAGATATCCGTGGTAGGTGCTGGTATGGCCAATAATCCCGGGATAGCGTCCCTTATGTTCGAAGCATTGGCTGAAGAAGGTATAAATATAGAAATGATAAGCACGTCGGAAATAAAGATATCCTGTTTGATACCCAAAGAAGATATAGAAAGAGCGGTGAAAGCAGTTCACAAAAAATTTCGGTTGGATTCTGTTGCTTGACCTTGCCTTGACCGATCGTGTAATTGGGCTTATAATATAGTAGTCGGTGTAAGTAGTGTGCCTGTAGCTCAGTGGATAGAGCGTCTGGCTCCGGACCAGAAGGCCGTAGGTTCGACTCCTATCAGGCACACCAAAAATAAAGCTTAAAATAGCGGTTTGTAGCTGATCTACAAGCCGTTTTTTACTGTTTATGCTTTGACTAAAATAATGAGATCAGAAAACAAATTACATAGAAAATAATTGGAGGGCTTTATGGCAAAGTTTAGAGAGATTCTTGCCCCGAAGGATATGACTCAAGGGAGACCTTGGAAGAGAATTGTGGAGTTCGCCATACCGATGTTGATAGGCAATATAGCTCAGCAACTTTATAACACGGTTGATTCTATCGTTGTTGGAAAATATATTGGCGATAATGCGCTTGCGGCAGTAGGAAGCGCTTTCCCAGTATTAAATCTTTTGCTTGTATTTTTTGTAGGCATCGCGACGGGTTCGGGGATAATGGTTGCACAATATTTTGGAGCAAAATATCGGGAAGGGCTCTCTCGTTCAATTGGTGTATCCATTACACTCACTGCTATAATGTCGTTGATAATTATGATTATAGGGCCGCTGATTACTCGGCCTATGCTCATGCTTCTCAATACGCCGGAGACAATATTAAACTGGAGCAGCGAGTATCTTATAATCTTCTTTGTCGGTATAGCGGGTTTCTCTTACTTTAATATATTATCTGGCATTTTACGCGGATTAGGGGACTCTGTTTCGGCACTCGTATTTCTTTTGGTTTCTACTGCTATTAATGTATTGTTAGACATATGGTTTGTTGCGGGCCTTAATATGGGCGTCGGAGGGGTGGCATTGGCAACTATAATAGCTCAGAGCATATCGGCCATCTTATGTTTTAGGAAGCTAATGCAAATGAATGAGTTCTTTGATCTAAATTTTGAAATGTTAAAGCCTCTAAAGCAATATACCGTTAAGCTTATAAACCTTGGTTTACCGTCTGGATTGACCCAGGCTATATTTTCTTTGGCAATGATTGTTGTGCAGTCGTTGACCAATAGTTTCGGAGAAATGGTGATTGCATGCAATGTTATTGTCATGCGTGTGGATGGATTTGCTATGATGCCTAATTTTACCTTTGGCAATGCGATGACTACATTTGTCGGTCAGAACATAGGGGCCAACAGAATGGACAGGGTGGAAGAAGGTGTTCGAGACGGCACAAAAATAGCGGTAGGAGTTTCTGCTGCTATAACTGTTATTATTCTAATATTCGGTAAACACCTCATGTATCTATTTACTGATACGGTTGAACTGGTGGATCTTAGCATGCATATGATGCGCATTCTCGCGATAGGTTACGTTGCGGTGGCGGTGACTCAGAGCTTATCGGGTGTGATGCGCGGTGCCGGTGATACTATGACGCCGATGTGGCTCTCGCTTATTACTACGATTGTTCTGCGATTGCCGCTTGCTTATGGGATTGCTTATTTCACAAGGAATGAAGCTTATCCTGTGGGAAGACCTGAATCACTTTTTATATCGCTTGTCATTGCATGGGTGGCAGGTGCAGTTATTACAACGATCTTTTATAGGAAAGGCAAGTGGAAAGACAAAAGGATTATAGAAAATATAGCGTAAAGTTTAATAGATAAATAAAAGATGTTATAATATATATAGAATTTGCTGTTGCAGAAAGAAGGGACGATTGTGAGACGTTGGTTGGGTTTGGCGATAGTTACCGTACTTGTGTTTCAGTTTATAGCTGTAGGATGCCAGAATAGCGGATTGAACGGTGCAGGGGATATTGAAAACGTCAAAAATGAAGAATCTGCAGAAGAAGGGTCTGGGTTATCGCAACAGCCTGTTGAAAACGAAGGGAATGAGGATGACAAAGGTGAGGTATCAGACGAGGCGTCCAACGCACAAGCTGATCCGGGATTAAATATACCGATCATAACAGGGCTTTTGCCCAGTCAAACAGGATATAAGTGGCAGTATTTTGGTTTTGTCGAATATGCCCACACGATGACGTTGGATTCTATACAGCACGACCAGAACCGTATTATATACAATATAACCGGTGAAGTGGCAGACATGTCGGACGGCGAATCTGATAAGGATTTTTCATTGACTATAACGTATATTGTAGAACCAACTCGTTTGATTCAACAGAAGCAAGAGCAAGTTATGATGGACTCGAACTTTGACGAGATAGAGCTTATAAGGACGCCATTGGCAGCAGGTACGTCGTGGACGCAACAGGTGACAGATAAGCTGGGTAATCAGGCCACTCTGGAGTGCCAGATAGAAGACGTAACAGTAGATACGGATGGTAAGAAGGTCTATACGATTTTATACGATGGTCAAAACAGCGATTATTATGAAAAACGCAAGATCAAAGAGGGTATAGGCGTCATATTTTTTGAAAAACTTTATATAGATGCGGAACAGAGTTTCCCCATAAGCTACTCCATAGCCGATTAGAATATTATGGTTTGGAGCGGGTATTGTAAAAGGCCATCACATATAGTATAATCTCTAATATGAGCGGCAGCTTCTGCCGCTTTATTTATAGCGATCAGAGGAGTTTATAAACAGATGCATAGAATAGGGCTGATGGGTGGCACTTTCGACCCCATACATTATGGCCATTTGGTTACGGCTGAAGAAATTCGGGATAAATTCAATTTAGAAAAAGTGATATTTGTGCCGTCTGGTCATCCGCCTCACAAGATAGAACGGCATGTATCCGACCAGGAACACAGATATTTGATGACGTTTCTGGCTACAGCTCCTAATCCCTTTTTTGAGGTATCACGCATGGAAATAGATCGGCAGGGGCCGACTTATACCATAGATACCATAAAGCAGTTTAAGGCCGAATATGGCGATGAATATGAGTTTTATTTTATTACAGGCGCTGATGCTATATTTGAGATATTGACGTGGAAAGATGCCGAACAATTGCTTGGGCTTTGCGAGTTTATAGCTGCGACGCGGCCAGGTTTCAGTAATAATGATATAAGGGATCAATTGGAACATATAACATCGCGATACGGTAAAGAGGTTTATTCGGTGGAGGTTCCGTCGCTGGCTATATCTTCTACCGATATAAGACAACGGACGCGCGAAGGGCGTCCGATAAAATATTTATTGCCGGAATCGGTGGAATATTATATAAAAAAATGCAATCTTTATGTTAATCGAGATGTATGATGGAACTGGAATATATAGAGCAAAAGCTCAAAGAGATGTTAACGCCTTGCAGGTTTGAGCATTCATTGGGCGTACGTGAGGCTGCTGTACACCTGGCAAATATATATGCAGCGGATCGCGATAAAGCTGCTTTGGCCGGATTGGTACATGATTGTGCTAAAGATTTGAATTATCAGCAAATGAAGGCATTGATGATAAAATATGATATGGAGTTGGATGATGTGAGCAGCCATGAACCAGCGCTTATACATGGGCCGCTCGGAGCGCACATAGCGCACGATATGTTTGATATAAATGATGAAGAGGTATTGAACGCTATACGTTATCATACCACAGGCAGGCCGGGTATGGGGTTACTGGAGCAAATAGTTTACCTTGCTGATTATATAGAACCCAATCGGGATTTCCCTGGTGTGAATGAGCTGCGCGAGATTTCCGAGCGGGATTTAGACCAGGCATTACTTATGGCGTTCGATAATACTATAATGCGCGTTATATCTCGTAAGCGCTTATTGCATCCGAATACGATATTTGCTAGAAACGATTTTATAATGCATTTGAGTTCAAAGGAGTGACCTAGATATAGATAAAAGATTTATAAGGAATTTCTGCATAATAGCCCATATAGATCATGGCAAGTCCACGCTGGCCGATCGGTTGATAGAAAGAACCGGGGCGGTGGCCCAGCGCGATATGCAGGCTCAGCTACTGGATACAATGGAAATAGAACGCGAGCGCGGCATAACTATAAAAGCCCAGGCCGTACGGCTGGCGTATAGAGCAAAGGACGGCAATATTTATCAGCTTAATCTTATAGATACGCCGGGGCATGTAGACTTCACATATGAGGTATCCCGCAGCCTTGCAGCATGCGAAGGGGCTGTATTGGTGGTTGATGCTACGCAGGGCATAGAAGCTCAGACATTAGCCAATGTATATCTGGCAATGGAACATGACCTTGAGATAATACCGGTTATAAATAAGATAGACCTACCCAGCGCTGATCCGGATATGGTGCGCCGTGAGATAGAAGAAGTCCTTGGGCTGGATGCCGCGGATGCGCCGCTCATATCGGCAAAGATGGGCACAGGCATAGAAGAGGTGTTGGAGCAGATAGTGCAGCGCATACCGCCGCCTACGGGGAATGAGAGCGCACCGCTGAAGGCTCTTATATTCGATTCGTATTATGACCCTTATAAAGGTGCTGTGGCTTATGTAAGGGTGAAGGATGGTTATATACAGCCCGGCATGACCATAAAGATGATGTCGTCTGGTATGACGTTCGATGTTACTGAGGTGGGTGTATTTGCTCCGCGCCTGCAGCCCATCGAGCGCTTATCTGTGGGTGAGGTAGGTTATGTAGCAGCTAGCATGAAAGATGTTAGAGATACGCGCGTTGGAGATACTATAACCGATGCGGACCATCCTGCTGACAAACCATTGCCCGGCTATAAGAAGGTTACGCCTATGGTATATTGCGGTATATATCCTGCCGATGGCGCGCATTACGAGGACCTTCGCGATGCGCTGGAAAAACTTCAGTTAAATGATGCTGCCTTGGTGTTTGAACCGGAAAATTCAGCGGCGTTGGGTTTTGGTTTCAGGTGCGGCTTTTTGGGTCTGTTGCATATGGAGATAGTACAAGAGCGGCTGGAGCGCGAGTATGATATGGACTTGGTTACCACGGCTCCCAGCGTCATATACAGGATTGTAAAGACTGATGGGAGCGAGATGATGCTGGATAATCCCACCAATATGCCGCCTACAACCGAAATCGATCACATAGAAGAACCTGTAGTGGAAGCGCAGATAATGACGCCGTCGGATTATGTGGGCGCTATTATGGAACTATGTCAGGAACGGCGCGGCGTATTTAAGGATATGTCATATTTAGATGAAAAGAGAGTGATGCTCAGATACGAACTTCCGCTTAACGAGATCATATTCAATTTCTTCGACGCATTGAAATCAAGGACCAGAGGATATGCGTCGCTGGATTATGAGCTCAAGGGTTATAAAGAAGCTGATCTTGTGAAGCTCGATATATTGCTGAACGGCGAAGTGGTCGACGCTTTGTCCACCATTGTCCATCGAGATAAAGCGTATGCAAGAGGAAGGGCGATAGCCGAAAAGCTCAAGGAGGTTATACCGCGCCAGCTTTTTGAGATACCCATACAGGCGGCTATAGGTCAAAAGATCATTGCCCGGGAAACGGTCAGCGCATTGCGCAAAGACGTGTTGGCCAAATGCTACGGCGGCGATGTTACGAGGAAGCGCAAGCTGTTGGAAAAACAGAAAGAGGGCAAGAAACGTATGCGCCAGGTGGGATCGGTTGAATTACCTCAGGAGGCCTTTATGGCTGTATTGAAGGTGGATTGATTGGCTGACTCGATAGGATTATATATCCATGTACCGTTTTGTGCTAAGAAATGCTTATATTGCGACTTTACATCATACGCGGGTGTATTGGATAAACAATACGTGTACAAGGACGCGATAATAAAGGAAATGGGTATGCGCGCCAATATAATCGGTAATAAACATATATCCACCCTATTTATAGGCGGTGGCACACCTAGCATAGTCGATACGACTGTTATAAATGCGATAATAGATGAGGTGTATAAAAACTTTCATGTAGATCAAAATGCCGAGGTGACCATCGAGATAAACCCCGGTACAGTGAGTGTTAAAAATCTGACGGATTATAAGTCTATAGGAATCAATCGCCTTAGCATAGGTCTTCAAGCGTGGCAAGACGAGCTATTAAAGGCTATAGGGCGTATTCACACATCCGCTGAATTCGTGAATTCCTATAATGAAGCAAGGGAAGTCGGATTCGATAATATCAATGTGGATCTCATGTTCGGTTTGCCGCAGCAAACCATAGGCCAATGGATACGTACATTGCAAGCTGTGGTATCGCTGGGTCCTGAACATATTTCGTGCTATGACCTTCAGATAGAGGAAGGTACGCCGATGCATAAAATGGTGGTCGGCGGCGATATAAAGCCACTGGATGAGAATACCGACAGGCTTATGTATAAAACGGCTACCGCGTTATTGCGGAGTGAAGGTTATGAACGTTATGAGGTTTCTAATTTTGCAAAACCAGGTTTCAGATGCAGGCACAACCTGAATTATTGGCACAATGGCCCTTATGTTGGTCTTGGTTGCGCTGCCCATTCACATTTAGACCATATAAGATGGGCCAATGTGTCCGGCTTGCAATCATATATAGATACCATATTGGACGATAATATTCCTATAGCTTTTGAAGAATATATAGATCGTGATACTGAAATGTTTGAAACGATGATGCTGGGGCTTAGGACGAGTGAAGGAGTTGATAAGAAGCTCTTTGAAGAGCGGTTTGGAATACGGTTGTATCAGCGATATGGTCATGTTATAGATAAATTGTCTGCCATGGGGTTGATGCACAATGATGAAAGCGCTGTAAAGGTTAGCGATAAAGGTGTGGACGTGCTGAACAGCGTGCTGGTGGAATTTTTGCCATAGAATATTGACAAAAATTTTAGGAAGTGTTATCTTTATTTATAGATTAGCACTCTATTGCGGTGAGTGCTAATGATCAGCAGTATTTTGTATTTTGGCAAATGGGGGAGTGAAAATGGAATTAAATGAGCGCAAATTGATGATTTTGCAGGCTATAGTGGAAGATTATATTATGACCGGGGAGCCTGTTGGTTCACGCACCATTGCCAGAAAGCATGGCTTAGGCTTGAGCTCGGCTACTATACGTAACGAAATGTCGGATTTGGAGGAAATGGGATACTTGGAGCAGCCGCATACATCGGCCGGAAGGGTACCATCCGATAAAGGCTATAGATTTTATGTGGATCGCTTGATGCGTGCCAGGGCGCTTTCCAAAGCCGAGATCGAGAGCATAAAATCGCGTTATAATCAGCGCTTAGGCGCTGTAGAACAAATAATTATGGAGACAGCCAGGATATTGGCTGATAATACCAACTATACGTCGCTTGTGTTGGCGCCAAGGCTTAACTGCGTCAGAATAAAGCACGTAGAATTGGTACCTATAAGCGCTAATGTGGCTCTTATAGTTATAGTTACTACTGCCGGTATAGTAAAAGACAGCTTTATAGCTATACCCGATGGTGTAGACGATAATATGCTGCACAGGATATCAGCCGCCATATCCGACAGGGTTAATGGCCATATGCCTAGCGAACTGAGCGCTGACATGCTCGACGATCTGGAAAATGAATTGATGCGCGATAGGCACATGTTTAACATGATACTGGATAGTATCATAAACAGCCTTTTAGCATCGCAGGAACGTGATTTATATATGGAAGGGACCAATAATATCTTTAATTTTCCCGAATATAACGATTTGATAAAGGCGCGAGCCTTTCTGGATATATTGGAGGATAAGAAAGTTCCGATAGAATTATTGGCCGCTACCATGAACAACGATGTGAGCATAATAATAGGCTCAGAGAATGCATATAAGGAACTGCAGGATTATAGCGTTATTACAGCTACTTATAGGTTAGGCGATCAGATAATAGGTACTATAGGTGTATTGGGACCCAAACGCATGGAATATTCTCATGCGTTGTCTACTGTAAGATTTTTGAGGAACAAATTGAGTGAGATCCTCACTAAAATAGGCCAATAGGAAGGAGCAGATATTTATGAGCGATGAGTTTGAAACCAATAAGCAGTGTTGCGATGCAGATGATGAATGCTGTAAAGTTGATGAAATAATTATGGAAAGCGGCGAGGTTGCCGATGATGCTGCCAAGCAGCTAAAAGAGGAAATAGCTTTGCTAAAGCAGCAGGTCGAGTCGAATTCGAAACAAGCCGATGAGTATAAAGATTTACTGCAGAGGGTGCAAGCTGATTTTGATAACTATCGCAGGCGTAATGCCAGCGCCGTGCAGGACGCTTATAAAAATGGTATGCTGGACGCTGTGAAACAATTTCTACCAGTATTGGATAATCTCGAAAGAGCGGTAGAAGCGTCTGAATCGTCACAGGATTTCAAAGCACTGGCTGATGGCATCGACATGGTGGTAAAACAATTCCATGATGTCATGAATAAAATGGGCATAGAAGAGATAGAGGCGCTGGGCAAGCCGTTTGACCCAAATCTCCATGATGCAGTTATGTCGGTGGATAAAAATGGTGATCAAGATTCAAATACTGTAGTGGAGGTTTTTCAGAAGGGTTATAAAGTGGAAGATAAAGTATTAAGGCATAGTTTGGTTAAAGTTACAAACTGATTTTATGTAAATATATTATATTGAACATGATGAGGAGGATATAAAAATATGGCAAAGATTATAGGTATAGATTTGGGGACTACGTTTTCGTGCGTAGCCGTTTTAGAAGGCGGGGAACCTGTAGTCATACCGAATTCTGAAGGTACAAGGACCACGCCTTCTGTAGTGGCATTTACAAAAGAAGGAGAGCGTCTGGTAGGATGGCCTGCCAAACGCCAGGCTGTTATCAACCCAGAACGCACTATAATGTCCATAAAGAGGGATATGGGCACCAATCGTCGGATTAAGATAGACGATAAGGAGTATACGCCGCAGGAAATATCGGCTATGATACTTCAGAAATTAAAACAGGATGCTGAAAGCTATCTTGGAGAGCCTGTGACACAGGCTGTCATAACGGTGCCTGCATATTTTTCCGACAGTCAGAGACAGGCCACGAAGGATGCCGGCAAGATAGCCGGATTAGAGGTTCTGAGGATTATAAATGAGCCTACGGCCGCAGCGCTGGCTTACGGCTTGGATAAAGAAGGCACGCAGAAGATACTGGTATACGATTTGGGCGGCGGTACTTTCGATGTATCTATTCTGGAAATAGGCGATGGCGTATTCGAAGTGCTGGCTACCAGCGGCAACAACCGTTTGGGCGGCGACGACTTCGATCAGCGCATCGTGGATTACCTCGCCGATCAATTTAAAAAGGAAACCGGCATAGATTTGCACTCCGATAAAATGGCTATGCAGCGTTTGAAGGATGCTGCCGAGAAGGCCAAGATAGAGTTGTCCAGTGCTATGAGCACCAATATAAGCTTGCCGTTTATTACTGCCGATGCGAACGGGCCGAGGCATTTGGATACAGTGCTCACGCGGGCTAAGTTTGAAGAATTGATATCTGATCTCATAGATAAGACAAAGCAACCAGTACATCAGGCGTTAAAGGATGCCAATCTTACGCCGGATAAAGTAGATAAGGTCATACTGGTAGGCGGCTCTACGCGAGTACCAATAGTACAGCAGACTGTAAAACAGATAATGGGCAAAGACCCGTATAAAGGCATAAATCCGGATGAATGCGTGGCTATAGGTGCTGCCATACAGGCCGGTGTACTGGGAGGCGAGGTAAAGGACGTTCTTTTGCTGGATGTAACGCCGTTGTCGCTCGGTATAGAGACATTGGGCGGCGTATTCACCAAAATAATCGAGCGCAATACTACCATACCTACCAAAAAGAGCCAGATATTCAGCACTGCTGCTGATGGGCAGACCAGCGTCGAGATACACGTGCTGCAAGGCGAACGGCCTATGGCGGCCGACAATAAGACGCTGGGCAGGTTTACGCTGTCCGGTATACCGCCGGCACCCAGAGGCGTACCTCAAATAGAGGTAACGTTTGACATAGATGCCAATGGTATAGTTCATGTGTCGGCGAAAGATAAAGGAACGGGTAAAGAGCAGGCCATCACCATAACGGCGACGACCAATCTGTCCGATGAAGAGATAGATAAAGCGGTTAAAGAAGCCGAGCGTTTCGCCGAGGAAGATAGAAAGCGTAAGGAGCTTATCGAGGCCAGAAATAATGCCGAGTCTATAATATATCAAACTGAAAAAACCATGAATGAAATGGGAGACAAGATACCTGAGGCCGATAAGAAACGGCTACAGGATGAGCTTGATAACCTTAAAAAGGTCAAAGATGCCGATGATGCCGATACTATAAAAAACGCTATAGAAAAAGTAACTCAGATAAGCTACGAGGTATTCGGTAAGATATATCAAAGCGCCGGAGGAGATAGTACGTCGGACAATTCGGATAATACAGGTGGCGATGATAATATCCATACCGATTACGATGTGCACTAAACCGTATGTAGCTGAGCAGTGACTGCATAATATACAGAACGCATCGTGATAGCAATGGCTTATGTCATTGCGTAGCGAGGCATCCTTGTGCAGCGAAAGGCTATACATATATGCTGAGCGGGCTTTTGAAGCGTAGAACCACAGCAATCTTTGATTGCGTAGTGATTCAGCTTCACAGCCGTAGCGAGGCATATATGTTAGCCTATAATAATACGACTTAACCGGTTTTTAGAAAGGTGGTGAGTCAGGACTTGGCTTCTAAGGATTACTATGAAATACTGGGCGTAGATAAGAATGCCACCGATGATGATATAAAGAAAGCCTATAGGAGATTAGCCAAGCAATATCATCCGGATGTAAATAAAGATGATAAAGATGCTGAGGCTAAATTTAAAGAAATAAATGAAGCTTATGAGGTGTTGAGCGATCCGCAGAAACGTGCCCAATACGATCAATTTGGAACGGCCGACCCAAATGCCGCAGGTGGATTTGGCGGTTTTGGTGGGTTTGGTGATTTTGGCCAAAGCCCGTTTGGCGATATATTCGATATGTTTTTCGGCGATGGTTTTGGAGGCGGAAGGCGCGATCGGCGCAACGCACCTCAAAGAGGGGCTGATATACGCTACGATATAGAGCTCACATTTGAGGAAGCGGCTTTTGGCACTAAAAAGGATGTAAAAATAAATCGCACCGAACCATGTCCCGAATGCGGCGGTAGTGGAGCTAGGAAAGGTACCAGTCCAGAGACGTGTCCGCATTGTCATGGCACAGGGCAGATACAGTTTGCTCAGAACACGGCTTTTGGTCGTTTTGTGACCAGCCGTACCTGTGATAGATGCGGTGGTAAGGGCACTATAATAACCGATCCATGTCCGCATTGTCATGGCAGGGGTACGGTTAAACGCCAGCGTACAGTCAACATCAACATACCGGCAGGTATAGACGATGGACAGATACTCACATTGTCCGGAGAAGGTGAATTGGGTAAGAATGGTGGTAGCCCTGGAGACTTGCTCATAGCTGTCAAGGTAAAGCCACACAAAGTATTTCGGCGTCAAGGCGCTGATGTTTACTGCGATATACCAATATCGTTCGTTACCGCTGCATTGGGCGGCGATATCGAGGTATTGACACTAGATGGCAAGATAAAGTATCATATACCCGAAGGCACGCAGCCAGGGACGCAATTTAAGTTAAAAGGAAAGGGCATACCGTATATACGCGGCTACGGGAGAGGCGATCAATATATAAATGTTATAGTGGATATACCAAAAGGCTTGACGCAGGAGCAGAAAGATATTTTGCGCCAATTCGAGGCATCATACTATAACAGCGATAGCAGTGAGAAGAAATCGTTTTTCACCAAGGTGAAAGACGCTTTAGGAGGTTGAAATCATGGATTGGGTAGAGGTATCTATAAAGACCGGTGCTGAAACAGTGGAGATAGCTTCAAATATTTTATATGATGCCGGTGCCGGCGGTGTAGTGATAGAAGATCATAGGGATATAGTGGATTTGCAGCACGGCGATGTTAATTGGGATTATGTCGATGAAGAGCTATTAAAACAAGCTGTGGAAGATCGCGTGGTCGTGAAAGGATATCTCCCCCATGATACCGACCTTTATAACAAGATCGAGGAGATTCGTGCAAAGGTGGCTGATATGGGCAATTATGGCCTAGATGCCAAGGATAGTGCAGTGGTGCTGGCCGATGTGCACGATGAGGACTGGGCTAATAATTGGAAACAATACTATAAGCCGACGCGTGTTGGGGTGCATATAGTCATAAAACCCACATGGGAGTCATATATGCCGGCGGGCGATGATATAGTGGTAGAATTAGATCCGGGGATGGCTTTTGGCACAGGCACGCATGAGAGCACAATGTTGTGCTTGGAGTTGTTGGAGAGCCATATGATGGCTGACAGCAGCATTATAGATGTAGGCTGCGGTAGCGGTGTATTATCTATTGCGGCGGCTAAGCTTGGTGCCAAAAAAGTGTTGGCGCTGGATGTTGATCCTGTGGCCGTTAGGGTAGCCAGTGAGAATGCAAAGCTCAATTGCGTTGAAGATATAGTAGAGGTCCGGAAAAATGACTTATTGGATGGACTCGATGTGCAGGCCGATATCATAATAGCCAATATAGTTGCCGATGTTATAATAAGGCTTTTGCCTCAAATACCACCGCGTCTCAAAAAGCCCGGATTATTCATAGCTTCCGGCATAATAAAAGAGAGAGCTGATGATGTTAAAGCTGCGGTGGAGAGTATGAGATTTATTATAGAGGATGTGGCTGATGCCGGCGAGTGGGTGGCTTTTGTATGCCGAAGGTAGCCTTTTATACATTAGGATGCAAGGTTAATCAATATGAATCCGAGGCTATGGTTGGTTTGTTTCGGAAGGCTGGTTATGAGATAGTACCTTTTGAAGAGGACGCTGATGTATATGTCATAAATACATGTACTGTAACAAATATCAGCGATCGCAAGTCTAGGCAAATGATAAGGCGGGCGGTCAGGCGAAATCCAAATGCCGTTGTGGCGGTGACTGGCTGTTATACGCAACGGGCTGCTGACGAGGTATCATCTATAGAGGGTGTGGATTTAATAATAGGCACTGATGAGCGCCATAACATAGTGGAGCTTGTTCAAAAAGCGCATGGCGCTGATGGGCCGATAAATGTTGTAAAAGATATAAGGAATGTTAAATCGTTTGAGGAGATACCTATAGACTCATATGAGGGCAAGACGAGGGCTTTTGTAAAAATAGAGGATGGTTGTGACAGATATTGCACTTATTGTATCATACCGTATGCAAGGGGACCGGTGAGAAGCCGTGCGCCGCAGGATATAGTCGATGAGGTGAGCAGATTAAGCCAGTCGGGATTTAAGGAGATAGTGCTGACCGGCATACATGTGGCCTCATATGGCAAGGATATAGGCGGTATAGGACTTATAGACATTATAGAAATGGTGCATGGCATAAGCGGAATAGAGCGCATTAGGTTGAGTTCTGTGGAACCCATGCTGCTGGATAATGACTTTATAACCAGAATAAAAGAACTGCCCAAAGTGTGCCCGCATTTTCATATATCGCTGCAAAGTGGCTGTGACACCGTGCTGCGCCGCATGGGACGGTGCTATACAACCGCCGTGTATAAAGATATAGTGAACAGGCTTAGGAAGGCTATACCCGATGTGGCTATAACTACCGACGTAATAGTGGGTTTTCCCGGTGAAACCGACGGAGAATTTGAACAAACCCTGGCATTTGTAAAAGAAATAGCCTTTAGCCAGGTACACGTATTTCCGTATTCGCCTAGAGAAGGTACGCCTGCCGCGAAGCTTAAGGATCAGGTGCCGCCGCATATAAAGGAACAAAGGTCGCATATGATGCTGCAGATGGCTCGTGAGTTAAAGATGTCGTTTATGCGGTCGTATATAGGCAGAATTATGCCTGTATTGTTTGAGCATGAGATAGAGGATGGGTATTATGAAGGCTTAACGCCAAATTATATACGAGTATTGATGCCTTCCGATATAGATATAAGCGGTCGGATAATAAACGTGCAGTTGAACAAAGCAGAGGACGATTATATTGAAGGAGGAGCAGAAGATGGCAGATTGCATATTTTGCAAGATAGTGTCTGGTGAGATTCCCAGCCAAATGGTATATCAAGACGATGCCGTGGTAGCCTTTAAGGATGTTAACCCTCAGGCACCTGTTCATATACTCATAATACCGCGACAACATATACCGTCGCTGATGGATCTGGATGAAGCTAGTGCGGCAGTGGTGAGCCATATTATAGTGGTAGCCAAGAACCTAGCTCAGCAATTCGGTGTAGCAGAAAGCGGTTTTCGCATAGTTTCCAACTGCGGAGCCGATGCTGGACAGAGCGTCGATCACATACATTTTCATTTATTAGGCGGGCGTTCGCTGCAGTGGCCTCCGGGGTGATATAATAAAGAACAGCAGATATATTTTATCTGCTGTTCTTTATTATAATCCTGTTTTTGCCACGATAATGTACGAATACAGTTCTATGATTTATCCAAATCAGCTATAATTATTTTTATCCATATTGGCATTATGGTATAATTGCATGGGAAGGGGGAAGTGCTTTTGTACAAGGTAATCATCGTGGATGATGAGAGCGTTATACGCGAAAGCCTGGCAAATCTCGTGGATTGGCCGTCGCTGGGCTTCGAAGTGGCGGCTCGGTTCCGGGATGGCCAGGAGGCCATTGATTATATAACCAAAGCGCCTGTGGATGTAATATTGACCGATATAAAGATGACATTTGTATCAGGACTTGATGTGGCAAAGTACGTCCATGAAAATAAACTGCCTATAAAGGTCGTGCTTATAAGCGGTTATAAAGAGTTCGAATTTGCCAGGCAAGCCATAAGCTATAACGTGGTTCATTATCTCTTAAAGCCGACGCGCTTAAGTGAGATAAATCGGATTTTTAAGGATATAAAACTGCAGCTCGATAAGGAAGACCAAGAGAAGAGGCAGTATCAGGAGCTTATACCGATATTGCAAGAGCAGTTTCTATTCGATCTCGTTATGGGCGCCATACGCGACGAAAAAGAGATAAAACGCCGCATAGCTCTTTTGGGTATGGATATTTCTCTAGGGAATCGTTGCTGTGTAATCAGCGTGAAATTATCGCAATTTGAACAATATCTTAATAGCCAATGGGAATATGGAAAGGATAACTTTTATACCGCCATACGCAATATTTTGCGCGGCCAACAGGATAATGTAAATTATTTTCCCATATATGACATGCAAGACAATCAAAGCGTCATACAGGTCTTGGCGGTATCATCAGTCGATACTTCCGAGGACCTATTAAGGCAGGGCGTAGAAAGGCATTTTGATGCGGTAAAGCAAAGCATCGAAGGGCTTTTTGGCTTGAAAATATCTATAGACATACACCGAATATATGAGAATATTATCGAGATGGTAGCTGATAATAAATCGATCATGCATGCCGTTGATTTTAAAAATACCGGCAATGCACAAGCTATGGACGTTGAGGCCATCGATAAATTCTCAGAACCATATAAACTCTTTATGTCATATATAAGCGCCGGCAATATCGAAGCTGTACGCAATTTGTTTGATGGCTTTATGGCTGAAATCGGCGGTATGGATGTCAGGACCGTGCGCGACTTCGTGGTTAAGTTATTTGCCATGTTGAGCAATAAGCTGGAAGAGATAGGCGTAAATATGTATATCGCTTCTGATAGATTCAATTATGATGATATATTGAAATCGAAGAATATAGAGGCTATGAGAAGATGGGGCAGAGCGGTGTTGGACGACATAACGGCATATATGAGCCGATATAGGGAAGCATCGGACAAAAAGGTTATTCAGCAGGCTAAACAGTTTATGATGAAGAATTATTATAAGGATATATCATTGGAGGACGTGGCCGATTATGTGTTTTTAAGCCCGGTTTATTTCAGCCGTTTTTTCAAAGAGCAAACCAGTGAGAATTTTGTGGATTATCTCATATCCATAAGAATGAAAAAGGCTATGGAGTTGCTCGCAAAGCCACAATATAAAATCTACGATGTTGCATCTATGGTAGGTTATAAAAGCGCGAAATATTTCTCCAGGCTTTTTAAGGATTATACGGGCTTTACACCATCGGAATACAGGCATAATTTTCTTGAAGGCAGTGCTAAGGCAGATGAGTAATAAATTTCACATCTGGCATTATATAAGAAACTACAAATTCAATAGCATATTTATAAGGAACCTGTTTCTGATAATGATATTGCTTGTATTGCCTCTGATAGGCCTGAGCGTAGGCGTATACAACTACTATAACAATTTGATGAAGGATGAGATAAGCGCTGCCAATACAAGCGCTTTGAGCAGGGTGAAGGATATGGTGGACATGGTCGCTGCCGAGACTGATAAGCTATCGATTAGAATAGCATCGGACAGCGACGTGGAGGTATTTTTGTTGTCCGCCAAGCCCGGCATATTGGACTACGATAATATGTCCAGGATAGCCAATATACAAAGGGCCATAGGCGTTTCCACCATAACCAGCGATTATATAGATTCCATATATGTGTACTCCGAAGAAAATAATTATATAATCACATCCACGCGCAGTACCGGCCAACTAAGCAGCTTTGCAGACGTCGAATGGCTTAATTTTTATCAGGAGCAAAAACCTAAGGCAAATGCTTGGATAGAACCGCGGTCAGTCAAATGGCCACTTGACTCCAATGTCAGTTACTTTATCTCAAGCTTTCGTTTAGCGCCGCTTTATCATCAGCGCAAAGCCGGGGCGGTGGTTATAAACATCGATGTCAATAAGCTTGCGCGGTTGATAAACAATGCGAGCAGAGGGCGCTTTGAAAATATTTTTATCGTAGATAAATACGGCCGTATTTTGTATAACGCCGATACATCTCTAATAAATAAAAGCATGAGCTATATAGAATACCTAAAAGGTTTCTCTCCCGATCCCGGCACCGATCCTCTGATAAGAGATATCGGCGGGGTGAAAAGCATCATATCCTTTGTAAAATCGGGATACAACGATTGGTCCTATATATCGGTTATACCGTTGGTACAATATGAGCAGAAGACGGCATATCTGCGGCAATTTATGATTGTTTCCATAGCCGTTAGCGTCATAATCGCTCTTGTTCTTGCTTTCTTGATATCCATGCGTGTATTTCAACCCATAGGCAATATCATAGACATCATAGAAAATCCGGAACAATGGCTTAAGACAAACAAATTGAATGATAAAAACAAGCTTAATGAATTTAAGTATATTGCCTCCAACATTATAAAATATTTTGACCGTGACCGCCAAATGGAAGAAGAATTGGCTTATCGGACCTCCCTTTTGAGGAAGGCTCAGGTGGCGGCGTTGCAGTCGCAAATAAATCCTCATTTTTTGTATAATACTTTAGAAACCATCAATTGGATGGCTATCGATCTGGGAAAAGGCGAAAACAAGGTATCGGATATGATCTCATCGCTGTCTGAACTCTTGCGCATAAGCCTTGAAACCGAGGATAATTTGATACCATTGCACGTAGAATTAAAGCATGTGCATCTCTATGTGGAAATACAAAAGATTCGTTATGAAGATAAATTCGATGTGATATGGGATATCGACGAAAGCATCCTGGATTATAAGATCATTAAGATAACCCTTCAACCGCTGATAGAGAATGCCATATACCATGGCATAAAGCCCAAAAAGGGAAGAGGCATTATAAAGGTCAGGGGATATATGCAAGAGCCTAATATAGTATTAGAAATAATAGACGACGGCGTAGGCATGTCGCCCGAGGAAATGGAAAGCATCAATCGGGAAATGGCATACCAGTATACCAAAGAAGAACAGCATATAGGTATAAGGAATGTCAATCAACGCATAAAACTATTGTTTGGCAGCGAGTACGGCCTAACAGTGGAAAACGGCATTGGCAATGGTACCGAGGTTAAAATATTGATACCTATGGTAAAATAAACATACCATTTTAGCGACAAGTTGAAATAGCATGCATAATTGTATATAAAAGTCACCATCTTTCCATTTATAAATGCTTAATATCGTTATACAAAATGCTGATTTACAGTCATTTAAAAACGTTAAATAAACTCATATAATAGAATCGTTGACGGATAAAGGGCATTTATAAGGGAAAGGAATGGTGTAATGAGCAAACAGCAGGATATCGCGATTGCGCAAAAAGCGGTACCATCCAACAAGACAAATTCGTGGCAAAGCTTTGTAAGATACTTCATGCAAAATAAGTGGTTGTATATATTGCTTATCCCAGGTATGGCATTTTTTATAATATTTAATTATATACCGATGTATGGCATAGTCATCGCTTTCAAGGATTTTGATGTTGTAAAAGGCATAGGAGCCAGCCCGTGGATAGGCCTGGAAAACTTCAGGTATCTTTTCAAGTCACAGGATTTCTACGAAGTATTCAGGAACTCTTTATTGATAAGCCTATACAGGCTAATATGGGGTTTTCCGGCACCCATACTTCTGGCTATCATGCTCAATGAGGTCAAAAATATAACATTCAAGCGCACTGTACAGACTATAGTGTATCTGCCGCATTTCATATCATGGGTGGTTATAGCCGGTATCGTATTTAATTTCTTATCGCCATCGAACGGTATCATAAACTATATAATTACGGAAGTATTCGGCGGCAAGGCGATCCCATTCCTGCAAAAGCCGGAATATTTCAGGAGCATAATTGTAATAAGCGATATATGGAAGGAAACGGGATGGGGTACAATTATATATCTGGCCGCTATGGCCGGCATTGATCCCGAACTGTATGAGGCGGCTATTATGGACGGCGCCAGCCGCATGCAGCGCATCAGATATATAACTTTGCCTGGCATAATAGGTACAATAACGGTACTCTTTATATTGCGGATGGGTTCGGTATTGCGCAATGGCTTCGAACAGATATTTTTGTTATATAACCCATTGGTATACGAAGTGGCCGATGTCTTCGAAACCTACACATACAGAGTAGGTTTGCTGGAAGGCCGCTTCAGCTATTCCACGGCAGTCGGCATATTCCAGTCGGTCATAGGGTTGATACTGATATTGACTACGAATAAATTGGCCAAGAAATACGGCGAAGGCGGATTATGGTGAGAGGAGGGGGCTCAATTATGAGTAAAAAAAACAGAGAGATAGCTTTTGATATAGTAAATTATACTTTATTGACATTGATAGCCGCGATAATGTTATACCCGTTCTTAAACGTCATAGCTGTGGCCTTCAGCGATTACAGCGCCTATTTGGAAAATCCTCTGATGATCTGGCCGAGGCGAATAAATTTGGCAGCTTTTGAGCATGTGTTTAAGGATCCGTTGATATTGAGCAGCTATAAAAACACCATTATAATTACAATAGCGGGCACGCTTATAAGCTTGCTTTTAACCATAATGACGGCTTATCCTTTATCGAGGAAGGATTTAAAGGGCAAACCTATACTTATGAACATTATAATATTTACTATGCTATTTAGCGGCGGTTTGATTCCAAACTATTACCTTATACGCAGCCTCCATATGATCGATACGCTTTGGGCGTTGATATTGCCCGGGGCTTTGGGAGCTTATAATATCATACTGATGAAGAATTTTTTTGAAAGCATACCCGATAGCCTGGAAGAAGCTGCAAAAATAGACGGAGCATCCGATGTGTATATTTTATTTAAGATAATAGTTCCACTGTCAACACCGATTATAGCCACCATAGCGCTTTTTGTGGCTGTAGGTTACTGGAACAGTTTCTTTAGCGCCATAGTCTATATACGTGATCCTGGGAAGTGGACGCTGCAGTTGGTGCTGAGGGAGATCATAATGGCGGCGAATACTCAATTGCTGCAGACTGGCGGCAACTATGCCGAAATGACCAACATACCTCCTCAGACGCTCAAGTATGCTACATTGATAGTGGCTGTAGTACCTATATTGTGCGTATATCCATTTTTGCAAAAATACTTTGTCAAGGGCATCATGTTGGGTGCTGTGAAGGGATAATAAAGGCAAAGCCTTTGTTATAAATTTATTCAAAAAATGTAAGGAGGAGTTTCTGTGAAACGATATGTGAAGATTTTAGCGTTGTCTCTGGCTATAGTATTGGCCATGGCTGCTTTTGCCGGTTGTTCTGGGTCCGACGAAAAGCAGGGTGCCAGCACGCCGCCGGCTCAAAGCGGTGACGGTGGTGATAAACAAAATGAGCAGCAACAAACAGCTCCTGTGACCATTAAGATGTTTGCTAATTTTACTCCTGCGCAACCTCCAAACGCTGTTAAGTCGGCAATCGAAGCTGTGGAAAAAGCAAATAATGTTAAATTGGAGTTCGAAATACCGCCGGCTACCAATTATGCTGAACGACAGCAGATCATGATGGCTAGTGGCGAATATCCGGATGTGGTGTTGTTCAATAGCAATACCGATAAGATCTTGGTGGATGCGGTCAGCAACGGTGTTGTAATACCGATAACGCAGTATGTGAAGGATGCGCCAAATCTGCAAAAGTACACGTATCCTATGTCATGGGACTCGATGAAACTCAAGGGCGATGAAGATATATACGGTATTCCAAGGACCAGCGTTATGAGGGCCGATGGATATATAGTAAGAAAGGATTGGCTGGATAATGTCGGATTATCCATACCGGAGAACGGGCAGGTCACTTTAGATGAGTTTGCTGAAATACTAAAGCGGTTTACGTCAAATGATCCTGATAAAAATGATAAAAATGATACCTATGGATTTGCGGCTAATGCCGATGGCAATGGCTATATATGGCCAATAATCAGTTGGCCTTTCGGCTTGTTGGGATGGCAGGAACATGCAGGACAATATGCGTATATGGATGAGCAGTACTGCAAAGAACATGATAATTATAAGCAAGCGCTGGAGTATACCGCTAAACTTTATAAAGAGGGCGCCATAGATCCTGATTATCCTGTGCAAAAACGCGAGACGGCCATAGAAAGATTCAAACAGGGCACAGATGGCGTGATAGGAGAATTCTCCGGTTGGATCGCGCAGTATATACAAGATATGGAGAAGATAAACCCCAATGCTGAATTAACTTATATTACAGGGATCAAAGATGCTAACGGTCAAGTAAAAGGTACTGCTTTTGGTACCGGTTATTGGGGATTATGGGTTATAACCAAATCGGCTAAGAATCCCGAGGCTATAGTTAAGATGTTCGATTGGATGCTCTCCGATGAGGGTTGGCCCATAATAAATTATGGTCCTGAGGGCGTGACATATACTGTGCAAGGCGATAAAAAAGTACCTACAGAGGCGTATGCTGAATATTCTGCTACAGGTGGCTGGTTACGAGCGACGGTTAGACGCAACAATGATCCCGACTTCTTTATCCCACTTAACATGCCCGAAGATTTTCAGCCTAGAGTGCGCGGTTGGCTAGATCAAGCCATCAAACAATGCATACCGTCAAAGAATAGGGACTTCAGGCCGGCTGCGGCCGATAAACCCGAGTACATCGATTATCAAAAGACATATGCTCAGATAGTGGCTAAGATAATAACCGGTGAACTGCCGGTCAGCGAATACGATAAAGCCTTGGATGGCTGGTATAAAGCCGGCGGAGAGGAATATGTGCAGCAGATGAACGACTACATTAAAAAAGCAGAGGGCAAGTAAAATAACGTTAAAAGGGCAGGCTTTAGCCTGCCCTTATAAATATATGGCTTCATGGAGGAATGAAATATGGAGTTTGAAAGGTACGATGTTACGAAGGACCTCGTGATAATAGGCGCCGGTATGCCCGGCATATGCGCCGCTATACAGGCTGCTCGATTAGGTCTTACGGTAGCGCTGATCAACAACAGAGGCTATGTCGGAGGGAATGCCAGCGCAGAGATAGACGTAAGCGTGGATGGGGCCGATGGAGCGCAGGAATTCAACCTTTATGCCAGAGAGGGCGGTATATTGGAAGAAATTCGACTGGAGAATCTGCATCGTAACCCGCAACGCAATCGCTATATATGGGATGCTGTTCTTATGGATTTTTTGCTTAAAGAAAAAACATAGAGCTATTTCTGAATACCAATATAGATTCGGTTGTGATGAAGGATAAAAACACTATAGAATATGTTTCGGGTTCACAGCAGGGCAGCGAGAAACGCTTTGACTTTTACGGAACGTATTTTCTCGACGATACAGGCGACGCTACCGTCGGTTACCTCGCAGGCGCTGACTATAGGATGGGCAGAGAGAGTAAGGACGAATTCGGTGAGAGAATAGCTCCGGATGTGGCCGATCCATATGTTATACCTAGTACACTGACTTTCTATGCAAAAGATGTCGGTAAACCGGTTAAATATATACGCCCGGACTTTGCCATCGATCTTTTTAAAACCGATGTCCTGAATTATAGGACCATCCCTAAGGATAAATTCTGGCGGTTTCAGTGGTATTATGAGGTCGGTGTAGGAGCAGATCCTATCGGAGATAGCGAAACCATTACACAAAAGCACAGGGCGCTGGTTTACGGTATATGGGATTATATAAAGAACAGCGGCGAATATGACGCTGAGAACTACGATCTCGAGTATGTGGCTTGCATTCCCGGTAAGAGGGAGTCCAGAAGGTTGATGGGCGATTATATATTGAAGGAACGGGATATAGTGGCCCAGACCGATTTCGATGATACGGTGGGCCATGGCGGTTGGTCTATAGATCTGCATGCTATCGAAGGGTTCTTCTCCAAAGAGTTGGTCAACAAACATTTTTATTTGAAAGGAATCTATCAGATACCATATAGGACAGGGTATTCGAGAAACGTAGATAATCTGTTCATGGCGGGGCGATGCATGTCGGCCACACATGTGGCTTTCGGCAGTACCAGGGTTATGGCTACGCTGAGTACACTGGGTCAGGCCTTAGGAGCAGCAGCTTATCTATGCAAAAAATACGATGTGATGCCCAGAGATGTCTCTCAGCATCATGTCAAAGAGCTTCAGCAGTTGCTGCTAAAACATGATCAATATATAGTCGGATGCAAGAATGAGGATGAGGACGATAAAGCCCGAAATGCCAAGATAAAAACATCATCCATAAAACAATGCCGATTACTAGAAATAGCTGACGGAATGATACCGGAAGATAACATAGCCATGCTTATTCCCGTAAAAGCGCGCGTTGAAGACGTGTCATTGTCGGTTAAGGCTTTTAAGGATACATGCCTGCGTTATACTGTTTATGTGCCGAGCAAAAAAGAGAACTATTATCCGGAAACGAAGATAACCGAAGGGCAGATAGACATAAGCGCTTCGGACGACTACCGGTGGATAAAGCTGCCCGTAAATCAAGATGTGGGCGGCAAGATTATATTTTTGGAGATAGAGGCTAATCGGGACATAGAATTGGGAATATCCGATGAGAAGCTTCCCGGTGTGGTCTGCATGCGAAAGAATGAAAATAGAGCGCAGACTTTATGCGATATAGAAACGTTGGAGAAAAAAGACTTCATGTGGCACAATCTCAACGCTCAGCTATGCTTTGACATATTCCCTACACAGGGTGTTTATGAGCCTGAAAACATAAACAACGGTTATGCCAGGCCTTACGGTTTGCCTAATCTATGGCTTTCCGACGGCAAAGTCGACGGCGAATACGTGTCGATTAACTTTGATAATGTAAAGAATATTCATGAAATAGTTTTATATTTTGATTCGGATTTTAACCAGAGATTAGGATATGAGCCGAAAGATTTTGATGTCATGCCTACGGTTATCAAAGACTATGATGTATACTATAAAGAGGGTGAGGCTTACAATAAACTGGTGGAAGTAAGGAACAATTACCAGAGGGTAAACCGGATAGAATTTGATCCTATTGAAACCGATGAGGTAAAAATCGTTTTCAGGGCAACAAACGGCAGCCTTAACGCAGGTTTATTTGAGGCAAGGGTATATTGATGATTTTTGTATTTCAGCAATACTCTCATTTGAGTACAGTAGACAAAATTTAGCTTGTTCAACCCTAAAGTATGCGGTTAAATTAAGGTACGGGCTAAAAGGTGTGATATAATGATAAAGGATTTATTATGATGTTGATCGATAATTTGAAGGGAATGAGTTAAGTGAGGGCCAAAACAACAATAGAGAGGCAGTATGATATTGTAATCGTAGGCGGTGGAATGTCAGGCATTTGCGCGGCAATTGCCGCAGCTCGGCATGGGAGCAAGACAGCGATCATTCAAAATCGCCCTGTTTTCGGCGGAAATGCCAGCTCGGAAATCCGCATGCATATTTGCGGGGCTGATGTCCATGGTAGCCGGTCGGATGCGCGGGAAACCGGTATTTTGGAGGAAATCCTGCTGGAAAACCGGCGAGTTAATCCGCAGATGTCATTTTCGGTATTTGATACGGTTATGTGGGAAAAAGTAAAGTTCCAAGATAATCTGGATATGTATCTGAATACCCATATGACGCAGGTTGAAACAACGGACAATAAAATCGTTAAGATAATAGCGGAACAGATCACCACTGAGAAAATATTTGAATTTAAGGCGAAGATATTCGTCGATGCCACAGGCGACGCGACGCTTGCCTATCTGGCCGGCGCGGAGTATATGTTCGGTCGGGAAGGCAAAGCCGTGTTCGGTGAAAAAGATGCACCCGATGAGAGCGATGATGTTACCATGGGAAGTTCTTTGCTTTTCAAGGCAGTGGATGCCGGCCATCCAGTACCGTTTATAAAGCCATCGTGGGCGAATTCATACACCGATGATGATTTGGCCTACCGTGGACATAATGAAATCACATCGGGTTATTGGTGGATCGAATTGGGCGGTGATGATACTGATGTTATAGCTGACGGCGAAGTGATCCGCGATGAGTTGCTCAAAGCGGTATACGGGATATGGGATCATATTAAAAACAGCGGCCATCACAATGCGGACAATTTTGTTCTGGATTGGGTGGGTTTCCTGCCTGGCAAACGGGAGAGCCGCAGAGTCGTCGGAGATTATGTGCTAAAGGAGCAGGACTGTTTGGCTGGCAAGATATTCGATGATGCTGTGGCTTACGGCGGTTGGCCTATGGATATGCATGTATCCGGAGGTATTCGCACGAGGCTGGAACCTAACCTGAACATTCAATGCGATGAGATGTATACCATCCCATATCGCTGCCTTTATTCAAAGAATATCAGCAACCTGATAGTGGGAGGAAGAGCTATAAGCGCCTCGCATATGGCTTTCGGCTCAACACGTGTAATGGCTACGTGCGCCGTAGTGGGTCAGGCGATCGGGACTGCCGGGGCCATGGCTGTGGAAAAGGGAGTTATGCCGAGGGATGTAAACGAATATATAAAGGAGCTTCAGCAGGAACTTTTGAAAGACGACTGCTACATTCCCGGCTTCAAAAATGAAGATGCCGCTGATTTGGCTAAAAAAGCAAAGGTAACGTGCTCATCCTTTGTGGAAGGAAGCGATGGACAAAACGTTATTAGCGGCGTTACAAGAAGGGTGAAAGAAAATACAAACTGCTGGATCTCGAGCGAAATGGGCGATACTCCGGAATGGATCGATCTTGCTTTCGACTGTAAAGTCAAAGTGAAAGAAATTCATTTTAAGTTTGATTCCAACCTTTCCAAGGAGTTAATGCCATCCCTTTCACATTCGGTACTGTCGAGACAGATACCCGGCATTCCTGCGGAACTAGTGAAAGATTACACCATTGAATTTTACAGTGATGGCAAGCTGGTCCAGTCGCTTGCTGAAAAAGAAAATTACTTGCGGCTCAGGGTTTATAAATTGCCTGCGCCGGTAGAATGTGATGACATTAAAGTCGTCATAAATGCTACCAATGGTGATAAGCATGCAAGGATATTTGAGGTTAGGGTATATTGAACGAGGGGCCGCCAGGTCCCTCAAACATGGTGAGAGTAGGAGATAAGAGAATGATACAAACCGTTCTTAGCAGCCGCGAAAGGCTGACTCGCTTATTCAATGGACAGGATATAGACCGCATTCCCATATGGCTGCTGGCGCCATATCATCGTCTGGGTTGTTATGCGGATATCTATGACCTGGAATGCTATAAACCCATCGTCGATGCCATAGACAAATACTGCGATACATTTGATCGGCGTGGCTTTAACATGGGATTTTGCTACAACGGAAATCCGGAAATCAAGTGGGAACATTCGGAGGAAGATAATGCGGGCAATCATATAATAAAAGATATACTGCGGTATAAAGATATGTCTCTTATGAAATACGTTTCTACAGGCAAGGATGGGACTAAAGTAAAACCGCTTATAGAAGACGTCGACGAGCTGAAGAAAATTGTGGATATTCCTTATGTTCCACCAAGCCCTGATGTTTCAAAATTTTTTAGAGAGCAAGAAGAATTGGGAGACAAAGGTTTAATGATGGTGGATATAGGGGATCCGTTGATGCCGTTATATAATTTGACCAGTGCGGAGAATTTCTCACTCTGGACGGCCACCGATTACGATAAGATACTTTCCTTTCTCGACGCAATATATGACAGGGTGCTGTATGCGTATAAATATTTGCTGGATAGGAATGTAGGCGATGTATTCTTTATCGTAGGCGCGGAATTCGCAGGTCCGCCGCTGGTGTCGCCGACTAAATTCCGGGATCTATCGGTGCGCTATGTCAAAGGCATAGTGGATCTGATCCGCGGATACGGCAAAAAATCCATTGTTCATTATCACGGCAATCTTTATAAAGTATTAGCCGGTATGAAAGAAATAAATCCCGACGGCCTGCATACCATAGAAGCTCCGCCTATCGGCGACTGTACCATAACGCAGGCGCGTGAGGCGCTGGGCAAGGACATGGTGCTTATAGGCAACATACAATATGATGATCTGGTCCGCAAGGATAAGGATGAGATAGAGCAAATGATAAAGGATGCAATCGGAGAGGGCAAAAGCGGGCGCTTTATTCTTTCGCCTACGGCGGGGCCATATGAAACGTTCATTAATGAAAAAACGGTGGAAAACTACCTTGCGTTCATAAATGCGGGGATTAGATATGGAAGGGTGGAATAGATGCTCTTTAAATAAAAATTTGTAATAGAATATGGAAAGGAGGAAACGTTATATTGGACTATACCGTTATCACCGCTATGGAAAATCCAGAGCAGAAAAGAATGCATGATGAAATTACGCATCAAATATGGCCCGAATTTATCTTGCATGATCCGATTTCGAATCAAAATTGGAGGAACTTATATACAACATTTGCCGAATACCAGATATCTATATTAATAGATGGTGAGGTTGCCGGATTCGCAAACAGTATTCCTTTTTGTTGGTGTGAATCTCTGGAAAACTTGCCGGAAGAAGGATGGGATTGGGCATTACTTAAAGGATTTGAAGATAAGTCAAACAATAAGAAACCTAATATTTTATGTGGCCTTCAAATAGCTATAAATAGGAATTATCAGGAACATAGATTGAGTTATTCGATAGTAGCGGAAATGAAATCAATTGCTTATAACAATGGATTTAAATATTTTGTGGTTCCGGTGAGGCCGAACTTAAAAAGTAAGTATCCATTAATTCCTATTGAAGATTATATCAAATGGGAAAATAGCGATGGGTATCCTTTTGATCCTTGGCTGAGAGTACATGTTAAACTTGGTGCAAGAGTAACTAAAATATGTCATGAGGCAATGTATATTCCTGGGAAGATAGGAGACTGGGAGAAGTGGACAGGCATGAAAATGCCAGGCAGTGGGAATTATGTGGTTGACGGAGCGTTAGTTCCCGTTAGGGTTGATATTATAAAGGACATAGCCGAATATTCGGAACCTAATATATGGGTGTCCTATTATTTAAGATAGAATAAATAGGTGTTATAGTATCCTCTTCGATTCCGCTCGATGTAGCTGGAAAACGGTATGAACAGCGCAGAGGAATAGCCCTGCCGCCGCAGGTACCACAGATGCATGAGGCGAGCCATACGTCCGTTGCCATCAAAACACGGGTGCAGATAGGCAATGTAAAAGTGAATGGCTGCGGCCTTAAGCAGGTCATTCGTCGGACTGTCCGCATTAATGAGGAAACAAACTTGCCCATAAGAAATAAAAAAAGTTCTGCGGGCTATTTGTTGTTATCTGTTTGGCACAATGATCGTTGTCAATGATTTTTTCTGTTCCGTTGTCGGCGACTTCAGTTTTCCATTTCCAGCAAGTTATTTCAGGCAATGCAGCACGAACCAATCGTCAGAAAAGAAGATATACTGCAAGCCATATTTTTGCATATTTTGTAGCTGTTTCGGCGTATCGGCAAGCACATACTTGCTTTATCGAACGATGCGGTATATAATATCACTTGGGATATGTTCCCTAGATTATATAACGCGCGAGGAGGTATTTTTCTATGAAGTTAGGCGTATTTGAAGTGCTATTTGCCGGCATGAAGTTCGAAGATGCATTGGATTACATAGTCAAATCGGGTGTGCAAGCAGTGGAGCTTGGCACTGGGGGCTTCCCAGGCAATGCTCATTGCAATCCCGATGTATTGTTGAATGATGAAGGGGCATTCAAAAAATTTAAGGATGCCATAGACTCCAGAGGGTTGGAGATAAGCGCGTTGAGCTGTCACGGCAACGCTGTTCATCCGCAGAAGGAAATAGCCCAGAAGTTCCATGAGGACTTTGAAAAAACCGTATTATTGGCCGAAAAGCTGGGCTTGAACCGTATAATAACATTCTCCGGGTGTCCGGGCGATTCGGAAGGCTCTATGTATCCCAATTGGGTTACATGTCCGTGGCCTGAAGACTTCCTGAAAATACTGGATTATCAATGGAATGAAAAACTTATACCCTATTGGGAAAAGGCCGTTAAGTTCGCCAATGACCATGGCGTAACCAAGATAGCGCTGGAAATGCATCCGGGTTTTTGCGTATATAACCCTGAAACATTATTGAAGTTAAGAAATGCTGTAGGCGATACAATAGGTGCGAATTTCGATCCCAGTCACCTTTTCTGGCAGGGCGTTGATCCGGTATATGCCATAAGACAGCTAGGCGATGCGATATACTTCTTCCATGCTAAGGATACCAGAATAGATGAGATAAATACAAAGACTTACGGTGTACTGGATACCAAGCATTACAGCGATGAGATTCATCGTTCATGGATATTCCGCTCGGTCGGCTATGGCCATGACTACCAGGTTTGGAAGGATATAGTCAGCAACTTGCGCATGGTAGGTTACGATGACGTATTGAGCATAGAGCATGAGGATAGTTTATTGTCCGGAAACGAGGGTTTCCAGAAGGCTGTTGCTTTCTTAAAGGATGTATTGGCTACAGAACCGGTCAGCGGTATGTGGTGGGCATAAGCATGATTTAAAACGGCAAGGGCGTGAATGTTGCGTCATGTTCTTGCCGTTTATTCAATAAAGGGGGAAGTTAAGTTATGAAAGAACTCAATGTAGGCATGGTGGGATATAAGTTTATGGGCAAGGCGCACAGCCATGCATACAAGGACGTCAGCATGTTCTTCGATGTGCCCATGCAGCCGATTATGAAAGCCATATGCGGTCGCGATGAGGCAGGCGTAAAAGAGGCCGCGCATAAATTTGGATGGGAAAGCTATGAGACTTCATGGCGAAATCTGGTAAACAGAAGCGATATAGACCTTATAGATATAACCGCGCCGAGCAATGCACATAAAGATATTGCTATAGCTGCTGCTCAGGCAGGTAAGCATGTCTTCTGTGAGAAACCGTTGGCGTTAACATTGGCTGATGCCCGTGAGATATTGGCCGCAGTGGAAAAAAGCGGCGTCAAACATATGATAGGATTCAATTACCGAAGAGCACCTGCTATACAACTGATAAAAAAGCTTATCGATGAAGGGAAATTAGGCAAGATATATCATTTTAGAGGATTTTATTTGCAGGATTGGATCATAGATCCGGATTTCCCGTTGGTATGGCGACTTCAAAAGGAGGTGGCCGGTTCCGGTTCATTAGGTGATTTGGGAGCGCATCTCATCGATATGGCGCGCTATCTCGTCGGTGAATTTGACGAGGTGATGGGTATGAACGAAACATTTGTAAAAGAACGCCCCATGGTCAGCGAAATGACTGGCTTGAGCGGTAAAGCAGCGGATAATAGTCCTAAAGTATCGGTTAATGTCGATGATGCCACCGTATTTATAGGGCGTTTTAAGAATGGAGCGCTGAGCGTGATAGAGGCTACGCGCTTTGCCGCAGGTCATAGAAATGGCATGTGGTTTGAAATAAACGGCAGCAAAGGTAGCGTCAGGTTCGAGTTCGAGCGTATGAACGAGCTGCAGTATTATTCTACTGAGGATGAAGAAGGCGTTCAAGGTTTCAGGACCATACAAGTGACAGAACCGGTGCACGCATATATGCAGGCGTGGTGGCCGGCCGGGCATGTTATAGGATATGAGCATACCTTTATACATGAGGTGTATGACCTGATAAATGCTATAGCCTCCGATAAGATGCCGGAACCGAATTTCTATGACGGAGTGAAATGCCAGCAGGTACTGGAGGCGGTTGATGCATCTGTGGCGGAGAGACGATGGATCAAAGTAGATGATATATAATTATAGCATAAAGAGGCTGCGCATATGCGCAGCCTCTTTATGCTATAGGTTAAAAGCCTGCCGCAATAATGTCATTGCGGCTTCTTCCTGTTCACGGTCTATTACACAGGATATCTTGGTTTCCGATGTTGTTATCAGCTTTATCCTTATATCATCTTGTGCCAATACGTCGAATATCTTAGCCGCTATACCTGGTTGACGTTCCATGCCGCTGCCCTCTATTGTGAGCTTGGATATGCCGCCGAACACATCTATGCGGAAAGAATCGCTTTGTTTTTTGAATCTGCTCATAGCGTTTATAGCGTCGTTTAAGTCGGTTTCCGGTATGGTGAAGGATATGTTCACCAAGCCCTCTACAGGCGTGGTTTGGCTTATCATATCGACGTTTATGTGTTTATCAGCCAATGAATTGAACACATCCGCTATTATGCGTGCGCTGTGTGGTATGGCATTTAGCGTTATCATAGCTTCTTCATTGGAAACATATAGGTTGGTGACAGCGCTCTTCTCCAACATGAGATCTACCATATTGTATAGTCCGGCTGGTTTATTTACTATAAATTTGGCGGCATTCAAGGCGCCTACCGCAAATATATCCCTGGATTGAGCTGTATGCGTCAATTCCAGTACCTCGTCATGGCCGGCCAGGATTACTGAGTGTTCACCGGCCATAGTGCCGCCTCGTATAGCGTGTATACCTATTTCATCGGCGGAGCGTTTAGCGGATGTGCCGTAACGGCCGTATGTAAAGCGTTTTCGATCCAAAAGCACCTGGTTTATGGCTTCGGCTATCGACAGCGCCGTACCGCTGGGTGCATCCTCTTTCTGATTGTGATGCTTTTCAATGATTTCTATATCGAACGCATTGCCGAGTACAGATGCAGCCCTTCTGGCAAGGTCTATGAGCACATTTACGCCAAGCGACATATTGGATGAAGTAAATACTGCTATCTCATCGGCGGCACGTGCTATCGCCGCCCGGTTTTCATCGTTCATTCCGGTGGTGGCTATAACCACAGCTAGATGATGTTCCTTGGCGTAGTCCAGTATGGATGGCAGTGCCTCGGGCCGGGAAAAATCTATTATAGCATCGGCCGATATGTCGGCGCATTGGGCTAATGCGCCGCAAGTAGGAAAAGGATTATTTATGGCGTCGGGGAATTTATCAACGCCGGCAACAATAGCCACTTCAGGGTCAGATGCAGCCGTTTTGGCCACGACCTGTCCCATACGCCCATTGCATCCGTTTAATATAATATTTATCATATAACGATGTTACACCTCATTTCAATTCAAATCCGTATTCTATCATGCGCTGCCTTAGAAATGCTAGATTGCTTTCGGACATCTCGGTTAGCGGAAGCCTTAGATTACCGGCGTTAAAGCCCATAAGATTTAATGCTGTCTTTACCGGTATCGGGTTTACTTCTATGAACAGCGCTTCTACCAATGGATTTAGCTTAAACTGGAGCTGTCGGCTACCCTCTATATCGCCGTTTAAGAATTTTATTACCATATCGTGCGTATCCTTTGGCGCTATATTAGCTACGACCGATATCACGCCTTTACCACCTAAGGATAATATAGGCACTACTTGGTCATCGTTGCCGGAATAAATATCGATTCTGTCGCTGCACAACCGCGCCATCTCGGCTACCTGGACGATATTGCCACTGGCCTCTTTCATGCCAGCAATGTTTCTGACGTGGGATAGTTTCTCCAGTGTAGACGGTGTCATATTAAGCCCTGTACGACTGGGAACGTTGTATATTATAATCGGTATGTCCACGGCATTGGCTATCGCGGTATAATGTTCTACCAATCCTTTTTGTGTAGTCTTGTTATAATAAGGCGTTACTATGAGCAGCGCATCGGCACCGAGCTGCTGGGCATCAACCGAGGCTTCTATGACCTCGGCTGTGTTATTGCCGCCGGTGCCGGCTATGACAGGTATACGATGGTTTACTCTTTCTATAGAAAACTTTATGGTATCGTGTTTTTCTTTAGCAGTCATGGTAGACGGTTCGCCGGTAGTACCACACACTATAAGGGCATCGGTGCCGCCGGCTATCTGAAATTCTATCATTTGTTCTAATGCGTCAAAGTTTACGCCATCTTTTGTGAATGGCGTAACCAAGGCTACGCCTGATCCTGTAAAAACGCTCATATAATTGGCCTCCTTCTTTATTTTTCCCACATTTTTATAAGTTCTTGGGCAATCTGTACAGCGTTGGTCGCAGCACCTTTCCTTATATTATCGGCTACCACCCAAAGATTAACGCCGTTCTCTACACTTTCGTCGCGGCGTATGCGACCTACGAATACCTCATCTTTATCTTCAGCCAGTATAGGCATAGGGTATATATTGTTTGCTGGGTCATCCATTATCACAATGCCGGGGGCGTGCGATAATGCATCGCGCAGCTCGTCAAGGTCGAATTCATTGTAAAATTCCACATTTATCGATTCGCTGTGTCCGTAATATACCGGTACGCGCACAGTAGTGGCTGTTATCTTTAAGCTATTATCGCCCAGAATCTTGCGCGTTTCATTCACCATTTTCATTTCTTCTTTAGTATATCCGTTAGGCAGGAATACATCTATATGCGGTATGCAATTGCCGGCTATAGGATATGGGAATTTCTTTGGAGGCTCGCCGTTGATTCCATTTTTGAGGTCATTGTACCCGCCCATGCCAGCGCCTGATACCGCTTGATAAGTGGAATACACGATGCGTTTTATTTTATAGAGATCGTGCAATGGTTTTAGTGCTACGACCGCTTGTATGGTGGAACAATTGGGGTTGGCTATTATGCCATGATGCCACGATATATCATGCGGGTTTACTTCCGGCACTACCAGCGGTACAGAATCATCCATGCGCCATGCGGCACTGTTATCTATAACTACTGCTCCGTGAGCAGCAAATTTAGGCGCGAATTCCAAGCTGGTGCCGCTGCCGGCAGAGAATAGTGCTATATCGATTTTCTTATTTATTATATTGGCTTCGGTGAGCTCTTCGACAATGTACGTATTGCCCATAAATTCCAATTGTTTTCCGGCTGAGCGTGCCGATGCAAACATATAATAATTTTCCACAGGTAATTGCCGTTCCTCCAATACTTGAAGAAACTTGCGGCCTACCATACCGGTTACGCCTACTATTGCCAAATTATATTTTTTCATTCTAATGCGTAGCAGAGCTTAAATGGCTCTGCTGCCTCCCTTCTATTAATAAAAAACAGCCGGAGATTTGCTACCGGCTGCTTCAATAGCTTTTATTACTATTTAATGCAACAGATAGCTCTCCATCAACCTAATGTTGACGACAGACCGACGATTATTAACCGGCGATCCAGGCTCTGGGTCATTCAGGGTCCCCATACCTTCGGCACCTTTTCCTTTCATATCGTATCGATGGCCCCGAAAACCTCAACGATATTACTATTAAAAGGCGCACCTCTATCCTGTTCGTATATTCGATTCAACGCTATTATATCATATGGCAAACAGCAGTGCAAGGTGATTATATTGGGAGAAAATGTTATCATTCTGTAATATTGTCATAGTAGAATTATTCTGTATAGTGTCACTATGAGAAAGGAACAGTATTGTATGACACAAAGAAAAATTAGATGTTTCCAGTCATTATATGGGTTATATTTCTGCATAACTGTCGAATCGCCGGGAGGTTTTTTATCATAATCTTAACAAAAATTGTTTTGATAATGGGGGTCACTATGTGTATAATTGTATTATAAAGGATGATCAAAAAAGGGAGGTGGTTTCATTGCACGTATTATTTGAGTAACTATTAAATGTTAAGCCCAAAGCGGAAAAGCCACATGTGTGCTTGTGAATGGAATCAGGCAATCCATTCACAATACAAATTATTATTGGTTGGTTTGATGCAGGATATTAATATTTATAATCATAGTTATGTTTATGCAATAAAAATAGATATATACAGTAGTATCGGTATGAAACTTATATACTGACACTACTGTATATTTAATGGAGGGAAAATAATGTCATCTAAGCAAAAGTGGGTAATAGCTGTTGTTGCAATATTTCTCGTGGTAGTGTATTTATACTTTAACATTAATAAAGCTAACTGGGATATTTTCCTATATAAGCATGGTTATAAGCAACCTATTATGTGGGATTCTTATAATGAAAAGGATGAGCCGGTGCATATAAAAATAGAAAACCGCCAATTTGAAAAGACAAGCGTTCAAATGACTGACTTGTATTATTTACCCAACTTAAAGCGTTTGCATTTTGGTATATGGTTTGATAAAAGTATCTATTCGTCAACCGAATCTAATTCACCAAAGTTTCATATAGAAATTGTTAATGATAAAGGAGAGACATTTGATAAAAACGCTTATGTTGAAGAAATAGGGACTTTTGAAATATTTCAGCTGCGAGAGATAGAAGGAGTGGATTTGAAGGGCTGTCGAGAGATTAAAATAATGCTTTATCCGGTGTATAGTGTAAAGCCTGGATCTCCAATGAAAATGGGAGAGCCAGAGGAAAAAGTAACATCCTTAGAGAATATTGAGTAAAACTGTTATAAATGATATTTTATCTATAAAGCTATAATTTCGCTTATTTATATCGCTCTTGGTTGCATCATTAATTCTTCGTCCGGCATATATTCAATTACCAAACGCAGCCTTTCCAAATCGCCTAATTCGTTATCATCATCCCACACATCGAATGAAATTTGTGGTATAATAGCCATATAGGATAACCCCCTCTTTCCTTGTTTTTTTATTATACAATAAATGAGGGGGTCTTTCCATTTTCTTCTCTGGGTGAATTTTCGCCTTTTGCTGTTCCATCGTTTAACAATCAGCTATTTTGGGGCATGTGCGTGGGGTAAAATGTTTTTTGTCGCGCCTGCAAACGTGCTATTTATCTCTAGTCTAGAACATCGCGATTAGCTTAATTTACAATTTATATTAAATACAGTGTTTAATACGCCATGTGAACGTAGGGTGTACACATCTCTCTTTGTGTTCATAGAATCGGGCCTAGCCATCCAAGGCTCTATGCATACGAAATTCTTTCCTTCCAGAGACCATATTACCACATATCTGAAGACATCATCGTAGTTTAACGATATAACCCAGCCGTCGGTTTTATTGGTCATAGATACGCCTCCAGCATGAGCGTCCAATAATATCATATTAACCTCGGGAGCAGAAAAATCTATATTATTCGGATCTTTTACATCTTTGAGACAACCATTTACCGAATCCCAAAAATGCAAAGCTCCGGTGTCGAATGTGAGCGCGGTTTTATCGCTTGTATAGAAATATGGGTGAAATCCAGCATAAAATGGCATATCCTTATCGCTGTCGTTTATATAGCTTTGATGTATAGCGAGGCCTTTGTCGGTTAACTCATACCTATATATCAAGCGAAAGTCAAACGGGTAAGACTTTTTAGTTTGCTCGCTGGATTCGAAGCACAGCGTCATATCGGTACCATGCTCTCCAACAAAACTGTCTATAACCGTCCATTTAGCCCTTCGGGCAAGACCATGTTGAGGCATATTATATGATATGCCGTCTATTTTGTAACATTCATCCTGCAACCAGCCGCATATTGGGAACAATACCGGTATGCCGCCCCTTATATTTTTAGAAGCATCGTATAATGTTTCTGGTTCCAGATAAAGTATCATCTTTCCTTTATAAAAGAGGCTGGTTATTATACCTCCACGGTCGGGCACCACTTTTATAAAAGTATCATCATTGCCCAGTTTATAGGTTTCAAATACGTCTATGTAGCGCTCTATGCTATACATGTAGATTAAATCCTCCTGATCTAATTTCTTGTTACAGCAACGTTTATATCGATATTATACCATATACGATATGTAAATGACAAAAGCCGGTATGCATATTTAGCACACCGGCTTTATAAGTTCAGGGAAGGGACTATGTTGTTATGCTTTAGCACTTGTATCGGTGCCAGATGACTTGGTTGCCCACGGAGATACTACGTATTTCCATATCACGTCTAGTACTATAGCGCCTATAAGGCCTCCAACGATATTATAATCATTTATAAGTGCCCAATTACCGAAAACTATATCACCAAGCCATGCACCTATTAAATCCACTACTAATAATCCCCAATATCCAAGGAAAGATTTTTTAGATTTAAGTACCACAAAGTTAGATAAAAGCGATATTACTACACCAACTATAATTAACCAAACCCAATACATATTATACACCCCCTTTGAATTATTGTTATGTTACTTTTATCCCTTCCTTTATATCTCTTCTTTCTAATTTGAATTATATTCATCGCATTTTATAATTTCAATAGGAAAATATAACTAATTTTATGTAGAATTCTTACAAATTTTTTCGATTTGTAATATGTAATTGAAACGGATGATATAAAGCGATGCAAATGATATAAAGCCGGAGAACGCCTTGAAATATTGCGTAGGCGTACTCACTGAGTGCAGCGTAGAGCAAGCGTAGGTCGGGCATGGATGCCCGACCAGCCGGCACTGAGCATGGACGCGAATTGCCGGTGTTAGCTTGCTCAAGCGAAACGAATTGTAAGTACGCCTACGCAATATTTCATGAGCGGGCGTAGGATTTATATCATTGTGCGCGCTGAATTTGTCATGTTACAAATTTTTAAATGTGTCGTTTTGTTGTAAAATGTGGTATAATAGAAAAAAACATTTGAGGGGGTTACATTGATATGTCATTACATAGTCGAGAGGATATAAGGAAAGCCGTGTACAAAGCGGTAGAAGATGTTGCTATAACCGATGTTCATACGCATCTCTATCCGCCATCATTTGGGGATATGCTGTTATGGGGCGTAGATGAGCTGCTGAATTATCATTATCTTATAGCCGAGACGATGCGCTGGACCAGTATGCCTTATGAGGAGTTCTGGTCTATGACCAAAAAAGAGCAGGCTGATATGATATGGAACACGCTTTTTGTCGAACATTCACCGTACAGCGAAGCATGCAGAGGTGTTTTGACTGCCTTGAATAAATTAGGATTGGATACGGCCAGCAGAGACTTGACAAGCTATAGGGGTTTCTTTGCCGGTATGACAGTAGAACAGTATACCGACAAAGTCTTCGATACGGCTAATATAAAAGCAGTGGTTATGACCAATGATCCTTTTAACCCGGTGGAGCGAGAAAAATGGCTGAGCGATTTACAAGACGATGAGAGATTTAAGGCTGCTTTGCGCCTGGATGTATTGCTCAATTCATGGCCGCAAGCCTGCCTGCAACTGCAACAATGGGGTTATGAAGTGAAAGAGGATTTATCCGATATGAGTGTTGACGAAATAAAACGCTTCTTGAGCGAATGGATGGATAGGATGAACGCGGTGTATATGGCTGCGTCGCTACCTTATGATTTTATCATGCCCGAGGATTCTGACAGAGCAAGGATAATAGAGGATTGTGTATTGCCGGTCGCACGTGAAAAAAATAAACCGTTCGCCATGATGATAGGTGTAAACAGGCAGGTTAATCCTGAGTTAAAAGATGCCGGTGATGCCGTATATAAGGCGGATATAAACACCGTGATATATTTATGCTCGAAGTATCCGCATAATAAGTTTATGGTGACCATGCTTTCGCGCGAGAATCAGCATGAATTAGCGGTAGCAGCACGTAAATTCAGAAATCTCATGCCTTTTGGATGCTGGTGGTTTTTGAACAATCCCAGCCTGGTCGATGAGATAACGCGCATGAGAGCAGAACTCCTGGGTGTGAGCTTTATACCGCAACATTCGGATGCTAGGGTGTTGGACCAGCTAATATATAAGTGGACTCATTCCCGCCGTATTATAGCCGATGTGCTTGTAGACAAATATAACGATTTGCGCAAGACCGGATGGAAGGTGAAAGAGGCCGAAATAAAACGCGATGTGGAGAGTTTATTTAACAGCAACTTTTGGGAATTTATAGACAGGGTATTGTGATGAATATATTTAATGGCCTTTCTGAATGTTTTTTGGAAAGGCCATTTCTTTTATTAAGCCATAGATGATATAATATATAAAAATGAATTTTGGAGGTAAAAACGATGAATGCATTGCCTAAACGTGAAGAAATCGATAAAAAATATAAGTGGCATTTGGAAGATATATATTCATCGGATGACGAATGGGAAAGGGATTTTAAAAGGCTTAAGGATATGGTGCCTGCGATGGAGAAATATAAGGGCAGGTTAAATTCAGCGGATAGTCTATATAACGCGCTTAAATTGCGCGATGAGATAAGCCAGTTGGCAGAGAGGCTCTTTACATATGCTCGCATGCGGCGCGATGAGGATAACGCCAATACGAAATACCAGGCGTTAGCTGACAGGGCTATGAGCCTTATTATAGAAATACAGAGTGCTTTATCATTTATAGTACCAGAAATATTGGCCATACCGGCTGACGAGGTTTATGGCTATATGATTGAAGAACCAAATCTTGAGCTATACAGGCATTATATAGATGATATCATGAGGCAGAAGGCACATGTGCTGTCAGCCTCGGAGGAGAGAATATTGGCTCAGGCTGGAGAGATGGCCGAAGCGGCAGATATTATATTTACCATGATAAACGATGCGGATATAAAATTTCCGTCTATAAAGGATGAGAACGGCAATGAGGTAGAACTGACCAAGGGGCGCTATATGCAGTTTATGGAAAGCCAGGACCGTCGTGTGCGTAAAGATGCTTTCGAGGCGTTGTATGATACATATGGCAAACTGAAAAATACATTATCAGCCACATTGAGCTCAAACGTAAAAAAAGATATATTTTTTAGCCGCGTGCGCAAATATCCTTCGTCTTTAGCTGCTTCGTTAGATGACGATAATGTGCCTACATCGGTGTACGACGGCCTTATAAAGGCTATACACGATAACATGGATCTTATGTATCGTTATGTGAAACTGCGCAAGAAAATGCTGGGCGTGGATGAGCTCCATATGTATGACTTATATGTACCCTTGGTGCCTGATATAAAGGTAAAGGTATCATATGAAGAAGCGATTGATAAGGTATTGGAGGGGCTTCGGCCTTTGGGGCAGGAATATATAAGTTTGCTCGAACATGGATTTAAAAACGGTTGGATAGATGCGTACGAAAATCAAGGCAAGACCAGCGGTGCTTATTCATGGGGATGTTATGGGGTTCACCCGTTTGTGTTGTTGAATTTCCAAGGGACATTGGATGATATATTTACCATAGCTCATGAGATGGGACATTCTCTTCATACTCATTACTCATTCTCAGCACAGCCGTATATCTATGCAGAGTACCGCATATTCGTAGCTGAGGTGGCATCAACGCTGAATGAAGCCCTGCTCATGGATCATATGCTGAAGACTACAGATCAACGCAGCATGAAGCTGTATCTTATAAACCATTATCTGGAACAGTTCAGGGGTACGGTGTATCGTCAGACAATGTTTGCCGAATTTGAAAAGATCGTACACGACAAGGCTGAAACCGGTGAATCGTTGACGCCAGATATGATGTCATCCATATACCATAATTTGAATGAAAAATATTACGGACCGAATATAGTGGTAGATGATCGTATAGACTTGGAATGGTCGCGCATACCCCATTTTTACAGCAGTTTTTATGTCTACAAATATGCTACCGGTTTTTCAGCGGCCACGGCTTTATCGCAGCAAATATTGAGTGAAGGTAAGACCGCAGTGGATAGATATATAAACTTTCTAAAAAGCGGCGGATCGGACTATCCCATAGAATTGCTGAAGAAAGCCGGTGTGGATATGACTACGCCGAAACCAGTAGAAGCAGCGCTTAAGGTATTTGCTGGGCTGCTCGATCAAATGGAAAGCATGATATAGGGGGATAAAGCAATTGTTACTTTTGTTTAAGGCTTTTATAATGGGCATAGTAGAGGGTATAACGGAATTTTTGCCAGTATCCTCTACAGGGCATCTTATTATAGTGGGTGACCTCATTGGTTTTAACGATGAGAGGTTCTCGGTTATGTTTGAAATAGTAATCCAGTTGGGTGCTATACTGGCCGTAATATTCTATTATAGAAAGAAGATAGCCGATTCTTTCAGGCATATGAAACCCGGCCAATGGGGATTCAATCTCTGGCTTAAGATAATCATAGCCTTTATACCAGCCGCTGTGATAGGGTTGGCGGTAAATGATTTTGTAGAAGCTCATTTATTTTCTTCCTTTACCGTGGCTATAGCGCTCGTGGTGGGAGCTGTATTGATGTTGTTGGTCGAGCGGGTATTCTGGAATTACAGAGCAGATGACATGGATGAAATAAATGGTAGACAGGCGTTGCTCATAGGTGCGGTACAGTGTTTGTCGTTGTTTCCGGGCATGTCACGTTCGGCGTCCACCATTATGGGCGGCATGATGGCCGGCATGTCGGTTAAAGCGGCAGCGGAGTTCTCCTTCTTTCTCGCCATGCCCACTATGATAGCGGCTACGGGGTATTCATTTTTAAAAGGATTCAGCGCTATGTCGGGATTGGAATGGGCCGCCCTTGCCGTAGGATTTATAATGTCTTTCGTAGTGGCGCTTATCGTGGTAGACAGATTTTTAACGTATTTGGGCAAGCATCCGCTAAAACCGTTCGCCTATTACAGGCTGGTTGTGGGTATATTGATGATTGTGCTGACGCTGACGGGTATAGTAAGCTAGAATGCAAAAATATGTTTGCGCATTGCACATATGTGTAGAACTTGTGTATAATAAAAGCGTAAAAATAGAGAATAGGAGGTGCCACTAGATTACGGTGGCCTTTTTATGAGATGTCCATATTGTAATTGTATAGAGAGCAGGGTTATAGATTCGAGACCGGCTGAAGAATACACTATCATACGCCGCAGGCGCGAGTGCGTTGAATGCGGTAAACGCTTTACCACCTATGAAAAGGTGGAAAGGATACCGTTGATGGTTATAAAAAAAGACGGCCGCAGAGAGCCCTTCGATATTGATAAGATAAAAAACGGTATTATAAAGGCATGTGAGAAACGGCCGGTTTCTATGGACGACATAGAAGATGTGGTATCGGATATAGAGAAGCAGGTATATACAGATGTCAAGTCCGAGATAACAAGCCATGAGATAGGCGAGATGGTCATGAAACATCTAAAGGACCTCGACGAGGTGGCATATGTGCGCTTTGCGTCGGTTTACAGGCAGTTTAGAGACGTGAATACATTTATGGATGAACTTAAAAAACTTTTGAACGAACGCGATGAGACTGAAGAATGATTGGACATGCAGGCATTTGTGCATTATAATAAGAAGAGAATATGTCAAGGAGGGCAGCGGATGCCTAATGAAACTATTTTGGTAGTAGATGATGAAGCGCACATACTGGAGCTGATTCGCTTTAATTTAGAAAATGCGGGGTATAAAGTCGAAGTTGCGGAGGATGGTGAAACGGCATTGAAATTTTGCCGGCAGCAGGTTCCGGACCTCATCATATTGGATATAATGTTGCCCGGTATAGACGGCTTGGAAGTGTGTAAAACGCTGAGAGCGTCGGTTGCTACTGCCAAAGTCCCGATCATTATGCTTACTGCTAAAGGAGAAGAGATAGATAAGGTAGTAGGCCTTGAAATAGGAGCTGACGATTATATTGCCAAGCCGTTCGGTATAAGAGAATTAATAGCACGCGTTAAGGCTCTTTTAAGGAGAACAGAGAATAACGATATGGAGCCTAAAATAATAAAAGTAGGCGGTTTAACGATAGATACGTCAAAGTATGAGGTTTATAAAAACGGCAATAAATTAGATTTCACGCTTAAAGAATTCGAATTATTGAAATTATTGGTTTTGAATCAGGGCAAGGTGCTGTCAAGGGATTATTTGCTAGATCAGGTGTGGGGATATGAATATTTCGGTGAAACCCGAACAGTAGATGTTCATATACGACATATAAGACAAAAATTAGGGGACGATATGGACGAAGCTAAATATATCGAAACTATACGCGGCGTAGGCTATAAATTTATCGCTTCCGAGGAAGGCGAATAGAATAATATCCGTGGGAGAGGTTGTATTAGATGAATAAAATAGAGGTACATGATTTAAATTTGTTTTATGGTGATTTCCAAGCCCTCAAAAACATAAATATGAATATAGAGGTTAATAAAGTAACAGCGCTTATAGGGCCGTCAGGTTGTGGCAAGTCGACGTTTTTGCGGACTATAAATCGTATGAATGACTTGATAAACGGCGTTTCCATTACAGGCGACGTGCTTATGGACGGTAAAAATATATATAAAGATTACGATGTTATAGATCTACGCAAGCGCGTAGGTATGGTCTTTCAAAAACCCAACCCGTTTCCGATGAGCGTTTACGATAATATAGCTTATGGGCCGAGGATACATGGCATAAAGAATAAATATGAGCTGGACGCTGTAGTGGAGAGAAGCTTGAAGGCTGCGGCTCTGTGGGATGAGGTCAACGACAGGCTTAAAAAATCAGCATTGGGTCTGTCCGGGGGGCAGCAACAACGATTGTGCATAGCAAGGGTTCTGGCGGTTGAACCGGAAGTGGTGCTTATGGATGAACCCACAGCTTCTTTGGACCCTATATCCACGTCAAAGATTGAAGATCTCATAGATCACTTGAAAGAGAAATATACTATAGTAATCGTAACGCATAATATGCAGCAAGCTGCACGTATATCCGATTATACGGCTTTCTTTCTCATGGGAGAGATGATAGAATGGGGTCTGACCGAAAAGCTGTTTTATAAGCCGGAAGATAAGCGTACTGAGGATTACATTACGGGAAGATTCGGTTGATTAATAATACTTAAAGGAGGTGGCGACAATGGTTATGCGCGAGCATTTTAACGAGGAGCTAAGCGAATTGCATAATATGGTACTGCGCATGGGCAGCGTGGTCGAAGAGAGTATAGATCGTGCCATTGATTCACTGTTGCAACATGACATGGAACTGGCTGAGGGTATCATAAAAGATGATGATATACCGGATAATATGGAGTTAGAGATACAAGATAAGTGTGTTACTTTGATAGCCACTCAGCAGCCGTTAGCCAAAGACTTAAGGACTATATGTGCGGCGCTAAAAATAAGCACTGATTTGGAACGTATAGGTGATTATGCAGTGGATATAGCCAAGACTACTATACGGTTGAAGGGTCAGAATTATATAAAACCGCTTATAGATATACCGCAAATGGCCAAGACGACCATAGGGATGATAAAAGATGCTTTGGATTCATATGTTAATGAAAATGTTGCTTTGGCGGAAGAAGTATGCGTAAGAGATGACGTTATAGATGGAATATATAGAAATATTTTCCATGAGATGATTTCTATAATGATGGATGATAATTCTACGATACTGCAAGCTATGTATTTGCTGTTGGTAGCGAGGTATATAGAGCGTATAGCTGATCATACGACCAACATATGTGAATGGGTTATTTATACTGTGACCGGGGAGAAGAAAAACCTGAACGATTAATTTTTGAGTTGATTAAAGTAGGAAATAGTGGTATATTATTATATGTGACCAAGTACTAATAGCAGATAATATGGGGAGGTGGTATGATGATAAGGGAAAACATAAACGGACATTATCCTCAGATCGATCACACGGCGTATATTGATCCAACCGCTGTTATCGTTGGTAATGTCCACATAGGCAAACGCGTTTACGTAGGGCCCAATGTCGTCATAAGGGCTGATGAGTTGACAGATATATATACCGTTGGGTCTATAACCATAGGTGACGACTGCAATATTCAGGATGGTGTGATCATACATACATTGGGTGATGCATGCGTGACTATAGGGTCACGGACATCGTTGGGCCATGGCTGCGTAATCCATGCACCGTGCAATATAGGTGCGCACTGTTTTATAGGGTATAGATCGGTCATATCCAATGCCGATATAGGGGATTGGTGTTATGTGGGCATAAGCGTCGTAGCTGAAGGCATTAAAGTAGAGAAACGCCGTGTAGTACCAACCGGGGCGATACTATCTTACCAGCAGCAAAATGCCGATTTATTGCCGGTTATAGATAAACAGCGCTGTGATTACATGGAAAGGGTAATAGACAGCAATATAAAGCTCACAAATGGCTATAATGCTATAAACTGCTAAAAAGCCGTGCCTAGGCACGGCTTTAAATATCGATTTTACATATGATTTATCATGCTGGCCATATAACCAGCGCCGAAGCCGTTGTCTATGTTTACCACAGCCACGCCGGATGCGCAGCTGTTAAGCATGGACAGCAGCGCGGCTAAGCCGTGGAAATTGGCGCCATAACCGACGCTGGTGGGTACTGCGATAACCGGTTTATCTACTAAACCGCCCACTACGCTGGCTAACGCGCCTTCCATACCAGCTACTGCTATAACCACATTGGCGCTCATAATCTCGTCAAGGTGGCTTAGTAATCGGTGCAGTCCGGCCACACCGACATCGTATATGCGTTTAACATTATTGCCCATTATTTCCGCTGTGATAGCGGCCTCTTCAGCCACAGGCATATCGGATGTACCTCCCGTTACCACCGCTATAGTGCCGGCCGGTTGTGGCAACGGCTTGCGGTTTATCACAGCTATACGCGCTGTTGTGCTGTACTCGACGTTGGGCGTTAATGCCTGGAGAGCACGAGCTACGTCGCTATTGGCCCTGGTAGCCAGTATATTGCTATAATCCAGTTCTAGCATCCTTTTTACTATTGCCGCTACTTGATCAGTTGTTTTACCGGCACAATATATGACTTCCGGATAACCGTTTCTAAGTTCCCGATGCGTATCCAGATGTGCAAATCCCATATCCTCAAACGGCAGCTTTTTGAGTTCTGCCATAGCATCTTCTATGGCCAGTCGGCCATCTTTTACGTCATTGAGCAGTTGTTTCAGTTGTTGTGCGTTCATCAGGCATTTCTTCTTTCAAAACTTCATTCATGCTTCCGGTTCGATATCCGGCGAGGTCCAGAGCCGTATATGCGAAGCCTATTTGTTTGAAACGTGCAGCTATTTCATCCATCAAATGCTCGTCGAAAAAACGATGACGTTCTTCGGGAGCTACTTCTATGCGTGCGATATCGCCGTGATATCTTACCCTTACCTGTATAAATCCTTTATCCAAAAGAAATTGTTCGGCCTGTTCTACCATGCTCAGTTTTTTCTCGCTTATGGGCTGACCATAAGGAAAGCGGGATGACAAACAGGCGAAAGAGGGCTTGTTCCATGTGGGAAGGCCCATGGCCTTGGATAAAGCGCGTATATCGCTTTTTGTCATACCGGATTCTCTGAGCGGACTTTCCACGCCCAATTCATGGGCTGCTTTCATGCCAGGCCGAAAATCGTCTGTATCATCCACATTTGAGCCGTCGAGCACATGGTTTATGCCATGTTCGTTGGCGATGTCCCATATCTTATTGAATAATTCCTTTTTGCAATAATAACATCGGTTGACAGGATTGCTACGAAAGCCTTCTATTTCAAGTTCTTCCGATATTATGACCACATGTTTGGCTCCTATTTGCTTGACCAGCTCGCAGGCTTCGTTGAATTCGCGTTCGGGATAGGTGGAAGAACGAGCTGTAACGGCTATGACATTGTCGCCTAAAACGTCATGTGCGACTTTTAAAAGGAAAGTGCTGTCCACCCCACCGGAGTAAGCAATCACTGCATTACCCATGTCGGTGAGTATATCTTTTAATCTCTGCAACTTGGCTTGCAAATCTGTATCGCTTAAATTTATCATCCTAGAGCCTCCGCAGTTTCGCGTAATTGTTTTATGATATCTAGCCCTTGAGGGCATAGAGGTACACAAGTACCGCATTCGGTGCAGTCTTCAGCTTTACCGCCGGACATATTATCATCGATGCCTATACGTGCATATTGACTTTTGGCATATTCGGTTAAACCATAGACCCTATGGTAATTCATTACCTGAAAGTTAAGGGGTATATTTACACCTGTGGGGCAAGGCATGCAATAATTGCAACCGGTACAGTATAGGTCGGCCAAACGTTTATTTTCTTCCAACATTTGATCTATTATTTGGCGTTCTTTATCGTTTAAGGCGCCGAGCAAAGATGCTACTTTGACATTTTCTTCGACCATATCGATAGAGCTCATGCCCGATAGTGCACAGCTTACATTCGGATTGGCCATGACAAATCGAAGTGCCATTTCAGCAGTGCTCTTTGCTTTGCCGGGTAAGAGATTTTGTATTTGCGAGGACGGTTCACCCAATCTTCCTCCTCCTACAGGGCCCATTATGACAACACCAAGCCCCTTTGATCTAGCATAGGCGATGGCTTCCTCGTTGGCCCTATCCAACAAATTATATTGGCACAATACCGATTCAAAGTTACCTGTATCTATGATTTTTATCATGTTTTCCGGTACGTCATGAAAGGAAAATGATATATGTTTTATAAGACCTTCTTTTTTAGCTTTGTGAGCAGCCTCCATAGGACCATTCGGTACATCTATGCTATCGATATATGTTTGCCAATTTATACCCCACATATGGTAGAAATCTATATAATCAACGTCTAAATTTTTCAAAGAATCTTCCAAGCGTCTTCTCCAATTATCACCTGAGGCATCCTCTATAGGATTCTTAGTGGAAAGATATACCTTGTCGCGCCATCCTTTTAATGCCTTACCGACAGCTATTTCGCTTGTTTTATTGCAATAGCCGGGAGCGGTATCTATATAATTGACCCCCAACTCAAAAGCCCTATGTATCAAAGGTATTGCTTTATCTTCATCTACGACATCATTGCCGTTTGCATTTATCATGGGCAAACGCATAGCTCCAAAACCCAATAATGATACTTTTATACCAGTATTACCGAAGTCCCTGTATTGCATATGTTGTTCTCCTTGTTTTATTTTTCTATTTCATTTTGTAAATCATCGAATAAGCATTTTATCTTGTCCATATTGACGGCATAGTAGGAAAAGCCTTCATGCTTAGCGCATTTAACCAGCCCTACCGATTTGAGTATCTTTAAATGATGAGATACATTTGGCTGCGAAATACCCAATTCGTCCGCCAACGCGCATACGCATAATTCCTTTTCTTCACCATGCTTGGGAAGCAATTTAAGGACCTTCAAACGCATAGGATCGCTTAACGCCTTAAATATATCGGACATTTCATCTACATTGCTCAACCTCGCACCTCATTTCTTTGTATAACATACATATATTTATATATGTGAATTTGTGAATATTATATTACATGAGGCACATGTTGTCAACTATGGGGCAAGATAATGTTATTATTCTATGATATTGTCATAGTAAAATTATTCTGCGATAATGTCATTATGAGGAGAGAGGAACAGTATTGTATGACAGAGAGCGAAATGCAAAAACTTGTTGTTATTAATAAAGTCATCGATGGGACGTTAACCGCAAGTGAAGCTGCGCAGGTTTTAGACCTCAGTGTTCGTCAAATATTTAGACTTAAGAAGGGGGTTAAAGAACAAGGTGCGTCTTTCGTTATTCATAAGAACAGAGGCCGTAAACCTGCTAATGCTTTAAGCGATGAGCTAGTAAACCATATCCTCACTTTGAGGAAGGAACAGTATTTTGATACGAATTTCTCTCATTTTAGAGATTTGCTTGAGGATGATAAGGGTATTATTCTTAGTAATTCCTCGGTTTATAGAATCCTTGATAATGCCGGTATTCAAAGCCCTAGAAAGCATAGACGCCCTCGTAAGATTCATGCTAGAAGGGAACGTATGCCTCAGGCTGGCATGTTGGTGCAAATCGATTGCACCTCTTTTGAATGGATTCCTTCTGTAGGTAATATGGCTCTCCACGGTGCCATAGACGATGCCACCGGTCAGGTCCTCGCGCTCTATTTTACTGAAAACGAGTGTATGAATGGCTATTTTGAGCTCATGCGTACCATCATTGGCCAATATGGTATCCCTATATCTCTATATGCCGATAAGCATACTATATTTGCTTCTCCTAATAAGGGTAAAATCTCTATCGAGGAGCAGCTTGAGGGTAAAGTGGTAAATGAAACCCAGTTCCAAATGGCTATGAGTACATTGGGTATATCTATCATTAATGCCAGGTCCCCTCAGGCTAAGGGCCGCGTAGAGAGGCTATGGAATACTTTGCAGGATAGGCTCAGGGCAGAATTGAGGATTTATGGCATTGATTCTATGGAAAAGGCCAATGAGTTTTTGCCTAAGTTCCTGGAGAGATATAATAAAAGGTTCGCCATAGAGCCTCAAGATCCCGAGCCTGCTTTTAGAGAATTACCGCCGGATATCGACTTAGATAATATACTTTGTGTTAAGTTATCTAGAAAAGTTGATAATGGCGGCGTATTTTCTCTACACAGCCAATATTATCAAGTTGTATGTGATGATGGCAAAACCGTTGCACCTATCGTTCCTAGAGCTAAGATAACGGTTCTTACCAGCCCCAGGATAGGTATACGGTGCAGTATGGCAATAATATATATGCTGTGAAAAAGCTCGATGAACCGCCTAAGAAAGCTCAGAAAGCTAATAAGGCAAGTTCATCGAGCACAGCTAAGCCTTATAAGCCTTCTCCCACTCATCCTTGGAAACAAGGTTGGCAGAAGGCGCCATCATATTGGTATGAGGAATCAGACAGAGAGATTTTAGAGGCTCTGTATAATTCCTCACGCGCCTGGCACTAGCCAGTATTAAGGCTTACAGCCTAATTATATAATAGCTGCGAAATGAACGTGCGTCAAGGGCAAGCGGAGCTTGTTTATTTTACCCTTGACGCACGGGAATGGAGCAGCTAGAATTTAGCAAAGCAGTAAGCCTTAAGATAGTATTATCTTTTTTGCTCATTTGGTGGTAATATATGTTCTCATATCATATTAATGTAAGTTGCTAAAGTTATATAACCAGCTTACTGTAATATAATCTATATTTAATGTTCCAATTATAGTAAATCTATGCCTCGCTATGAAATTTTCGTTGAATAAATATCAGCCATTTACTATGACATTTTCGCTGACTATTGACACTATGGGGCAAGATAAGCGTTATAAGGGCAAAAAATTATTTGATATGCCTAGAGGCGTGAAGTATAATATAAAGTGTTAAAACTGAATAGTGATGTTCATGTACCGATTGCAGGGAAGCCGGTGAGAAGCCGGCGCGGTGCCGCCACTGTATGGCAGAGTATGCTGCATATGCCACTGAAGTATTTCGGGAAGGCGCAGCAAAGCGATGATGCCGAGCCAGGATACCGGACCGGTGCATGCCCCATCAAACCTACGAGCCATAGGGGAGGGATAGTTATGAAGTGTATTTACGCCTTTCGGCCTTATGGTTGAAAGGCTTTTTTATGATGAATCAATGGAGAAAAAACGTAAAAAAACAGAAAGGAGAAATGCGCGGTTTTGTTGCGCTATTAAAGTAATATGAAAAAGTTGAAACGAAATTTATCGATATTAATCGTTATAATTATACTGGCTTTGACCGCTTGTGCTGGCCGGCAGCCCGCCGACCAACCCAATGCCAGCGATGCAGTGGGTTCTTCTGAACAGCAGGCTGAAACGCCTCCGGCGGCGTATCCGGTTACGGTTACCGATGTGAAGGGTCGCAGCGTTACCATCGAGAAGAAACCGGAATCGATAGTATCATTGACGCCCAGCAATACTGAGACACTGTTTGCTCTAGGATTAGGCGATAAAATAGTTGGCGTGGACGAGTACTCAAATTATCCTGAACAAGCAAATGCCATAAAGAAGGTGGGCGATTTCAACGGCCCTAATATAGAACTTATAACCCAGCTTAAGCCCGATCTGGTCGTAGCCGGAGGTTATATACAGGACGAGGCTATAAAGAAGCTGGAGGATATTAAGATACAGGTTGTTTCATCTGAAGCGGCCGGTCTGGAAGAGCTGTACCAGACTATAGACGTGCTGGGCGAGGCTACCGGTACACAGCAGCAAGCTAAGCAATTAGTGGAAAAGCTTAAGAGCAATATGAAAGCTATAGCCGATAAGACGACCTCTTTAGATAAGCCGAAGGTTTATTTTAATGTCGATATAAACGGGTTTTTTACAGCCGGTAAGGGTACGTTTATAAGCGAGCTTATAGCTATGGCCGGTGGCACTAATGTGGCTGATGACAGTGAGGGCTATGCTCAATATAGTGTGGAAAAAATCGTCGAAAAGAATCCCGATATAATAATAACCACCGAACATGCCGGCAGCCCGGAGGATATAAAGAATATAGAGGCGCTAAAAAGTGTCAACGCCGTAAAGAACGATAAGATATATTCATTGGACGCTGATATAGTAAACCGCTTGGGCCCGAGAGTAGATCAGGCCTTGGAACAATTGGCCAGGGTTATACATCCTGAGATATTTGAATAATCCGTGTTTATGAAAAATAAAGGTCGCCTACTGTTTAGTGCGTTTATGCTGGCAATGGTCGTTATATTGTTTTTGTCCATATTGTTGGCTGTGTCCTTGGGCGCTGCCGACATTGCTATGGCCGATGCTTTCGGCGTATTGATAAAGCCGTTGCCTATTGTGGGGCGATGGGTGAATGCTTCATATGATGACGCTTATTACAGCATTGTATGGGGTATCCGCCTGCCACGTGTGCTGCTGGCCGCGACCGTGGGTATGGGCCTGGCGGTGGCGGGTACAGCATTTCAAGGGCTGTTGCAAAATCCGATGGCCGATCCTTATGTGCTCGGAGTGTCATCAGGAGCGTCATTCGGCGCAACGATATCTATCGTGCTCGGCATAGGTAGCGGATTCATGGGCCTAGCAGGTTCTACGATAGCAGCTTTTGTGGGAGCTGTACTGACCATGGCTGCAGTTTATACGTTGGGCAGGGCTGGGAGAAAATCATCCATGGTGACGCTGCTGCTGGCAGGTATAGCCGTAAGCTCGTTTTTATCGGCCATGGTATCATTTATGATGATATTAAATCACGATAAACTCGAGAGCATAGTGCTATGGACGATGGGTAGCTTTGCTACCGCGAGTTGGGCATCGCTGTATATATCATTTCCTATCATCTTTATCGGCGGCGTTGTGCTGTTGTCCATGTCGAAGGAGATGAATGCTTTGCTTATGGGTGATGAGACGGCTTTGCACCTAGGTGTGGACGTCAATAAAATCCGCAAGTTATTGCTGGTTGTGGGTTCGCTCATAACCGCTTCGGCCGTATCGGTCAGCGGTATCATAGGTTTCGTTGGCCTTATAATACCTCATGTGGTCAGGCTGTTTACCGGGCCTGACCATAGGCGCCTTTTACCCGCTGCCACTGTAAGCGGTGCTATATTCATGATAATAAGCGACACTTTGGCTCGTACGCTTATGGCACCTATAGAAATACCGGTAGGCATTATAACATCTTTAGTGGGCGGGCCGTTTTTCCTTTACCTGTTGGTGCGGAACAGGAATGCAGCATATAGGGGTTGATGGTATGGAGTATATATTGGAAGCACGCGATTTAAGCTGTGCATATGACCAAACGACGATAATAGAGCATCTGGATTTGGCTATCGAAAGAAGCAGCATGGTGGGTATACTCGGTCCCAATGGTTCGGGCAAAACTACGTTGTTAAGGCATATATCGGCGGCGTTAAAGCCACGGTCAGGTGTAGTATTGTTAAATGGCGTCGATGTCTTTGCTATGCGCCGCCGCATGTTGGCCCGTAAAATAGCCTATGTACCGCAGAGCACGGCTGCCGATTTTGAGTTTTCAGCCATGGATGTCGTCATGATGGGCCGTATACCGTATATGAAGGGGTTTCAATCTGAGAGCCATGCAGATATGAGCGCTGTCAAGCAGGCCATGGATATGACCGGTACATGGCAGTTTAGGGACAGAAGCATAACCGAACTGTCGGGCGGCGAATTACAACGCGTGATGATAGCGCGGGCTTTAGCCCAGCAACCTGAGATATTGATGTTGGATGAGCCTACGGCCCATCTCGACTTGCAATTTCAAATGGAGATATTGGATTTGTTGAGGCAATTGGTGGATCATCACGGCCTGACTGTTATAGTGGTATTGCATGATATAAATCTGGCTGTTCAATTCTGCGATAAAGTGGTCTTCATGCAAAGCGGTTCGATTATAGCAGACGGCCGTCCGCAAGATGTTATAACCGAACAGCTCATAAGCGATGTATACAATGTAGCTGTAAGCATATGGCATGATGAAGCGACAGGCTCCATATGCATAGCCCCTGTAAGGCAGGCATCATCGGAAACGTCGGCCTGCTTAAAACGGATAGGGTAGGTGTTTTGATGAGAGCCAAAGCTATAATGATACAGGGTACTGGTTCATCGGTTGGCAAAAGCCTGATAACCGCAGCTTTATGCCGCATATTCCATCAGGACGGCTATAAGGTGGCTCCATTTAAGTCTCAGAACATGGCTTTGAATTCATATGTAACCAAAGAAGGTGGCGAAATGGGGAGGGCTCAGGTGGTACAAGCCCAGGCCTGCGGTATAGAGCCGTCAGTGGCCATGAACCCGATACTGCTCAAACCGTCGAGCGATATAGGGTCACAGGTTGTAATAAACGGTCGCGTTTACGGCAATATGACGGCCACCCAATATCAAGCCTTTAAGCCGCAACTCAAGGATGTGATAATGTCGGCTTATAACAGCTTGGCCGAGCGATATGACATAGTGGTCATAGAGGGGGCAGGCAGTCCGGCTGAAATAAATCTGAAAGACGATGATATAGTCAATATGGGTATGGCTGAGATGGCCGATGCGCCGGTGCTACTGATAGGCGATATAGATAGGGGCGGCGTATTTGCGTCTATAGCCGGTACCATGCTATTGTTGGATCATAATGAGCGACGGCGAGTCAAAGGTGCCATCATAAACAAATTTCGCGGCGATGTTTCGATACTGCAGCCAGGTCTGGATATGCTGACCGATATAATACACCGACCGGTGCTGGGAGTGGTGCCGTTTATTCATACCGAAATAGATGAGGAGGATGGCGCCACCGATCGATTTGCTGCCAGGAACCGCAAAGGCCTGCTGGATATAGCGGTCGTATATGTACCGCATATAGCCAATTTCACTGATTTCGAGCCGCTCAGGGCCCTAGCCGATGTCGATTTGCGCTACGTGCCTAAACCGGAAGATTTGGGTGTGCCCGACCTTCTCATTTTACCGGGTACCAAAAATACTACCGGCGATATGCTTTATATAAAGCGCTCCGGCTGGGAAGAGGCTATAACCCGCTATGCTGCCAGCGGAGGCTATATCATGGGCATATGCGGTGGGTTCCAGATGTTGGGCAAAGTGATACGCGATCCGTTGCATGTGGAATCGGATATAGATGAGATAGAGGGCCTAAAGCTGCTCGATGTGGAGACCACTATGGATGCCCAAAAGATAACCGCTCAAGCGGCAGCAAAGGTGGTGGCCAATGAGGGACCGCTCACAAAAGGGCTGTCAGGTATGACGATAAAAGGATATGAGATACATAAAGGGTTTACGTCGTCGTGGACGAAGGCGTATCCTTTTACTACCATATTTAGCCGCATGGACGAGAATGTTGAACAGCCTGATGGTTTTATGGATGCTACAGGGCATGTAATTGGAACGTATTTGCACGGCATATTCGATAACGATACATTTACTTTAGGTATCATAAATGCTTTGAAATGCATTAAAGGTTTACCGGTAGAAAATATGCCTAGAATCGAAACATTTGAGCAGCACCGGGAGTGTATGTATGATGAACTGGCAGATGTAGTGCGCGAATCGGTAAATATGGATGCTATATATGAGATTTTGGGTATATGAGGTAATTTTATGCTGGATATAGTATTGGGTTATGCTCTGGATTTGGTAGCTGGTGATCCTTACTGGTTTCCGCATCCGGTTCGGCTTATAGGCCGATTTATTTCGTTTATGGAAAGGATGCTCAGGGGAATAGCCCGCGCACCTGCCGCGCAAAAAGCAGCCGGCGTTGCATTGGCGGTAATTACGGTGAGCATAACCTATGCTGTGCTCTATTTTATGTTAAAATATGCTCGTCAATGGAATGAAGCAGCATACCATGCTTTAAATATATTCTTTATATGCATGGCGTTGGCTACGCACAGTCTAAGCTATGAGGCTTTGAAGATATATCGATTGCTGGAAAATGGCAATATAGAGGGCGCGCGGCATGCTCTTTCATTTATAGTAGGAAGAGATACCGAGTGCCTTGATACACATCAAATAAGCCGGGCTGTTGTAGAAACTGTGGCTGAGAATGCGTCCGATGGCGTGGTAGCGCCGCTCTTTTATCTTTTCATAGGTGGTGTTCCTTTGGCTATGGCTTATAAGGCTGTCAATACGCTGGATTCGATGGTGGGGTATAAAAATGAGCGCTACAGATATTTTGGATGGGCTTCAGCGCGTTTGGACGACGTAGCTAATTTTCTGCCGGCGAGAATAACTGGTCTGCTTATAGCGCTGGTTGCTGTCGTGTGCAGAGGTAGCTCCAAAAGGGCACTTATGACCATGGTTAGAGAAGGTTCGCATCATGAAAGCCCAAATAGCGGCTATCCGGAGGCTGCGATGGCCGGTGCACTCAGCATAACGCTCGGCGGTCCGAGCACTTACGGGGGCAAACTGGTGGATAAGCCTGTGCTCGGTCAGGCGCTTAGGCCAATAGAGCCATCGCATATATTCGAGGCCGTACGCATTATGAAGATTGCATCACTTCTTGCACTTATAATAGGGGTGTTGGTATTATGGGCGATATAAAGCATGGCGGCAATATATACGATACGGCGCATGAGTGGAACGTATCGCCTTATGATATATTGGATTTCAGCGCTAATATAAACCCTTTGGGTACGCCACCGGGATTGACTCGATATCTCGAGGATAACTGGCAGGCCGTACTGCATTATCCTGATCCGGGATACAGGCGGCTTTATGAGGCGCTGGCAGATTATCTGGATGTCGATGAGCGCTATATAATGCTCGGCAACGGCGCCATAGATATAATATACGATTATATGCGCGTTATGAAACCGCAACGCGTGCTCATACCGTCGCCTACGTTTTCGGAATATAAACAGGCGGCTGCTGTGGCCGGCGCTCAAGCGGATATATGGCCGATGGCCGAAGGGTTTACCGTGGATGTCGATGCGCTGTGCGCCGTATTGAGCCAAGGCAGGCACGATATGGTGATACTGTGCAATCCAAACAATCCCACGGGCGGCTTGCTCAATAGGTCTGAGCTGATAGCTATATTGGACTGTGCTAAAAGATATGACATAAATGTTCTTTTGGATGAGACCTTTATAGAGTTTACCGATGACTACCCGCGTACTTCTATGGCGGATGTGTTTCGGTGTTATCTGAATATGTGCATAATCAGGGCATTTACCAAGTTTTTTGCCATGCCGGGATTGCGGCTCGGCTATTGCATCGCCGACGCCCGTATCAAAGAAATGATGAGCGATATACAACCCCCGTGGCGTATAAATGCTATGGCGGCATTGGCCGGCGTATACGCTTTAAATGATAAAGAATTTATGATGAGGACGCGCCGGTTCGTTAAAGAGCAGCGAGATTTGCTGCAGTACGAGATATCGGCTGTCAGCAAGATGCACGTATACCCGAGCCAAGCTGATTTTATGCTTTTAAAATCGTTAAGCCAGCATGTTACGGCAGATGTCGTTCAACGGCATCTGCAAAAATACCGTATATTGGTGAGAAATGCTTCCAACTTCGACGGCCTAAATGAATACTATATACGCGTAGCGGTGAGGGATGCGGATAGCAACCGGCGCCTTATAAAAGCTCTGGAGGACTTTGCATGAGCGCGAGGGAGGTGACGGCTATATGCCCGGGGTCGTGCGGCGAGCTGATACAGGGCATTATAGGCGGCCGCGAGCTGCTGGTGTCCTATCCTATCGATCGCTATTCCGAGATAACCGTGCGGTCTGGTGATTCGAACAAGACATACCGCGCCTCGTGTAGGAAAATATTACATACAGCGAAAGCTGTTGTGGAATATCTAGATATCCCCGTAAATAAGCTGGGGACATTTGAAATAATAAGGCGCTCGTCTTTGCCTTTGGGTAAGGGGATGAGCAGCAGCACGGCCGATATAGGGGCGACCGCGGCGGCCGTTGCGTCATTTTTCGGCTATGAGCTCACATCGGATGAAATAGCGGCTATGGCGGCGTCTATAGAACCGACCGACGGTATATTATATGAGGACCTTATGCTTTTTGATGCTGTGAATGGAGAGGCGGTTGAGGTGATAGGCCCTGTGCCATCTTTGAAGGTATTAGTATTGGAGGGCGTTGGTTTGGTCGATACCATATGCTTTCATAAAAAACGCTCCTATGTACCCATTATCGATGCGGCTTATGATGCGCTGCGCAGCGGCGTAAGCACCGGCGACTGGGCGGTTATGGGCAATGCCGCTATAATGAGCGCTCGATTATATCAAAGCGTTTTGCCAAAACCGTATTTGGATGACATAATCGATATAGCGCTGAGGACAGGTGCTTATGGCGTTAATGTAGCTCACACCGGTACAGCGCTTGGCATAATAATGAATGAGGATACAGACGAGTGCGCTCTCGTTGAGGTTCTGCGCACGCGCGGTATACTCGAATTTTATGGGCGGCATTATGTCGTCCGTATGGTTAAAGGTGGCCCGCGTCTAACATCATAGCCAAAGCGTCATAAAGGCGGCTACTACGAGAGTTAGCCCCGTTAACTGATATATCTGTACGGTTTTGGCGTTGGCCTCCATGAGGCGAGGTATATCATCATAATACTGCTCGGCTACTTTTATGGCGCGATGAACGATCGGAAGGGTTATAAGGCATATAAGCCAGACAGGGCTGCTCGTTACAAAGATAAGCATTATTATAGGTATATACGATGTTATAAACAATGCTTTATATACTACAAGGCCCTTTTGCTTGCCCAGGCGTACCAGCCAATTGCGCTTGCCACCTTGAGCGTCGGCTTCATAATCGGGATACTGATTTATCCACAACACGTTCGTTATAAGAAGCCCCAATGTTATTGAAGCAAGAAGCACTTCTATCCTGTAGCTGTGAGTCTGCACCATATATGTGCCGGCCATGACCAACGGGCCGAATGCGGTGCCGACCGTTATCTCGCCCAAGCCCCTGTAGCATAGCTTAAACGGCGGCATGTTGTACATGATAGCCAAAGCGAATCCTGCCAGGCCTATCCAGAGTATCATTGGTTCTCGTGCGAAGGATATATACAGCCCTATTATAGCGGCTGCTGCAAAAGTGATCGCTGCTATAACCTTGTTTTCCTTTACCGTAAGTATGCCGTCGACGATGGTCTTTTTGCCCCCGCTGAAAGGCGTTCGTTTATCTGGCGCAACATATAGATCCACGCCGGATTCGTAGTCGGCGAACTCGCCTATGGCGTTTTTGCCTATCTCGATAAGGTATATGCCTATCAATGTGAGTATAAACCAATAAAGATTAAAAGCCCCTTCAAAAACATATGCAAAGACAGTAGCTGTGACCATGGGTATTGTAGATGCTACCCATATCTTAGGGTCGGCTGTCTGCCAGAATCCCTTCCAAAGCCTCAATGCATTTTTATCCATCTTTTACCCTCCTACATAATTTAGATGTTTTATCAATTATAGCAAATTTATATTTACAGTACAATTCTTTGATAATGTCACAATTTGGTCCTATATTGCATATACTTTATTGAAAACTTGTATTCGGGAGGATAATATCATGGTTAGAAATCGAAGAGGTTACAGTCGTTATTATATAATCTTGCAAGAGGCTCAGAGCGGCTATAGACTTAAAGAACAAAAAGCTGCAGCAGGCTATGTTAAGCTGGAGATCAGGGATCATAAAGGTAGAATACTTACATATGTACAGGACATGCGTTTGCCAGTGCAGCCGGAGGAAAGATACTTAGTAGCGATGGTCACTGCGGAGGGCGATCAGGCGGCTGTTTTAGGTGATATGGAAATAGGTGCTGATGGTATAGGACAGCAGACATGGATATTCGATGCCGATGATGTAGGTGATACAGGCTATCCACTGGAGGAATTCGATGGCTTGGTTGTTCTGGCATGTCCTGTTCAGGTCCGGTCCGGTTCAGGTATTCCAATAATATTATCGGGTAATTTTAAAAAAAATAAAGCATTGGAGTTAAAGAGCATAGCAGCCGATGTGTTGGGAATACCGGTCGAAACTATATCCGGCGAAATAGGGGATGAAACAGGAACAGAACCTATAGAGCAAGTGGAAGTGGATGAACAAGTGCCGCAGGATAACATCGGAACGATGGAGCAAATGGTTGATGAACAGTATGAGGCATCATCTGAAGTGTTACAACAAATCGATGGTGTTCACCAAAACGATGGCGTCAAATTCCAAGCACCTATTTCAAATGAAGAAGACGATGACAATATGCAACAGAGAGCATATGCTTCAACGCCAGAATATATACCATTTTCAGCTATGGTCAGCGAAAGTATAAAAGGTTTTGTTGAACGAAATGCTGTTTCCGATATTTTCGGGGAGACGATAGAGAATTCGAAATGGTGTGCTGTGGCCGTGGATCCCACCTATGCTATGCAATGGAATTGGTATAAATATGACCATTATCTGATCGGGCTTATATATGAAGGTGAAATTGTAAAGTATGTGGCCTATGGTATGCCGGGCCGATTTTGCTTGGGAGAACAGCCGTTTCAAGGTATGACGGGATATGTGTATTGGTATCCTGCCAAAGGCCAGAAGCGGCAATATGGGGACTTTGGATACTGGGTGGCATATATAGATGCACAAAACGGCAGGATAGCCTATCCTTTTTAACAAACGCGTAATTTGTCCTTGTCACAGGGAATATATTATGATATAGTATATAAGCGTAATTTACAGAAAATCATTTTTGGAGCGTTTTATGCAAAAGATATTGATCATAAACGGGCCTAATTTGAACATATTGGGTATACGGGAGCCTGGCATATATGGCCATGATACGCTGGAAAGCATAATAGAAGGGCTTAAAAGCATCGCTGAATCTCACGGAATAGAATTGGATGCTTTGCAGTCAAACAGTGAAGGCGATATAATCGATGCTATACATGCGGCCTACGGGCGGTACGACGGCATCATAATAAATGCTGGTGCTTATACGCATTACAGCTATGCCATAAGGGATGCTATAGCAGGTATTCATATTCCTACTATAGAAGTTCACATATCGAATATATATAGTAGAGAGGGCTTCCGTGAGCATTCGGTTATAGCACCGGTATGCGTAGGCCAAATATCGGGATTAGGCCCTATGGTATACAAACTGGCACTTTATTACTTTATGGAGGCAAAGGGCAATGAGCAGGATGGATAAATTAAGGATTACCATGTCACAGAATGGTATAGATGGGTGCTTGTTGGCCAAACCTCCTAATGTAACTTACATAAGTGGTTTTACCAATAATGATGCTTATGCCGTTATAACAAATGATAAGCAGTTTTTGTTAACGGATTTTCGTTATATAGAACAGGCGCAGCATCAAGCCCAAGAGTTTGAGGTTATATTAGTAAATAGTGGTAAATTAATGTCTATGCTCAGTGATATGATTTATGATAATAATATACATGCATTGTGGTTTGAGGATAGCTATATTACGTGCGCATTTTACAATAAATTAAGTGCTGAGCTGGATGGTATAGAGATGATACCTATGGGCGATACTATGGAGCGGTTACGAGCCGTTAAGGATGAAGATGAGGTATCGTTCATAAAGCAAGCGGCAGCTATAGCGGATAAAGCGTTCGATGCTGTGCTGGAATATATAAAGCCTGGTATAACTGAGAAGCAACTAGCCGCCAGACTGGAGTATATTATAAGGGATAAAGGATGCGAAGGCGTTTCTTTTCCAAGCATTGTTGCATCCGGCCATCATTCCTCGATGCCACACGCTCAGCCGTCGGACAAGCCGTTTGAGGTCGGTGAGTTTATAACGCTGGATTTCGGCGGCATATATAACGGTTACTGCTCTGATATGACGCGTACCGTTGTTTTGGGGCGTGCGTCGCCGGAGCAGCGCCGAATATATGACACAGTGCTTGAAGCTCAGCAGACAGCGCTGGAAGGTATAAAAGCAGGTATGGTGTGCAAAGATGCCGATGCTTTGGCCCGCAATTTAATAGCTGCCAAAGGTTATGGCGAGTATTTCGGCCATTCGCTTGGTCACGGTGTAGGGCTGGAGATACATGAACTTCCCACGCTTTCGCCCGGGGCGGATGATATGTTGCAGGTTAATTCGGTGGTGACTGTGGAACCCGGTATATATATACCGGGCATGGGAGGTGTTCGAATAGAGGACCTCATAACAGTACGCGATGGTTATATAGACGATTTTACATCATCAACAAAAAAACTGATAGAAATATAAGAATTGAATGGAGGCATGCGTATTATATGATAACAGCAGGAGATTTCAGAAAAGGTATGACGGTAGAGATAGACGGGCAAGTATATACCGTAGTGGACTTTTTACATGTTAAGCCGGGTAAAGGTGCGGCTTTTGTCAGGACAAAGATAAAAAATGTGATTACAGGAGCAGTGTTGGAACGCACTTTTAATCCGACCGAAAAGTTCGAACAAGCTCATATAGAGAGGAAGGAAATGCAATATCTCTATAATGACGGAGAGCTCTATTACTTTATGGATGTTGAGACCTATGAACAATTGCCGCTAAATAAGGATAAAGTCGAAGATGCGTTGAAATTTATAAAAGAAAATATGACTGTTACCATAAAATTCTATAAAGGAGAGGCGTTCTCGGTTGAGCCGCCTAATTTTGTCGAGCTTGAAGTGGTACAAACTGATCCCGGATTTAAAGGAGATACAGCTACAGGTGGCAGTAAACCGGCTACGTTGGAGACGGGGGCCGTTATACAGGTGCCATTATTTGTGAATACCGGCGATAAGATAAGAATAGATACGCGTACCGGAGAATATATGGAGCGCGTCTAGAGCAAAATATAATTATGATTTAACAGGAGGTGCCTTATGGGCGAAATAAAACAAAAGATATCTTATCTTAAGGGCGTTGTAGAAGGCGTTGGTATAAAAGACGATACCAATGAAGGTAAAGTGCTGAATGCCATACTCGATATCTTAGATCAGATAGCCGCAGAGCTTGAGGATATCAGCGAAAGGCAGGATGAAATGGACGAGTATATCAGTGCTATAGATGAGGACTTGGCCGATATTGAAGACGAAATATACGATTATGCTGATGAATATGACGACGAGGATGATGACGATACCAATTATATAGAGATAGAATGTCCTAATTGTCATGAAGTGGTGTATATCGATACTGATGTCTTCGAAGATGATGAAGAAGATGTTATTTGTCCCAATTGCCATCAGCCTATATACGAATACGAGGGCGATGAGGAAGACGGCGAAGATTCAGACGAATAAGATATGGTTTATGCTGTTATGTAAATATCAAGAAGGCGATAATAAATTATTTGCATTATCGCCTTTTTTGTTGTAAACTTTATTAAAGCATTATATAAACTATTAGTTAAGAGGATTGTTACTATGTCGATAAGGATGTCCAATGTAAATAATGAGGCTATGAAAAAAATAAATCTTTCGCTGGTGCTCAATGCCATATGGGAGAATGAACCTATTTCGCGCAGAGATTTAGCAAAATTAACGGGATTAACGCCTTCGTCTATAACAAATATCATTAAACAACTTATGCGAGACGGTGTTCTTATAGAAACTGGCGTAGGAGAATCGAACGGTGGACGTAAGCCCGTTATGCTTCATATAAATGGTCAGTCTGGATATATAATCGGTATAGAGCTTACCTTTTATCATATTACAGGTATTATGGTCGATATGAGAGCAAAGAAAGTTGGGAAATTAGTTGAGGATACTCGTTTAAAAGATGGCAAAGAAGCTGTTATAGGGCGAATAATCGATGTAATAGACAAACTTATAAACGATGTGGGTATAAAGCGAGAAAAGGTATTGGGTATAGGTATATCAGCGCCCGGCCCATATGATCATGAGAGGGGTGTGCTGATCAATCCGCCAAATTTTCCAGGCTGGCACAACGTACCTATAGTTGATATAATTCAAAGCAAATTTAATATTCCAACATATCTTGAAAAAGAAACACAGGCTGCAGCTTTGGCTGAATGGTGGTTTGGCGGTGCCAAGAATTGTGATAGTCTGTTTGCTATAAGCATAAATAAAGTTGGATTGGGAGGCGGTATGATAATCAATGGCGAGGTATATCATGGTTTCTTTGATGGAGCCGGTGACCTTGGGCATATGATAATAGATATGGATGGTGTACAATGTACATGTGGCAGTTATGGCTGTCTTGAGGCGATGGCCACTGGTCTATATATACAGCATTATGTAGTTTCAGAGATAAAGCGAGGGAGAAAATCATCTATCTATAAAAGCGGCAGCGATGCGGACGATATAGAGATTGACGCCATATTTGAGGCAGCCAATAGCGGCGATCCATTATGCATGGAAGCATTGGACAAAGCCGCATATAATTTGGGAATAGGTATTGGCAATATTATAAATGTATGCAGTCCTGATGTCATAGTTATAGGAGGAGAAATACCAGCTTTATATCCGCAATATGTACAAAAAGCTGTAATAACCGTTCACGGCAGAGCTTATCCGGGTTATAATAAAGATGTGCGTATATTGCCGGCAACGTTCGGACAAGAAATGGGGGCAATAGGAGCTATAAGTTTGGTTTTCCATAATATATTTAAGATACTACCGTAAAATTTATTTTTTTTGAAAAGAAGGATTTTTAAATTTTGCGTCGAACTATATATAAGATTAATTAAAGCATTGCAAAAAGAATATGCTGCTAAGGAGAATTTATGGATAATTAGCAGTTTTTTAGTCAACTTAGTAAGTAAATATATTGATTCGATGAATTAATAAACGGAGGAGATAGTGTTGACATCGAGGGAAAGAGTTATAGAAACATTAAATCACAGGGAGCCAGATATGGTGCCCATTGATTTTGGGGGTATGAGATCTACTGGGATCAGCGCCATGGCCTATAATAAGCTTAAAGAATATTTGGGTGTGCACGGTGGTCAGACTAAGGTTTATGATATATTTCAGATGCTTGCTGAGCCGGAACTAGAGGTACTTAACATAATGGGAGGAGATGTTATACAGCTTCACCGTTATGAGCCGGCATGGGGTATAGATATATCCTCGTGGAAGCCATGGATACTGCCAGATGGTTCACCGTGCGTAGTGCCGGCTGAATTTGATCCTGTGCAGGATGAGGAAGGTAATCTTTCTATAGTACGCGATGGGCAGGTGATAGCTCGGATGCCCGAAGGAGGTTTCTATTTTGATCAGGTCTATCATCCTTACGCTGAGGTTGAAACGTATGATGATATAGATTCTATTCCAATAAATGAGATAAGTGACATTGAGTTGGAATTTTTAAAAGAAAATGCTCGGCGTATGTACGAACAAACCGATTATGCCATATTGGGTAGTTTTGGGGGTAATATTCTAGAAGCAGGACAGCAGGATTGGGGATTTGAGAAATTTTATATGGCCATGGCGTTACAACCTGATTTGGTTCATTATTATCTTGAGAGATTAACGCAATCATATATGAGAGACTTAGAAAAATATTTAGAGGCTGTGGGTCGATATCTAACGGTTATACAATTCGGTGATGATTTAGGTACTCAAGAGGCTCCACAGATATCACCAAAGATGTATCGTGAAGTAATTAAGCCTTATCATAGCCGAATGTATCAATATGTACAAAATCATTACCCTGAGATAAAGGTGTTTCTGCATTCATGTGGTGCTATATACGACCTTATACCTGATCTTATAGATGCCGGCGTTCAGATTATAAACCCGGTGCAAATTTCGGCAAAAGGAATGGATCCGGTGTTGTTGAAAAAAGAATTCGGAAATGATTTGACATTTTGGGGAGGTGGAGCAAATATGCAGTATACTGTGCCTAATGGTACTATTGAGCAAATCAAAAGAGAGGTAGAGAAACTTGTTCATGTATTTGCTCCGGGGGGAGGGTATGTCTTTACGCAAGTGCATAATATACAAGCGAACGTACCGCCGGAGAAGATAATGGCTATCTATGATACAGCGAAAGCTCATAGAGTATATCCACAACTTTAATTTCCCATATGACTCATATTTTTTAATGAGCACTTATAAATGAATGAAGGTGATGCTATGAATTGTTAAAGATTTATAACAGTGTTGTTTAGGTAAATAAAATGTTAGGGCCAAATTAAGTGAAGGAGGATATTAAAAATTATGAAGGTTATAAAAAAATTATCGGTATTGGTTATGCTGGTATTGATATTTTCAATACTGGCAGCATGTTCAGGAAACGATGAAAGCAGCGGCGGCACTGTTTCAGAGGGAACAAGCGATGAAGTCCAAAATGTTAAACAGCCGGTAACAATAGATTTTTGGCACATTTGGTCTGATGGTACCGGTAAAGAAGTATCTGCGGAACTTATCTCTGATTTCCAAAAGCAGCATCCCGAGATAACAGTGAAGGATTTAGGAGTTTCATTTTGGGATTATTGGACAAAAATATCTACGGCGATAGCGGGAGGAAGCGGTCCGGATGTAGCATTTAACGATATAAACAATGTGCCGGCTAGAGCTAAAGCAGGTGCAATACTTAAACTTGACGAATATATTACACGGGATAATTTTGATATGAATATTTTCTTTCCCAATTTAATCGACGTGGTAAAATATAACGGCAGTGTGTATGCTCTCCCGTTAGATACCGATGTCAGAGTACTGTATTATAATAAAGCCGCGTTTAGGGAAGTAGGATTAGATCCGGCAAAACCGCCTGCGAACTGGGATGAACTGGAGCAATACGCGGATAAGCTTACTAAATGGAATGGCGATAAAATGCTGGATCGTATAGGATTCTCTCCATTTATGGGTAATGCTTATCTATGGACATGGGCATGGACTAACGGAGGAGATTTTTTCGATGATCAGGGAAACCCAACTATAAACAAGCAGGAAAATATAGAAACCTTGGAATGGATGGTAAAAATACAGAATAAATACGGTGTCAAAGCTATACAAGCCTTTAACTCGCAAACTGGTTCTTTGGGGTATAGCCCATTTATAGCCGGCAAAATAGCCATGGTAGTAGATAATAATACATTATATAGCCAAATTAAGCAATATGCTCCCGATATGGAGTTCGGTGTTGCGCCTATACCTTATCGTAAACAGCCAGCAAGTTGGTCTAATGGCTTTACGTTAGAGATTGTGGACAATAAAGATAAGGCTAAGGCGGATGCTGCGTGGGAATTTTTAAAGTTTATGACCGATAAAGAGGCTCAGATGAAGCTTGTAACTAAATTGAGTGATTTTGTGGCCAATCGCACGGTTGCAGAGGATCCGTCTCTTATGAGCGATCCAGTATGGGCTTCATTTGTTGAACAAATGAAGGTATCAAAATTTAGAGAATATATCGAAGCATCTCCTTCCTGGTTTAATTCAATCGGCGGCGATATAGACGCAGCGGCAAATGGTAAAAAAACACCAAAACAAGCTTTGGACGATGCTCAAAAGCTGATAGAAAACGAGATTGCGAATTATAAGCAAACTCAAAAATAGTAACTCCGCTTTTATAAACTTGGTGGAGGTATTCATATTCTCCGCCAAGTTTATAATAATGGAAGCTTTTCTTTATATTATTTAAACAAAAATGAAAGTTGGGAGGTTAGTATGATACAGAAACGCAGAGTAGATCGTATAGCTCGAAAAGAAGCTGTAAACGGGTATGTTTTTGCGTTACCATGGCTTTTGGGTTTCTTTATTTTTATGGCATGGCCTATAGTAGACTCTTTTTATTTAAGTTTTACATCTTATAATATGCTTCAGCCTCCGAAATGGATAGGGTTTTTGAATTATAAGATACTATTTACTCAAGATAAATTGTTTCCGATAAGTCTTTATAACACATTGTATTATGTGGTATTCAGTCTTCCAATAAGCATAATACTCGGTATATTTATAGCGGTGTTGATGAATCAAAAAGTGCCTGGTATAAAGATATTCAGGACGATATACTATTTGCCGAATGTTGTTTCTGCGGTTGCGGTGTCTTTATTATGGCAATGGATCTTTGACCCGAATTTTGGCTTGGTAAATACATTCCTGGCTCAGTTGGGGATAGAAGGCCCCGGATGGTTGATGGATGAAAGCTGGTCAAAGCCAGCTCTTATTATTATGAGTTTATGGGGTGTAGGTGGGAGTATGATTATTTACCTAGCTGGTTTGCAAGATATTCCCATATCTTTATATGAAGCGGCCACCATAGATGGTGCTAATAGTTGGAAGCAATTTTGGAAGATAACACTTCCCATGTTGTCTCCTACTATATTCTTTAACCTTATAACCGGTATAATAGGAGGATTTCAAGTATTTACACAAGCATATATTATGACCGCAGGAGGGCCGGTAAATTCTACGCTTTTTTATGCTCTTTATCTTTACAGAAAGGCCTTTCAGGATACCCAAATGGGATATGCTTCTGCGATGGCATGGATATTATTGATTATTACTCTGCTTTTAACGATTTTGGTATTCAAAACAAGTAACAAATGGGTTTATTATGAAAACGGAGAACAATAATTTGTGCGAAAGGAAGTTTGACATGTACTTAAAAACGAAAAATGATATAAAAACGGGAGAGGTTATAACACCAAAAGTTATTGCCAGTCATACACTTTCTGGATTTAAAGCGGCAAATTTGTGCAATGGTTTTGGCATTAGTAAAACGAGCCAAGGGCTCGATGTCCATGATAACCATCCCAAAGGTGCTACCATGTGGTGTGCACAACCGGGCGATGATGATGAGTTATGGATTCAATTTGATTTTGAAAGGGTATATCCTATAGGAGAGATGGATGTATGGAATTATAATCGGTACGATCCCTCCACTCCTAACATATCGTACACTAACCAAGGTTTAAAAAATATACGTATATTCCATTCTATCGATAAATTGAATTGGATCGAACTTAAAGGGCCGGGTTATCCATATCAATTAGCTAAAGCTGGTGGAGTTAATCAGTGCGCAGCTACCAATTTGAATGATGGCAACAATACTCCTATCGATTTTGATGGAGTTAGCGCTCGATATATTAAAATATGCATTAATTCGTGTCCCAATGACGGAAATTGGGGAGGCATAAATGGGAATGAATGCATATTTGGCTTGAGCGAGATACAATTCCATTTGGGTAAAGGTATAGCAGTAGACACTGCCGATGAATGGACTAATTTATTTAAGCGACAGTCGGGTTGGGTAGGAGCTGATGCAAGTTATTCAGTACCATGTTCGGGTATAGATAAACCGGGAAGTGGTGCCCAAAGCAATACAATATTCTTATTTGGAGATACGTTTATAGGTGAAATTGATCATATGACCGCTAGAAGATCAGATGATACTATAATGCTTAATAATACTATCGGCATATTAAGGGGAAATAGACCAGACAGGCGTAACATGAATTTTATTTGGGGGGAAAATGGCAGTTCAAATCTTAATTCAGTATTTATACCTGAAGGAAATGATGGTTATTATTATTGGCCCCAAGATGGAGTGTGTATTGATAATAACTTATATGTATTTGCGTTGAAAGCAAGGCAAGATTTAACAGGCCCGGAAGGCTTTCAATTTGCTGTGGATGCCGTAGACCTTGTATCAATTCCGTTAGGTATTAATGGCCCTGTATTTGAAAAGCAAAAGCACATGCAAACACCTTTACATTTTTCAACTAAAGAATCGGGCGAGATATTCTTCGGCGGTTCGATTATGCTTAATACATCTGAAGCTGGAGCACCAGATCCAGATGGATATGCATATATTTATGGTTGGCGCAACAACCCAGTTGGGAGGGAACTATTGGTTGCAAGAATCATTCCGGAAAATATAGAAAATTTTGAAAAATGGAGATTCTGGGATGGTATGTCGTGGTCTGACAATATAGCTGATTGTAAAGCTGTGTTTAATGGTGTTTCATGTGAGTTCAGCGTGACTCCTGTATATGGTGGGATGTTTGAAAATAAATTTGTTTTAGTATGTCAAAAAGACGGAATAGGACAAACCGTGGCTTATAGCGCAGGGCAGACTCCGGTAGGCCCGTTTGAAAAGGCTGTACCTATATATTATTGTCCTGAGCCGGATAGCGGCGAGAGCATATATGTATATAATGCAAAAGCCCATCCCCATCTATCCCAAAAAGGAGAATTATTAGTAAGCTATAATGTAAATAGCACAAGCATGGAAGCTCATATGAATAATGGATATATTTATAGGACTAGATGGATACGCTTATATAGCATTAAATAGCGAGTAGCTTAAAACAGGGTGATAAAATGAGGAAATGGTTTAATTTATTGGAGGATTTCAAATGAGTAATTATGGAGAAGTTAACGCTGCAAAAGGCATATCATCTGTGATTAAGAGCAAGCAGAATAAACAGTTTAAGCTTTTGATAAAGGACCTACTTATATATTTATTACTTATAATAGGTAGTGTATTATTTATTACGCCTTTTTTGTGGATGCTGTCAACATCATTGAAAGGGGAAGCGGGATTATTTGATATACCTCCTCAATGGATACCTAATCCGATAAAATGGGGAAATTATCCTGAGGCTTTACAATCGATTCCGTTTTTAAAATATACTATGAATACTGTTTTTATTACCGTGGTTGCAATGGCAGGTGCTATTGTATCATCTTCATTAGTGGCATATAGTTTTGCTCGACTTAAATGGCCGGGGCGGGATATATGGTTCATCATCCTATTAGCTACAATGATGTTGCCGGGGCAGGTTACTATGATTCCGGTGTTTGTAATGTATAAAAATCTTGGATGGATAAATACTTACGCCCCATTAACAGTACCTTACTTTTTCGGCAGTGCATTTTATATATTTTTATTAAGGCAGTTTTTCCGAACTATTCCTATGGAACTGTCGGATTCAGCTAAAATAGATGGCTGCTCAGAATTTAGAATATACTGGAAAATCATTTTGCCGCTTTCTAAGCCCGCTCTTGCTACTGTGGCTATTTTTACTTTTATGGGCGTGTGGAACGATTTTGTAGGACCGTTGATTTACCTTAATGATACGGATAAGTTTACTCTAGCGCTTGGTCTAAGATCTTTTCAGATGCAATATGGTACACGATGGAACTTGATGATGGCAGCAGCTATCGTAGCGGCATTACCTACACTAATAATTTTCTTCTTGTGTCAGAAGTATTTTATAGAAGGTATTACTCTAACGGGAATCAAAGCGTAAATGATATAGAAGTCTAAACTACTACTTGGCCATACACTATGTAAGCGGCTTAAACGTATGTGTTTAAGCCGTTTTTATATGTTCAGTCTCGATATCCACAATGCGGGCAAGAAGAGAAATCAACGTCATACTCATAGCCACATCTCGGACATGTCTTCTTTTCCTTAGGATATTTCTCGTGTTTTTCACTTGCTAGCATATATATAATAGTATCTTGTTTATCGAGAATTTTCGCTAATGCGAATGGTATTATGGCTAATAAAATACCATTGGCAACGGATATAACAAATCCACCAAATGAACCTGTTGTAAATCCTGTTACAAGATTGATTATAAAAATTATTGCACCGATTATATAGAGCAATGTATTCATTTTCAATTTTCTCCTTCTTTACAAATCGTTTGTTGATAGTATATCATAATATTGATTTTACGGACAACGGTATTTTCACTTTCATGTTTATATAACTTTGAGTAATAATTTGTCCCTCTCGTTAATAAGTTATATTAACGAGAGGAGGACATGCTTATGATTATAGAGAATGAGATAAACAAAAGGTACGGATGGAAAGAATCGCTCTTGGATTTTATGCCCATGAATATAAGGGCTATGTTGAACAAAATTCCATCGGAATTATCCAATAAGATGGAAGAAATCCGTATGCGCGTCAACAAACCACTAATGCTCATATCAGCAAATCGCGATTATATGTTAGACGAAGCCGGCCATATATGTAGCGATCCAAAACAGGCCTATAAGGTGAACAAATTGGATATAGACAAGACATTGCAATTCATGTCGGAGTATTCCCTGTATGCTATAGAAGAAGAACTGAGGAACGGGTATATCACGCTGGCCGGAGGATACAGAGTGGGTGTGGTTGGAAAGGCAGTGATGGCAGGCTCGGCTATCAGAACTATAAAATACATATCTGGGTTGAATGTAAGGATTGGTAGAGAATTAATAGGTGTAGCCGACAGGGTGATGCGGTTTATTATAGACAGCGATGCAAAGCCGTTGCATACGCTGGTAGTATCGCCGCCGCAGTGCGGAAAGACAACATTGTTGCGCGATATAGCCAGACAATTAAGCGATGGATGCAGCGCTTGTATCCCCAGGAAGGTGGTAATAGTGGATGAACGTTCTGAACTGGCCGGCAGTTATATGGGCATAGCACAAAACGACGTGGGCATAAGGACTGATGTTTTGGACGCTTGTCCAAAAGCCGCAGGCATAATGATGGCCATAAGGGCCATGTCACCGGATGTGATAGTGACCGATGAGATCGGCCGTCAGGAGGACGTGTATGCTATAGAGGAGGCCTTGAACTCCGGTATCATCGTAGTGGCTTCAGCTCACGGCAAAGATATAAGCGACATATCCAACCGCCCCATACTCAAGCAATTGATGGATAAGAGGATATTTCAACGCTATGTTATATTGGGAAGGAGCCTGGGTACAGGCACCGTCGAAAGTATATACGACGGATATAATAGCAACGCATTGCTGACGAAACCAATGAGGTGATAATATGATGCTCAAGCTTATACTATCAGCTGTCATAGTGATAGCGTCAGCTATGATAGGCAATATATACTCTATGAAATATGCTATTCGTGTGACGCAATTGAGGCGGCTGCAAACCGCTCTTCAAATGCTAGAAACCGAGGTAATATATAGATATTCACCTTTGCCGGAGGCTTTTAAGAGTGTAGCGTTATCTATGAAAGGTGAAATACAGTGCATAATGGAGGATACCGCCTCTATGTTGGCCGACCGCAAGGGTTATACTATAGACCACGTATGGGAAACGGCTCTGAAACATTATGCCAAGTCCATGGCGTTGACCAGCGATGATATAGGCATATTGCTTAATTTGGGCAAGACACTGGGTTCTTCCGATGCGGATAATCAGATTAAATATTTCGAGCTCATATTGAATCAGCTCAGGCAGCAGGAAAAATATGCCGAAGCTGAAAAAGCGAAAAACCAAAAACTATACAATAATCTTGGTATATTGGGTGGATTGGGTATAGCTATATTGATATTATAACGGAGGAAAAAATGAGCGTAAATATAGATCTCATATTTAAGATAGCCACCATAGGTATTCTGGTAGCAATATTGAATCGGGTATTGGTACAATCGGGCAGAGAAGAGATAGCCATGATGACCACGTTAGCGGGGCTTGTAATAGTTTTACTTATGGTTATAGATTTGATAAACCAGCTTTTTCAAACCATCAAATCCATATTTCAGTTGTATTAGCGGTGAATAGGGCTTATGGATATCGTTCAAATAGTGTCGATAGGGTTGGTAGCAGCTATATTGGCTATTACTTTGCGCCAGCAGCGCCCGGAGATGGCTCTAATAATAAGCATTGCCGCGGGTTTGGTAATTTTCTTTATGATAGCCGGAAAGCTGTCTGTAGCCATACAGGCTTTGAATGAGATCATGCGGAAAGCTCAGTTGAATAATATATACTTTACTACGGTGCTGAAGATCATCGGCATAGCGTATATAACCGAATTCGGCTCGCAAATATGCAAGGATGCCGGCGAGGGGTCCATCGCATCCAAGATAGAACTGGCCGGCAAGGTGCTTATAATGATCCTTGCTTTACCAATTGTATTAGCGGTATTTGATCTGATAAGCAGCGTGATGCAGTGATGAAAGGGTATCTTGATATGAGTAGATTGATGCTCATAATGTATATAAGCATAATAATCGTATCGTATATGTTGATTCCTGTTGCCTATGCTGCTCCTGATGAGGAAGGAGCAATGCCAGATGATGATTTAATACAACAGCAACTCGACAATTTGGACATTTCGGAAATAGCCAAATTTTATGAGAATTTTGTGAGCGAAGATTATCCAGATATCGGCGCATTGCTGAAGGACATGCTGAGAGGGCGTATACCGTTCGATGTATGGCAGATCATAAAAAACCTTGTTAGCGGTTTATTTAAGGAAGTGTGGCAGAATATAGGACTTATATCTAATGTGCTGATCATCGCTATAGCAGCCGGTATACTCAATCAGCTTCAGAGCTCTTTTGATAGCAAATCGGCTGGTGAAATGGCCTTTTATGCCTGTTATATATTGATAATAATGGTGGTTATACAAAGCTTCAATCAAATGATGAGTTATGGGCAAGAGGCCTTGTCCAATATGGTTTTGTTTATGCAGGTATTTGCGCCGACTATGTATACATTACTAATGGCATCAGGAGCCGTGAGCAGCTCAGTCATGTTTCAGCCGTTGATGGCGTTGCTGGTGGGTATGGTGGGTACTTTTGTAAAGGATGTGGTGCTACCGCTGCTGTTTTTATCAGCTATACTCACTCTGGTAAACCATATATCGGACAAGGCCCCGCTGGGCAAATTGGCGGATTTATTGAAGAATATATGCTCATGGGCGCTTAAACTGACTTTTATTATATTTTCAGCTGTCGTCATAATTCAAGGCATAACGGCGGGCAGTTTTGACAGCGTCTCCTTTAGGACGGCCAAATTTGCCGTAGACAATTTTGTACCGGTAGTAGGCCGAGCTCTTTCAGATTCAATGGCTACCGTGGTCAGCTATAGCGCATTGATTAAAAGTGCCATAGGTGTGATAGGGCTTATTATCCTTGCATCCATATGCTTGTTTCCAGCTATAAAGATCGCAGCCGTAGCACTTGTTTATAAATTTGCGGCCGCTCTTATTGAGCCTATCGCGCAACCGCGCATATGTCAATGCCTCAATAGCATAGGCGATATACTGATAATGTTGTTTACGCTGGTATTTTCGGTGGCAGTGATATTTTTTATAGCTATAGCAATGCTTATAGGTATAAACAGCCCACAGGCTATACTATAGGAGGGTATAAGTAGTGGTTATTCAGTGGTTGAAATCATGGATAAGCGCTATAGTTTCTATAGTGCTCATAACTACCTTCATGGAAATAGTATTACCGGACAGCCAAGTCCGGAAATATATACAGTTCATTATAGGCATTGTAATAATGCTGACCATACTATCGCCGATTATAAAGCTTTTAGGACATGGCGATGAGCTGGTAAACAACATAAACAATATGAGTTTCGATATGCAGCGTGCCGATTTAAAACAATCTCAACAGCTAGTAAAGGAGCAGCAGTCAAAGTCGGCCGTAGAGCTTTATAAAAAACGCTTGCAACAGGGCATAAAGCAGCAGGTCGATGCTTTAGGATATGGAGAAGCAGCAAGGGTAGATATAGCGATAGATGAGGATGAAGATAGCGAAACATTTGGCAGTATCCAATCTATGCATATATATGTAAAGCAAAAGAAAGGCGGCATTGAACCTGTAGAGCCGGTGAATATAGATATATCCGGTAAACGTGAAGAAACGGTGCAAGTCGTTTCACTGCCATATGCTCAGAACATAAAAACGACTCTTGCAACCTACTATCAGATTTCGCCGGATGACATCGCTGTATCAGCTATCAGTGATTTGCCTTAGAAACGAGGAAACGGTATTATGGACATTTTTTCTAAAGCTAAAGAATACTATAGTCGCATAAAGAATATAAAGAATATAGAAATATGGTTGACTGTATTGATTATGGCCGTTGTGATAAGTTTAGCCGTGTCGGAATTCTCAAAGCCACCTGCTGATGCTGGTTTGCCTAATGATACCGAAAATGATATGCCGTCGGCAACGATAAGTCCTGATGATGGCGAAGCTCTAGAGACAAAGCTGGCCGATATATTGTCCAAGGTTGACGGGGTGGGATCGGTATCGGTCATGATAACCTTTGAGTCAGAGGGCGAGAAAGTACCGGCGACGGATGTGCAGCGCAGTACAAAAACGACTGAGGAGAAAGATAATCAAGGGGGTGATCGTACTATTATAGAAGAAACCGATGATTCCAAACACGTAATATTAAATCAACAAGGGGCCAGCCAACCGATGATTATAAAAGAATTGGCTCCAAAGATACGGGGGGTTATAGTAGTGGCAGAAGGTGCTGAGGATGTGGCTGTGCAAGCTGATGTATCCCATGCGGTACAAACCGTGTTGGACGTACCTGCACATAAAGTAACAGTATTTGCTATGAAAAAACAGAATAAAGATTGAATTGGAGTGAGTTTTAATGGTAATATTGAGGAGAAGGACTATTGTTATAGTGTCGCTGGTGGCTTTGCTATTCCTAACCGGTTATCTGAATTATTATTATGACCAGCAATTGAATAATAGGGGTGTGGTGCAGACGAATGGCAGCGATAAAGCGGACGATGCAAAACCTGCTGATACAGACAAGGATATTCAACCGCCATCTACATCTCCAAAAAGCAACGATATAGAGGTTGAAGACGTGCCGACATCTGCTTCGTCGCTGGAGCAACAAGCTATGACTTCGAGCACCTCGGCGGCCACATTCTTTATCGAGTACCGATTAGAACGAGAGAAGGTAAGGAGTCAGGAGATAGATACGCTAAAAGAGATACTCACCAATGCCGATATGGATAAGGAATCGAAGGCTGAGGCCGAACAGACGCTGTCTGAGCTTATAAAAACCAATGAAACGGAAATGGCTATAGAAAACTTGCTAAAAGCCAAGGGATTTAAAGATGCTTTAGCTTTTGTTCATGAAGATTCCACCAATATTATAGTATCGGCACCCAGTAAGTTAACACCTGCTGATGTTGCTAAGATACAGGATGTAGTCATGCAAAGGACAAATCAGCCTGCTGAAAAAATTAAAATTATAGAGCGAAAATAATTTTAATGAGGTTGTAAAGCGCCGAATTATCTGGTACAATATAGACAAAAGCGATTGGAGGGATCGATATGGCTGATGTAGATAATGAGAAGATGCAAGGTAATGATGTCCAGACAGCAGGCAATATTCGTATTGCAGACGAAGTAGTTGCTGCTATAGCTGGCGTGGCCGCTGCCAAGGTGGAGAAGGTTACCGATATGAGCGGAGGTTTAGCCAGCGATATAGCGGGCATACTTGGCAGAAAGAATCCTGCTAAAGGCGTGAAGGTTCAGGTCGGTGATAAAGAAACTAGCATAGATATAGCTATAATTGTCGATTATGGGGCAAGAATACCGGATGTGGCATGGAAGATCCAAGAGAACGTCAAAAGTGCTGTAGAGTATATGACAGGATTGAAGGTAACGGCTGTAAATGTGCATGTGCAAGGCGTTAATTTCCCCAAACCAGAGGAAACGGGTTCTTCTGAAGAAGCTGAAGAATAATAACCATAACTATAACCCTCTGATTTATCAGAGGGTTATTCTAACTAAGGAGGTATGAAAATGCGTATTTTAGATAGAATACTTTTAGCTATATATACTATATTGGTAATCATCATCTCTGTTATAGCCATAGCGGTTGCGTTGCGTTGGATACCGGCAGATACGGTTTATATGTACATACGGAGCGTGTACGATAATATGCAAGTGGCCATAGCGGTTTTGATAGTAGGGTTGCTGTTCCTGGTTATAAGTCTGGAGTTGTTGCTGTCAGGCTCGCGCCGCAGCTCACCGCGTGGAGCAATGCTTAAATCGGACGGCACCGGCAGCGTCATGCTGTCCGTAAATGCTATAGATAGTATGGTCCAGCGTTCTGCCAGGATGATCGAGGGTATTAAGGATATAAAGAGTTCGGTGTCCGTTGATCCTGAGGGTACCCGGATAATGTTGAGCGTACAAGTGGAGCAGGATGTAAATATTCCGGAGTTGACCGATAATCTTCAAAATCAAGTCAAAGAATATGTGGAGAAATATGGCGGGATAAAAATAAAAGCTATAACGGTTAGGGTGGACAGCATATCGCCGACAACGCGTTACAAGACGGAGTGATCATTATGAAATTGTTGGTATATATTTTCGACAAATATAGGGGTAAAGCGGTTGGTGCAACGATAGGGTTTATATTCAGCCTGCTTGTTCTTATAATAGGCTTATGGAGGACCCTGTTTATATTGCTGTGTATTGGAGTGGGGTATTATATAGGCAACAAATTCGATAAGGGAGAAAGCTTCTTAGAATTTTTGGACAAGATATTACCTAGGGGTATGCGATAAGTTCATTTACAGTGTGCTCATCGATAGATAAACTATAGCATAAGAAGGGAAAATAATATGAGCAGAAGGCAGGCCAGACAGGATGCGGTTTGTTTAATGTATGAGATAGATATGCAAGACGGCGACTCTGATGATATATTGGAACGCTTTTTTAACACGCATGCGTTAAATGAAGCTGATGCTAAATATATCGATGAAATCGTAAAACTTGCTCTTGAACATAGGGATGACATAGATAGGGGTATAGAACAGAGCTGCGGCAGAAAGATCGAATACCTTGCAAAAATGGATCTGGCTATATTGAGGATAGCAGCGGCCGAGATGTTATATATGCCGTCAGTACCACATAGGGTCTCTATAGACGAGGCGGTGGAATTGGCCAAGCGTTATGGGGATGATATGTCGCCTACTTTTATCAACGGCGTGCTGGCTGGCTTGATGAAACAGCTCACTAAAGCATGAAAGCCATATTATTTTTCAATTAATATATAGGGAGAAGATATTCGATGGGAGCACAAATTATTGACGGCAAGGCTATATCATCTGCTATACGCCAGCAGATAAAACAGCAGGTAATGGAGTTGCAACAAAAAACGGGTAAGTCCCCAGGACTGGCGGTTGTGTTGGTAGGAGAAGATCCGGCCTCTCAGATATATGTTAGGAATAAAGAGAAGGCATGCCAGGAGGTAGGTATATACTCAGAGGTTTACAGGCTACCTCAAGAAACTTCGCAACAGCAGTTGTTGGATCTGGTACATCAGCTAAACGAACGGCAGGAGATAAACGGTATACTTGTGCAATTGCCTTTACCCGATCATTTAGATGAAATGACAGTACTGAGGGATATTTCACCGGATAAAGACGTGGACGGTTTTCATGCGGTGAACGCGGGTAAGCTGTTAAACGGCGAAAAGGGATTTGTACCATGTACCCCGAAGGGTATAATAACTTTGATAAAGAGCACTAACGTAGATATAAAAGGCAAAGATGCTGTGGTAGTAGGCCGCAGCAACATAGTAGGTAAACCTGTGTCTATACTGCTGCTCAATGAAAATGCCACCGTTACCATATGCCATTCCAAGACGGCTGATCTGAAATCCCATACGCAAAGGGCTGATATATTGGTTGTAGCTACAGGTAAGCCAAACCTCATAACAGGCGATATGGTAAAACCAGGATCAGTGGTTATAGATGTAGGGACCACCAGGGTGGAAGGTAAATTGACTGGCGATGTGCACTTTGCCAGCGCCAAAGAAGTAGCCGGTTGGATAACTCCTGTACCCGGCGGGGTAGGTCCTATGACCATAACTATGTTGTTGCAAAACACTGTTGAAGCAGCTGTATCGCAATGGAAACTCTGATATTCAGCGTAAGTCAGTTGACAGCTTATATAAAAGGTATGTTTTCTTCTGATCCGTTATTGCACTCGGTGTATGTGCGCGGCGAAATATCGAATTATAAACTGCATTCCTCAGGTCACAGCTATTTTACGCTGAAGGATCAGAACAGCAAAATACGCTGTGTGATGTTCAGGCAGTATGGGCAGCCGATTTTTGCGATGCAGGATGGCATGGATGTATTGGTACAGGGTTATGTGAATGTTTATGACAGGGATGGGCAATATCAATTATATGCCGAAAGGATAGAGCCGTTCGGTGTTGGATCCTTGCATTTGGCTTTCGAGCAGCTTAAAGCTAAGCTGGAACAAGATGGCTTGTTTGATCGGGCGCATAAAAAGCCGCTGCCTTTGTTTCCTAAACGCATAGGCGTGGTTACGTCTGATACTGGAGCGGCTGTGCGCGATATAATAAATGTGGCACATCGCCGCTATCCGAACATTGACCTGCTTATAGTACCGGTGGCTGTGCAGGGCAAGGCCGCAGCTATTCAGATAAGCGAAGCTATAGATGCGCTGAACGTTATGGACGAATCGGTAGATGTCATAATAGTAGGTAGAGGCGGCGGTTCAATAGAGGAGTTATGGCCCTTTAATGAAGAGATCGTGGCACGCAGTATATATCGCTCTCATATACCTGTCGTATCGGCAGTAGGTCATGAAACAGATTTCACCATATCCGATTTTGTAGCGGATATGCGGGCACCCACACCGTCGGCTGCCGCTGAATTGGTTGTCCCACTAAAAACCGAATTGGAGCAGCGTATTGCCGGGCTGTGCTTGAATGCCAAGCGAGCGGTGGATATGCTAGTGGAAGAACAACGCCGGTGTCTTTATAAATTGCAGGGCAGCCGCATTATGCGTGATCCTATGCAGCTTTTGAAAGATAAACAGCAGCAATTGGATCAAGCCGAACGATATTTGCTGATAAATATGCATCATCGGATGGAAATAAAAGGCGCTTTGTACAATGATCTTAAGCATAGGCTAGAAGCATTTAATCCCTTGGGTGCATTGAAACGCGGCTATACCATGACGCTAGATGTCGAGGATAAAAGTCTCATTAAGTCTGTTAGCGAGCTTTCATTAGGGCAACGTATACATATAATCTACGATGATGGTCGAGCACAGGCTGAGATCGTGGATCTAGAAGTCGAAAGGGAAAATGATGATAGAAGATGATAGGACTTTTGAAAAAGCTATCCGCGAATTAGAAAATATAGTAACATCTTTAGAAAATGGAGATGTTGCATTGGACCAGGCTATAGCATTATTCGAGCGCGGCATGGAATTATCGCGCTATTGCAGCCAAAAGCTTGACGAAGCCGAAGGTAAGATAACCATGCTGATGAAAGAGCAAAATGCTTTTAAGGAGGTTCCTTTTAACTAAGGACAGATATGGATTTTAACCAACAGCTAAAACATAAAATAGAAATAATAGATAAAAATCTGGATAATATGCTTCCGCCTGCTGATACTTATCCCCCGGTAATACACGAAGCCATGCGTTACAGCGTCTTCAGCGGTGGTAAAAGATTGAGGCCGGTGCTGCTTATATCGGCTTATGAACTGTTTGATGAGCATGTAGACGATTGTATGCCGCTTGCATGCGCTATAGAATTCATTCATACTTATTCGCTTATACACGATGATCTCCCGGCTATGGACGATGATGACACAAGAAGAGGCAAGGCGACATGCCATAAAGTGTTTGGCGAGGGTATAGCGGTGTTGACCGGCGATGCTCTACTCAATCACGCGTTTGAAGTCATGCTAGATGACATAGCTCGGAATCCTCATCATATAGCCGCTGCCATAGCCATTGCAAAAGCGGCAGGTATAGGCGGTATGATAGGAGGGCAGGTTATGGATTTATTGTATGAAAATAAGCCTGTAGACGATGGCGTTTTACAATATATCCATCAGCATAAAACCGCTGCCTTGATATGCGCAGCAGTAAAAGCCGGTGCCTTGGCTGCAGGTGCTGATGAGGTATATGTGCGGGCTATAGAGCAATACGGTTTGGCGCTGGGCATGGCGTTTCAGATAAGCGATGACATACTGGACGTGGACGAAGGCGGTAAAGAGGAAGTTAAAGCTACATATCCGGCACTATACGGCATCGAGGCATCCATAAAAGCAGCACAGGAATTCACGCAGCATGCAATAGATGCAATAGCCGTTTTCGGTCAAAAAGGGACGTTTTTGAAAGAAATGGCCTCCTATATGATGCGGCGCAGCAATTAATATGGTTTTATAGCGATTTGCTCGCTTAAGCGATGCTCTATGAGATTTGCATGTATTTATATGTATATGTTATAATTATATCTACAAGTGCGATGGCGCAGTATCCTAGTCAGCGCTATCGATCCTGAAAGCGGGGCTAAAAATCCGCTAAGGGCACAACGATGAAGTTCCTGGTGCTGGCTTCTGACGCCCAGTCGGGGGCTGGTGCTGGGAGTTAAGATAGGTGGGCAAGCTGCAATGGCATGCAGCCGATGACCCATCTATCGCGGAGGCCCGAGAGGGTGGTGCTTCAGTAAGAAAGCGCTACTGCTCGGGGATGAACCTGTATGCGGCAAACGACGCTGTGTACAGTGTAGCCTGCCTTGAGTGATATAGGTGGATAGCAGTTCACACCTTGGCCGGAAGGCGCCGAAGGCGCGAGGTTATCGCTGCTTGAAACCTATGTTGCAAAAGAGGCTAGGGATCGATTTGGCTGTTGAGGAAAGCTCCTAGGCTGCTCATCACGAGGCATGTTGGGGATTAAAGTGTGGACTTAGTGGCGATTCGGTGAATGCCGTAGGCGACTCGGCATGACGATTTTAAAGGGAAACCGCTCCTCCGGCGACGGAGAGTAATCGTCTGGGAAATCCTACCGAACCTAAGCCGCAGAGTTTACCCAACATGCTGCCATCGCAATGTATATTATTTAAAGAGGTTAATGCTTTCATGGATAATGACGATAGCGATATTCACTTACATAAAGGGAAAAGCGTTGTAAAAAATAATAAAATTAAAACTAAAAATTCTAAAAATAATAAAAATCATCGAGATCGCTGGCCTTTGGTGGTTACGGGCATAGCATTTCTTATATCCTCTATCATGAGTTTAATATCTGAGACTACAATTCAATCGGCGGATCTTTTTATGGCATGGATAATCCTAATAATTATTATAGCAATAGGCGTAATATTTGATATAATAGGAGTAGCGGTTACTGCTTCTAAGGAGGCGCCCTTTCATGCACGCTCGGCGCGTAAAATGCCAGGAGCAGCTCTGGCTGTGCAGTTTGTGCGCAATGCCGATAAGGTATCAAGTTTTTGCAATGATGTAATAGGCGATATAGCAGGTGTCATAAGCGGAGCGGCAGGAGCGGTGATAGCGGGCAAACTTATAGTTTTAGCCCATAATAGTTATGATATGATTATAAGCATAATGCTCAGCGCCGGCATAGCATCGCTTACTATAGGAGGCAAAGCCTTAGGTAAAAATTACGCTATAAATAATTCCGAAGAGATAGTATACAGGGTTGCATATATTTTGGATATTATAATAAAAAGCCCGAAATACTTAATCTCGCTGATGCGAAGGGAAAGGAAAGACCTATGAGTAGATTGCTCGATGATATAGATAGTCCTGAGAGCTTGAAAGCATTGGATATAGACCAGCTTAAGACTTTATCGAATGAAATAAGGGAGTTTCTGATCGATAATGTTTCTAAAACAGGAGGACATTTGGCTTCTAATCTTGGCGTGGTTGAGTTGACGATAGCTCTGCATTATGTATATAATAGCCCATGGGATAAAATCATATGGGATGTCGGTCATCAATCGTATACGCATAAAATTTTGACCGGAAGAAAATCACTTTTTCCTACTTTGAGAAAATACGGTGGCATGAGCGGTTTTCCTAAACGATATGAAAGTGTCCACGATTGCTTTGAAACAGGGCATAGCAGCACGTCTGTATCGGCGGCGCTTGGTATGGCCAGGGCAAGGGATTTAAAAAAGGAGCATTATTCTGTGATAGCGGTAATAGGCGATGGCTCCATAAGTGGCGGCATGGCATTTGAAGCGTTGAATGATGCCGGCCGTTCTAGAAACGATCTTACTGTTATACTAAACGATAATGCGATGTCTATTGACAAAAATGTAGGAGGATTAGCGTTATATCTGGCGAGACTTCGTTCCAGCCCTGGCTACGGCAAGGCTAAGCGCGATATAAAAGGTGTGATAAGCCGTATACCTTATATAGGCGATTCGTTGGTAAGCGGTATAGAGAGGCTTAAGAATAGCTTTAAGTATATATTTGTGCCAGGTATGCTATTTGAAGAATTAGGATTTACTTATATAGGCCCTATAGACGGGCATAATCTGGATGAATTAATATCGGTGCTAAGGCGTGTTAAAAATATGAAAGGGCCGTTGCTTGTGCATGTTGTAACTGTTAAGGGTAAAGGATATAAGTTTTCTGAAGAGAACCCGGAACGGTTTCACGGCATAGCGCCGTTTGATGCCGAAAACGGGCACGAGGAAACAAGCCCTGATATGACGTATACTAAGGCTTTTAGTAACGCTATGCTGTCTGCAGGGGCGCGTGATAAGCGCGTGGTTGCTATTACGGCGGCTATGAAAGATGGTACAGGGCTTGGGCGTTTTGCCGAGAGATATCCCGATCGTTTTTTTGATGTAGGTATAGCCGAACAACATGCTGTGACCATGGCGGCAGGAATGGCCGCTGCCGGCTTAAGGCCGGTAGTGGCGATATACTCGTCGTTTTTACAAAGAGCATATGATCAGATAATACATGATATATGTATGCAGGATTTACCTGTTATATTGGCTATTGATCGAGCAGGGTTGGTAGGTGAAGATGGGCCTACACATCATGGCGTGTTCGATATATCTTACTTACGGAGTATGCCTAATATGTGCGTGCTCGCACCCAAGGATGGTCAAGAACTGGATAAAATGCTGCAGTTTGCCTTATCGATGGATGGGCCGGTGGCCATACGTTATCCCAAGGGAGCGACTTACTATGGCCACGATGCACATCAAACTGATATCGATGTAATGAACTGGGAGTGTTTGCAATTTGGAGCTGATGTCGCTATATTAGCAGTCGGACGTATGGTCGGTATAGCATTAGATGCTGCGGCTATATTAAAGACAATGGGTATAAATGCTGCAGTGTATAATGCGCGCTGTATTAAGCCATTACCGTCATCGACACTAGCAGATATCTTGATCAATATCAAGCGACTGGTTACCGTAGAAGACAATATAGAAAAAGGTGGTTTCGGCAGCAGCATAGCCGAATTTATCTTCGATAATGATATAAAGGGTGTTGATCTGGATATCATAGCTATACCGGACCGTTTTGTGCCCCATGGCAGTGTCGATAAATTGTTAAATAAGCTCAAAATGACCCCGCAAGGTATAGCTTCTCGCATATATGAACGTATTAACGGCAATATAACAGTTAGAAACAGGGGTTAGCAATGATCAAAAAAATCGCCGTATTTCCCAATGCCAATAAAGATGCAGGGCTTGATATAACCAGACAGTTGGTACAATGGCTGGAGACGCGTGGCGTGTCGGTTATGCTCAACGAAAGCACGGCCTCAAAAATAGAACGACCGGATCTTGCATATTCGGGCCATAGCATGTATAGCGAACCCGACATAATAATAGCATTGGGTGGCGATGGTACTTTGTTGAGCATAGCAAGGCAGGTATGCTTATATCAAATACCGATATTATGCATCAATCTCGGCCATCTCGGCTTCTTAACGGAAGTGGAGGTATCGGATATGTATCCGGCATTGGAGAAAGTGCTGGAAGGCGGATATTCTATAGAAAACCGCATGATGCTACAGATAGCCGTTATCAGGGACGATATGGAGTTGGAGGCGTTCTATGCGCTCAATGATGCCGTTATATCAAAGGGGTCGTTCTCCAGATTGATACGCCTGAAGGCGTATATAGACGATGAATTCGTTAATAATTATATAGCGGACGGGCTTATCATAGCGACGCCTACCGGTTCCACGGCTTATTCGCTTTCAGCGGGAGGACCTATAGTGAGCCCCAACCTTGAATCTATCCTGCTTACGCCGATATGCCCGCATAGCCTTAATTCCCGTTCGCTGGTTATATCCGATAAAGAGGTTATAAGGATATACATTGATGATCCTTCCAGCGATATAATAATGACTATAGATGGACAAGAGGGCTTTCGTGTGACTAACGGTGATATAGTTATGCTGAAGAAAGCAGGTATTTATACGCATTTGGTCAGAGTCAGCGGCAAAAGTTTTTATAAGCTGCTGCACGAAAAATTGTATGATATCGATGCCCAGCGGCTTCGGGATTAAAGGTAGAGAGGTGTTTTAATGAAGATAGACAGGCAATCGAAAATACTGGAGATCATAAAAGATAAAGAAATAGAAACACAAGAAGAACTTACAGACGAGTTAAAAAAAGCCGGTTTTGATGTTACTCAGTCCACTATTTCCCGGGATATAAAGGAGTTAGGGCTGATAAAGGTGTTAGCCCATGATGGCAGATATAAGTATGCTGCCATGGATAAGGATACTGTATCGCCGGTAGATCGACTATTGCGCGTATTTTCGGAAGCTATATTGAGTATAGATTATACAGGCAATCTGATCGTTCTGAAAACGCTGCAAGGCTCGGCCCAAGTAACAGCGGCGGCGGTAGATGCTATGAGTTGGCCCGGCGTTTTGGGGACTATAGCTGGAGACGATACGGTGCTTATCATTGCGAGAAATGAAAAAACGGTAGAAACGCTCATAAGGGGATTCAACGATATACGATCCCGGTAAGGGGGTTAAATCATGCTCAAAGAGCTTATTATAGAGAATCTGGTGCTGATAGACTATGCGCATATAGCATTTGACCAAGGACTTAATATATTGACGGGTGAAACGGGTGCGGGCAAATCTGTCATAATAGATGCTATAGCGCTTTTATTAGGCGAACGAGCGGATAAGGATGCCATACGTTCGGGTTGCGATAAAGGGCGTATAGAAGGGTTGTTTGATATAACTGGCTATACAGAAGTAAAAGATCTGTTGGACTTGTACGGTATAGACTTAAGCGACGATGAGTATCTGATATTAAGCCGAGAACTTAACGCATCGGGCAAAAACGTATGTCGTATAAACGGCGCGGCTGTTCCGCTGTCTATGCTTAAAGATATCAGCAGCCGATTGATCAATCTTCACAGCCAGGCTTCTCATTATGCATTGCTGGACGCGCAAAACCATGGCTTGTTTTTGGATAGGTTTGCGGGTGTCGAAGTGGAAGAGCTAAAATCTGAAATCAGCAAATATTATAATAAATGGCAAAAATTGAATGCAGAATTATCCAAATGGTCGGCTGATCCTCAAATTCGCCAACGTGAAATGGATCTTTTATCTTATCAGATAAATGAAATTGAGGCTGCGCGTTTGAGGCCTGGAGAAGATGTGGAATTGGAACAGCAGAGGACCATATACAATAATTATCAAAGGATAATGGATGTTCTGTTGGAGGCTTATACCAGTTTGTATAACGGTGAGGAAGAGCAACCGCCGCTTATAGATGTGCTGGGGGATTTGCAAAAGGGATTGAAGGGTATATCAGATATAGATCCAAAGCTCGCTAAGATAAGCGACGATATAGATAGCATAATCTACGATGTCGAAGAACTGATATCCTCTGTGAGCAATTATATGGATACTATGGAATACAGTCCGGCACAAGCCGATGAGATCGAAGACAGGCTCAATACTATAAACAACCTTAAGCGAAAATATGGAGATACCATAGAAGATATATCGGCCTATAAAAATAAATTAATAGAAAAACTTGAGATTTATCAAAATAGTCAACAATATATACAAAACCTGGAGGAGGATAAATGCGAGACTGAAAGGGAATTATATAGTATATGTTCGGTATTATCCGAGAAGAGAAAAATAGCGGCAGCACAGCTCGAATCCCAAGTGATGGCTGAATTGAAGGATATAGCCATGGAAAATGCGATATTCAAAGTTTCGGTAATTTCGCCTGAAAATATGGAAGATGCGCGGTACACGCAAAACGGCTTCGATGATATAAATTTTTTGATGACGGCTAACCCCGGTGAACCATTAAGACCGCTTGCCAAAGTAGCCTCAGGGGGGGAAATGTCGCGCATAATGCTGGCGTTAAACGCTGTGCTCGGCCATATTGATCGTGTGCCGACCATGATATTCGATGAAATAGATGCTGGCATTAGCGGTAAAACAGCCCATAAAGTGGCACAAAAGCTGGCTCGTATATCTAGAGAGCACCAGCTTATATGTGTGACCCACTTAGCTCAAATAGCTTCGATGGCTGATGCACATTATTTGATAAAAAAAGAAAATAAAGGTCAAAGGACATATACCAGGACATATTTGCTTGACCCTAATCAGAGACTTAAAGAGATCGCCCGCTTGCTCGGAGGCATCGAACTTAGTTCTGCCAGCATGAGCTATGCCAGAGAGATGATGGATACCAGCGCTGCTTTTAAAGCAAATACTGCAGCATCGTAAACAAGTTGCCATACTCATCATAAATGCCCTCGTATAAATCGTTTTTAAGGCGGTTAATTTATATGATATCGCCGATGCGATATAAAAAATACGAGGGGTGAAGTTTTTGAAAAGATGGCACATTAAGCAAATTATAGGTGTTTTATTGTCGCTGTTGGTATTTGCGGTATATTATTCACCAATGGTACAGGATATAGTTAAATTTCCATCTGAATTGGAAATGTCGGAAGGACAGTACCAGGTTATACCGTTTCGTTTGCCAATGGAGGTAAAAATTCAGGCTGATGACAAAAATGTGTTAAAAATAAACGGTCAATCATTAGAGGAAGCTATAATAGAACAAAAAGTAGACAGCCCTCTTATAATACAGCCTCAGCAGCAGGGCAGTGCGGCGTTGCAGTTTAGATTGTTCGGAATCATACCTATAAAAGATATGTCGGTGAGAGTGGTATCGCCTGTGAAAGTGCTGCCTGGAGGTCAGGCCATCGGTGTTACGCTGTATACAGAGGGTGCGTTAGTGGTGGGCGTATCGGAATTTAGAGGAGAAGACGGGCTTATGCATCATCCGGCCAACGACTCTGGCTTGATGCCAGGTGATATAATAGAAAAAGCAAATAATACGATTATAAAAGATGCTGACCATCTGGCCGAGATTGTTAATTCAATAAATGGGAGTCCCGTCAAACTAGATATATTGAGAAATGATAAGCATATATCGTTATCCATAAAGCCTGTAAAGGATATGGAGGAACATAAATATAAGTTGGGCATATGGGTAAGAGATAGTACGGCCGGCGTAGGGACCATGACGTTTTATGAGCCTAACAATCGTATATACGGGGCATTAGGACACCCTATAACCGATATGGATACCGGCACGCTTTTATCTATAAAAAATGGTGAAATAGTGCATTCGGAGGTTATAGCGGTTAAAGAAGGGAAAAAAGGTAAACCTGGCGAATTGCAAGGTGTATTTTTAAACGATGAAGAAAGAATAGGAAACATAGAGGCTAATACAGAATATGGTATATTCGGCCACATATATGCCGACAGCATAGTAACCAATAGGTTATATAAAGAGCCTATACCTGTGGCGTTGCAAAGCGAGATAAAAGAAGGACCGGCCAGTATCCTGGCTACTGTAGACGACCAGGGTGTTAAAGCGTATGATGTCAGAATCGTAAGCGTAAATCGGCAAAGCCGACCCAACGGGAAAAGTTTGGTGGTAGAGATAACCGATCCGACCTTATTGAAATTAACCGGTGGTATAGTCCAAGGAATGAGCGGCAGCCCTATTATTCAGAACGGTAAACTGGTAGGCGCTGTAACGCACGTGTTTATCAATGATCCTAAGCGCGGTTACGGTGTATTTGCCAAGTGGATGCTGGAGGAGATAGGCATAGAGACAGATGATGAGGCGGTTAGCCCATATAAAGAAGCTGTTGGCATGTGAGAGCCTACTTGATATAGTTTCTTTATGGTGTATAATTGTATTGTAGATGATATTTATACTGAAGGGAATAATGCGGTGCGGTGGAGATGCCTGAGATAGATTTGCATCCGGAATTTGTGGATTTTGAGGATGCGGAGCATGAATTACGGTATTTTATAAGAAGGTGCCGTAATCAAAGAAATGTAAAGAAGATAAGGATAATACATGGATTTGGCAATGGAAGTATGGAGCGATTGGTAAAACAGGTAATAGAAGAAGAGGGATACAGCGCCGGGGATTACCACTACGATTGGGATAACTGGGGCGCCACTATATTACATTTATGAGAACGGAGGGTTTATGTATATAATAGTGGGATTAGGTAACCCCGGCGATAGATATAAATATACGCGCCATAACGTCGGGTTTATGGTAATAGACATATTGGCGCAGCGTAACGGTATAAAACTAAATAAGCTGGATTATAAAGCACTATGGGGTGAAGCATGGATAGGCGCGGAGAAGGTTATTTTGGCCAAGCCTCAAACGTTTATGAATGCCAGTGGTGAAAGCGTTTATGATATTGTGCGTTATTTTAAGCCTCCTTTAGAGCATCTTATAGTAATATATGATGATATCGATTTGCCTCTGGGGCGTATTCGTATACGCACTAAAGGCAGCGCAGGCACGCATAACGGTATGCGCTCTATAATATATATGCTGGATAGCGATGCTTTTCCGCGAATACGTGTCGGCATAGATAGGCCTGGTCCAGGCATGGACTTGGTAAATTATGTATTATCCGGTTTTGACGAACAAGAACAGCCGATTATATATAAGGCTATGGAGAGAGCGGCTGATGCTGCTGAAGCGATAGTTAAAGATGGCATAGAGATAGCCATGAGCAAATATAACGGCGATGTCTAATATTATATTTATAGCTGACATAGTGTTTGCCGTGGCCGCAACATTGTTCATAAACAAATGTATGCTAAAATTAATGGGATCAGACGCTAGTATATGGACAGGGCCCATTACTGAAGAGTGTATGAAAACGTTGCCGGCTTTTTTGTTAGGCTTGTCTGTGTTGAGCGTTCATGTATGTTTTGGCATAGTGGAGGCAATGTATGAGGTATGGCAATCTCATTCACGGCAAGCTGCTATGGCAGGCGTATTGGCTATTGTGACTCACGCTGCTTTTGGCGTTATTACAGTGTGGATATATAGGTTTAGTGGTGAAATAATTTTGGCATTGATCTCGGCTGCATTGCTGCATATGGCATGGAACCGGGCAATTTTGTATTTTTCGATAGGTGGTTCTGCATGAGTGATTTATTAACGAGGGTTTTTGAACGTTCCGATATATCAAAGCGTATTCATGATTCTTTGAGAAACGATTCAGACCGATTGGAGATATATGGCGTACCGGATGAGGGTAGAGCCTATCTGATGTATGTATTGGTAAATATTGCTAGTTCCAAATCGGCCATTGTTATTACGCACAACGAGGTGCGTGCCAAGCAGTTATACGACGATATGTCATCGATATTCAAAGATATACCGGTTTATCTTTTTCCGGCCGCTGAAACCATTTTATATGACGTAAGCGGTAAAAGCAATGAGGTGTTATTTCAGAGGCTGGAAATAGAAAATCGTCTGGCTTTTAAAGAAAATATGATAGTTATAGCTTCGATAGATGCATTGCTGCCCAGACTTATGCCATTTGAGGAATTTAATAAATACTTTCATGAAATATCGATAGGGCAGATAATAGAACGCGATGTTATGGAAAGATGGTTGTTAGAAGCAGGCTATCAAAGAGAAGAATTGGTAGAGGCCAAAGGACAATTTGCCATAAGAGGGGATATAATTGATTTTTATCCCATTGTGGGTGAAGAGGCATATCGGATAGAATTTTTCGACGACGAAGTGGATTCTATCAGAAGGTTTGATGCCGATACACAGCGTTCCACTGATAAAGTGGACAAAGCCGTCATATCGCCTGTAAAGGAGCTGGTATATGATAGCGGTGTAGCCGATAGAGCAGCTAAAGCTATGCGTTCGGAATTTGAACGCATAAATGGCAACGATCAGATAGGCGGCGATATTGAACTGTTAAGCCAAAACGCCCGATTTGAGAACGTAGAGCGATATATGCCGTTTTTTTACAATAAAGTGGCTGGCTTATTAGATTATATGCCTACCGGAACATTGTTTTTTATGGAAGAAGAGGAGCGTATAAGACAAAGAAACCGTACGCTTCATGAAGAATTTGAGCAGGTGTTTAAGGCTTTACTTATTAAGGGAGAGGTATTGCCTTCGCAAGCTTATTTGCTAAGCGATTATGACGCATTGTGTTCGTGCTTGAATAGACAACGCGCTGTTATGTTGGAAACATTTCATCAAGCTGGCACGAAACCGTCTATAAAAATAGACGCTAAAAAGATACCGTCTTTCCAGGGGAATATGGATATTATAGTCGATGAACTGCGCCAGTGGAAGTCTGCCGGGTATACTATAATAATAGCGACTTTGAGCGATAACAGAGGGCTGCGCATCCAAGATATGCTTCAACAAAGCGGCATAGAAGCATGGTTCACGAGACGTCTGGATATCGATATGCGACCAGGGCAGATATGTATAATAGACATGCCGTTGAGCAGCGGTACTGAATGGCCAGATATTAAATGCGTGATACTTACGGATCAAGAGCTGTTCGGCATGCAAAGGCGGCGCTCGAAGGTTAAAACTAGGAAAGCGGGCCAGAGGGTAACGGCCTTTTCGGATCTCAATATAGGCGATTACGTGGTGCATGAAAATTATGGGATAGGCCAATACATGGGCATCAAAAAACTTACGGTGGAAGGTAAATCGAGAGATTATCTTTTTATACGCTATGCTGATGGTGATAATCTGTATGTGCCCACCGATCGAATGTCGTTGGTGCAGCGTTATATCGGCGGAGACGGAGCATCGCCCAGGTTATCCAAACTGGGCGGCAGCGAATGGTCCAAGACCAAGGCCAAGGTAAGAGAATCGGTTAGGAAAATGGCTGGCGAGTTATTGAAGCTGTACGCCTCGCGATATACAACCAAGGGTCATGCCTTTAGCCCTGATACTGTTTGGCAGGCTCAACTGGAGGAATCGTTTCCATATCAGGAAACGCCTGATCAGTTACAGGCTATAGAAGAGATAAAAGCCGATATGGAAAGCGATAAACCTATGGACAGACTGCTGTGCGGCGATGTCGGTTACGGTAAGACTGAAGTTGCATTAAGAGCAGCTTTTAAGGCTGTAATGGATGGCAAGCAGGTGGCCGTATTAGTGCCTACGACGGTCTTAGCCCAACAGCATTACAATACCTTTACCAATAGATTGGCCGGTTTTCCTATAAAGGTGGATGTTATAAGCCGATTTAGAAGCGTTCAGGAACAGAAGGATATAGTAAAGGGGCTTAAAAGCGGCGATATCGATATAATAATAGGAACTCATGCTTTGCTGAGCAGCAATGTTAAATTCCACGATTTAGGACTTCTTATCGTTGATGAGGAACAGCGGTTTGGGGTAAGCCATAAAGAAGCCATAAAGAGATTTAAAAACAACGTAGACGTGCTCACCCTTACTGCTACACCTATACCCAGGACACTGCATATGTCATTATCCGGCATAAGGGATATAAGTATAATAGAAACGCCTCCGGAAGATAGATATCCTGTGCAGACTTATGTCGTAGAATATGACGAAAATATTATAAGAGATGCTATATTAAAAGAGCTTGGCAGAGGAGGACAGGTATATTTCGTATATAATAGAATCAATTCCATAGATGTCATGGCTATACATTTGCATGAACTGGTTCCCGAGGCCCGTATAGCCGTTGCTCATGGACGTATGGGGGATGATAAGCTGGAGCGCGTTATGATGGATTTTATGGATGGATATTATGACGTGCTGCTCTGCACCACTATAATAGAGACGGGTTTGGATATACCCAATGTCAATACCCTTATAGTCTACGATGCCGATCATTTCGGATTAGCGCAACTGTATCAATTGCGCGGAAGAGTGGGGCGCAGCAACAGGCTGGCGTATGCGTATTTTACTTATAAGAAAGACCGTGTATTGACTGAAGAAGCCGAAAAACGTTTGCATGCTATTACGGAGTTTACCGAATTCGGTTCCGGGTTTAAGATAGCTTTGAGAGATCTTGAGATAAGAGGTGCCGGTAATCTGCTGGGGGCCGAACAACATGGCCATATGGCGGCTGTCGGATATGACATGTACTGCAAGCTCTTAGAAGAAGCCATAGCTCAGCTAAAAGGAGAGACCCCTGAAGAAGAGATAGATACGTCTATAGAAATAAAGCTGGATGCCTATATACCGGATGATTATGTACCATCAGAGGCACAGCGCATAGAAATATATAAGCGTATAATGTCCATAAGCGACATAGAAGAGGAATATGATGTGGAGGAAGAGATAGAAGACAGGTTTGGCGATATACCGCAGAGTGTCAGGAATCTATTGTCGATAATGCATATAAAACTGTTATCCAAGAAGATAGGTATTGTATCTATCGAACAAAAGGGACATGACATCGTATTTACGCTTAGAGATGATAAAAATATTGATCTAAGTGGCCTTATAAGGGTTATGGATGAATATAAAGGCCGCGTTAGATTTGCGGCTACTGATCAACCATCATTTTATTTCAACATTGGCAATGAAACCTCTGAAGGTATATTAAAGGATATAAGGGAATTACTGGAGAAAACTATGGGTTTACAAGCAGTGGCATGTTAAGTTATAATAATTATGTAGCCTTATCATATGGGAGGAGATAAATAACAATGAAACGTTTTGTAAGGATGACCGCGCTGGCAATGGTAGCTATTTTTATTTTTGCAGGCTGTTCGTTGGTAACAGTGGATCCGGAAAAAGAAAAACAACTGCCAGTAGCAGAGGTCAACGGCGATAAGATACTTAAAGCCGATTATGTGAAGCAATACGATGCGTACATCAATGCTGTGGAACAGCAGTACGGTATAGACAAAAAGACATTGGAGACCAGCACGGACTATGCTGATACTTTAGCGCAAATGAGAGAGGATATAGTAGAAGGTCTCATAACTCAAAAATTGGTTGACCAACAAGCGAAGAAGAATAATATAGCTCTTACCGATGATGATAAAAAACAGGTCAAGGATCAGCTACAGCAGCTAAAGGATGCATACGGAGAAGAAGCTTTTGCCGATATGCTTAAACAGCAGCAGATGACCGAGGCAGAATTGGAGCAACTGCTTCAGGGGGATGCCGTGCAGCAGAAGTTGTTTGATCAATTGACGGCTGGTATCACAGTGACTGATGAAGAGGTAAAAAAATATTATGACGAAAACAAAGATACCGAGTTTACCGATCCAGAGATGGTAAAAGTGAGCCATATATTGATAAGCATTCCTGAAGACAAGTATTCAGCCGATGAGACTACCAAAAAGACGGAATACGATAAGATAAAGCCAGAAGCCGAACAGGTTCTGGCTAAAGCCAAAGCCGGAGATGATTTTGCTGAGTTGGTTAAGCAGTATTCGGACGATGCAGGGACAAAGGATCAAGGCGGCACCCTTACATTTTCGCGCGAAGATCAAATAGAACCGGCTTTTATAGAAGCCTCGTTTGCTTTAAAGAATAAGGGCGATATAAGCGGTCTTGTCCAAACGTCCTATGGGTATCATATAATCAGATTGGAAGAAAAGATACCTTCAAAAGTTCACACGTTTGAAGAGAAGAAACAGGAGATACACGATACGTTACTACAACAGAAGAAAAATGATAAGATAACAGCGCTTATAGAGGAATGGAAAAAAGGATCGGATATAAAGAAATACGAAAAAAATTATAAGTAATATATAAGCCTCCTTGGTCTATGTATCATTGGTGAAAAATAGTGAATAAAACTTGCCCATTGGTAAGATAATAAATGCGGTAAGGATGGTTTTGTAAAACAATACAGATTAAGGAGGCATATATATGAAGGCTACAGGTATTGTTAGACGTATAGACGACCTGGGCAGGGTAGTTATACCCAAGGAGATACGTAGGACTTTGAGGATACGAGAAGGCGATCCGCTGGAGATTTTCACCGATAAAGAAGGCGGGGTGATTCTGAGAAAGTATTCGTTTATAGGCGAATTAAATGATTTCGCCAAAGAATATGCCGATACAATCTCTCAGATATTGGGGCATATAGTGTGTATAGCTGATAAAGATAACATAATAGCCGTATCGGGTGCTGCTATAAAAAAGGATCTTCAAGATAAACGTATCAGCAGTGAGTTGGAGCAAATAATAACTGGTAAAGAAATATTTATAGCTGATAAGAATACTGATAGGAAACCTTGCAGCATTGTTGCCGATGATGAGGCTAAATATACAGCCGAGCTTATAGCTCCTATCGTCACTCCGTTTGACGGCAAAGGAGTAGGAGCGGTCATATTATTGTCCAAAGAACCGAATGCAGTTATCGGAGAGTCGGACATCAAAGTGGCGCGGTCTGCGGCAGACTTTTTGGCTAAGCAGATGCAAGGGTGACGTCAAACTATGAGATACCGGTGATCATTAGATTGCCGGTATTTTATTTATGTCGCAATCGGTGTTGCAAAAAATGCTATCTTATCGTAAAATTAAATAGATTAAAGAGACGAATAATTAGATGGAGCGGTGTATGAGCAGACAAACATTCTTAAAGGGTGCTGCCATATTGGGTTTGGCTGGCCTTTTAGTTAAGATAATAGGTGCATTTTATAGAATTCCGCTGGCCTACATAATAGGTCCTGAAGGCATGGGCTTATATCAGATGGCTTATCCAATATATACTACGTTGCTTTATATATCGGTAGCCGGCATACCTACCGCTATATCCAAAATGGTGGCTGAACGCATCGCTTTAGGCCATCGAAGAGATGCTCATCGAGTTTTTATGATATCATTCAAGCTGTTGTTGATCTTAGGTATTATTACAACTGTATTATTGCTGCTAGCTACGCCTTTGCTGGCTTTGTACCTTAAGAATCAAAAATCGCTGTACGCATTTTTGGCTATAGCGCCATCATTATTCTTTGTTTCAATGATATCGGCTTACAGAGGCTATTTTCAAGGAATGCAGCAGATGATACCTACTGCATTATCCCAGATAATCGAACAATTAGGTAAACTGATATTCGGATTGTGGCTAGCCAGCCTCTGGATGCCCAAAGGTGTGCAGTATGGAGCTATGGGCGCTGTGCTGGGCGTGACTATAAGCGAAGTACTGGCCTTTGCAATGCTTGTGGTAACATACAATATCAAGCGCCATGATATAAGATTAGCTGTGCAGCGAGACTTTAACAGGCGATATCGCGAAAGGAAAGAATCGATATTACAAGAATTATTGAGAATAGCGATTCCTATAACCATAGGAGGATTGGTTATACCATTGGTCAATATTACTGATCTTATGATAATACCCAGGCGACTTGCTGGATTGGGGTTATCTACCCAGCAAAGCACCGAGCTATACGGCTATCTAACGGGCTATGCCAATACTTTGGTCAATTTTCCTCAAGTCATAACCGTAGCACTATCGGCAAGCTTGGTACCGGCTATATCAGAAGCCGCTATATTAAAAGATATAAATGGTTTGCAAGAAAAAGCTAATATTGCTATACGATTAACCATACTTCTAGGCCTGCCTTCAGCGCTTGGCATGGCTGTATTAGCCCAGCCTATATTACAACTCCTATATCAAACATTGACGGCACAACAGTTAGCTATAAGCAGTCAGATACTCGAGATATTAGCGTTTTCTATAATATTTCTTACATTAGTGCAGACATCGGCTGGTATACTTCAAGGAGTGGGTAAAGTGGGTATACCGGTTATAAATCTTTTTTGGGGGGCGCTGCTTAAGATAGTGATGAATTATGTATTAGTGGGTATACCGGCGCTCAATATAAGAGGCGCTGCTTTTGGTACCATAGCCTGTTATGGGTTGGCGGCTGTCTTGGATCTGTTGGCGGTTGCGCGGTATACGCATATAAAATTCAATGCGGCATCATTTTTGGTAAAACCTGCTATATCCGCCGGTGTCATGATAGCGGCGGTGTGGGTGCTATATAGATGGTTATATGTATTTTTGGGCAGCAATAGTATAGCTACTCTGCTGGCTATTCTGGTAGGTATAATAGTATACGGTTTGATGCTTATGGCTATAGGAGCGGTGACGTATAATGATCTCCGTCAGATAGATCGTTTAAAAGGGATGGCTGATAAACTTTATAGAATGGGGATGTTACGATGAGCGACAAAGAGCAACATTTTAATTTTAAGGATTTATTGGATATTATGACTAAATTGCGCGGCGAGGGGGGTTGCCCGTGGGATAGAGAACAGACTCATGAAAGCCTTCGGCAGTATATGTTAGAAGAAAGCTATGAGGTAGTGGATGCTATAAACCATAAACATGACGATGAATTGAAAGAAGAACTTGGCGATGTGCTCCTTCAGGTGGTATTCCACGCTCAAATAGCTGCCGAGCAAAACAGATTTACCATCCAAGATGTTATAGATAATATATGCCGTAAAATGATAAGCAGGCATACGCATATCTTTGGCGACGATACCGCCGATACGGTGGCGCAGGTACTGGATAATTGGGAGAGGATTAAGTCCGATGAAAAGGGTTTTGATACTCATACAGAAAGGATGAAAGCTATACCGTCTATATTGCCCGCGCTCATGAGGAGCTATAAAGTTCAAAAGAAGGCTGCAGCGGTGGGCTTCGACTGGGATGATGTGAAAGATGCTATTAGTAAAGTGGATGAAGAGCTCCAGGAATTTAAGGATGTATATTTAAGTGAAAATTATGGTAAAATAGTAGAAGAACTCGGTGATCTGCTGTTTGCCATAGTAAATGTGGCTCGCTTTTTGGATATACAGCCCGAGTTAGCGCTCAATGAAGCTACGGAGAAATTTATAAAGCGATTTGAATATATTGAGAATAGCGCTAAAGGAGCCGGTAAGAGGCTGGAAGATATGTCGCTAAAGGAGATGGACGAGCTTTGGGAGCAGGCTAAATTGTAAAATTTAATAAAAGTATTGATTTTTAGCTCAAAATCTGCAAAAATAATGGTAAAAGCAAGACTAATTAAACAAAGGAGGAAAAACCCATTGAATAAAGCAGAACTGATAGCAAAGATGGCAGAGAAAGGTGAGATGACCAAAAAGGATGCTGAAAAAGCATTGAATGCTTTTGTGGATGCGGTTACCGAGGCATTGGTTAATGGTGATACAGTGCAATTGGTAGGGTTTGGGACATTTAGAGTTAGCCCTCGCAGCGCTCGAAAGGGCCGTGATCCTCAAACGCAAAAGGAAATAATGATACCAGCATCCAAAGCCCCGGTATTTAAAGCGGGAAAAGCTTTAAAAGATGCCGTCAAGGGTTAATGTACCAGAAGCTGCGAGTAATTCGCAGCTTTACTTTTATTCAGAGGGGAAATGTCGATGCGTTTAGACAAGTTCTTAAAAGTTTCACGCATTATAAAAAGGCGTACCATTGCTAATCAAGCATGTGATCAAGGAAGGGTCAAAATAAACGGTCGTGTGGCTAAGGCTGCTGCTGAGGTTAAGGCGGGAGATGTACTGGAAATACAGTTTGGCGACAGAGTCATGCGATATCAAATATTGCAGGTAGTAGAATCGCCGTCTAAAGAACAGGTTTCAGAACTATATAAAGTGATATAACATTTATAATTTGTGTTTAATAGATTGCGTTTATTGAGATACTATGATCGTATATATCATGAGGAGGATTGTAGTATGTTCAAAAAACGCAATTTTGTTATAATAGCAGTTGTATTATTGGTTCTTACATCATGTGCTCGCACTAGGCCCGAGCCTCTTACGCAGCCGAAGCAACCCGATAAGCCGGCTATACCGACTAAAATAAGCACGGGAAACAATGCAGAGCCGATTTTAAGGGTTTATGATAAAGATAAAGGTATAGTTGACGAGATGAAGTTTGAAGATTATATAGCAGCGGTCGTGGCAGGCGAGATGAAAAATGATTGGCCGCTACAAGCATTAGCAGCTCAAGCCATTATAGCGCGCAGCTTCGTCTTGAATTTTATCGTTGAAAAAGGCGGTTCAAGGTATGGAAACGCCGATGTATCTACGGATATAGAAGAAGCTCAAGCGTGGAATCCTTCTGCTGTAAATGATCGTATAAAAGAAGCTGTCAGAAGCACACGTGGTCAGGTCATCGTATACGATGGGCATTTCGCCAATACATGGTTTCATGCGCATTCTGGCGGTATGACCGCTACAGCCAAAGAGGGGCTTAACTATAAAGAGAAGGAGCCGCCGTATATACAGGTAGTAAGATCGCAGGAGTCGGATAAAGCACCTGCCAATAGTAAAGCCTGGGAAGCTACATTTTCTGAAAATGAGGTGCTGAGAGCTTTGCATAGCTTAAATGTAAACATAAATGATTTTGATACCGCCAAAGTAGTTGCAAGAGGGCCGTCAGGCAGGGCTACGGCTATAAAATTTGATAATGCCGTTGTATCAGCGCCCGAGCTGCGTCTGGTGTTAGGTAGTACAAAGATGCGGTCTACCCTGCTCACATCGTTGGTATATAAAAATGGGCAGTTGATCATAAAAGGTAAAGGGTATGGCCACGGAGTGGGTATGTCCCAATGGGGTGCATATAAAATGGCTGAAGATGGTCAGACTGCCTCAGAAATAGTAAAGTATTACTATAAAGGGATAGACATCGTTAAGATGTGGGATTAGGGCACGTAATAGTTCTAAATATTTTGGTACAGGCATATCATTTATCGATAATATAAATTGGCTATGAAGGGAGAGAAGTAATTTGCCCGCTAAAGAACCAGAACCTAAAAAGATCGTGAAAGATGTGCCTCATACCGTTGTAATGCAAAATAGAGAAAGGATGACTATTACTGGAGTGAATGATGTGGAAAGCTTTAACGAGGAAATTATAAGCGTTTCCACTAGCGTTGGTTATGTAATAGTAAAAGGAACCGGTCTTCATATTAATAAACTGAGCCTGGACGATGGTGAGCTGATGGTAGAAGGTTACATAGATGGGCTCAATTACACAGATAAAATAGATAGTCACGGTAAAACATCCGGTTTTTTAGGTAAGATGTTCAAGTGAATATAGAGCAGACATATGTTTTTGGTATTATGATCATATGCGGTTTCCTAGTAGGTATTGTGTATGACCTATACAGAGTATTCCGATGGAAATGCAGGCCGTCCAAGGTGATAATAGGTTTACTGGATCTGCTATTTTGGCTGGTAACTGCATTGTTTTGTTTTTACGTGCTTTTTAAGATTAATTATGCAGAAATACGATTTTATCTATTCCTTGCTTTCGGAGTAGGTTGGATGTGTTATCTCCTCGTTATAAGCCGATATTTTATTGCGCTGTTTACCAAAATAATGGAAGTAGTAGCAATTATATCTAGAGGCTTAATTAATTTGTTACTGTTGCCTTATAAATTTGTTCACAGTAGGCATAAAAATTTTAAATAATAGAAGGATTTTTGAGATTTGTGGCGAATATATTAATATATAAACATTAGACAAGCTGGAGAGGAAAATGAAAAAGCGAAAGAAATTTTTGCGCATAGGCTTGCTGCTTTTGCTTATAGGGTATGTGTCTGCGATGTTGATAAATCAACAAACGCAGTTCAATTACATACGTTCCCAGAAGCAACAGGTTTCTGAGCAGATAGCAGAGCTGAAGGAAGAAAACCAACGATTAGAACGCCAAATCGATCTATCCAATACCGACGAGTATATTGAAAGAGTGGCACGGGAGCAGCTTGGCATGGTTAAGGATGGAGAAGTGAGATACCTAGATGATTCTGAATTGGGCAAATAAGTTTCTTAGGTTAATGCAAGACGACGCCCCGTTATAGAACTGGTTATTTTTATATTGTATATAAACATTAGTGTTAAATAAAAAAAGGAGGATAATCTCATTTTATGACCTTACAAGTGGGGAATATAGTTGATGGCACAGTGTCTGGAATAACCAAGTTTGGAGCCTTTATTAAATTGCCCGATGGCAGTACAGGTTTGGTCCATATATCTGAAATAGCGGATTTTTACGTTGCCGATATAAAGGATCAATTAAAAGAAAACGATAGGGTTAGGGTAAAGGTATTGTCGATAGGCGATGACGGCAAGATCCGTTTATCGATAAAAAAAGCCAAACAGCCAGAGAATGTATCAATAAATAACCAAAATAAAGAACAAGCGCTATCCTTTGAGGATAGGCTGGCCCAATTCTTAAAAGATAGTGAAGAAAGGTTGAATGATTTGAAGCAGAATCAAGAGGCCAAGCAACGCGGCGGATATAGCAGGCGTTATGTATAATGGGGAGGGTGCCAATAAGTATAACGATAAATTTTTAAGGATCGCTTAAGCGGTCCTTTTTATATTGTCCTGTAAATTGGTTAAATTATCGTTAAGTTATTGCGAATTTATGTGGATTGTACTATACTGATTAAGGTTAAAGGTTAAACAGGAGGCAGAATTAGATGGATTGTGAAATTATAAGCGTGGGTACCGAGTTGCTTTTAGGCCAGATTGCCAACACTGATGCCCAGTATATATCACAGAGATTATCTGAGTTAGGGATAAACGTATACTATCATACGGTCGTGGGAGATAACAAGCAACGTTTGCTGGATGCCTTGGACGTGGCTGTAAAGAGGGCTGATCTCATTATTACTACTGGTGGGCTTGGCCCAACGGTCGATGATCTCACGAAAGAAACAGTGGCCGAATTTCTAGGTTTAGAGCTACAAATGCATGAGCCTAGCTTGCAACATATTAAGGAACATTTTAATCGTACTGGTCGACAAGTAAGCGATAATAATATAAAACAGGCTTTACTGCCGAAAGGAAGCATACCAATACCCAATCCCAACGGTACGGCGCCCGGTGTAATAATAGAGCATGAGAAAGGTATATTTATAGTATTGCCTGGGCCACCTTTGGAACTTCAACCTATGTTTGAAGAGACTGTAGTGCCGTTTTTACAGAAATGCTCGGATTATACCATCGTGTCCAAGGTGATCCGCATATTCGGTATAGGTGAGTCAAAAGTGGAAGAAATGGTCAAGGATTTACTGGATGAACAGGACAATCCTACAATAGCTCCTTTGGTTGGTCATGGCGATGTTACATTGCGTATCACCGCGCGGGTGCGTAAAGGCGAGGATGCTTATGCGTTGATAAATCCCGTCGAGCGGCAAATAAAGCAGCGTTTGGGTGATGCTGTATATGGTGTGGATGATGACACCCTGAGCAAAGTGGTAAGCCGTATGCTTATAGAACGTGAGCTTAAACTCGCGTTGGCTGAATCTTGTACAGGCGGACTTATATCCGATAAATTAACAGATGTACCTGGCATATCCATGGTATTTGATAGAGGCTTGGTTACTTATAGTAATGAAGCCAAAATGGAGTTATTGGGCGTGTCGAGTGATACATTGAATCGTTTTGGAGCAGTAAGCCCACAGACTGCTGAGGAAATGGCATTAGGGGCATTGGCTCACAGCCATGCTGATGTAGCATTAGCCGTTACAGGTATAGCCGGTCCTGATGGAGGTACGCTGTCTAAACCGGTCGGTTTGGTATATATGGCTATAGCGGATAGCTATGGAGCGTATAGCAGCAAACATGTGTTTAACGGCGATCGCAGGCGGATAAAAGAAATAGCTGCGCTTACAGCACTGAACCTATTGCGCCTGCATTTGCTCAAAAATAACGATTGACGCTGGAAGAACTAAGGGGTATAATAGAAAGGTGAACAAATGTTCGGTATATTGACTGTTCGAAAGGATTGATAAACTGATGATGGAAAAAGAACATGCCCTGGAAACAGCGTTGAGCCAGATAGAGAAGCGATTCGGCAAAGGTTCTATAATGAAGTTAGGTGATGATACCGCTCGGCTTAATGTTGAAGTAATACCTACCGGTTCACTTAGTCTCGATATAGCATTGGGGGTCGGTGGCGTACCAAGAGGTCGCGTGGTAGAGATATTTGGACCGGAGTCATCCGGGAAGACCACCGTAGCATTGCATATAGTAGCGCAAGCACAAAAAATCGGTGGAACAGCGGCCTTTATAGACGCTGAGCATGCGCTGGATCCAGCCTATGCGAAACGATTAGGCGTAAATATAGATGATCTTTTAGTATCCCAGCCGGATACCGGTGAGCAAGCCCTTGAGATAGCCGAAGCATTGGTCAGAAGCGGTGCCGTGGATGTGGTTGTCATCGATTCAGTAGCTGCATTGGTACCACAGGCCGAGATAGACGGGGAGATGGGGGATGCCCATGTCGGTTTGCAGGCCAGACTTATGTCTCAGGCCCTTCGTAAATTAACCGGTGCCATAAGCAAATCTAAATCGGTAGCCATATTCATAAATCAATTGCGTGAAAAAGTAGGCGTTATGTACGGCAATCCAGAAACCACACCAGGGGGAAGGGCGCTCAAGTTCTATGCATCAGTACGCCTGGATGTACGCAAAGCCGATACTATTAAGAACGGTGCCGATGTAATAGGTACCCATACCAGGGTAAAGGTGGTTAAAAATAAGGTTGCGCCGCCGTTTAAGCAAGCCGAATTCGATATAATATACGGCGAAGGCATATCGCGCGAAAGCGATATACTGGATCTGGCTGTAGACCAGGACATTATAGCAAAAAGCGGGTCGTGGTATTCGTACAATGATAATAGGATAGGGCAGGGCAAAGAGAATGCCAAGCAGTTTCTTAAAGATAATCCCGAGATATGCCGCGATATAGAAGAAAAAATAAGGGAACAATATAAATTGGGCAAGGTAAAGCTTATATCGGCTGTCGATGAAGTCGAAGAGCCGGCCGAGTAATTATTGCTGATATGCACAAACGTTCTCAACCGCCGAGCGCCGAAGCGCTTCTGCTCAAATTTCTATCCTATAGGCAACGCAGCCGTCATGAAATAGAGCAATATCTTCGTAATAAAGGCTGTGCGGATGAAGATATATCCGATCTTATAAATAAATATCAGGATATGGGCTATATAAATGACTCGGCATTTGCCGACATGTGGATAAGAGAACGTATGAGATTTAATCCGAAGGGTTATGCGGCTATATGCGCTGAGCTTTATGCTAAGGGCGTAGATAGGGATATTATAGATCAAGCTTGGCGCGAGGCTCAGATCGATGAGCGCGGTATAGCTCGTGAGCTTATAGAAAGACGTTTTGATAAACATGATAAAGAGGCCATGCCCAAAGCTATGGCCTTTTTGATTCGCCGAGGCTTTAATAGATCGATGGCGTATGCTATAGTGAAAAATTTTTTTGTTGAAGGTACAGAGGACGATAGATGAGATTTCTCTTTTTGACTGATACACATATACGCGGTACTGCCCCGAGAGGTAGGCTAGACGATGTATATGATACGTTAAAGAACAAGTTGAATGAAGTAAGCGATATCGTGCATGAGCAGCGTGTGGATGTGGTGCTTCACGGCGGGGATTTTTTTGACCGCCCGGATATTTCACCTTCCATAGTCAGGGAATTCGCTGCCATATTTCAGAAATTTGACAAACCTATATACGGGGTGGCTGGCAATCACGATATATACGGCCATAATCCAGCCACTATAGGCCGTACCATGGTAGGATTATTGGACGGCGTAAATATTATAAGGTTAATAGAACCATCAAATCCTGTTATATTCGAGGATGCTTCAATGCGCATACAGTTGACGGGACAGCCTTATACGTATGATATAGATTATAAAGATCGGCGCAAACAATATTATACCGTGTCCAAGCCGGCTAACGTTGATTTCGCCGTTCATATGGTGCATGGAATGTTGTTGGAAAAGAAGATATTTGAAGGGGCGGCTTACACCCTTATAGACGATATAGCCGATACCGAAGCCGATATAACGCTTAGCGGGCATTTTCATACCGGATTCGGCATAAAACGGATAAATGATAAATATTTTATAAATCCCGGCAGCCTTATACGCATGACCAGCAGCATGGCAGAGATGGAGCGATGGCCAGCGGTGCTGATTTTGGATATAGATAAAGCTGAGGGGATATCAGTGAAGATTGAATGCCTTAAAAGCGCTAAGCCTGCTATGGAGGTGTTGGATAGAACATACATAGAGCAGGAGCAGATGAAAAAACAGAAACTGGCTACATTCTTTCAGGAAATAGGGGCGGCGGGCGAGTTCAAACGCCTTGATCTGTCGGCTATAGTGCAGCAGGTGGCCAATAATGAGCATATAGGCGATGAAGTAAAAGAAGAGGCATTGAGGCGTATAGCGGCAGCTGAACAATATGCGGAGATGTAATGATGGCAGTTAATTATATTGAGAAGATACTGTTAGAGAATTTTCAATCGCATGAACATACAGAACTAGATTTAACACCCGGGCTTAATATATTTGTAGGTCCTTCTGACAGCGGCAAAACGGCGATTATAAGGGCTATAAAGTGGGTGCTGTATAATGAACCGCGCGGCATGGAATTTATGAGGCAGGGAGCATCTTTCTGCCGGGTAACGCTGAGCATGTCTAATGGTTATACTATAGTGAGGGAGCGTTCCTCGTCATATAACCGATATATTTTAATAGCTCAAGATGGCCAGAAACAGGTGTTCGAAGGTTTTGGCAATGAAATACCGGCTGAGATATTGAACGCTCATGGCATACGCAAAGTAGTATTGGATGAGAACAACGCTGTTAGCATAAACATAGGGCAGCAGCTTGAAGGGCCTTTCATGCTGACTGAAACAGGGGCTACGAGAGCCAAGGCCCTCGGCCGTCTGGTGGGCGTACACATAATAGATCGGGCTATGCAAAGCACTGTTACTGATATAACGAGGTTGTCGCAGCAGGTAAAACAATGGGATCGCGATATAGATAATCTGAGCCAGTCTATAGAGCGATTCGATTACCTTCCACGGTTAGAGCAAGCTATAGAGCAAGAAGGTCGATGTATAGACCGCCTAGACCAGTTAACCGCGCGTTTGGATCGCCTTGCTGAAGTAAATCGGAATTTAAAGTCCATAGGAATGGAATCGCTCCAGAATCAAGCGATTCTAAGCAGGCTCGATGTTATACCTGCTTTGGAGAAGCATATACATAATGTAGAGGCATTAACGGCCAATCTTAAAGTGTTGAAAAATATAAATCGAAGATGGCTGGCTATCGAGAGCGATATTGCCCATGATAAAGCGATAATAAAAAGTATGGCAGGTTTACCTCAAGCACAGGCCGGTGTGGAGAAAGCATTGGCATCCAACCGTCTGCTCAATAAATATACTCAGATAAGCCTGGCTTTAACGGCTGTATATAGCGATATAAAAAAACAGCAAGAAGTTTTGCATAAGATTGAGAGGTTGGATGATTGTCAGCGTTGGCTCAATTCGGCATCGAATGCGCTTATGAATCTAAAGCGCTTAGAAGCATTAAAAAAACGCCTTGAAACATCGAATACCGAATTAAGCAAGGCTGTAATACTTAAAGATGCATTACAGCAAGTCGACAAATGTCGATCTATGCTATCGGAAACCGAACGATATATGGTATTGCTGAACAGAATACGGGATTTATCCGGCCATCTCAAGGATGTGGATAAGCATATAGCGGAGGGACAGCGCTATATAACGCAGATTGAGCAAGAAATAAATGAAAAAGCCGAGCACTATGGAGAAATATTGATGAAGGTAGGGCGGTGTCCCGTGTGCATGTCTAAAATAGATGTTTCTACGGTGGAAGATATAGTGTCGGCATATAAAAGATGATGGAGGTAAAGAAACATGGATGATAATGAAAGGGTATTGGCGTCATTGAAAGAAGATTTGGAAAGGGCCAAGACCATGAAGGTAAAGGCGGAAACAAGATTGGAACAACTTCAAAAACAGCGCGATGAGCTTATAAAAGAATTGGCGGAACTTGGTATAGAACCCGAGCAGTTAGATGATGAGATAAAGCGACTGCAAAATGAAATAGATATGTTGATAAAGCAGGCTCGAGAACTTTTGCCGCCAGACTTATTAAAGCATTGAGGTAATGCATATTATGGATGCGAATAAGCAGCAGCTTGACGATATAAAACAACTATACAGGCGAGCCCAGGACGTCTACATGACAGAAAAGTCTAAATGCGATCAACTGCTAGCCATGAGGCAGCAAGTTCAAAAGCAAAAGGAAGAAGCGCAAAAGCAGTTGGATATACTGGAAAAGACCAGAATTTTGCTCGATCATGCTGCAGACTTTGCGAGGCAGCAGGCTAAAAATCAAATAGAGAGGTTGGTTACCAGTTGCCTGCAATTTATATTTCAAAGCGATATACGTTTTGAAATAGAGCTTTCAGAGCTGCGCAAGCGTCCTGAAGCCGAGTTTTATGTTATTTCAAACTATCAAGGAGATACGATGAAGGTACGACCACAGGAATCACGCGGCGGGGGTGTGGTAGATATAATCTCGCTGGCTATACGTATAGCCATGCTTCAATCCTATAATCCGCCCATTGCCGGTCCGTTGGTATTGGATGAGCCTGCCAAACATGTCAGTGAAGAATATATAAACAACGTATCTGAATTCTTGAAAGAGATAAGCAGGACATTTGGCCGTCAAGTGATAATGGTGACGCATAACCGGGTGCTGAGCGAGGTGGCCGATCGCATATATACTGTAGATTATGATGGAAGTACCAGCAAGATATCTATAAGTGACTATTGATAAATTTATTGCCTCATATTAGAATATATGAGGGTATTGCATTGATGCATTAGCTTCTATAAAATACATACTTTGGAGGTGTTATCGTGGATCTTTTGCTGTTAGCCCCTATCGGTTCTGTCCTGGCCTTGTTGTTTGCGGCTTATATGGCTTATACGGTAATGAAACACAGCGAGGGTACCGAGGATATGCAACGTATAGCGCGGGCTGTCAGAGAGGGCGCCAATGCTTATCTTAAGCGGCAGTATACGGGCGTGGCCATATTTTTCGCTGTTATGTTTGTCGTATTGCTCATATTGGCACTCAATGGCTTCTTGACTATATTCGTTCCATTTGCCTTTTTGACAGGCGGTTTTTTTTCAGGCTTGTCGGGGTTCTTCGGCATGAAGATGGCTACTAACGCCAATGCCAGAACAACCAACGCTGCAAAGCAGAGCCTTAATGCGGGTTTGCGAGTGGCTTTCTCGGCCGGTACCGTTATGGGCATGGTGGTGGTTGGTCTCGGTCTTTTAGATTTAAGTTTTTGGTATTATTTTCTAACATGGTTCTACAGGGATCTGGATGCTGCTGTTCGTATACAGAGCGTCACCAGCGCTATGCTGACATTCGGCATGGGTGCGAGCTCGATGGCGCTGTTCGCCAGGGTAGGCGGCGGCATATATACTAAGGCAGCAGATGTCGGCGCTGATCTTGTAGGCAAAGTGGAAGCTGGCATTCCTGAGGATGATCCGCGCAATCCTGCCGTCATAGCCGATAATGTCGGTGATAATGTCGGCGATGTAGCCGGTATGGGTGCTGACCTGTATGAATCATACGTAGGCTCCATAGTATCCACCAGTGCGCTGGCGGTTGCAGCGGGGCTTGGTGTTGACGGTGTTACTATACCTATGACAATGGCTGCTATTGGTGTTATAGCGTCTATAATAGGTACGTTTTTCGTCCATGCCAAAGAAGATGCAAAGCAAAGCGTATTACTAGCTGCATTGCGTCGGGGTACGTACATAAGCGCAGCGCTGATAGCTGTCATATCATTCTTCCTAGTGTGGCAAGTGCTGGGTATGGAGCATATAGGCGTATACTTTGCTATATTGAGCGGTTTATTGGCTGGCGTCATAATAGGATACTTTACAGAATACTTCACGTCCGACTCATATAAGCCTACGCGCGATTTGGCGAGTACATCCACCACTGGTCCAGCTACCGTCATTATAGGGGGCTTGTCGTTGGGCATGCGTTCCACGTCTGTGCCGGTTATAGTAGTGGGTGCGGCGGTATTGGCCAGTTACTTCTTAGCAGGCGGTGCAGGGGATTTTAATATGGGCTTGTACGGCGTGGCTATAGCAGCGGTGGGCATGCTCAGCACATTGGGCATAACGCTTGCTACAGATGCTTACGGGCCGGTAGCTGATAATGCCGGCGGTATAGCCGAAATGTCCCATCAGGACCCAGAGGTTCGCCGTCGTACTGATGCGTTGGATTCACTCGGCAATACCACAGCTGCTACCGGCAAGGGATTTGCTATAGGCTCGGCCGCTCTGACGGCTCTGGCCTTGATAGCATCGTTTACCGATGAAGTTGCGCGTATAGTGCAGACCCAGGGATTGGACTTTAAGCTGGATATATCGATACTCAATCCGCCTACGCTTGTGGGGTTGTTTGTGGGCGGCATGTTGCCGTTTTTGTTCTCATCCATGACCATGAGCGCTGTCGGCAGAGCCGCACAGAGCATAGTTATGGAAGTGCGTCGTCAGTTTAAGGAGATAAAAGGGCTTATGGAGGGCAAAGCCGAGCCCGATTACGCGCGGTGCGTCGACATATGCACACGCAATGCCCAGAAGGAAATGATAGCTCCTGCTTTGACGGCTATTGTAGCGCCTCTTTTAGTAGGATTTTTGCTTGGAGTAAACGGTGTAGCCGGTATGCTTGCCGGCGCTACAGTCAGCGGTTTTATATTGGCGGTCATGATGGCCAATTCGGGTGGCGCATGGGATAATGCCAAGAAATATATCGAAAGCGGCGAATACGGCGGCAAGGGTTCTGACAGCCATAAGGCGGCTGTGGTCGGAGATACTGTGGGTGATCCGTTTAAGGATACATCCGGCCCGTCGATTAATATATTGATAAAATTGCTGTCTATGGTATCGGTTGTATTCGCGGCATTTATATTGCAGATATCGTTGTTTTGAAGTTTGAATAAAGCCTCCTATAAAATAGGGGGCTTTTATTATATGTCAAATACAACAAAAATACAACATAATTATGATAAAATCAAAAAATAAGCTTGACTATATATACTTTAATTGATAAAATGAAGCATATAAGATGTAAAGGATGTAGCGCAGATGAAAACCCGTTTCTTATATGGGAAAACAGGTATAAATGTGGATATACCCGACAAGAATCTTGCAGGAATAGTACGCAAGCATACTATGCCGATCATAGATAACGCAGATAAGGCCATTGAAGAAGCTATTTTCAATCCCATAGCAAGCTTACCATTATATGAATTGGCCAAGGGCAAGCGCACAGCTTGCATAGTGGTATCGGATATTACAAGGCCGGTGCCGAACAAGCTGCTTTTGCCGCCTATACTACGCTGCCTTGAGGCAGCGGGTATATCGAAGGATGATATAACCATCCTGATAGCCACGGGCATACATAGACCTAATTTAGACGATGAAATGATAGAGCTCCTTGGACAAGATATAGTGGATAATTATCGTGTAATCAACCATTATTCACAGAAGATGGACGATATGGCCTATTTAGGGCGGACATCTATAAACAATATACCTATCTACGTTAACAAGTATTATGTACAAAGCGACTTAAAGATTATAACCGGTCTTATAGAACCTCATTTTATGGCCGGCTACTCAGGCGGCCGAAAGTCTATATGCCCGGGCATATCATCTATAGAAACGGTCAAATACATGCATATGCCTGGTATATTAGAACACCCTAAAGCTGGCAATTGTATTGTCGAAGGCAATCCATTTCACATAGAAGCAACCGAGATAGCAAAAAAAGCAGGTGTAGATTTCGTAGCAAACGTAGTTATAGATGAAAATAGGCGAATAAGCGGCATCTTCTGCGGAGAACTTGAAGCGGCTCATGCGGCCGGTGTATCTTTTGCAGATAAGTATAGCCGCGTGGTATTAAACAATGTAAGCCGGCCTGTTGATATAGTTGTCACATCAACGGCAGGATATCCTTTGGATAAGACATATTACCAAACCGTCAAAGGATTTATAGGAGCGCTCAACGTCATAAAGGATGGTGGCACTATCGTCATGCTGTCGGAGTGCAGCGAGGGGCTGGGCAGCGCATCGTTTGTAGATGTGTTAAAACAGCTCAAGGCTATAGGGAATTACGATGCCTTTATCGGGCGCATATCCCATATAGAAAACTTTACAGTGGATCAGTGGGAAGTAGAGGAATTGGTAAAGGCATTGAAGAAGGTAAATATAATGCTCTATTCGTCCGATTTTGATAACTTTGATCTGACATTCGCTTCGAGAGTAGCATCGCCTGAAGAAGGCATAGCGCGTGCATTGGAGGTGCATGGGCAGGATTCTACTATTTTAGCCATACCCGAGGGGCCGTATGTTATACCGTATCTGTCTGGTAATGCTTTATAATATTAACAGCAATGTATGCATATAAAAGAAGAAGTTTTAAGAGAGGAGAAAATAAACGATGGCTTTTAATGAAGACTTGATAGCATCAATAGTAGAACAAGTGCTGAAAGAGATTCAAGACGATGATCACGTCATTGCATCGGCACGACAATCCGTAGTAAAAGCAAACGACAACTGGGGTGTATACACCGATGTCGACGAGGCTATGGAGGTGGTCAATAAAGCGCAGAAAGAATTCGCCGCCATGCCCATATCAAAACGCGATGAGATTATAAGCGCCATAAGAACGGCCGGCGTGGAAAATGCCGAGCATCTGGCCAGGATAGCGCACGAGGTCACGGGCTATGGGCGGATTGAAGATAAAACGGTAAAGAACAGAAACGCCGCTATGTTGACGCCAGGCATAGAGGACCTTCAGAAAGAATTTTTAAGCGGCGATGGCGGCTCTGTCATAGTAGAGTATGGGCCTATGGGCGTCATAGCTTCGCTCATGCCTTCCACTCACCCGACGGCCTTTGTTATAAACCATGCCATAGCCATGCTGGCAGCGGGCAACGCCATATTTATATGCCCTCATCCCAAAGCTCAGGCTGCCACATTAGAGGCCATGAAGGCGCTCAATAAGGCTATAGTCGAAGCCGGTGGGCCTAAATACCTCATGGTGGCCGTGGATAAGGCGGATATGGAGACATCCAATAAAGTATACGCTCATCCTTATGTAAAGATGGTAGCGGCAGCCGGAGGGGAAGGCGTGATAAGAGCAGCGTTAAAGAGCGGCAAAAAGGCTATAACCGGCGGACCGGGCAATCCGCCCGTAGTAGTGGATGAGACGGCCGACATAGCCAAAGCGGCTAAGGATATAATAGACGGCGAAAGCTATGACAACAATGTGCTATGTATAGCTGAAAAAGAGGTATTTGTAGTAGAATCCGTAGTAGATCGGCTTATAGCTGAAATGCAAAAAAATAACGCATACCTTATAAAAGGCCAAGATGTTGCTAATTTAACGGGTGTTACTATAAAAGACGGCAAGCCGAACGGCCAACTTGTAGGTAAGAATCCATCGGTGATATTAAAAGAGATAGGCATAGAAGTGGGCGATGATGTGCGCACCGTCATATTCGAAGCGCCGCCGGAACACCCGCTGGTAATGATAGAGCAGCTTATGCCCGTATTACCTATAGTACGGGTCAAAGATTTCGACGAGGCTGTAAAATGGGCTGTTAAAGCCGAGCATGGAGACGGCCATACCGCCATATTGCATTCCAATAATATAAACCGTATAACAGAATACGCGCGTGCCATGCAAGTGACGGTGCTGGTGGTAAATGCTCCATCTTATTCATGCATGGATCCTCAATCCAAAACATTGGTATATGCCCATACTTTGACCGGGCCGACCGGCGAGGGATTCTGTACGCCGCGCCATTTTACGCGCCAGGAACGTATCGTATTGGGCGGCGCCTTTCATTTTGTGTAGAGAGGGCCGAAAGATGAATATTTTGGTATTGAATTGTGGAGGTTCGTCGGTCAAGTTTCAGGTATTCGATATGCCGAGCGAGCGGGTGATAGCTAAAGGTATGGTGGAACGCATAGGCAAAACCGATGCTGTATTGCATTACAGTTCTGCTCGTCAGGAAGCACAGCAAAGGGTAATGCCTATATCGGATCATAAAGCGGCTATAAGCATGGCGTTAAGCACTTTGACAGATGATGACTCGATAGGCGCTATAGATGCTATAGGCCACAGATTGGTACATGGCGGCGAAAGATATACAGGTGCTGTGTTCATAGATGATGAGGTTTTGTCAACATTGAAAGAATATGCGCCTTTAGCACCGCTGCATAATCCGCCCAATGCTCTTGGTATAGAAGCCTGTAAGCAGTTGATGCCTGACATAGTGCAGGTGGGCTTGTTTGACACTGCATTGCATCAGAAATTACCGGATTATGCATATACCTATGCGTTGCCGTATAGATACTATGAAAAATATCGTGTGCGGCGTTATGGTTTCCACGGCATAGCTTTTACCGATATAACCGAGCGTACTGCCCAAATTATGAGAAAGCCCCTAAACGAACTGCGCATAATATCGCTTATGCTGGGCAGCGGCACCACCGCTAACGCTATGAAGTACGGACGCTCAGTGGATGTGAGCACGGGGCTTACGCCATTGCAGGGCTTGGTTCAATCCACGCGCAGCGGCGATATAGATCCGGCAGCGGTTACCTACATAATGCGACAAGAGGGTTTATCGACCGATCAGATGGACGATGTGCTGAATAAACAGAGCGGCTGGCTGGGCATATCGGGCGTCAGCAACGACTTAAGAGAGGTGGAACAGGCAGCAGCCACGGGCAATGAGCGTGCTCGGCTGGCTATAGATACATTTGTATACAGCTGTAAAAAGTACGTCGGCGCCTATGCCGCTGCTATGGGAGGTTTCGATGTTTTGGCTTTTTCAGGCGGGATAGGCGAAAAATCATCACATATACGCCAGAAAGTGTGCCAGGGCCTTGAATTTTTGGGTATAGAATTGGACCAAGAAAAAAATAACGCTGGGATTGGCCCGCGTTTTATAACCACCGAGGATTCCAAAACAAAAGCTGTAGTGGTGTCTGTGGATGAAGAGTTGGTTATAGCACAACAAACATACGATTTGATCGATAGAGAGGGGAGGTGAGGGCTGTGAATTATGCACTGGGCATAGTGGAAGTTGTTGGATTCGCTGCTGCCATGCAGGCTGCTGATACTGCGGTCAAGGCGGCTAATGTAACCTTATTAGGGTATGAGCCGTCTAAAGGCAGCGGTATGGTTACCGTTAGATTTATAGGGAATGTAGGAGCTGTAAATGCTGCTGTGGATTCGGCTGCGGAGGCTGCGAATCGCGTAAGCAGCGTGTATAGCAAACTGGTGATTCCGAAGCCAGCCGAAGAGATAGATGCACTCTTAAAGGCAAAGAAGGCTGAAGGCGTTGATTAAATTTATTTGAGAAAGGAAAAAGATGAACTATGAATAATGATGCATTGGGAATGGTGGAGACCAAAGGTTTAACGGCGGCGATAGAGGCGGCTGACGCCATGGTAAAGGCGGCCAGCGTAACGCTGGTGGGCGTAGAGAAAATAGGTTCAGGTTTGGTGACAGTATTCGTTAGCGGCGACGTAGGCGCTGTTAAGGCGGCTACAGAGGTAGGAGGTCAAGCTGCTAAGAGGTTGGGAGAGCTTATCGCTGTTCACGTTATACCCAGGCCTCACAGCGATATAGCCAAGATATTACCGTCTATAAAGTAAAGCTCTCGATGGCATAGTGACTATAAATATTTAGGAGGTGATGATATTGCCATTGATGACGCTCAAGCAGATCTTAGCCGATGCCGATCAGCGCAAGTACGGCGTCGGCATGTTCAATGTTATAAATCTTGAAATGTTGAAAGCCATCATAGAAGCGGCCGAAGAAGAAAATTCTCCGGTGATATTGGGCTTTGCAGAAGTACACAAAGCCTACATGGATATAGAAACATTGGCGCCGATGATGGTCAAAGCTGCTAAAGAGGCTTCTATTCCAGTAGCAGTGCACTACGATCATGGCCAAAGTTTCGAAGGCATAGTAAAGGCTATGCACTACGGTTTTACCTCGGTTATGTATGATGGTTCCATGCTACCTTACGAGCAAAACGTGCGCAACACGCAAGAAGTGGTGCGAATTGCCAAGATACTGAATGTATCAGTGGAGGCCGAATTAGGTCATGTTGGTGGAGCGGAAGGCGGACTGGGAGGCCAAGATGATCCGTCAGCTTTTTATACCGATGTGAATCAGGCCGCCGATTTTGTTTTGCGTACTGGCATTGATGCATTGGCTGTAGCAGTGGGTACTGTGCATGGTGTTTACCGATCGCAGCCCAAGTTGGACCTTGATAGGCTGGAAGCCATTAAAAAACGTGTAAACATACCATTGGTATTGCATGGTGGCTCGGGATTAAGTGATCAGGATTTTCAAAATGCGATAGCCAGAGGGATATCTAAAATAAATATATTTACTGATATGTCGCTGGCGGCGGTCAATACGCTCCAAGACAGTGTATGTCTATGCGATAAACCCAGTTGCACTGGTGCTTTTTCGGATGAATGCCTTATCAAGATGGATAAGCCAAATCTATATCATGAAAATAGTCAGGAGGCTATAGTGCAGCGGGTAGTGCAAAGGGTTTTGCTTCAGTTGAAAGAGGGTGAGGGTGTATATAATACATCCGAGCTGAATTATCCGGACGTTATAACAGCGACCATAAGCGGTATAAAGGCTGAAGTTAAGCATAAGATTGAGATATTTGGCAGCAACGGTAAAGCCTGTGCATTTTCCTGCACACATTCAGGCGGTTGCAGTTGCGGTTGTCAAAAAGATTGAATTTGGTAGGTGAGTTTTAAAATGGCTGAAGATGATGTGTTACAGGGCCAATATGATGACATGACGGTTGAAGGCCAGACGGCTGTGCAGCTCGAACAGGGCACAGTCCCTCCCGATAATAGCTATAAGCGGCGAGGGCGTCCCAGAAAATCTGATAGCGAAAAGAAGAACAAGGAGGTTATAATCATGATAAACGAAGCATTGGGAATGGTAGAAACCAAAGGTTTAACAGCGGCGATAGAGGCGGCTGATGCTATGGTAAAAGCAGCCAGCGTGACGCTGGTGGGCGTAGAGAAAATAGGCTCTGGCTTGGTGACGGTATTTGTTACCGGCGACGTAGGCGCTGTTAAGGCAGCTACGGAAGTAGGAGGCCAGGCCGCCAAGAGCTTAGGAGAGCTTATAGCTGTTCATGTTATACCCAGACCCCATGAAGATATAGCTAAGATATTGCCGCAAATAAAATAAGTTGCGTTACTTTTTAAGTCTGTATCTTTAGGGAGGTGAATAATTCCGTGGACAGGGATAAGTTGTTGGAATTGATAACTAAAGCTGTTATAGAGGAGCTACAATATCAAAAGCGCCGCGTGCCGGTAGGGGTGTCGGCGCGTCATATTCATGTTTCCAGGCAGGATTTGGATACACTGTTTGGCAAGGGATATCAATTGCATAAACTAAAGCCATTGATGGCCGATGATTTTGCATCTGAAGAAACGGTAACATTAGTAGGACCCAATTTGAGGACGATAGAACGGGTGCGCATACTAGGGCCTGAACGCAAGCGAACGCAGGTTGAGATTGCACGGACCGATGCCGTAAGGTTGGGCGTTAACCCGCCGGTACGTCCGTCGGGTGATGTTGATGGATCAGCTGGTATAGTTGTGGTAGGCCCTAAAGGTGCTTTAAATCTAAAAGAAGGGTGTATTCTGGCTAATAGGCATATACACATGACGCCGGCCGATGCTGAACCTATAGGATTAAAAGATAACGATTACGTTACTGTCAGAGCAGGAGGAGAAAAGGGAGCAGTTTTGTATAATGTACAGATACGCGTCAATGAGAAATTCGATACTGAGATGCACATAGATACCGACGATGCCAATGCCATAGGAGTGCGCTGCGGGGACCTCGTCGAGATAATGCTGTAAGGAGAGATGATATGATCATATGCAAGGTTGTCGGCAATGTGGTATCTACTAGAAAGCATGAGCAGTTGGTGGGCTCAAAGTTACTCATAGTTGAGCCGTTATATGGCAGCGATGACAAGCCTATGGTGGCTGTAGATAATGTAGGCGCCGGCGTGGGTGAAACGGTACTGGTGGCAGTAGGCGGTGCCGCCAGGGTAGCCGTTGGGAAAAAGGAAGCTCCCATAGATGCTGCTATAGTAGGCATTGTAGACAACGCGGATTCATTACGTTTATAAGAGAGGTTGGCATATATGAATGGAAATGCATTAGGAATGGTTGAAACCAAGGGATTGGTAGCGGCTGTAGAAGCAGCCGATGCCATGGCCAAAGCGGCCAATATAGAAGTTGTCGGTAATGTCCGAGTGGGATCAGGCTTTGTATGTATACTCATCCGCGGCGACGTAGGAGCCGTTACCGCCGCTGTAGAGGTGGGGGCTCAAGCGGCTAAGCCGTTAGGTCAGCTTATAGCCGCGGTGGTTATACCGAGGCCTCATTCAGACGTAGAAAGCATGCTCCCGGTCAGTAAATGAGGGGATGTAGTTTATTGTGCAAGAAGATAAAATAGCAGGCATAGTAGAAGCTGTATTGAAAAAGTTGGCGCCTGAGTTGATTGCCGTTGAAGATAGTGTACAGGATAAGCAAGAGGTTTACGCTGATGTTGCATGGGAAGCGAATGAAACCATGCGGCAAGACGGCATATTCGATGATGTTGAATCAGCGTTGGATGCTGCTGCTAAGGCTCAGAGGCAATTGGTCGATATGGGTATGGAAAAACGCAAGCAGATTATATCATCTATGCGTAAAATATGCTTGGAGAATGCGGAAAGATTGGCCGAGATGGCATGGAAAGAAACGCGGCTGGGCCGATATCAAGATAAGATAGTAAAGAATAGGAATGCCGCTTTATTGACGCCGGGCGTCGAAGACCTCGAACAAAAGTTGGATGTAGGCGATGTAGGCATGATACTAACTCAGCGCGGTCCATTTGGCCTGGTGATTTCAGTGGAACCGACTACTAATCCTACCAGTTCGCTTATAAATCATAGTATAGCTATGGTGGCGGCCGGCAATGCCGTTTACTTTGCCCCACATCCAAGGGCTTTGAAAGTATCTCTTGAAACTATAAGCTTGCTTAATAAAGCTATAACAGAAGTTGGAGGCCCGGCCAATGTGGTAGTGACGGCGCGGACAGCCAGCGTGGATAATGTCAATAAGGCCTTTGCACATAAGGATGTAAAGCTCATAGTTGCTACCGGCGGGGCTGCTTTGGTAAAAGCAGCCATGACTAGCGGTAAGAAATGTATAGCCGGAGGTCCGGGTAATCCGCCAGTAGTAGTGGATGAAACCGCTAACATTGAATTGGCTGCAAAAAACATTGTGTTGGGAGCCTCGTTTGACAATAATATGCTGTGCATATCAGAAAAAGAGGTTTTTGCCGTACAAAGCATATGCGATGAATTGATAGCTGCGATGGAACGTAATGGAAATTATATAGCGCGCGGGGATGTTATAGACGCTATAACCGAACTGGTCGTAACAGACGGACACATAAACGGTAAATTCGTTGGGCAGAACCCGTCTGTGATACTTAGAGAGCTCGGTATAAATATAAGCGATGAGATACGTGCGATAATTATGGAAGTTTCTGCAGATCATCCATTGGTTACGCTGGAGCAGCTTATGCCTATACTGCCGATAGTACGAGTCAGGGATTTTGAAGAAGCTTTGCAATTATCCGTAGCAATGGAGCATGGTTTCAGGCATACAGCGGCTATATATACAAAGGACTATGAACGGGCAGCCAGATTTGCTCAAGTTATCGAGGCTACCTTGACGGTAATCAATGTACCGACCTATACTGGTCTTGGCGGCGATGGCATAGGTAAACCCACCATGACGGTGGCTGGGCCTACAGGGGAAGGCATTACATCGCCTAGAACTTATACAAGGGAAAGGAATGCAGTATTTGGGGGGTCGCTCAGTATAAAATGACTGATAAGCAGATACAGGACATGGTTTTCGATGCGGGTGTGGTTGGTGCCGGCGGGGCTGGATTTCCCACTCATGTAAAGATAAACGCTAACGCAGACGTGGTCATAGTCAACGGGGCTGAGTGTGAGCCATTGATTAGGGTAGATCAGCAGCTTATGGCAGGCAAGGCCGATGAGATATTGCAGGCATTGCAGGCTGTAATGATATCCTGCCATGCTTCAAAGGCTTATATAGGTCTTAAGCCTAAATACAAAGAGGCTATACACGCCGTGGAGCAGTTGCTACCGCATTATGATGGTATAGAGATAAGCATATTGCGCGATGTCTATCCGGCCGGCGATGAGCAGATATTGGTATATGATATAACCGGCCGATTAGTACCTGAAGGCGGAATACCGCTGATGGTGGGCGTAGTGGTCGTGAATGTGGAAACGCTTTTTAATATATACAATGCCATACATGGTTTGCCGCTCACCGAAAAATTTGTTACTATAACCGGTGCAGTGCGCGATCCTATAACAGTAAGAGTACCTATAGGCACATCGGCCAGAGATGCCATATCGTTTGCCGGGGGCCCTTTGGTAGAACCTTTTGTTGTTATAGATGGCGGACCGATGATGGGTAAACTGATTTCATATAGCAGTGCTGTTGTTACCAAGACTACCAAGAGCTTTATAGTATTGCCATCTATGCATCGCCTGGCTATTATCAAACAAGAACGGCCTGGTCTGGCTGTTAAGCGCGGTATGGCATCGTGCTGCCAATGCCAGGAATGTACGGACTTATGTCCGCGTCATCTTATAGGTCACAGCATAGAGCCGCACAGGACCATAAGGGCGGTATCACATGGTGTTACCACTGATAGCGCGGCCATAACCACGGCGCTTTTATGCAGCGAATGTGGCGTATGCGATATGTTTGCCTGCCCCTTGGACCTTTCACCGAGGCACATAAACATAGCTATAAAAGAGGAACTGGCCAAGAGAGGATTTAAAAACCCTCATCATAATGCAGATCTGGTAGCACATCCATTTCGCGACGGGCGTCTGATACCTGTGGAGAGGCTTATAGCAAGGTTGGGACTAAACCAATATAATAAACCGGCGCCATTGATAATGGATGAACAAATTGTAAAAAGGGTATCGTTACCACTTAAACAGAGCACCGGAGTAGCTGTAACGCCTTTGGTCAACACCGGCGATAGGGTTAAAAAAGGCCAGCTTATAGGCTCGGTACCCGAGGGTCAACTTGGAGCAAACCTGCATGCCAGCATATCCGGTATAGTCAAAGCTGTGGGCCAAGAAATAGTGATAGAGGGGATCGACTAGTATGAACGGGAAAAAAGCAATAGGTCTTGTGGAATTTAAAAGTATAGCCATGGGATTAGTAGCTGCCGATAATATGATAAAAACAGCAAACGTCGATGTTATAGAAGCCACTGTGTTATGCCCAGGTAAATATATATTGCTTATATCCGGCGACGTTGGTTCGGTACAAAGCGCTGTGGATAGAGGCGTAAACGATTTTGCTGAAAATGTCATAGACAGTTTTGTTTTGGCCAATGTGCATGATGATGTGTTTCCCGCCCTAAATGGAGCGACGCCTATAGACGAGCTGGAATCGTTGGGTGTAATAGAGACATTTTCTGTGGCGTCGGCCATAGTGGCGGCCGATGCGTCAGCCAAAGCGGCGGCGGTAGAACTGTTGGAAGTCAGGATAGCTCGGGGAATGGGAGGTAAATCATTTGTGCTCATGACCGGTGATGTAGGGGCTGTTACGGCGGCGGTTGAAGCCGGTGCAGCATCTGTCAGGGAGGATGGATTCCTGGTGAGTACGGCGGTTATCCCGAATCCTGATCCGAAGCTTTGGGAGATGACGGTATGAAGATACTGTGTCTAAATTGTGGCGGCTCATCGATGAAATGCCAGCTTATAGAAATGCCTGGCGAGAATACCTTGGCTAAAGCTGATATAGACCGCATGAATACGCCGCAAGCCATACTCAGTTATATGGTAGGAGATGACAAAAGATTAAGCCAGTCGGTGCCGGAAGCCACCTTTATCACAGGTATAGAGATACTGATGGAGAAATTAAAAGAGGACGATATTATCGCCGAGGATAATGGCATAGACGCGATAGCCCATAAACTCGCCCATGGAGCTGAACGATTTAATAAGCCAACTATTATCGATGAAGAGGTTATCGAGGCATTAGAAAGGCTTTATCCCTTGGCTCCCGTCCATTTGCCACCGGCTGTTAAGGGCATACGGGCTTGTCAAAAGTTATTGCCCGCAGTGCCGCAGTTCGCTGTATTTGAAACAAACTTTCATCAGACCTTGCCTCCATATGCTTATATATATGGCATACCATATGAGTGGTATGAAACGTATGGTATACGTAAATACGGCTTTCATGGTACGTCGCATCGTTATGTGACCGAAACGGCAGCCGATTTATTGGGGAAAGATATAAAACAATTAAAGATGGTATCGTGCCACCTTGGGAGCGGTACGTCGGTAGCGGCTGTCAAATACGGCAAATCAGTAGAAATAAGCAGCGGTCTTACGCCGCAGTCCGGTACTATTATGTCCACCAGACCGGGCGACTTTGATCCTTGGGTATTTCCTTTTGCTGTAGAAATGACTGGCATGAGCGTGCAGGAGGTAAGCGATACATTGGTAAAGCGCGGCGGCTTGTTGGGAATATCCGGTGTTAGCGGTGACATGAGAGATATACAAGAAGCGGCCGCGCATGGAAATGAAAGAGCGCAATTGGCTTTAGATGTTTTTTGCTACCATATAAAGAAATATATAGGCTCATTTGCAGCGGTTATGAACGGGTTGGATGTATTGATTTTTACAGGTGGTATAGGCGAGCATTCCTCCGGTGTGAGAAAAAAGGCATGCGATGATATGGAGTTTTTGGGAATAAAATTGGATGATGACAAGAATGAAAGTGTACCGGTGCCACATATATTATCGGCGGATAATTCGCAAGCTGTTATAATGTGTGTGGAGACCAATGAAGAATTGATGGTGGCTAGGCAGGTATATGCTATAGCCCAAGCTGGCAATTGATAAAAAAGAAAATACTTAAAATGAGAAAGGATTATATATGCGCATTGTTATTCCGATAAAGCAGGTGCCGGAAACGGGTAACGTGAAAATGGACGAAAAAACCGGTACCATGATACGTGAAGGTGTGGAGAGCATAATAAATCCCTTGGACCTTTATGCTATAGAAGTCGGCATAAGGCTCAAAGAGCAGTTTGGCGGCGAGATAATCGTATTGTCGATGGGACCGCAAAAGGCCATGGAAGCCATAAGAGAGGCCATAGCCATGGGTTGTGACCAAGGCGTGCTTATATCGGATAGAAAGTTTGGTGGTGCCGATACATGGGCAACATCGTATACGTTATCGCAGGCCATAAAGAGGATAGGTGAATTTGACCTTGTATTGTGCGGCGAAAGGGCTACCGATGGCGATACAGGCCAAGTCGGTCCGGGTATAGCCTCATTTTTGGATCTCCCGCTCTCTACATTTACCAGCGAGATAGTTTATATCGATGAACATAGAATACAGGTAAAACGATTGGTAGAAGGCGGTTATGAACTGTTGGAACTGCCGCTTCCATGTTTGCTAACGGTGGTTAAAGAGATAAGCGATCCAAGGTTGCCTACGCTAAGAGGCAAACAAAGGGCAAAAAAAATAGACGTGCCAGTATGGGGACCGGATGATATAGATGCTAATCCGGGCAATATCGGATTAAAGGGTTCTCCTACACGCGTTGTAAAGACCTTTCATCCTCAGGTATCTCGCAACGGTAAAAAGTTGGTAGCGAGGGATGCCGAATCTATCAATAAGGCAGTGGATGAATTGATAGAATTTCTTAAAGATAGGCAGCTTATATGAGGAGGGATGAGCCATGGAGTTAAATGAGGTATGGGTTTTAGCCGAGCAAAAAAATGGTATTATACAAACGGTATCATACGAATTATTAAACCGTGCCAGATCATTGGCTGATAAGCTGAACGTGTCATTGGCCGCTGTGTTGATGGGCTACGATATCCCTGCGGATGAAGTGCAGGAGTTGATATACCGAGGGGCTGACAAAGTATATCTTATAGAACATGAAGTGTTAAAAGATTTTTTAGTGGAGCCTTATTCAAGCGTGCTATGCTATATGATAGACACGTATAACCCGCAAATAGTTATAGCAGGTGCAACATCTACTGGTCGTACAGTGCTGCCGCATGTAGCTATGAGAAAACGAGCCGGCCTTACGGCAGATTGTACTATACTTGATATAGAAGAAGGTACGGGCAACCTATTGCAAACCAGGCCGGCTATAGGCGGCAATATATTGGCTACGATAAAGACACCGGAGGCTAGGCCGCAGATGGCTACCGTGCGCCCTCATTCCATGAAGCCTGCGCCGAGAGATACAGGAAGAACAGGTGAGATTATTAAGCCGGTATTGCCGGATGGTTGTTTGGTATCTCGCGTAAAAAAACTGGACTTTATAGAAGATGAATCTCAGGGAATATCCTTGCAACAAGCAGATGTAGTCGTAGCCGGTGGCAGAGGAGTGGGTAAAGCTGAGAATTTTAAATATATCGAGGAATTGGCCAAAGTATTAGGGGGTGCGGTCGGTGCATCCAGAGATGTCGTGGATCGCGGCTGGATTACATATCCCCATCAAGTCGGCTTAAGCGGTAAGACTGTCACACCTAAACTATATATGGCAATAGGTATTTCCGGAGCGATACAGCACATAGCTGGTATGCAGACATCGGAGACCATAGTAGCGATAAATAAGGATCCGGACGCACAAATATTTAAATTGGCCGATTTTGGCATAGTGGGCGATGCCATGGACATATTGCCGGTGTTAATAGAGAAATTGAAACAATGCGCAGCACAACGTGAGCAGGAGGCGGTAAAATGAGTGTGCGTTATAATGCCGTAACTCAGGAGTTAGTGGACAAACTTATAGATATAGTGGGTTCAAAGAATGTCATATGGGATGATCAGGAACGTATGGAAAACTATGCTCACGATGAGGTGGCTGAAAAAGAATATGCACATATGCCTGATGTGGTAGTAAAACCCGCTGACGCCAAAGAAATATCGCAGATAATGAAATTGGCCAATGAATATATGATACCGGTAACGCCAAGAGCGGCCGGCAGCGGTTTATCGGGCGGGGCAGTGCCAGTGTATGGCGGCATATTGCTCTCTGTCGAGCGTATGAACCGCATATTGGAGATCGATAAAGAGAACCTCATGGCCGTGGTAGAACCAGGCGTGGTAACAAATGAGATCAATAATGTCATAAAGGACGACGGCTTATTTTATGCCGGTTACCCCATGAGCCTGGAAACCTGTTTTATAGGCGGCAATGTAGCGGAGAACGCCGGAGGAGGCAAGGCTATAAAATATGGTGTTACCGGCCGTTATATATATGGCTTGGAAATGGTTATGCCTACCGGCGAGATAGTGGAATTTGGCGGCAAACGCGTTAAGGATGTCACCGGTTACGATATAGTGCACTTAATGGTGGGCGCTGAAGGTACATTGGGCATATATACGAAGATAGTATTAAAGCTATTACCGTTGCCTACAGCCGCTGCAGACCTATTGGTTTTATTTAAAGATGTGGATACAGCTATAAATGTGGTCCCAAAGGTTATGACCAATGGTCGTATAATACCGACCGCTATAGAATTCATGGATGAATCGTCGTTTAAGGCATCATGTCAATATTTGAATGAAACTATCCCGGTGGCTGAGGCCGGTGCAATGTTGCTTATAGAGATCGATGGTGAGAATAAGGAACTGGTCGAAAGCGAGTATGAGACTATAGGAGAGCTATGTATAGCCAATGGTGCTATAGAAGTATATGTGGCCGATAATTATACCACAATAGAACGGATATGGAAGATAAGGCGCAACGTAGCCGAGGCATTTAAGGTAGTCAGTCCGCATCAGAGTTTGGAGGATATAGTAGTGCCAATATCCAATATACCCGATTTTGTGCGAGGCTTGGCGGAGATAATAGATAAATACGATGTGCCTATACCGTGTTATGGCCACGCCGGCGATGGCAATTTGCATGCTACAGTGGTTAAGAATCCTGATTTTACGATGGAAAGATGGCACGAAATTCTGCCTAAAGTATTGACGGAAATGTATGAACTGACAGCTCAATTGGGTGGCACCATAAGCGGTGAGCACGGCATAGGTTCTAAACGCAAGCACTATATGAGGCTCGTTATGAATGAAGATCAGCTCAACGTTATGCGTAGAATAAAGAAGGCGCTTGATCCCAATAATATATTGAATCCCGGCAAGATATTCGATATGGAGTAGGGCTATTAAAAAAGGGGCTTTAACAGCCTCTTTTTTATGCAACTTCGATTCGTGCTATGGCAAATTCAGCACATGCAATGATATAAAGCCTACACACGCTACTGGCTTGACATATATACCTCGCTACGGCTGTGAAGCTGGACCACTACGCAATCAAAGATTGCTGTGGTCCTACGCTTCAAAAGCCCGCTCAGTATATATGTCAAGCCTTATGCCACGTAATGATTGCGTACTTACAACTCGTTTCGCTTGAGCAAGCTAACGCCGGCAATTCGCGTCCATGCTCAGTGCCGGCTGGTCGGGCGTCCATGCCCGACCTACGCTTGCTCTGCGCTGCACTCGTTGAGTACGCCTACGCAATATTTCAAGGCGTTCTCCGGCTTTATATCATTTGCATCGCTTTATATCACCCGTTTCAGTTAGATATTACGAATCACAGTTATGCAAAAATTTTATAGCATGTTGGCCGTATGTTTGGTATAATATCGTTGGCTTGAACGATTCCTTTATAAATGAAAAAGAGGTGGGTATATGTTGTAATTATAATAAGCTCCGTAATTGTATCATCTTATAGCGTATTTTAAACAATGGAGGAAGATGGGAAGTACATGCTATGCAAATGATAATATCTCTGATAGGAGGATTGGGCCTTTTTCTTTATGGCATGAAGATGCTTGGGGAAGGTCTGGAAAAGGCTGCTGGTAATCGCCTTAAACGGCTTATCGAAGTACTGACCACCAATCGCTTTATGGGTGTATTGATAGGAACCGCAGTTAGTGCCATAATACAGAGCAGCAGCGCTACTACTGTTATGGTAGTGGGGTTTGTAAATGCAGGGCTAATGACCCTTATGCAGGCGACGGGTGTTATAATGGGAGCCAATATAGGCACCACGGTTACAGCTCAGCTTATAGCTTTTAAGTTGACCGCTATAGCTCCTATAGCCATAGCAATAGGAGTGGGATTTATATTCTTTGCTCCTAAAAAGTCATTAAAACATTTGGGAGAGATAATAGCGGGCTTTGGCATATTGTTTATAGGGATGGATATTATGAGCGAGTCAATGTCACCGCTCAGATCAAATGAACAATTTATAAGCTTTCTGCTCAATTTTAAAAATCCGTTATATGGTATAACCGCCGGTGCTATTTTTACAGGTATAATACAGAGCAGTAGCGCATCTATAGGTATATTGCAGGCTATGGCGTTCCAGGGCATAGTGGGTCTGGATGTAGCCTTGCCCATACTATTCGGTATGAATATAGGTACATGTATTACAGCTTTGTTGGCTAGCATAGGTACATCGGTTACTGCTAAACGCGCGGCTATAGTTCATCTAACTTTTAATATAATAGGCACTATTGCGTTTTTACTTATAATACAATTTATACCGTTTACTGAATTGATTCAATCGCTATCGCCTGGCAATGTGGCCCGACAAATAGCCAATGCTCATACTATCTTTAATATCGTCAATACGATTTTACTTTTTCCGTTTGCTGAACAGTTGGTGAATATAGCTTCACGGGTGATACCCAGCAAACCAGAATATATATCGGAAAAACGATTTGAGTATCTTGATCAGCGCATATTGGAGACACCTGCTGTGGCCGTAGTACAAATAATGAAAGAGGTAGGCAGGATGGCTGACCTGGCCATAAGAAATATTGAACTTTCTATGAGCATATTCTTTGATTTTGATGAGCAAGAGCAAAAGCTTATATATGAGAATGAGGAACTGATAAACTTTCTCAATCATGGGATAACGGAATACCTTGTGAATTTATCTAATATATCGCTTAACGAGGAGCAAGCGGGAGAAATATCCGGGCTATTTCATACAGTAAATGATTTGGAAAGAGTGGGAGATCATGCGGAAAACCTCGCCGAACTGGCTGAATATAAGGAGGAAAACAGATTAGAATTTTCCAATATGGCCATATCGGAATTGGAAGGGTTATATGATAAAGTGCTTGGAATATTAAAAGATTCTGTATATGCATTAAAAAATGATGATATGGTTATGGCTGCAAGTATAGAACAAAGGGAGGAAGAAGTGGATGATATGGTTAAGAATTTCAGAGAGGCGCATATAGAGAGATTGAATAAGGGACAATGTCAGCCATCATCTGCGGTAATTTACCTCGACATGCTTAATAATTTGGAGCGTATATCCGATCATGCCGTTAATATAGCGTTTTCTGTGCTCGAGCATAGTGGAAAATATAACAAATTAACAATTATAGCTGGACAGGAGGATTAATATATGAATGAAAAGTACATAGCTGGTATAGACTTGGGAGGTACCACTATACAAACGGTATTGACCGATGAAAACTATAATATTGTAACAAAATATAAGAGCGATACTTTGGCTAAAGAAGGACCGGATGCTGTCATAGAACGTATGATGGATGCCATAGACCATGTGTTGGAAGAATCCAAGCTGAGTAAGGAAGACCTATTGGGTATAGGTCTGGGTATACCGGGTCTTATGGATATAGAAAAAGGAATATCATTATTTGCCGGCAATCTCAGCTGGGAGAATATACAGGTAGTGCAACCTTTTAAAGACAGATTCAATGTGCCTGTATATATGGACAATGATGTAAGAGTAAATGCGCTTGGTGAATGGTATTTTGGAGCTGGGCGTGGCGTAAAGAACATGGTATTGATTACCCTTGGAACCGGTGTGGGAGCAGGTATAATAATAGATGGCAAAATGCTACGCGGTCCACAGTCAGCAGCAGGCGAGGTAGGTCATATGATCATAGTAGAGGATGGCCCTGCCTGTACATGTGGTAGCCGTGGGTGTCTGGAGGTATTTGCGTCGGCTACCGGGATGATGCGGCGCTGCAAAGAGTTGATGTTGGAGAATCGCGATAGCCTATTGTGGCAGATGTGTGACGGTGATATAGATAAAGTGAGAACACATATGATAGATAAAGCCCATGACCAAGGCGACAAAGTAGGGCGACAGGTAATGGCCGAAACAGCCTATTATCTTGGTATAGGACTGACCAATGTAGTGAATATATTCAATCCTGAGTTGGTGGTCATAGGAGGAGGAGTTTCCAAAGCTGGCGAACGATTGCTAGGACCCGCCAGAGACTTTGTGAATAAGCGGGCAATGGTGGTACAGCGGCAGCATTACAAGCTTGTGGCGGCGCAGATGCTGGATGAAGCAGGCATGTTGGGTGCATGTACATTGGCGAAAGAAAATTTACCATAATTTATCAAGAATTAAAAGCCTCTTTTCAGCCAAACTATAGTTGAAAAGAGGCTTTTACTTTTAATTTAAAGGTGTGATATATGAAAAAGAGTAAGGATATTATCGGAGCGCAGGCTTATGATGCACATAGCGGTGGTAGGATCGGTGTTATATCAGCCGTATTATACAATATAAATGAGCCGGTATGGTTTATAATAGAGACAACCGATGGCAGAGAAATGGCGGTATTTTTTGAAGATCTGGAGATAGGTGTCGATAACAGCATAATCATCGATTCTTCTAAGATACGCAGTGTTAAGGATATCGATGTGACTTCATTGCATAAGATTCCAGATGATGAACCTTTGCCAGTTATTACAGGAGAAGGGCGGTATGTGGGCCGTATAAGCGATATACTATTGGACGTAAATAAAAAGCGGGTAGATGGCGTGGAAATATCGGCAAGCTTGGTTGATGATATCATAAAAGGTAGAAATATACTTCTACTAACAGGTAATGAAATATCCGATGGCAAAGGGATGAAAATACCTGAATGGGAGTACAATAATGTATATGAAGGCGGAAAGGGATTAAAGAAACTTTTAGGCTTTCAAAACAGTGAAAAAATTAGAAAGGAGTAACATATATGGGCAATAAGTACTTTAGAGGCTTTATGATGGGCGCTATGATAGGGGTAGCAGCCGGTATGGTAATACTACCGCAACTCAATGCATCTACCAGAAAGCGCATAGCGCAAACTAGCCGAAAAATGGTAAATAAAGCGGGTGATACCGTAGGCGATATGATGGATATGGAATGACGATGGGAGTTACATGGGCATAAAGGTAGAAAAACGCCACTTATGGCTTATCTTATTAATATTGGCAGTTATAGTCGCTGCTTTGTTGCTATTCAACTTAAGGGCCAAATTGCTTGCAATATTACGGCCCTTTTTTATAGCTTTTTTAGTGGCGTATATACTCAACCCAGCGGTCAACAAACTGCAGTTGAAAATGCCGAGGATTGTGGCCATTATGCTGGTGTATATTTTAATATTGATTTTGATATTGTTATTCGTATCGTTTCTCTTGCCAAAAATTATATCCGAAATTATGGGCCTAATTGATATTTTGCCTGGCTATATACAGCAATTTCAAGATACAGCTAGCAAAATGCAATATGCTATGGACGGAGCAGGTATACCACAAAGCATAAAAGAGGCTTTATTATCTATAGGAGACGATATGGAAGAGACAATTAAAGACATTGCCCATAATATGGGACGTTCTGTAATCGGCATCTTGTCCGTTTCTGTAAGCCTTATAATAGTGCCGATTATAGCCTTTTATTTTTTGAAGGATGCCGATTATTTTAAAAATGCATCCGTTCAGCTTATTCCTATAAGAGCGCGTGAAAATGTGCTGCGTATAGCCCGCGACACAAACCGTGTATTAAATCGTTTTATTCGAGGGCAATTATTAATAGCTGCCATAGTGGGATTGTTATCGTCTATAGGGTTAACTATAGTGGGTGTGGATTATGGAATCATCTTCGGACTATTGTTGGGACTATTCGATGTAATACCATATTTCGGCCCTGTTATAGGCTCAATACCTGCTCTGATCTTTGCGTTGATGGAATCCAGGACCATATTCTTTTTGGCCTTGTTGGTCATAGTTATAGTCCAACAAATGGAAAGCAGTATAATTACGCCTAAAATAATAGGCGACAGCGTTGGGCTGCATCCGGTGTATGTTATATTATTTTTGCTTATAGGTGGCAGTTTCTTTGGCATAATGGGCATGCTGCTGGCAGTACCTACAGCACTGATACTGAGGATATTATTTTCTCATATAATAGATGCCATTACCGGTTCTATAATAAAATAATGCCGGTATCTTATATTTATGCCAGGTACCGGCAAGTTAAATGCTATTTGCTTTCAGCGGCTTATTCGACGTATATATAACCCGTTGTTGTAGAATTTATGTCTGCTTGGCCGTTGTCTAAAACATAGTGATAAGTCGTCACCCTATAGTATTTTTGAGGGCTAACGCTTTTATAATGCATGCTTATAGCCGTGTCGCTATTATATTCGGCATAACTCTCACTGCCAATAGTAACCCATTTATAACCGTCCCACATCTGGAAATAGAGATTATAAGACACCTTATCCACCACTTTATTGGCTATGCTCTCGCCCACAGCTTTAAGAACATAGGCGCCGGGTTGTTGCATAATCATACTTCTGCAGGCCAATAAATAACCGGCATCGCTTGTTCCGACACTGTAAGAATTTGCTTGTTGCAAAATTCCAGATCCATAATGATATCCTACGCCATAATCTGGATATTCTGAAGGAGTGCCTTCTGTAGGCACTGCGGAATACGTGCGCGCCTTATCCAAAGGAGCCGCGTAAACGGTTGAGGTATACATCGGCATCAACAATAAAGTCATAACTAATACTGAGACAGTTAAACACAACTTTTTACTCATACTATTACCTCCGTTTCATTTTTATGTATTTATAACCCAATTGTCACCACTCAAATCTCTTATACTAATGATTCTTCTAGGTCATGATATCATCCCCCGTTCTCCTCTTTATATAAGACTATTCTATACCGTAAAAGTTGCATTTTTTAAAAAATATTTTTATTATCAATCAAACCATATTAGCGTTAATAGAAGGAGATATTAATATTTTGTCGAATATATAATTAGGTAAGCATGAGAGAAGGTGTAAAAGATCGTGGCCAATAAAAATAAATCCAGCGGCGTGAAACTTTTTAATGAGTTGATGCCTCTTATATATAGAGAGTTATATAGCTTTATTTATGCTATAGTGAGGAACAAGGCTATGGCGGATGATATTATGCAGAATACTATGATGAAGGCCTATAATAAAATCGATGACCTCAGGGACCCTGATAAGTTCAAGGCATGGGTATTTTCTATCGCTAAGAGGGAGGCTATAAGCGCATTGAGGATGCACGAAAGGGAGACCATGACTGAAATGCTGGATGATAATACAGATTATGGATATGACTTTGCTTTACCTGAAAATATAATATTGGATGATGAGATCAAAACTTATATAGCGAATATCATAAATGATTTACCGCCTAATTATAGGGAAGTGATAATATTGAGATATTGGTCAGAGCTTTCTTTTGAAGAAATAGCTAAGGTATTGAATATAAACTATAATACCGCAAAAAGTCGCCATTACAGGGCTAAGCGGATTATACACGCTGAGATTGTAAATTATTTGAAAGATGAATCGGAACTAAAAGGGGAAAGGGGGTAGCCCGATGGATAAGATGGATGATATTTTAAAAGACGTACTTCACAGCAAAGCCGACATGATAAAAGGCTTAGGCGATATAGAGGTACCCGATTACCAAGAGTTTATGGATAAGCTGGCGCACGATGAAGCATCACGTTTGCGCGTTATCGACCTCGCTGATGCGAAGAAACGAAATGATAAACATAAAGGTAGACGAACTGCAAAAAAGGCTATAGCGGTGGCGGCCTGCATCGTGATACTGTCGCTGGTCTTATCTATGGCGGCCAGTATGCCGACAGCTCAAGCCTTTAAGTTCAATATTGTAAAGACCTTAATGGAAATAAAGGATGGCTTTTTGTCCATAACCCAGTCGGATATAGATAATGATGCAGATATACCCGATAAGGAGAGCGACCAAGCGGATGCCGGCGATATAGCTGATAATGCCAAGGCCGATCTAAAACACAAGGCGTTGATACCGTCATATATACCGTCTGGTTACACATTAAAGGCTATAGATGAAAAACCTATGGTTGGCAGCGACTATATAATCAAGCAGTCCTATGCAAACGATCGGAACGGGCAGATAAGTATAATACAAATATCGAATATTAACGGTTTTGATGCTAATGCTCTTGTTGCTGATGCTTCGGGCAAAACAGTCAAAATAGGCAATGTGGATGTGATCCTGCTTTCTACAGGCAATGACAGCATATATGCCGTATGGCATGATGACAATATCCAATACGAAGTTACGGCCACAATATCCGAAAGCGATGCGATAAAAATGATTGAATCTATGATACTGTCCGATGATAAATAGATCTAGGAATGGGCAGCGATGCCCGTTGCGACAGAAACCCTTTCGTTTTGTTACTGCTCAAAAGCCCGCTCAGCATATATTTCAAGCCTTATATCACGTAATGATTGCGTGCCTGCAATTCGTTTCAGTCACATAGCATGAATTCAAAGAGCAGTAATTTTTGGTTCACTATAAATATTATCTATGATATAATTCAACCTGTAATAACTTATATGGCGGTGGATAAATTTGACTTCTGAAGAATTGCATTGGATTTGGTTATCCAGCATAACAGGAATAGGCCCCAATCGCTTTTATGCATTGATAGAAGCGCTGGGCAGCGCATCAGATGTATGGGCGGCGTTATCATCTCCTTATAATCCCGACGTAGAGGGTATGGGTACGCAGTTATGGAATATACTGCGACAATATAGGGACGAAAAATATATTGAAAAATTGATAGCTAATATTGAAAAAAATCGCATTGATGTGCTTATGTCTACATCGCCGGATTATCCGAAAAACCTTAAGGAAACCTACAACCCACCTCCAACATTATATGTAAAAGGTAAGATAGATAATATTAAAGACGAGATGGCCGTGGCGGTAGTGGGCACCCGAAGGTGCAGCGCTTATGGTCGCACAGTGACCGGTAAACTTTGCTCGCAGGCGGCGGCTGCCGGCATTACTATAGTCAGCGGTATGGCCCGTGGTATAGATGGATTGGCGCATAAGGCTGCCATGGATGCTGGAGGAAGGACCATAGCGGTGCTGGGCTGCGGTGTAGATATGATATATCCGCCCGAGCATAAGCCTTTATATTACGATATAATATCGCATGGCGCAGTAATATCGGAATTTCCTCCTGGAATGGAGCCGCTTAAGGGTAACTTTCCCCAACGTAATAGGATCATAAGCGGTTTGTCGCTGGCTACTCTCGTTATAGAGGCTGGCAATACCAGCGGTGCTTTGATCACGGCTGATTTTGCGCTCGAGCAAGGCCGCGATGTTATGGCGGTTCCCGGCAATATAACCAGTCCCAACAGCATTGGCACCAATCGTCTTATAAAACAAGGCGCAAAACCGATAACCGACGTACAGGATATATTGGAAGAGTTCGGCATCAAATTTACTGCAAATATTGCTGCCGGAGATGTAGCTATGAATCAACTGAATATAGAAGAGCAGCGTTTATTGAAATTCTTTCAGGATAGTCAGCCGGTAAGCGCGGAGGACCTGTGCGTTTTATCGAAAATGAGTGCTGCGAAGGTAAACGGAGTATTGACATCTCTCGAAATAAAAGGCATAATAAAACAATTACCAGGAACACTATTTATAAAAAACGCATAAAGGGGTGAATCGATATGGCCAATAATCTGGTTATAGTGGAATCTCCGGCTAAAGCCAAAACCATAAGTAAGTTTTTGGGCAGGGGATATAAAGTAGAGGCGTCTATGGGCCACGTGCGAGATCTACCCAAAAGTCAGATGGGCATAGATATAGAGCATGGTTTCGAGCCAAAGTATATAACCATACGAGGTAAAGGCGAAATAGTGGATAAGTTAAAGAAACAGGCCAAAGCAGTTGATCGAGTGCTGCTGGCTACCGATCCCGACAGGGAGGGTGAGGCTATATCCTGGCATTTAGCACAATTGCTGGATATAGATATGGATAAGGCGTGTCGTATTGAATTCCATGAGATAACTAAAAATGCTATTAAAGATGCGTTAAAGCATGTCCGACCTATCGACAAAAATTTAGTCGATGCGCAACAGGCTAGAAGGGTGCTGGATAGACTGGTGGGTTACAGCATAAGCCCGCTTTTATGGAGGAAAATACGCAAGGGATTAAGTGCAGGACGCGTTCAGTCTGTGGCACTGCGTTTGATATGCGACCGCCAGCAAGAGATAGATAATTTCGTTCCACAGGAATATTGGACGCTGACAGCTCTTCTGGCTTCCGATAAAGGCGAGACGCTTGAAGCGCGCTTTTATGGCAAGGATACCAAAAAACAAGAGCTGAAGGATAAAGAATCAGTAGATGCTATAATAAAAGATATCAATGGTTCTGATTTTATAGTAGAAAAAATAGAGAGAGGACAGCGAAAAAGAAAGGCGTCCGCTCCTTTCGTTACAAGTACACTACAGCAAGAGGCAGCGCGAAAGCTGCGCTTTACGGCTAAGAAAACAATGGCTGTGGCACAGCAGCTATACGAGGGCGTGGAACTGGGCAAGGAAGGCATGGTTGGCCTGATAACGTATATGCGTACCGATTCGGTGCGGGTATCGCAGGAGGCCCGGCGCGAGGCCAGGAATTATATTGCCGAGCGATTTGGCGACAATTACGTTCCGGATAAGCCTAATGAATTCAGAAATCGCAAAGGTACGCAGGATGCTCATGAGGCCATACGTCCTACCTATATAAATTATACTCCGGATTACGTAAAATCTTTTTTGTCGCGCGACCAATACAGGCTATACGAACTGATATATAACCGGTTTATAGCCAGTCAGATGAGCGATGCCGTATATGATACCATATCTGTTACAATAAAGGCGGGGGACTATGTATTCAAAGCCTCCGGGTCTACATTGATCTTCCCAGGTCATCTGGCGTTATATATGGAGGGACAGGACGACGACAATGATGATAAAGAACAAAAACTCCCTCCATTGGAAGAAGGACAACGGCTTATATTAAAGAAATGGATGCCGGAGCAGCATTTCACACAACCGCCGCCCTTATATACCGAGGCTTCATTGGTAAAAATGCTGGAGGAAAAAGGCATAGGGAGGCCGAGCACATATGCTCCTATTATATCGACTATTGTGGAACGCGGCTATGTTGTGCGCGAAAAACGGACGCTTAAGCCTACCGAATTAGGCATACTGGTAAACGATATGTTAAAAGAACATTTTCCCGACATAGTGGATGTTAGTTTTACGGCTCAGATGGAGCAAATGCTGGACGATGTAGAAGAAGGCCAAAAGGATTGGCACAATATAATCAGCGAATTCTACTTTCCTTTTAAGTCGGTATTAGACAAGGCCGATCAAAGTATAGAAAAAGTAGATGTACCCGACGAGCAGTCCGATGTGATATGTGAAAAATGCGGCCGTCGTATGGTCATAAAACAGGGGCGATACGGTAAATTCCTTGCTTGTCCAGGCTTTCCGGAATGCAGGAATACCAAACCGTTGCTTGAAGAATTAAAAGTAACGTGCCCTAAATGCGGCGGGCATATACAAATCAAACGTTCCAAGAGGGGCAGGAAATTCTACGGATGCGAAAATTATCCTAAATGCGATTTTGTAAGTTGGGATGAACCTACAGGAGAGCTATGCCCCGAATGCGGTTATCCTGTGGTAATAAAGTACAGCAAAAACGGCAGAAAATACACCAGATGCAGCAATAAGGATTGCAAGTATACAGGTCAGAAATTAGCCGGGGAGGCCAAATGATGGCAATCGTTAATGTGATAGGGGCAGGCTTAGCCGGCAGCGAAGCTGCATGGCAGATAGCGCAGCGCGGCATAGATGTGAATTTGTTCGAGATGCGCCCGGTGCATATGACGCCGGCGCATACCACAGATAGATTTGCGGAATTGGTATGCAGCAATTCCCTGCGGTCGGATCGTTTGGAAAATGCCGTAGGTTTGCTGAAAGAAGAAATGCGCAGATTAAACTCGATTATAATGATAGCGGCCGACCGCTGCAGAATACCGGCAGGCGGAGCGCTAGCGGTGGATAGAGAAGGGTTCTCATCTTTTATTACTGACACGCTGTGCAGCCATCCGCATATAAACGTTATGAGGCGAGAAGTGGATGACATAGCCGATGATGGAATAACAGTCATAGCTACCGGTCCTTTGACATCGGATGTACTTGCTCAAAGGATAAGCGCAATTACCGGCCGGCATTATCTTTATTTCTACGATGCCGTTGCTCCTATAGTAATGTATGATACTATAGACACGAATAAAGCCTTTAAATCGTCCAGGTATGGCCGCGGAAACGATTATATAAACTGCCCTATGGATAAAGAACAGTATGAACGCTTTTGGAGTGAATTGGTTAACGCACAAACCGCGCCGCTTAAAGATTTTGATAAACAGATATTATTTGAAGGTTGCATGCCCATTGAAGAAATGGCTCGCCGAGGCAAGGACACATTGCGATTTGGCCCGCTCAAACCCGTCGGAATAGAGGTAGAGGGCTATAGGCCGTATGCGGTGGTACAATTGCGTCAGGACAACGCTGAAGGTACATTGTATAATATGGTGGGTTTTCAAACGCATCTTAAGTGGGGTGAGCAACAACGCGTTTTTCGCCTTATACCGGGCCTGGGAAATGCTGAATTTGTACGCTATGGCGTAATGCATCGAAATACTTATATACATTCGCCGCACCTTTTATTGCCGACATATCAGTTGCGGGATAAGCCTAATATATTGTTTGCAGGGCAAATAACCGGTGTGGAGGGTTATGTTGAGTCGGCATCATCAGGCTTGGTAGCGGGCATAAACGCCGCATTACTGGCGGTGGGGCGTAAGCCGCTCGTATTTCCTGCTGATACTGCCATAGGCTCATTGGCTGCTTACGTTTCGATGTATGCAGGAAATGATTTTCAGCCGATGAATGCTAATTTCGGTATAATGCCGCCTTTATCGCAGCGTATAAAAAACAAACAGCAGCGGAATCAAGCTATTGCTCAGAGAGCATTGCAGGCATTAGAAGATCTAATCTCCAGTCCGGAATATGGCATAGGCGAAGGTAACAATTAGTCTCAAGGCGATTTTGTGAGAGGATGCTAGTGAAACTTAGCGAAGCGTAGGATTGGCATTTCCCAGCGTAACCAAACTAACTTGGAAGTGTAGAAACAATGTCCCGCCCTGAAGTGGTAAAACGTCGAAATATTATTGGCGCTTTGGAAATGCCCGAAGCAAGCTATAGTTTCACTGCATCCGAAACATATGAGCCTGAGACGAATCAGTTACCGAGCCTACCTGCTGATTGCATCCTAAGTTCCGAATTGGAGAGGTTTAACATCGTCTATTGATAATCAAGCGTCATTGTGATAATATGTTCTCATCAGTAACGTGAATATCGGAGGATTTTGTTTATGTTAAAAGGGACTACCATAGTAGCTGTAAAAAAAGACGGAAAAACTGCGGTGGCAGGAGACGGCCAGGTTACTATGGGCGAAAATACTGTCATGAAACATCATGCTAAAAAGGTTAGACGGATATATAACAACGAGGTTGTTATCGGATTTGCAGGGTCAGTGGCTGATGCATTTACTCTGTCTGAAAGATTTGAGGATAAACTGCAGCAGCATAGCGGTAATCTATTAAGAGCAGCCGTAGAATTGGCGCAAGATTGGCGCAGCGATAAGGTTATGCGCAAATTAGAGGCTCTTATGATCGCTGCCGATAAAGAAAGAATGCTGGTTATATCGGGTAATGGAGAGGTTATAGAACCGGATGACAATGTAGCAGCCATAGGGTCAGGCGGCCCTTATGCATTGGCAGCAGGAAGAGCATTAGTTAATAACACCGATCTTTCGGCATCTGATATAGCATACAAGGCTCTTGAAATAGCGTCTTCCATATGCATTTATACTAATACCAATATTACTGTAGAAGAGGTATAAGTTCATGGAATATACACCCAAAGAGATAGTAAAAGAATTAGATAAGTATATTATAGGGCAACATAAAGCCAAAAAAGCCGTAGCAGTAGCACTTAGAAATAGATACAGGCGGAATCTGCTCCCTCAAGAGATGAGAGAAGAAATCATGCCGAAGAATATCATAATGATGGGTCCTACAGGTGTTGGCAAGACCGAGATCGCTCGTCGTCTGGCTAAATTGGTCAATGCTCCTTTTATAAAAGTCGAGGCTACAAAGTATACAGAGGTAGGCTATGTAGGGCGTGATGTCGAATCCATGGTAAGGGATTTAGTGGAAGTGGCCATACGCATGGTGAAAAATCAGAAAATGTCCGAGGTAGCTGACAGGGCTAAGCAGCTTGCGGAAGAGCGCTTGCTGGACGTTTTATTGCCGCCGCGAAGAAAAAGAAACAGCGGCAAAAATCCGTTGGAGGCTTTTTTCGGTGGCCAGGGTGCGGAGGATAAAGAAGATGAAGAGAGTGAAACATTAATTGATAATTCCGCTGATGGTCGGTTGCGCATGAAGGAAATGTTGGATGCAGGTGAGTTAGACGGCAGATATATAGAAATAGAAGTACAAGACAACGCCGTATCGGGTATGGGCATATTTTCAGCGATAGGTATGGATGATCTGGCCATAAACATGCAAGATATGTTCGGCAATTTATTTCCCAAAAAAACAAAAAAGAGAAGGGTTACTGTAAAAGAGGCTAGGCGTATTTTCGAACAGGAAGAAGCACAAAAGCTCATAGATATGGACGAAGTGACTGAAGAGGCATTGAACAAGGCCGAGCAAGAGGGAATAATATTTATCGACGAATTGGATAAGGTGGCCGGTAGAGAGGGTGGTGCCGGGCCGGATGTATCCAGAGAGGGCGTTCAAAGGGATATATTGCCCATAGTGGAAGGTACCACAGTTATGACAAAATATGGACCGGTCAAAACTGATTATATGCTGTTTATAGCGGCCGGGGCCTTTCACGTAGCCAAAGTATCGGATTTGATACCAGAGCTTCAAGGCCGTTTTCCTGTGCTGGTTCAGTTGGACAGCTTATCTCAACAAGACTTTAAGCAAATATTAACGCAACCCCAAAATGCTCTAATTAAACAATACAAAGCGTTGATGTCCGCCGATAATCTGGAGTTAGAGTTTACAGACGATGCTATAGATGAAATAGCGCGCATGGCATATGTGATAAATGAAAATAATGAAAACATAGGAGCAAGGCGCCTTCATACGGTAATGGAGAGACTGCTCGAGGATATATCATATGAAATGCCGGTCAGCGGAGGCAATGAGATAATTGTGGATAAAGCGTATGTTCAAGGTGTTTTAAAAGAAACCGTTCAGGATAAAGATATAAGCAAATATATACTATGATAGATGGAGTTGATACCATGAGTATTCCGTTATTAGAGAGAACCAGGCGGTTGAACAGTATACTTCAGAATTCGGATGCGCATTCTGTGTCATTTGCTGATATTTGCGCTTTGTTGAGCGAGGTATTGCAATCCAATGTATACCTCGTAGACGACAAGGGCGCATTATTGGGCTATAAATTGATGGAAAATTTCAAATGTTCAGTAATAGAAGAGGAAATATTAAAACAGAAACGTTTTCCCAGTGATTACAGCAGAAAGCTCCTTCAATCGCCGACAACTAAGGCTAATATTACGCAGCAGTATAATAGTTGTGTATTTGATTCGAGCATAGCATGTCTTTTCCCAGGTAAACTAACCACCATAGTGCCTATAAACGGTGGGGGCCAGCGCCTTGGGACGCTGATATTCGCCAGATTCGGGAATAGATTTGAGGATGAAGACCTTATATTGGCCGAATACAGCGCTACAGTGGTGGGCATGGAGATAATGCGCAAACGTACCGAGCGTATAGAAGAAGAGGCCAGGAAGCGTGCTGTGGTCGAACTGGCTATGAATGCCCTATCGTATTCCGAGTTGGAAGCTGTGGAGTCGATAGTGGATGAATTAAATGGGAAAGAGGGCCTTCTTATAGCCAGCAAAATAGCTGACAAAGTCGGGATTACGCGGTCGGTCATAGTAAACGCCTTGCGCAAGTTAGAGAGCGCAGGTATAATTGAATCGCGCTCGCTGGGTATGAAGGGTACTTATATAAAGATATTGAACGAAGGGTTGCCTGATGAATTAAAGAAAAGAAAGTTGCAGGAGTTGACTTAAAGCGCCACAGGCGCTTTTTTTATGCTGAGTTGAAGTGTAAAATTTGTCGAATAAACTACATGATAAATTTGGTAATATAGTCCTATTGTAGAAATCGGTCGATTTATTATATACTGATTGTGGTTTTGTTAAAATTACGTGAAAAATGTTCCGTTTGCGTTATAATGTGTTATAATGATGTAAAGAAAGTCAAAGGGGTGTGAGATATGAATTTTGTCAATGGAGAAACAGCTCAAATAGGGGTTTTGAGCAAGGCCCTGGATGGCTTATGGATGAGGAACCAGGTCATTTCGGATAATGTGGCTAATGTCGATACACCTGGATTCAAGGCTTCTAAAGTTGCATTTGAGGATGTATTGAAAGGTGCATTAGATGATAATGCGCTTAAAGGCAAGGTTACAAACATCAAGCATATTCCCATAGGCGCTTTATCTGCCAAAGACGTTCAACCTCAGGTTTTACAATCCCAAAACACATCTATGCGCATGGATGGGAATAATGTAGACATCGATTTAGAAATGGCCGATCTGGCCAAAACCACCATCGCCTATAATGCCGTTATCCAGAAAATGACTAAAGAATTTCAAATGCTTCGCTCGGCCATAAATGGAGGTAAGTGATAATCATGGGTATGTTCGATGCTATAAACAACAGCGCTTCGGGCTTGACGGCGCAGCGTCTCCGCATGGATATAATATCACAGAATATAGCCAATGCCAATACCACGCGCACGCCTGAGGGTGGTCCATATGTACGCCAGATGCCGGTTTTTTCTCAATCGTCGTCAGGAATGGTACAGGTGCAGGCTATAGTATCCGATCCCAGGCCATTTAAATTGACGTATGATCCTTCACATCCGGATGCGGATCCAAACGGCTACGTGCGTATGCCGAATGTAGATGTGACAGAGGAAATGGTGGATATGGTATCGGCTACGCGTTCATATGAAGCCAATGTAACGGTTATAGACGCCGCAAAAAATATGGCTATGCGGGCCATGGATATAGCGAGATAAGAAGGAAGGAGAGAATTGAGATATGCCTGTTAACCCCATTTCTATAAATGCTGCCATAGGTACCGGCAATATTTCGCCTATCGGCTCGGCTAAGGCCGGTGAAGTAGATTTTAAGGATTTATTGTCGGAATCGATGGATAAGCTCAATTCCATTATACAGGACAGCAATGCAGCCGGGGAAGCTCTGGCTACCGGCAGTATAGACGATATACATAGCGCGATGATAGCGGCTGAAAAAGCCGATTTGGCATTACAGTTTACTATACAGATAAGAAATAAGATAATAGATGCATATAATGAAATTATGCATATGCAGATATGATGGTTAAAGATACTTTTTCTAATATGCGCAAGCAACTCAACGAATTTTGGCAGGGCTTAACGCCCTCGCAGAAAAATCGCATAATAATAGCAGCAGTGCTCATTATTGCTGGCATTGCGGTCACCGGTGCGATATGGGGGCGTCGGCAATATACTGTATTGTATAGCGGCCTGGATATAAAGGAGGCCGGTGAAATAACGCAAAAGCTGGATGAGATGGGCGTGCCATGGCGAACTGCTGCCGGAGGGACGGCGATAGAAGTGCCTAAAGGGCAGGATGCAAAGATAAGGATGCAGTTGGCCACACAAGGTATACCGAAGACCGGCGGCAATTATGATTTGTTTATGCAAAGCTCAGCTTTCGGAACTACCGACTATAAGGAGCAAAAGCTCTATATATTTCAGCAACAGGAGCGCCTGCAGGAATCCATTATGACCATACAGGGCGTAGACCAGGCGGTGGTAAACATAAGCGTGCCGGAGAAGGATTCCTTTGTCCTGAAAAACGATGTTCAACCGGCTACAGCATCGGTATTGCTCAAGTTGTCTCCCGGCGTTGAGATGAAGTCAGCGCAGGTTAGCGGTATTCAGCAATTGGTAGCCAAAAGCGTGATAGGATTGAAGTCCGAGAATGTCACTGTAATTGATGATAAGGCCAATATATTAAGCGTAGAGCAAAAAGAAGATGATATTCGCACAGCCGATCAACAAGTAGATCTTGAGAAGAAAGTGCAGGATGAGCTGCAGCAAAAGCTCTTACAGCTATTAGAGCCTATATTTGGTCCTAAAAAAGTGGTGGTGGGAGTAGGAGTGCAATTGGATTTCGATAAACGTTCTTCGGAGAGCATACAATGGCAACCGGTTCTCGATGACGAGGGTATAGCCGTAAGCATGCAGACCATAAAGGAAAGCATGATTAATATGCCTGCCGGAGAAGTGCCTGGTACCGCTAACAATGGAGCTGATACAGGAGGTCAAGGTCCTCCTCCCGTTGAAGATGATACGGGAAATAATCCCGATGGCTATCCAGGAACTAATCAAGGCAATTCGGAATACAACAAAGAAGAAAACACAATAAATTATGAGGTAAATCAGTTAAAGCAGCAAGTAGAAGAGGCGCAGGGTAAACTCAAAAGCATGACGATATCGGTAGTGGTGGATGGGGAAAATATAAGCGAACAGGTTCGCCAGCAGGTGCAGTCGGTAGTAGCAGGCGCGGCCGGTATAGATGCCCAATATGTAATCGTGCAGGCTATGCCTTTCTCAGTCGCTTCATTACAAGAGGATATAAACAATGCGCTAAATGCCTCCCAGCAGCAGAAGCAAGCCGATAGCATGAGAAATATTATATTAGGTTTGATAACCGCTGCCGTAGCGGGTGCAGCAGCATTTATAGCTGTTAGGGTGGCAAACGGCAGAAGAGGGGCCGTCGAGCCAGAGATGGTCGAAGCTGGAATCCCGGAGGGAGTATCGATAGAAGAGATACCGATGGAACCGGAGGATGAGCATACCAAGATAAAGCAGCAGATAGAGAAATTGGTGGATCAGAAACCAGACGTGGTAGCACAATTGTTGAGGACATGGCTTAATGAAGATTAAAGGGGTGATGGATTATGGCGGGTAGAACCGGTGTTACTGGCAAAGAGAAAGCTGCTATACTTATTATAGCCTTAGGGCCGGAAAAAGCTGCTAAGGTATACAAGCATCTGCGCGAAGATGAGATAGAGCAGTTGACGCTTGGTATAGCCAATGTAAATAAGGTAACCCAGGAAGAGAAAGATAGAATAGTAGAAGAATTTTATCAGATATGCCTGGCGCAAAACTACATAAGTGAGGGTGGCATAGGATATGCAAGAGAGGTGCTGGAGAAGGCATTGGGCAATCAAAAAGCTTTGGATTTGATAAACAAACTCACGTCATCTCTTCAGGTCAGACCGTTTGATATGGTGCGGCGCACTGATCCCAATCAACTGCTCAATCTTATACAGGGAGAGCATCCTCAAGCTATAGCATTGGTGCTGTCATACCTGCGCCCACAGCAGGCCGCGGCTATCCTTTCCGCACTGCCGCCTGACAAGCAGGTCGATGTAGCCACGCGGATTGCACAGATGGATAGGACATCGCCGGATATAATAAAAGAGGTGGAGCGTATACTGGAAAGAAAATTATCATCGGTTGCAATGACCGATTATACCTCTGCAGGTGGCATACAGGCCGTAGTAGATATACTCAATGCAGCTGACCGCGGTACTGAGAAGAATATTTTAGAAACGCTCGATGTCAAAGACCCCGAATTGGCCGACGATATAAAGAAACGCATGTTCGTATTTGAGGACATAGCTACTATGGATAACCGGTCCATACAGAGGTTCTTGAGAGAAATCGACAACAATCAGTTGGCGTTGGCATTAAAAGGTGCTAGCGAGGATGTGGCGAATGTATTGTTCAACAATATGTCCAAACGTATGCAGGATATGATTAAAGAGGATATGCAGTTTATGGGTCCGGTCAGGCTCCGTGATGTAGAGGAGGCCCAACAAGCTATAGTAAACGTCATAAGGAAACTTGAAGATGCCGGCGAAATAGTTATTTCGCGCGGCGGAGGGGATGAGATCATTGTCTAAAGTTTATAAAGACGGGAATGTGCAACTTTATTATTCTTCTCCTTATATATTGGAAGATGTAATGATATCCATACATAAAGAACAAGTCGGTAAAGAAAACTATACATCTGACAACAGCGCACAGGTTAATACTATTTTAGAAGAAGCCAGCCGGCAGGCAGAAAACATAATAAAAGAGGCTGAGAGCGAGGCCGAAGCATTGCAGCAGCAGATTTTTGAGAGCGCTCGTAGGGATGGTTATGACAGGGGCTATAACGATGGTTATAACAATGGTTATAAAGACGGATTGCAGGCGGGGCGCAGCCAATACGATGATATGATAGCCGAAGCTCAGCATATGGTCGATGACGCTCAAAAAGAGAAAGACAAGGTCATGCGTGCTGCTGAAGAAGAATTGGTGGAATTGGCCCTAAGTATAGCCAAAGAGGTATTAGAACACGAAATAAGCATTGATAGGAATACTATAGTATATCTGGCTAAGAAGGCTTTAAAGCGCTGTTATTATAGCGATGGTATAACTATTAGAGTACGCGATGAGGATTATGGGACGCTGATAGAACATCTAGCTGATTTTACATCAGCTAAAGGGGAGAATGTTAATATTACAATATTGAAAGATGCAGCCATAGATGAAGGCACATGCTTAATAGATACGCCGACAGGTACCATTGATGCCAGCATAGATACGCAAATGGATATAATAGCTGCTAAACTAAGGTCCTTGTCTAAGGCGGTGAACGGATAAGTGATATCGCTTGACAAGTATAAAGGGGCGATTAAAAATATTGACTCCATAGAATATAAGGGAGCGGTTTCACGTCTGACAGGTCTTACAATAGAGGCTGATGGGCCAGGTGTGGAAATAGGCCGTTTGTGCAAGATATTGTCACAGGATGGTTCGATTTCTGCGATAGCTGAGGTTGTCGGTTTCAGAGAAGAACGTATGCTGCTTATGCCGCTAGGCAACGTTAAAGGCATAGGTCCAGGCAGTACCGTCATTGCCATGAATACCTCACTTACGGTACCGGCAGGCCCCGGTTTATTAGGAAGGGTGCTGGACGGTTTAGGGCGGCCTATGGATTCGGCAGGGCCGTTGGCTGCTGATATGTATTACGATGTGGAAAAAGATCCGCCTGACCCACTGACTCGCCAGCGCATATGCGAACCTATCGTATTAGGCATAAAAGCAATAGACGGCCTTCTCACGTGCGGATACGGGCAAAGGATGGGCGTATTTGCGGGCAGCGGTGTGGGTAAAAGCACGCTCATGGGCATGATGGCGCGTTATGCATCAGCGGATGTGAACGTGATAGCGCTGATAGGAGAGCGTGGCAGAGAAGTAAAGGAATTCATAGAAAAAGATCTGGGAGAGGGACTGGCCCGTTCAGTGCTCGTAGTAGCCACATCAGATCAACCTCCCCTTATCAGGACCAAAGCTGCCTTTGTAGCTACCGCAATAGCTGAGTACTTTAGAGATCAGGGATGCAACGTGTTATTGATGATGGATTCGCTTACAAGATTTGCTATGGCCCAGCGTGAGGTCGGCTTGGCTATAGGCGAACCACCGGTATCGCGCGGTTATACGCCATCGGTATTTGCTACTATGCCAAGGCTGTTGGAACGAGCAGGAACATCGGATAAAGGCAGCATTACCGGTATATATACCGTGCTGGTAGACGGCGATGATTTTAACGAACCTGTCACCGATAACGCGCGTAGTATATTGGATGGCCATATAGTATTATCCAGAGAATTGGCTAACCGAAATCACTATCCACCTATAGATATACTGGCGAGCGTCAGCAGGGTTATGCCTGATGTCGTAACAGACAGGCATATGATGCTGGCATCTCAGATAAAAAAGATCATGGCTGTGTATAAGGGAGCTGAGGATCTTATAAATATAGGCGCTTATGTAAGAGGGAGCAGCCGGGATATAGACTATGCGATAGATCATATAGATGATATAAATGATTTTTTACAGCAGCTTGTGGGACAAGCCTTCAGTTTGCCAGAGATACTGTCAATGATGGAAAATATTATAAAGGAATAGCGCAGGTGGTTTATGAAACGCTTTAGCTTTAGATTACAAAGTGTGCTGAATTATAGAGGACAATTGGAAAAAGATTTAGAAGACAGGCTTGCGTTGAAAAACAAGGAACTTTTGGAACAACGCGATAAGGTTGACATCTTAAAACGATATAATGATTGGGCATGCGATGAATTGGAAAGCAATCTGCAGGTTGGATGTGACGCTAATACGGCCAGAACATACGGCGATTATATTAAGAGGCTGGGTATGGATATAAAGGATCAACAGCGCCGCTTGGCAGAGCTCCAATATGAAGCGGATAATATACGGGCGCAGCTTATAAAAGCAGCTCAGGATGAAAAAATACTATCGACATTGCGAGATAAATATTGGCAAACATATGTGCGTGAATTTTATCATGAGGAGGAGAAGGTTATAGACAGCGTATTATCCCACAAGTATTTTGAGGAGAAAGAAAATGCCTGAAAAGAACGGCGGCAGATCAGCTTTGGCTGTGGTGTTGGCTATAATATTCATTTTATTGGCGGTATTCGAGGCGGCTATAATATTCAATATAGCGGGCATCAGAGATATGGTATCGACCATACCATTTATAGGACCTGTAATAAATGGTCCGGAACTAGAAGCCAAAGCCGATATAGAAGAGCGGACGACGGCGTTAAACAAAAAAGATGCCGATTTAAAAGCAAAAGAAACATCGCTTGCAAATAAGGAAGCGGAATTGGAAAAACGCGAAAAAGCAGTGGATGACAAGGAGAACCAATTAGCACAAAAGGAACAGGAACTGGTGGTAAAAGAAGCTGAATTGAACAGCAAACAAATGGCTATAGCTGACATGGCCAAGATGTATGAGAGTATGGACGCCAAACAGGCAGCCGCCATATTGTCTGAGGTGGATAATGACGGCCTTGTAATAGACATATTGAAAAGGATGAAAGAGGATAAAGCGGCTGCTATACTAGAGCAGATGGAGTCGAAAAAAGCAGCGGAGCTGACAAAGATTATGCAGCCGTAGACGAAGACAACGATGAGCCATGAAAGGAGGTGATGAAGATGATGATATCTCAGGTTATTAACGATCTGGCGTTGCAAGCGCAAAATGCAACAAACGCAGCGAGTTCGCCCGGTTCACCGGATAGCGGTGCCGTTGCTTTCTTAGATTTGCTGACCGCATTATCAAGCCGACAACCAGGGGACGATAAAAAGCTTAAATCGGACGACGATACAATAAATGCTGTAATCGCCGGCTTAATGCTTATGTCAGGTGCGACGCCTGCGAATGACTGGGAGATGAGTGATCTAGATGACAATAGCCTTGCCGATATGGGATTCAATGGCGACGATGGCTTATCGCTGGAGATGATAAAGGGCAGCAATGCTGACCTGCAAGGTGCTATCAGGAGCATGGCCGCTCAGCAGGAAGATGCAATAGCTGGACTTACTGATAAGAAACAAGCAGATAAACCAGATGACAGCAACTTAGGTCGATTATTGCAAGCGCTGGAGCAAAAAGGCGTTGATATAGCCGATGTAAGGCTAAAGCTGGCTATGCTCAGCAATACCGCACGTGATCCTGCCGACTTGGGAAGCAGTGTAAATGAAGATTTGCAAGGCTTAGCTGTGTTAATACAGGAAGATGCAATAGCCGGGCTTACTGAGATGGCGAAGGGAAGCAGTTTATCAGTGCCATTGTTGGAAGAGGGTACTAGTATTAGCCCTGTTGCAAATGAGAAACAGGCAGATAAGTCCGGTGAAAACAACTCAGGTCGATTATTGCAGGTGCTGGAGCAAAAGGGCGTCGATATAGCCGATGTAAAGCTAAGGCTGGCTATGCTCAGCAATACCGCACGTGATCCTGCCAGGTGGGTAAACAACAGTGCAAATGGAGATTCACCAAGCTTAGTTGTGTCAAACGGTGTTGTATCAGCAAAGTTATCCCGGAATATAACAGAACCATTATCGATGACTGCCGAAGATAATATGGAGATTAAGCACGATATGAATGTCGGAGATATCGAAAGTGCAGAGCGGGATCAACCCGACAGCCGTCAGCTATACAATTCGACTATCGACAATGTAAGCGATATTACCCTTAATAAGGCAAACAATGCCGGTATGCCTTCTAATGATATAACCGGCATCAATACGCAAAAGATGGATGTACCATTAAAAGATGCTGCGGGCACAATAATCGATGAGCTGCAACGATATTTATTAGCCAACAAACAGCCGGCGCCGAGTGGTAAAATTATATTTCAGCTCCAGCCGAAGAATATGGGCCATATCGCTGTAGAAATGCAATATGCGGATGGCAGATTAAGCGCTCATATAATAGCCGATACGTCGGCGGCATATCAGCTTATAGATGGCAATTTGAATCAGTTGCAGCAAGCCGTGCAGCGCAGCGGATTTGATTCAACGCAACTTACTCTTACATTGAGCCAGCATAATATGCAGGAAACATGGAGCAATAGCGGCGGTTGGGCAGAGCGGCATCAATATAGCGGTAGTGGTTATTCGGAGATGTCGGTTTTTGATGAACCAATGCATTATAGCACGGAAAAGCCGTGGGATGTATGGGATGAATACAGCAGCATAAATCAGTATATATGAAAGGCAGGTGAAAGACGATGTATGTGAATTCAATCAATACTATGAGCAGTGCGCAAGCCAGTACGGTTATAAATAAGTCAGCCAAATTGAGACAGGACGATTTTTTGAAGTTATTGGCCGCGCAGATGCAGAATCAAAATCCTTTGGACCCTATGGATGACAAGGCTTTTATAGCACAGATGGCTCAATTCAGCTCGTTGGAGCAGATGCAAAACATGAGTGCCAATCTGAGTATGGCACAGGCTGTGGCAATGATAGGTAAAGAGGTATATGCAACGATACCGACAGAAAGAGGTGTACAGCAGCAAATAAGCGGCACGGTGGATAGCGTTAAGTTCAGTAATGGGCAAGCGATATTGACCGTAGGGGCTGTCGATGTACCGCTGGAGAATGTTACAGAAGTAAGGGATCTGGAGGATGCGACAGAAGTAAGTGATAGCGATGAGTAATGAGATATATCTAAATCCTTATATCTGGTCGCCGCCTGCTAAAAAAGCGAATGATCAAAAACCGGTCCAACAAGATATTTCATTTGATGATGTGCTTAAGAGCAAGCTGGATGTGAAACTTTCCAAGCATGCCGAGCAGCGCATCAAAGATAGAAATATAAATTTGACCGGTGATGATGCTGACAAACTCAATCAAGCGGTAGCCAGAGCGCAGGCAAAAGGCATAAAATCGTCGCTGATATTGATGCAGGATAAAGCCTTTATAGTCAGCGTGAGCAGCAATACCATAATAACGGCTGTAGACAAGCAGCATTTAGCGGATAGCATTTTTACAAACATAGACGGCGCTGTAATAATATGAGCTGGACCTTTTCAGGGGGCTCTGCTACCTTGAGCGAAGGAGAGGATGCTTTCAGCGCTGAATAAAACCTGAGGAGGATGTATTTATTATGATGAGATCAATGTTTTCTGGTGTATCCGGTTTGAGAGCGCACCAGACAAGGATGGATGTTATAGGCAATAACATAGCCAATGTCAATACCGTTGGCTTCAAAAGCAGCCGCGTTACCTTTCAGGATGTATTCAATCAAACCATAAAGACTGGCTCGGCCCCTAATGTGTTGGGCGGTACAAATCCGCAGCAGATTGGATTGGGCGCTGCCGTGGGCGCCATAGATGTCCTGCATACCCCCGGTGGTATAGAAAGAACCGATAATCCTTTGGATCTGGCCATAAACGGCGACGGTTTCTTTGTGGTAAACGACGGTACTGCCGATTACTACACCAGAGCGGGTAATTTCCATCTCGATGCAGATGGCAATCTCGTTACACCCGATGGCATGTATGTACAGACGGCAGGTGGCGGCAATATCATAATAGATCCGACATTATATGTATCTATAGTGATAGATAAGACTGGTCAGATAAGCGGTATTCAGGCGGATGGTACCGTGGACACATTAGACATCGTCGGTTTAGCTAAATTTGTAAATCCAGGAGGACTCGAAAAGATAGGCCAAAATATGTACAGGGAAACCATAAGTTCAGGGCCGCCAGCAACCGGTATAGTACAACCAGGCCAGGATGGTACCGGTTATTTGACGCCCGGCGCTTTGGAGATGTCGAATGTTGACCTATCGCGTGAGCTCACCGATATGATAATTACCCAGAGGGGATTTCAGGCTAATTCCAGAGTAATAACGACTTCGGATGAAATGCTTCAGGAATTGGTTAATCTGAAGCGATAGTACAAATGCAATAAATACAGTGTAATGAAGCAAGCTTACTTGGTGTAAGGTTCAGCATATATGGTGAGCAGGCTTTTGAAGCGTAGAACCACAGCAATCTTTGATTGCATTGTGGTTCAGCTTCACAGCCGTAGCGAGGCATATATATCGAGACTGTAACATCCAGCAGATCTCCAATTAGAAAGGTGGTACATATGATAAAACTCACAAGGCTTAACGGCAAAGAATTTGTCATCAACGACGACCTTATAGAGATGATGGAGGCTACCCCCGATACGGTGATAACCATGACCAACGGCAGCAAGATAGTGGTAAGCGAATCGGTGGATGAGGTCATAAAGCGTATAATCGCTTTTAGGCGAATGGCAGGCTATCATAGCGTTGCCGACTTTAGCATCGATAAAGATGAAACTGACCGAAAGGGGGTTATGTGAAACCCTGCTTATAGCAGCATATAAACAGGGCATACACTATAATTATGGATATAGCTACAATAGCCGGTCTGATAGCGGGCATAGCCTTTATCGCTATAGGTATACTGTTGAATGCAAATTTGCTTACATACTACGACCTACCGTCTATAATGATAACGCTGGGCGGTACCATTGCCTCAACGCTTATATCCTATCCGTTGAGCAATGTGTTGAATACGCTGGGTATAATAAAAAATGTTTTTTTCGTTAAAAGGCAGAATCCTAAAGAGATAATGGATATAATACTCAATTTGGCCAATACGGCCAGACGAGAGGGATTGTTAGCACTCGAAGAGGCAGCTTATCAATTGGATGATCCATTTATGCGCAAGGGCATATTGCTTATAGTGGACGGCACTGATCCCGAGCTGGTAAAAAACATAATGGAAACTGAACTTAATTATATCGAAGAGAGGCATAAACAGGGATGGGGTTTGCTTGAAACTATGGGCAATTATGCTCCGGCTTTCGGTATGATAGGCACATTGATAGGTCTTATAAATATGTTGAGGAATCTCAATGATCCTGATACCATAGGCCCTAATATGGCTGTTGCCATAACAACCACGTTCTATGGATCGGTTTTAGCTAACCTGATCTTTTTACCTATGGCACAAAAACTCAAGGTGCGCAGCGCTGAGGAGATGCTGCTGAAGGAGCTTGTATTGGAAGGCGTACTATCCATACAAGCAGGAGAAAACCCAAGGATTATAGAGGAAAAACTGAAAGCTTTCTTGCCACCCAAGTTATTGTCAGTGGCCGAGCAAGAGGTAGAGCAGCAACGGGAAGAAGCGTTGAATAATGGCTAGGAAGCGCAACAACGACGAGGAAAACAAATCGCCGTCGTGGCTTACCACATATGGCGACATGATGTCGCTATTGCTTATATTTTTTATATTTCTATTTTCCTTTTCCAATATAGACGCGCAAAAGTTTAAGGCAATGGTGGCTTCGCTGCAGGCCAGCCTCGGCGTATTGGAGGGCGGCCGCAGCATGAGCAGCGTGCCGGCCACCGGTGGCGATGAAGGACAGGATTTGGAGCAAAGGACGAACGAACCGCAGGATGAATTCGAGTCATTGTATGAGGATATGCAAAGGTATATACAACAGAACAATATAGCGGCTACCGTGGAGATGACGGAAAATAAGATGGAAATATTGCTGAGGTTTAAGGACAATGTACTGTTCGAATCTGGCAAAGCTGATATCATCCCGAGCGCATTACCGGTGCTGAATAATATTGCCGGCGTATTAAAAACATATAAGGAACAAATAGGTGGTGTCAGGATAGAAGGCCATACCGATAATGTGCCCATACATACCGTCATGTTCCCATCGAATTGGGAGTTGTCTACAGCACGAGCTGTAACGGTATTGCGCTATTTTGTAGAACGACAGCATTTGCCTCCTGAAATGCTATCGGCCGTAGGGTATGGAGAATATCATCCGGTGGCGACCAATGATACTATAGAGGGCAGGGCTAAGAACAGGCGGGTGGACATTGTTATAACACGTACCTGGATCCCAGGAGAAATAAATAGCAACACAAATCCGTAATGAAAGGATGGATAAATATTGGCCAAAAACAACAAGTCGCTTTTGTGGACAGCTATGATAGTTGTATTGGTGGCGGCCGTGATCATAGCATATTATATGGCATCTTCTAACGACGCTAGTGGGCAGAATATCGCAGAGAAAAAGACGGAAATTTTTATGCCAACCGTTAAGGATGGCAGTTTTGTTACCAATTTGAAGAATAGCAGGCATTTTTTAAAAGTTACCATGGTTATAGAGGTAGCTAACAGCGCTATATTGGACGAATTTACTAGCAAAGATTATATGGTCAATGATATAATAGTATCGGTATTAAGTAGTAAGACCGATGAAGAATCAGCAGAGGATGGTTTTCAATCCAAATTAAAGAATGAAATAATATCGGCCCTAAATAAGAAGTTTGGCGAAGGTGCCGCAGTAAATATATATTTCAATGAATTTGTAATTCAATAGTAAGGGGTGGCCTATATTGGCGGATGTACTGTCGCAAGATGAAATAGATCAATTGCTTCAGGCGTTGAATACCGGAGAGCTAAGCGTAAGCGACATAATGGAGCAAACTGCCGAGGAAAAGAAAATACGCGTATACGATTTCAGGCGTCCTAATAAGTTTTCAAAGGAACAACTTCGCACATTGGAAATATTGCACGAGAATTTTTGCCGTTATCTATCCTCTTATTTGGCGGGCTTTTTGCGCATATATTGTCAAGTGAACATAGTATCGGTAGAGGAGCTTACTTATTATGAGTTTATGAATTCATTGCCCGAACCGGTAGTATTGGGCATAATGGATTTTCAACCGATGGATGGTAAAATAGTGGTCGAGATAGCTCCGAATATATCTTATGCCATGATCGATAGGGTTTTAGGCGGTTCGGGTCGTGCAGCCGAAGAAATGACGGCCTTCTCCGAGATAGAGCTGGCACTTATAGAACGCATATTAAGGCAGATAGGCACCCTTCTTCAGGAATCATGGGCAAATGTGGCTGCTATAACGCCTAAACTAGAGCGTATAGAAACCAATGCCCAATTTGCCCAAATAATAGCGCCGAATGAAACGGCTGCGCTGGTTACGCTTATGTTAAAGGTGGGCGATGTGGAGGGCATGGTTAATATATGTATACCCCATGTTACCATAGAGCCCATAAGCGATGAGCTTACGACAAGGTTTTGGTTCTCAAATGAAAAAAAGGAAAAAGCGGAACGAGATGAGGTTTCATTCAATACACTGCGCAAACGCATAGAGAATGTGCAGATACCTATAAGGGCTATATTAGGGGAGAGCACAATAAGCATAGGCGATTTTATGCAGTTGAGTCCCGGGGATATTATACAGCTTGATGAGAGTGTTGACAATCACATTAAAGTGATGGTGGGCGATATAACTAAGTTTTACGGAAAACCGGGATTGAGACATAACCATATGGCAGTAAAAATAACTGATGTGATTTATCAAGAGGAGGATACCGATGAGTGATATACTGTCCCAGGAAGAGATAGATGCTTTGCTGCGAGGTCAGCAATCCCCTTCTCAGAGTAGCGACGATGCTATACTAACAGATATAGAGAAAGATGCACTGGGAGAAATAGGCAATATAAGCATGGGGACGGCGGCTACTACGCTTTCTACTCTTTTAAGAAATAAGGTTGTGATAACCACTCCAAGAGTGGATATTACGACTATGAATGAATTGGGCAAGGAATACCCCATACCATTTGTAGCCGTTGAGGTGAAATACACGCAGGGGCTAGAAGGGGTAAATTTGCTGATTTTAAAAGAAGAAGACGTGAAATTAATAACCGATCTCATGATGGGAGGAGACGGCAGCAACATTGCTGACGAAATAAGCGATCTGCATCTTAGCGCTATAGGTGAGGCTATGAATCAGATGGTTGGATCATCGGCTACATCGCTTTCCACGATGTTCGATAAGAACATAAATATATCTCCTCCGAAAGCATTTGTTATTAACTTTACCGATGAATCCCCTTACGATGCTTTTGATTCCAATGAACCTTTGGTTCGCATAGCATTCAGTATGGAGATAGGCACCTTGTTGAAAAGCGAGATGATGCAGTTATTGCCTATAGATTTTGCTAAAGAATTAGTAAATAATCTGCTCGGTGGCGCGGCAAAAGCTCCAGATAATGAACCGTTACAAAAGCAAGAAGTAACTCAAATGCCCCCGATTGAGTCTGAAAAGCCTGAAATTAAACAAGCTGTTGTAAATAAAACAGAATCAGAAAAAGTCGTTAAGGCTCAACCGGTAGTATTCCAACAATTAAATAATGAAGCGCCTGAGGTATTGCAAGGGTCCAACATGAATCTTATAATGGATATACCATTGCAGGTTACGGTAGAACTCGGTCGGACTAAAAAAACAGTAAAAGATATTCTTGAATTGGGGACGGGTTCAGTGATAGAATTGGATCGATTGGCTGGAGAACCGATCGATATATTAGTCAATGGTAAACTCGTGGCAAGAGGCGAGGTGATAGTTATCGACGAAAATTTCGGAGTCCGTATTATAGAAATGATAGACCAAACGACTGCAAAAAATACTAAATAAAACAGGGGAGGAATAGATATAATGGCAAAAAAAGTCTTGATCGTGGACGATGCAGCTTTTATGAGGATGATGATAAAAGATATACTTACAAAAAACGGGTATGAGGTATCAGCCGAGGCCGAAAATGGCTTAAAAGCCGTTGAAAAATATAAAGAGGATAAACCGGACCTTGTTATAATGGATATAACTATGCCCGAAATGGATGGTATAGAATCCGTAAAGAAAATAAAAAATCTGGATCCGAACGCCAATATCATAATGTGTTCGGCTATGGGACAACAGGCTATGGTCATTGAGGCTATTCAGGCAGGTGCTAAGGATTTTATAGTGAAGCCGTTTCAGGCCGATAGGGTCATAGAAGCTGTAAAGAAGGCCGTAGGCTAATATTATGCCTGATAACGGTGCCACATGGTTAAGCGTTATGCTGGCCGTATTTGCATTCATAATTGTCATTGCCGGCGCCTATTATGCCACGCGTTTTATAAGCAAAAAGTCTATCGGTTTATCCAGAGGCAGGTACATAGAGATTATAGATCGAGCGATGCTTTCGAACGATAAATGGTTATGCATAGTTAAGGTAGGGGAAAGGTATTACCTTTTATCTGTGGCACCATCGTCGGTAAGCCTTATAATAGAGTTGACGGCAGACCAGATCATGCTTATCGGCAAAAATGATGCGAGAGAAGGCAATGTATCGTTTGCAACATATATGCAGGCTTTTATGAAAAAGATAGGGAATAAGACGGATGAGACGGATAAAAGTTAGGATTATAGTGCTGTTTATTATCGTTATACTTGCGTGGGCATTAAGCGGTACAAATAGCGCATATGCAGCACCCGAGATACCTATACCAAATATAAATGTCGATATAGAGCCTGCTCAGACGCCGCAAGAAACGGCGTTGAGCCTTCAGATACTGCTGCTATTAACGATATTATCCCTGGCTCCGGCCATATTGATAATGCTGACCTCATTTACTAGGATCATCGTTGTATTATCGTTTGTTCGGAGCGCATTGGGATTGCAACAGATGCCGCCCAACCAGGTCATCATAGGATTGGCTTTATTTTTGACGTTTTTCACCATGGCACCGGTAGCTACGCAGATCAATCAGACAGCGTTGCAACCGTATATGAATGGGCAGATAGAGCAGCAGCAAGCCATAGATAATGCGATGGTACCGCTCAGGGAGTTTATGTTTAAGGAGACACGCGAAAAAGATCTGAATTTGTTTGTAAATCTGTCTGGCATGGACAAGCCGGAGCAACTTTCAGATATATCGTCTACGGTATTGATACCGGCTTTTATAATAAGCGAGCTTAAAACGGCATTCCAGATAGGTTTTTTAATATATGTGCCATTCATAGTGATAGATATGGTGGTGGCTACCACGCTTATGTCCATGGGTATGATGATGATACCCCCGGTTATGATATCGCTGCCTTTTAAGGTATTGCTGTTTATCATGGTGGATGGATGGAATTTAGTGGTGCAATCGCTCATAACCAGTTTTCATTGAAAGGGAGCAGAAAAATGTCTCAGGCACAGGTTCTAAGTATTGTGCGGAATGCCCTTTATATGGTCATACTGTTGTCAGCCCCGATGGCTATATTCGGCCTCGTGGTAGGCATAATAGTATCCATATTTCAGGCGGTAACGCAGATAAACGAACAGACGCTGGTATTCATACCCAAGATAATAGCTATAATCGTAGCCTTAATATTATTCGGTCCATGGATACTCAACACCATGGTAGATTTCACCAACGACATATTTCATAGTATATTGTCGTTCATACAATGATATCGATGGATATTTTGAATTATATACCGACGTTTTTGCTTGTATTTATGCGCATGACCGGGTTATTTGTGCTGTCGCCGGTATTTGGCAGGCGCAATGTGCCAGCCTACTTAAAAATAGGAATGTCATTTATGATGGCGATGGTGCTGCTCAATACCATACCGCTTCAAAGTATAGATATAGTAAATAATATCTGGTTGTATGTATGGATATTGTTTAAAGAGATGCTTATAGGCCTGGCTATGGGTTATATAACCACATTGGCGTTCTCTGCTATCCTTATAGCAGGGCAGATAATGGATTTTCAAATAGGTTTCGGCATGGTGAACGCCTTTGACCCTGTAAACGAAGTAGCTGTACCGATAGTGGGCAATCTCATCAATATGATGGCTCTGCTGCTGTTCTTCGGCATGAATGGACATCATGTGCTGATATCGCTCTTATTTGACAGCTATACGGTATTGCCGATAGGTGATTTTAGCATAAAACCCGATATATTGTGGTATATATTGGAGATATTCGTTCAGACGTTTGTATGGGCTATAAAACTGGCTATACCGCTTATGGCAGTATTGCTGCTCACCGAGGTAATGTTGGGAGTATTGAGCAGAGCGCTACCGCAGATGAATGTATTCGTCATGGGCATGCCCATAAGGCTGATGATAGGTCTTATAATGTTATTGCTGGTACTGCCGGTATATATAAATCTTATGGAGCCGCTGTTTGCGGATATGTTCGACGATATAAGTGGTTTTATGCAAAGGATGGTGCGATGATCTGGTATATAGACCTTCAGCTATTTGCTGACGACGAAAAAACCGAGCAACCTACGCCCAAGCGCCGCAGGGAGGCGCGGGAAAAAGGGCAGGTTTTTAAGAGCGCTGAAATAAACATGGTAGCCGTATTGCTGGCATCGTTTCTGGTAATCAAAGCGATATTCCCTAGCCTATTACAGATATTGACCGCGTATGAGCGTCAGATCTATACGATGGCCGGTTCGGCGGATAGCATATATACGAGTGAGAACCTGTCAACGTTGTTTATAAATACTATAATCCAGATCGGCAAAGGGCTATGGATATTTATCTTTGGCATATGCATAATAGGCATAGCTGTAAATATAGCTCAAGTTGGATTTGTATTTTCGGCTAAACCTTTAGCGATGGATCTTGGACATTTAAATCCTGCAGCCGGATTTAAGCGTATATTTTCCAAAAGGGCTGTAAATGAACTTGTTAAGTCAATATTAAAAATAGCGATAATAGGCTACGTTGCTTATACAGAGATAAGAAATGATATAAATATATTCCTCGCCATGAGCCGCGAAGGTACGTCGGTCATGATTTACGATATGGTAAGCATAGTATTGAACGCTGCTATAAAACTCACGGCTGTGATGGCAACAGTGGCTGTATTGGACTATATATTTCAGCGCCGGGAGTATGAGCGAAATCTCAGAATGTCCAAACAAGAGGTGAAACAGGAGTTTAAGGAGACCGAGGGCGATCCGCAGATAAAAGCGCGGATCCGACAAATACAGAGGCAATTGGCTATGATGCGGATGATGCAGCAGGTACCCAAAGCGGATGTAGTTATAACAAATCCGACGCATTTTGCAGTCGCTCTGCGATACGACGCTGAAACCGACCAGGCGCCGGTTATACTGGCCAAAGGTGTCGATTATATGGCACAGCGCATAAAAGAGGTAGCCAGACAAAGTCGTGTGCCGATAGTTGAGAACCGGGAATTGGCCAGAAACCTTTATTATGCAGTGGATATAGGGCAAATAATACCGCCTCAATTTTACGAGGCGGTGGCTGAAGTGCTGGCTTACGTATACAACATGGGTAGGAGGTGAAATATATGAAGCTCGGCGATATAGCGATAGCATTTGTGGCGGTGGCCGTAACATTGTTGATAATAATACCGCTGCCATCGGGCTTATTGGATGTGCTTTTGTCGTTTAATATAGCGTTGGCTTTGATAATACTGCTTATAAGCCTATACGTAAAAGAACCTTTGGAATTCTCTATATTCCCGTCGTTGCTGCTTTTGGCGACCATTTTCCGTATAGCGCTCAATATATCATCGACAAGATTGATATTATCGGAGGGTTATGCCGGTCAGGTCATAGAGGCCTTTGGCAATTTTGTCATAGGCAATGACATAATAGTTGGTGTAATAATATTCCTTATCATATTCGTGGTGCAGTTTATTGTCGTAACCAGAGGTGCAGAAAGAGTAGCCGAAGTGGCTGCCAGGTTTACCTTGGACGCCATGCCTGGCAAACAAATGGCCATAGACGCCGATCTAAATTCCGGCATCATAAGCGAGGCCCAGGCGAGGGAGCGACGGGCCAAGATACAGCGCGAAGCCGATTTCTACGGAGCAATGGACGGTGCGAGCAAATTCGTCAAAGGCGATGCGATAGTAAGCATCATAATAGCCGTTATAAATATAATAGGCGGCATAATAACCGGAATGCTGGTGCAAGGCATGGACTTTGCCGAGGTGCTGAACCGCTATACGCTGCTGACAGTGGGCGACGGTTTAGTAAGCCAGGTGCCGGCTTTGCTTATCTCTGTAGGAACCGGCATAATAGTGACGCGCGCAGCCTCGGAGTCTAATATGAGCCGCGACCTTGTATCACAGATAACGTCTCAACCCGTAGCTATGCTGATAGCCGGCATAACCTTGATAGTGTTAGCCTTCATGGGGCTTCCGAAACTGCCAATGTTTTCTATTGGAGGTGTTTTCATATATCTCGGCTACACTATACAAAATACAGCAAAGCTTAAACAACAACAAGAAGAAACCAGTGCTGAGAAGACGCGTACCGATGAGATACGCCGACCGGAAAATGTTTTGCCGTTATTACAGGTGGATCCGATAGAATTGGAATTTGGATATAATCTTATACCGTTGGCAGATGTCAATCAAGGCGGCGATTTGCTGGATCGCGTCGTTATGATAAGGCGCCAGTTGGCATTGGATCTGGGCATAGTGGTGCCTATGATACGCATACGCGATAACATACAATTAAAGCCCAATCAATATGTCATAAAAATTAAGGGTGTCGAAGTGGCTGAGGGTGAATTGATGCCGGACAGATACATGGCTATGAACCCAGGTGCCGTGGAACATGAGATAAACGGTATACCTGGTGTCGAACCGGCCTTTGGCCTACCTGCCATATGGATAACAGCGGAACAGAAGGATGAGGCTGAAATGGCCGGTTATACTGTTGTAGATCCGCCGTCTGTGATGGCTACCCATTTGACAGAGGTTATACGAAGGCACAGCTATGAATTGCTGGGGCGCCAGGAAGTACAAGGGCTCATAGATAATATAAAGCAGACCCATCCGGTATTAGTGGACGAATTGATACCCAAACTCATGACGGTTGGAGAGGTGCAAAAAGTCCTGCAAAATTTATTAAAAGAGAATGTCCCGATAAGAGATATGGTAACCATATTGGAGACGCTGGCGGATTATGTGAATCTTACGCGCGATCCCGATATGCTGACCGAATATGTAAGGCATGCCTTATCTAGAACGATTACAAGGCGTTTTATACAGGGGAATAAAGCATCTGCCATAACGGTCGATCCATCGCTGGAGCAACTTATAATGGATTCCGTAAAACAGACCGAGCAAGGCACGATGATAGCGATGGAGCCGTCTAAATTGCGCGCTATGTTATCGTCGTTATCTAATGAGATACGAAAGTTATCCGGCACCGGCATACAGCCGATAGTTATAACATCGCCGGTAGTGAGAATATATTTTAAGAGGCTTACTGAACAATTACTTCCCGATTTGCCGGTGTTGTCATATAATGAGCTGGAGCCTTCTATCGAGGTGCAGTCTGTGGGGATGGTGAGGATATAGACGATGGATGTAAAACATTATGTGGGCGATGATATGAGGGATATAATGGATCAGATAAGGACGGAAATGGGCTCTGACGCTATAATACTTCATACCGGGAAAACGCGCAAGAAAGGACTAAAGGGTTGGTTTTCCAAACCTTTGATAGAGGTAGTGGCAGCGCATGACCGCACTGCGAATGATAAGCAAAATGATGTAGACAGTCGCAGACTTCAAGCGATGGAGTTGCAGTTAAGCGGCTTGCATTCTGCTATAGAGCGGCTTGCAGATATCAAACAGAACCAGAGTGCTGCCGAAATTAATCCAATATATTCAAAGTATATCGACATATTATCTGCGCATGATGTCAATCCTGATATAGCATCCGAAATAATGGATAAAGCGATGGCTATATATAAAGGCGGAGATATGCAGCAGTGCGTAGAAGACGTGATAAAGGAATATTTGGGCCAACCTGTGCCAATAAGCTTGGACAATGGGAGACAAAGTGTTATAATTTTCTTAGGCCCTACCGGCGTGGGGAAGACCACCACGCTGGCTAAATTAGCTGCGTATTACGGTATACAATTGGGCAAAAAAGTAGCGCTCATTACGGCCGATACATATCGCATAGCGGCAGTAGAGCAATTGCGCACATACAGCGATATAATGCAATTGCCATTGTCGGTGGTTTACTCGTCTAACGAGTTAAAGCAAGAGATCGGTCGTTATAGCGATGCCGATATCATAATGATAGATACCCCTGGCCGAAGCCCTAATGACATAGATGGCATAAATGACATAAAAGATTTAATAAAAGCGAGTGAACCTACTGATGTTTTTTTGTTGGTCAGCGCATCGTTTAACTACGCAGCTTGCCAGCGTTTGTGGCAACGGTTTGGCGATATCGAGGATATAAGGCTGTTGTTTACAAAGCTCGATGAAACGGATTGCTGGGGTACGATATTGAACATGCGGCATATCTCGCGCCGGCCGCTGTCATATATAACCGATGGCCAAGTGGTGCCCGACGATATAAAGGTCGTCGATGTGGATGCAGTGGCAGCCAAGATAGCGAGGGATTAGTATGGCTATAGGCGATCAGGCTGAACGTTTGAGGACCATAATCAGCGATTTGAGGCTGCAGCGTGATGAGCGGCCAAATAATAGAATTATTACCATAACCAGCGGTAAAGGCGGCGTCGGTAAAACCAATATAACCATTAACCTCGCGATATGTTTAGCTAAGCGCGGCTTTAGGATTATCATACTGGATGCGGATTTCGGTTTATCCAATGTCGACGTCATGCTGGGAACGGTATCAAAATACAGCTTTGTGGATTTATTAAAAAGTGACAGGCAGTTGGAGGATATATTGAGCGTTGGTCCGCTTGGCGTAAGGTTTGTATCCGGGGGTTCTGGAGCGATAGAGTTATTGAATATGGATGAGCGGCAATTGGACGGCATAATAGATAAGATGGCACCTTTGGATAAGATGGCCGATATAATTCTGGTGGACACAGGGGCAGGCATAACGCCATCTGTTTTAAGATTTATGCAGGCATCCGATGAGGTGATATTGGTCGTGACACCTGAACCGGCCTCTTTGACCGATGCCTACGCCTTGGTAAAATCATCGGTTGGATTAGTGGAGCAATCGAAGATGCATGTTATATTTAATAGGGTGGCCGATATGCGCGAGGCCAAAGATACAGAAGATAGATTTCTGACTACGGTAGAACGTTTTTTAGGGGTCAGGATGAACTCACTTGGATTCGTTAATCATGATAATGCCGTACTTAAAGCCGTAAAAAAGCAGCAGCCGTTCATATTGGAGTATCCCCAATGCAAGGCGGCGGAGCAGATACGCGCTATAGCTGATGCCTTACTGGGGACAAATAGAGCCTATGGTATCGAAAGAGGTTATAATGGGATCAGAGGGTTTCTAAGCAGATTGTTGAAGGGGGCCTAGCCAAAGTTGATGGTTTATAATGATTATGATCTAAATGTGGGAGAACGCATAGAACTGGAAGTAGAAGACGATAATGGGGTAAAAACCACCTATATAAGCCAGGTGTACAACGTGCTGGATCAGAACCATATAGTAATAGCCGGGCCTATAAAAAAAGGTAAGATAGTGCTGTTATCCGTAGGCCAACCTTTAGGGGTTATATATTACAGATCAGATGGGTGTTATCGTATCTGTGCTAAGATAACTCAGCGTCTCAAAATGGATAAAGATGTGTATATTTATACTATAGAGGCTATGGGAGCACGGGAGAGGATACAGCGCAGAAATTACTACAGGCTGGGGATTGTGCTTCCGGTACAATTTAGAAAGATGACCGAAAGCGGTGACAAAAACCAATTCGCATTGCATAAAGCTTATACATTAGATATAAGCGGCGGCGGTATGCGAATAACAGTGTCGAAAAGGATCCCGATAAAAGAGAGGGATTTATTGCAATGCCATATATTATTGGACGATGATGTTAAATTAGAAGTAAAGGGCATTGTTGTACGTATAGCAGGCGCAAATAATGATTCTGACACGAATGAAATAGGCGTGGAATTCCAAGATATTTCAAACCAGGTACGGGATAAGCTGATAAGCTTCATATTCAAACAGCAGCTTAAATTTCTTCAAAAGGGGTTGAAATGATAGAGACTATAATAGCAATAGGTTCATCGACCGGCGGACCAAGGGCTTTGGAGCGAATACTGACAGTGCTGCCGCCGCAGCTAAAAGCGCCTATAGTAATAGCGCAGCACATGCCTAAGGGGTTCACAGCATCTTTAGCTCAACGTTTGGACATGCTATGCGATATCCATGTACGCGAAGCCAGAGAGGGGGATATATTAGAGAATGGTACTGCTTATATAGCGCCGGGGAGCATGCATATGACAGTGATTCCGAGAGCGAATGGTCAGCTTGCATTGCGTATATTTGAAGATGAGATAAAATCGTATTATAAACCGTCGGTAGACGCATTGATGAGATCTATTGCGCCTTTGCCAATAAAGAAGATAGGGATAATATTAACCGGTATGGGCAGCGATGGAGCAATGGGATTAAAGGCTATTAAGCAAAATGGCGGTGTAACGTTGGCGCAAGATGAGGCATCGTGTGTGGTATTTGGCATGCCGGCAGCCGCTATAAAAGAAGAAGCGGTAGATAAGGTCCTATCGTTGGATGACATAGCGACAGAAATAATTAAGATATTGGGGGTATAGAGATGGAGAATGAGCAGTATTTGCAGATGTTTATAGAAGAAACGAATGAACATCTAGAGGCCATGAACCAGGAGCTTTTAAAGTTAGATCAGGATCCTAGCGATATTCAGGCCGTAAACGAGATATTCAGGGCTATCCATACTATAAAGGGTATGGCGGGCAGCATGCAGTTTAATAAAATGCAGCGATTAGCACACGATGTGGAGAATGTGTTGGATGCGCTGAGAAAGGGGGAAATTACAGCTACGCCGGATATGCTTGACCTTTTATTTCAATGCCTAGATATACTGCAATCGCAGCTTGAAAGCATAGCGTCGTCAGGAACCGATGGCGATAATGATTTTAGTCAGATTATCGATAGGCTCTATGCTTATTTACCTGTTAATAGGCAAAACATATCTGCAGTTGAGAAATCTACCCCGTCGTCGATAAATCAATATGTAAATAATGTCGTGCGCGTAGCCAATGAAAAAGGATATACAGCATATAAAGTACATATCGTATTGCGCCCTGATTGCCTGTTGAAGTCAGCGAGGGCATATATAATATTTAAAACATTGGAGGAATTTGCCGAGATAATAGAATCTGCACCATCTGCTCAAGATATAGAAAATGAGAGATTTGATAGGGACTTTACGCTTACCATACTTACAAAAGAGCCCGAACAATATATCTATGAGAGGATAAATTCCGTATCGGAAATAGAGAGCGTAACCGTACAAGAATTAAATGAAATCGACGATAAAACGCAGAGGACTGAGCCTGCTCAGCAAAATCAACAGGATCAATATAAATCGCCATCTGGCGGCGTACCAATGGAACAGAAAGTTAGTAAAAGCATACGTGTAGATATAGAGCGCCTTGATGATTTTATGAATTTGGCCAGCGAGCTTATAATAACCCGTAATCGTATAGAAGGTATAGGCATCGGGCAGGATAACCCCGAATTAAACGAGGCTATAGAATACATGAGCCGCCTTACATCGAATTTACATGACTTGGTCATGAAGATTCGCATGGTACCTATAGATCTGGTATTCAATAGATTTCCGAGGGTTATAAGGGATTTATCCCGAACTACCGATAAAAAGGTGGAGTTAGTGATGAGCGGTAACGAAACCGAGATCGATAGAAGCATAGTTGAAGAGTTAGGCGATCCGCTCATACATCTTATACGCAATGCGGTGGATCACGGCATAGAACTGCCAGAAGAACGCGTAAAACAGGGCAAGCCTGAGAACGGTACGGTAGAACTGCGCGCATATAATGACGGTGATAATGTGGTGGTTGAGGTCAAAGATGACGGAGCGGGTATAGACGTAGCCAAAGTGGCTAAAAAGGCCATAGAAAAAGGATTGATTGATGAAGATCAGGTGAAAGAAATGAGCGATGAAGACATAATCTCATTCTTATTTCAGCCAGGTTTTAGCACATCCGATGTGATAACCGATATATCCGGCAGAGGTGTGGGGCTTGATGTGGTCAAGACTAAGATCGAATCTTTGGGTGGAACGGTCGATGTGAGAAGCGAACTCCGAAAGGGCACGCGCTTTATCATAAGGATGCCGCTAACCTTATCTATTATTCAAGCATTGCTGGTTATGGTGGGATCTGAGATATATGCCATACCTCTTAATTCTATAATTGAAATAATAGATGTAAATGCTGCTGATATAAAAAGCATAAGGCGCCAGCAGGAGGTCATAGACTTCCGATCATCCCTTATACCATTTGTGCGCCTGAAACAAGTGTTAAATGTACTGGATGATGAACAGGATGTCCATGGCACTATCACCACGGTGATAGTCAGAAAAGGTGATAAAATTGCAGGATTTGCAGTAGATACTTTAATAGACCAGGAAGATATAGTCATAAAGCCATTGGGCAAATACCTTTCGCACATAAAGAGCATATCGGGTGCTACTATACTGGGCAATGGGCAAATAGCCTTTATCCTAGATATAAATCATTTGCTTTAAGAATGGGAGTGATAGAAATGGCAGAGCAGTTTGTGATATTCAGCATTGGCCCAGAAAATTATGGATTAGATGTCACTATGGTTTCATCTATAGAACGCATATTGCCTATAACCAGAATGCCATATGCTGAAGATTTTGTTATAGGCGTTATGAATCTGCGCGGTGATATCATACCGGTTATAGACATGCATAGGCGACTTGGTATGGATGAAATTGAAGATACAGAGACCAGCCGGATCATAATAATACAGTATAAGGATTATGTCGTGGGGTTGAAGGTTGATGCCGTATCCAATGTAACGTATTTTGATACAGATAAAATTCAGCCGTTCGATGAAATTTCCTCTGCTGACAGAAACCAATATTTTGATCGTGTCATATATGATGGCGCTGATATGATATTGATACCAGATATATCTAGGTTGCTCAATATATCTGAGGATTGAAAGGAGGGAATATTGATATATGGTCGATATCGATGGGCTTAATTCGTTTGAAATAGATGTATTAAGGGAAATAGGCAATATAGGCGCCGGCAATGCGGCCACAGCGCTTGCCAAAATGCTTTCCAAAAAGGTAAATATGCATGTGCCGGAAGTCAGAATAATGGATTTTAAGAATGTCCCCGATGTGCTCGGCGGTGCAGAACAGCCTGTAATGGGCGTTTATCTGAATTTTGAGGGCGATGTGGAAGGAAGTGTATTGTTGGTAATGGATGAAGCATCGGCCCATATATTGATAGATATGATGATGGGCAGGCCTATCGATACTAACCGTCCGTTGAATGATATAGACCTCTCGGCTGTGCAAGAATTAGGCAATATATTGACCAGCTCGTACCTTGGAGCTTTGTCTACGCTGGCAAAACTCGATGTCAGGCCATCTATCCCATGTTTAGCTATAGATATGGCTGGCGCGATATTGAGCGTACCTGCTGTAGAGTTCGGGATGACGAGCGATAAGGTGTTATTTATAGAAACGGAATTTATCGAAGGCTCTGATAATGTGCGCGTGTATTTTTTCCTCGTGCCCGATGTCGATTCTTACGATACCATATTAAAAGCATTGGGGGTTATACAATAAATTATGCCCCAATTAATAAAGGTTGGTATGGCTGATCTGAATATAGCATTGTACCCGGATGTATTGACCACCATAGGATTGGGTTCATGCGTTGGAATTGCGCTATACGATAAGATAAATAAGATAGGAGGATTGGCGCATATCATGTTGCCATCCAGTAAGGATATAAAGAATAATTCTAATAAAGCCAAATTCGCGGATACAGCCATCGTAAGTTTATTGACGATGATGCTGGAAAATAAAGCGGATAAGAAAAACATAGTATGTAAATTGGCTGGAGGGGCTCAGATGTTTGCTCTTAAAAACGGTTCTGGCAACAATGATATACTGAATATAGGTGTACGCAATGTAGCGGCAGTTAAGAAGGTTTTAGAAGAACTTAAAATACCTATAATAGCCGAAGATACAGGTGGAAATTTTGGCCGCACTATAGAATTATATACTGAGGATGGCGGATTGATGGTAAAGACTATAGGGCATGGAACCAAGATAATATGATATTGAAGCAAGGGCTATGAAAATGGATGAAAAAAATATACCTATAGATAAATTATGGCAGGAATATAAAAAAACATCGAGTATAGAGTATCGAAATAAATTAGCTGAGCATTATGCGCCAATGATAAAATATATTGCTTCCAGGCTGATGGTATATAATACGGGTGATGATTTGGATGACCTTATAGGGTACGGGGTTTTCGGCCTTCTGGATGCTATAGAGCGATATGATCCTTCGCGCGACGTTAAATTTGAAACGTACGCTTCTCATAGGATAAGGGGTGCTATAATAGACAATTTGCGTAAAAAGGACGTAATTCCAAGGAGCGTGCGCGATAAGGTAAAGCATTTAGACGCGGTTTATAAGCAATTAGAGGCAACTTCTGATAAACCGGTTTCGGATGAGGATGTATGCCGTTATTTAGGAATATCGATCGAACAACTCGATGCCCTCTATGCTGATATCAATAGATTCAATTGCATATCCCTGGATGAAATATTTGTAGATGAATGGAACATAGGTGACACCGAAAGCTCGGAAAGTGTTTACGATAGGATAGAGCTTAAGCAGGTACTGAGTGAAGCTGTTTCCAAGCTGTCGGATAGGGAGAAACAGTTGCTGCAGTTGTATTATTACGATGGCCTGACATTAAAAGAAATCGGCAAAGTATTAGGAATATCGGAATCAAGGGTGTCCCAGCTTCACACTAAAGCTTTGCTTCAGTTGAGAAGTAGATTGCGCAAAATGCAGTTTATTGCTGGATAAATTCAATAATTTAGGATGAGGGATAACTATGATGCAGCAGGATTATATAACAGTGGAGGCTGATACGTATGAAGAAGCTGTCAGCCAAGCGCTTAAAATGTTGGATAAAAGCGCCGAAGAAGTGGAGATCGAGATTTTGGATCAGCCTAAAAAAATCCTTAATACAACAATCCGTCCATGTAAAATCAAGGTTAGAATTCGAGACACCGATAAGAGGGCTGAGTCTATAGACGGAAGCTTTACGCTTGAATATAAAAAAGATGGCGTCTACCTCACAGTAAATCCGCCTATGGGGGAGGGCAAACCTGTAGATGAGAGGATTATAGTAGATAAGATCAAGCGAAAGAACGTTGAGCAAATAGATAATAAAGCGGTATTTTCAGCTATTTATACGGCTGATGGTATCCCTGTAAAAATAGCGCCGCCACAAGACGAACATCCTGTAGATGCCGAGGTTGATATTTCAGTTTCTCGAGATGCTATGGAGGCATACATGTGTATCTTACCAGAGGATGGAGGCAAGCCATGTGACATAGATGTGGCAGGGAAAGCAATCGATAAAGCTGGAGTAAAATATGGTATAAATTGGGATGCGATAGGGTCAGCTTTGCAACAAGGTCTTTTCAATCAGAATATCTTGATAGCCAAAGGCGTTGAGCCAATAAATGGACAAAATGGATATATAGAATACACTGTACAATTAAATGCCGATGCAAAGCCTAGGATATTAGAAGATGGAACTGTGGATTATAAACACTTAGACTTAATCAAAAATGTCAGAAAAGGAGATGTGTTGGCAAAACGGATACCGCCTACATTGGGGATACCGGGGCGGACTGTGTTGGATAAAGAAATACCGGCAAAGGATGGCAAGCCCGTTAATCTTTCGGGTGGTAAAAATACAGAGTTATCAGATGATGGCAATACATTAATAGCATCCATAGACGGACAGGTAGTGATGAAAGATGGCAAAATAAGTGTGCTGCCGGCGTACGAGGTGTCGGCTGATGTGGATAATTCTACCGGTGATATCGAATTTGTTGGTAATGTAAAAATAAAAGGCAATGTCCGCACGGGGTTTACAATTAAAGCTGCAGGGGATGTTGAAGTAATGGGTGTAGTAGAGGGCGCGACTATAATATCCGATGGCAGCATAGTATTGAGGAGCGGCGTGCAGGGTATGAATAAAGCGGTGCTGAAAGCAGATGCCGATATAATAGCGCGCTTTGTGGAAAATGCTCATCTCGAAGCAGGGCATGATGTGGTTGCCGATGCTATAATGCATAGCTATATAAAAGCAGGGAATTCGGTTACAGCCGATGGTCGGCGCGGCTTGATAGTGGGTGGCAATATAAAAGCGGCCATGGCGATAAATGCGAGGAACATAGGATCTTTCATGGCTACGGCCACAGAGTTGGAAGTTGGTATTGACCCGGGATTGAGGGAGCGGTATAATCAAATCAGTGTTAAATTGGAAGAGCTGGACCGTCAGTTAAAAAATTACGATAAAGACATACAGGCACTTACTAAAATGGAGGCTCGTGGCGGATTACCGGCAGAGAGGCAGCGCTTAAAAATTGTCCGTATACAAAATAAAATTAAATTAGTGCAGGAGATAGCTGAATATAAAACACAGTTAGTTGAAATAGAAGAGCAGCTGGAGCAACTGTCAAATGGCACAGTAAATGTAAAAGATACTATTTTTCCAGGCGTTAAGATAACTATAGGTTCGTCTGTGCTTAATATAATGAAAGAGTTCCATTACGCGACTTTTAAACGAGAACGCGGAGAGGTAGTGATGGTGGCTTATGAGAAGAGAGGAGGCTGACGATAGTTATGGATGTTCGCCCTATAGAGATGCTTCATGTTATCAATAAGTCTGCCGAGGTATCAAGGATACAGAGCAATGACCAGCATAGGTATATAAATATGCAACAATATATGGCCGAAGAGGCTAAAATACAATTGGAGCATCGGATGGCGGAGGTAAATTATCCAGAACAGGCATATGCTGATAACAATATATCGGAAGATGACCAAAACAAAAGCCAGTATCAGCCAAACAGAAATCGGAATGAAGATAAAGAAGGAAACGATAAAGAAAAAGAAGATGTAATACGACCGTCCGGTTCGGTTATCGATATTATGATATAAAGGTATTCACCATGTATATAGTATTATTAATAGGGTTGATTTTTATCATATGCTCCATACCTCTGCTTAAGCGCGATATATCCGTTATTGAAAAATATTCGATCGATATAGAGAACAGCAAGCGCGAACTAGCTGAATTAAAAGAGTTGAAATATAATATACTGGCGGAACTGGAAGATATGCTTGCAGAAAATGACATTGACAATTTGTCAAGTGATATCGTTAGACTTGCTGATAGCGGATATACTGTCAGCGATATAGCGCGACAGTTAGGCAGAGGTATAGGAGAGGTGCAGATTATGCTGCGCGTAGGGCAAATGCGCCGCCAGAAAAGAGATGATACCTCGTCATGAAACGGATATTTTGGGGCAGCCTTGTATTAGGTATGGGCATAGGTATTTTTATTACGGCGCTATTGGCTATTGTATGGTTTGACGGTCAAGCTGTTGATGATGCATTATCCGACCAACAGATAATGGAAAAAGCTAAAGCGCTCGGCATGATAGATCCCACAGAGGGCAGTTATAAGCAAAGTATAACCGCAGATGGAAAGACGCATGCGGAAACCGAAACAGGATCTTCTTCGCAAGAAGGCTTTGTGGTATTGACTGTAAACAAGGGTATGACTGTATCCGATGTGGCCGGTATATTGAGAGATACTGGTGTTATATCCGATGACGATACTTTTATAGATGAGGTGCGTAAAGCGGATTTGATAACCAAACTTCAGCCGGGTATTTTTAAGATAAAGAAAGGCAGTACTACGGATGAAATCATCCGTTTATTATTTAAGAAATAGTGGAGGTAATATTATGTTAACAAGTCGCCAAATAGCTGAGGCTAGACAAAGGGCACTGGAATTTTATGAAAAAGCCCATATTGTATTAACCGATGAAGAGAAAGCAAATATAGAAGTAGCGGATTTTGGTTTAGATGATTTAGAACATAGCGGGCTAGAGCTGGTGGTTTATGTAAATACTGATAGAGTATGTGCCAAAGAAATGGTTTTATTTCCGCATCAAACATGTCCTGAGCATCGCCATCCTGACATAAACGGCAAGCCGGGCAAAGAAGAAACATTTCGTTGCCGCTGGGGAAAGGTTTATCTATACGTGCCTGGGGAAGCAACGGCACATCCGAAAGCCAAGCCGCCTGAAGGGCATGAGACCTATTATACTGTTTGGCATGAGGTGGAATTAAATCCCGGTCAGCAGTACACGTTGTTGCCTGACACGCTTCATTGGTTTCAAGCCGGCCCAGAAGGCGCTGTAATATCGGAATTTTCCACTACCAGTATGGATGAGTTCGATATATTCACCGACCCCGATATAAACCGTATACCTCAAATAGTAGAATAAGCATCGGTATCAAGGCTTTGCTTTAATAAGCAAGGCTTTATTTTTTTGTTATTGTTTATGTTAATTATTTAACTAACAAAATAGGCATATACATTACAAAATAAGATAGAGCAATATCATCTATATTGTGTTATCATTAAACCAGTATAAAAGTCGTTAAGAGCTGTATTCACGTATATAAAATTCATGGCAAAATATTAACAAATCGGAGGATGATGAAATGTTATCGGATATCGAAATAGCGCAGCAGGCCAAATTGCAACTCATAAGCGAAATAGCGGGGAAAGCGGGGTTGTCGGAGGATGACCTGGAGCCTTATGGCAAATATAAGGCCAAGGTAAGCTTAGATGTATATAATCGGCTTAAGGATAAGCCGAACGGCAAACTGGTATATGTTACGGCCGTGACGCCGACGCCGGCCGGCGAAGGCAAAACGTGCACGGCGGTAGGCACCACGCAGGCGTTGGGCAAGCTGGGTAAAAACGTTATGCTCTGTTTGAGAGAACCGTCATTAGGGCCTACTTTTGGCGTAAAAGGCGGTGCCGCCGGCGGAGGATATTCGCAGGTGTTGCCCATGGAAGATATAAACCTTCATTTTACAGGGGATATACACGCGGTGACCACCGCGCACAACCTTTTGGCCGCTATGCTGGAAAATCACATAGTAAAGGGCAATAAATTGAACATAGACCCGACGCGCATCATATGGAAACGCGTTATGGACATGAACGACCGCCAGTTGAGAAAGATTGTGGTAGGATTGGGTGGCAAAGCCAACGGCATGCCGTTGGAGTCGGGCTTTGATATAACAGTAGCATCGGAGATCATGGCTATATTGTGTCTTACCACTGGTATGACAGATCTTAAAAAGCGTTTGGGCGATATGCTGGTGGCATACACGTACGATAATAAGCCGGTATATGCAAGGGATCTAAACGCTGTAGGCGCTATGGCTGTGTTGTTGAAAGATGCCATAAAGCCTAATTTGGTTCAGACACTGGAAGGTCAGCCGGCTTTTGTTCATGGTGGGCCCTTCGCTAACATAGCCCACGGCAACAACAGCATAATAGCCACCAGGACTGCTTTGAAACTGGCCGATTATGTTGTGACCGAGGGAGGATTCGCCGCCGATCTCGGAGCCGAGAAGTTCTTCGACATAGTCAGCCGCGTTATAGACGTGCATCCCGACGTAGTGATTCTGGTAGCGTCGATAAGGGCATTGAAGTCGCATGGAGGCGTGGATAAGGATAAGCTATCCGAGGAGAATATAGATGCTCTGGCCAGAGGTTGTGCAAACCTAGACCAGCATATAGATAACGTGCACAACAAGTATGGATTGCCGCTTGTGGTGGCTATAAACCGTTTCCCGAGCGACACCGAAGCCGAGATAGAATTTTTAAGACAGCATTGCAATGATATCGGCATACGCGTCGCTCTTTCCGAAGTGGTGGCCAAGGGCGGAGAAGGCGGCATAGAGCTGGCGCAGCAGGTCATAGACGCATTGGAACACGACGAGAACAATTTCAAACCCATATATGACCTTGATCTTCCTTTGGAGGATAAGATAAGGGTTGTAGCCAAAGAGGTATATAGGGCTGATGATGTGGTATTCAGCAACAGCGCGGCCAAATCGCTAAAGACGTTAACCCAATTGGGCTATGGAAAGCTGCCGGTATGCATAGCCAAGACGCAGATGTCTTTTTCGGATGATCCATCGCTTAAAGGTGCGCCGCGCGGCTGGAAACTCAATGTTCGCGAGGTTAAAGCATCGGCGGGGGCTGGATTTATAGTGGCATTGGCCGGCGATATCATGACCATGCCCGGTTTGCCGGCGGTGCCCGCGGCCGAGAAAGTCGATATAGCCGAGGACGGTACCATTACAGGTTTGTTTTAAGCGAATTCATTAGGGGGTGTATGCGTGAGAGGTGTATTGATAGTGGGCGGCGGCATAGCCGGTTGTACGGCGGCCGATATGCTGGCCCAGTCTCATATTCCCGTCTATATCGTAGATAAGAGCAAAAATATCGGAGGCAAAGCAATAAATTACGGTTGCAAGGCCACCGATACCTGCCTTAAGTGCAATATGTGCCTTACACAGGATATTTGGCAAAGCGTTAACGATAATCGCTATATCGACATTATGACCGGAGCCGACGTGTTGTCATGTCAAGGTGACAAGGGCGATTATAGGGTGATGATAAGGCTGGATGACGGACTGGAGCGCGAGATAAACGTGGCGTATATAATAGTGGCTATAGGATTTCAGCCTTATGACCTTAAAAACAAAGGATTTTTTGGCTACGGGCTTTACAAGAACGTATTGGGTGGGTTGGACATGGAACAGCTATTGAAGCAGCGCACGCCGGAAACATTGCCATTTATAAACCCATCGATAAAAAAGCTGGCATTTTTACAATGCGTCGGTTCGAGAGATGTGCAGGACAAAGCGCCGTATTGCTCAAAGGTATGCTGTGCTTATGCATTGCGCATGGGGCAAACCATTCATTATTATTATCCGGATATAAAGATTACCTATTTTTATATGGATATACAAGAGGTAGGCGGTGTGTTTTCAGATTATTACGACAAATTGGTGAAGAATGGTTTCAGATTCGTATTGTCCCGGCCGGTTATGGTGGAACAGGCCGACGACGGCGGGCTGGAGGTTATACACGAGGATCTGGCCAAAGCGTCGGTGGTGAGGGAGAAATTCGATATGGTCATATTATCGCAGGGCATAAGGCCGGCCGATGATATCGATTATATAGCCGATGTATTCGGTTTGGGATACGATGCCAACGGCTTTCTCAAGGGCATAGGCCGTTGGTCCGAAACCGGCATATATCTTGCCGGTGCCGCCAAAGGGCCTATGAATATAGCCGATAGCATGGCCGATGCCAGGAGAGTAGCTATGGAGATCATAACGGATTATCGGATAGCCGCTGTTGCGTCGGGAGTGATGTGATATGCAGCATAGAATATTGATTATAGGCAACGGAGATGACGCCGCTGTGGCGGCCAGAGCTGCAGCCGCTGTTGGAATGGAGGCGCTGGTTATAGGGGAGGGCGCATTTCCTATAGCCGATGACAGAATAACATATAAGGACGGTTGGACGCTAAAGCATATAGAAGGCCAGATAGGCGCGTTTGAAGCGGTCTTTGACACAAATGACGGGGAACAGACTGAAACCGTATCGTCTATAATAGCGGCTACGGGCGCGGATATGGTACCATGTTCATTGATGAATTCGGCTGGCGATAAGGCGGTATCGTTCAAGGATTTACCGGCGTTGTTAAATGCTAAAGAGTATACATTGCCAATGGCAGTAGTCTTTATACAGGATGCCGATGTAGATGACGGGCAATGGGTCAGCGCTATAGGTATAGACTTGGCCAGACAGGTTGGAAAAATGTGGGGCTGCGACATATACTATCTTTGCCGATTCATACGCGGCTCTCATTTCGAGGTCGAGAACGCTTACCGCATGGCCAGGGCCGAAGGCGTAGTCTTTATAAAATATAGCAAGGATTCACTCGCCGTAATGCCTTTGAATGGGAAAACAATGGTAAACTTTAATGACTATACACAGGATATAGCTATACAAGCAGACATAGTTGCCATGTCGGATGTGTTGAAGCCGCAAGCTCAGACGTCGTCGTTGGCTCAAAAGCTTGGCATAGGCGTTAATCCAGAGGGATTCTTTCAATATGATAACGCGTATTATCCGTTTACCGCGACCAACCGCAGAGGCGTATATGTAATCGGAGCATGCAAAGGCCCGGCCGGCTTAAACGATGTGAACGGCGATGCTGCTTACACCGCATTGGATATAAAGATTCAACTAGACGACCTTCGGCAAGCCGCCGAGGTGATAGCTGAGATAAATCCGTTCAAGTGCTCGCTGTGCCTTACATGCCTTAGATTTTGCCCTCATGGGGCGCTGCATGTGAGCGATGACATGCCGTCCATGGCGGTATACGATATGGCATGCCAAGGCTGTGGCATATGCGGGGCCGTATGCCCGGCTGAAGCCATAAACCTGGCTGATAACGGCAAAAGGCTTATGAAAGAAGGCAGCGGTCAAAAACGCTTAAAGGTGTATTGTTGTAAGAATTCTGCTAAAAAGGCACTGGATGCAATAAATATGGTCGCCCAATTGCCTCAGGGAATGGAGCTGGCCGAGATGCCATGCTCGGGCAGCATAAAGCCTGAGGAACTGGTCGATGACCTGTATGCAGGATTTCAGCGCATACTGATACTGGCCTGCTACAGCGACGCCTGCCGGCATGTTAACGGCAATACCGATATGCGTCGCCAGATGAAGGCGTTGCAGGACACATTGGCCGATATGGGTATAGCACAGGATAGTATAGTGGTCATGGATGTAGCCGGCCCGTCGCCGGATGATGTGTTAGAGAAAATAAATTCAGCTTATAATGCTATCGGGTTGGAGGTGGCGCTATGATAATCGGACAGGAGAAACCCGTAACCGAATTGTTGGATATGATAAAGCCATATAAGAGGGTACTGGTGTTGGGATGCGGGACATGTACAACTGTATCCCTCGCCGGCGGCGAGAAAGAGGCCGAATTCATATCGGCGCTCATAAGGCTCAACGCGGCAAAAGCAGGCCGGGATGTCACGGCGACCACCGAAACCGTAAAGAGGCAATGCGAGTGGGAGTTTTTAGACGATATAGCCGACCTTATAGAACAAGCCGATGCGGTGCTGTCGTTTGCCTGCGGCGTGGGCGTGCAGGCTATAGCCGAACGCTATCCGGACAAGGTCGTGCTGCCGGGCGTCAATACCAAATTCATGGGTATGCCCATAGATACTGGAGTATTTCAGGTGCGCTGTGCCGGATGCGGCAATTGCATACTGGATAAAAGGGGCGGCATATGCCCGATAGCCCGCTGCTCCAAGAGCCTGCTCAACGGTCCGTGCGGTGGTGCCGAAGACGGCAAATGCGAGGTAAATCCAGAAATAGATTGCGCCTGGTATCTCATATACAACCGCTTGAAAGCTATAGGCCGCTTGGACGATATGAAACAATTCTTCGAACCGAAGGACTGGTCTTACGGCCGCCACGGCGGTGCAAGAAAACTGCGCAAGGAGGGGATAGCCTTATGACGGCGTTAAGCCATCTTCAAGCTGTGCTGAAGCAGGGCCATTTTGCTGTTACCGCCGAGATAGGGCCGCCCATGAGCGCCAATGTGAATCTCGTCAGGCAGAAGGCCGGTTATTACAAGGGTTATGTCGACGCCGCTAATATAACCGATAATCAGAGCGCCGTGGTGCGCATGTCCAGCATAGCCACCGCTGCCATAGTACAGCAGGAGGGCGTGGAAACGGTGTTTCAGATGACCTGCCGCGACCGCAATAGGATAGCGTTGCAGAGCGATATATTGGGTGCAGCCGGCCTGGGACTAAAGAATTTATTATGCTTATCTGGCGACCATCAGAGTTTCGGCAACGATCCTCAGGCCAAAAACGTCTATGATCTGGATTCCATACAGCTAATCCATACGGTCAAGGGCATGAGGGATGACAAGCGGTTTATAAACGGCAAGGAAATAAAAACCGAACCGCAAATGTTTATAGGCGCCGCGGCTCATCCGTTTGCTCAGCCGACCGAACTTTACCTGATAAGCATGGGCAAAAAAATAGCGGCCGGGGTACAATTTTTCCAAACCCAGGCTATATTCGATGTGGAGGGCTTCGGCGATTGGATGAAAGCCGTAAGGGAGATGGGGTACCATAAACAGGCTTATATATTGGCCGGTATTATCCCCATAAAGACGGCTAGAAGCCTTAAGATAATGAACGATACGGTGGCCGGCATACGCATACCGCCCGACCTTATAAAACGCATGGATTCGGCCGATAATCAGGAAGAAGAGGGCATGCGCATAACGCTGGAGATCATCGAGGCTGTGCGTAAAATCGATGGAGTGGCGGGTATTCATCTTATGCCGGTCAGTTCCGAGCAGATAACACCCGTCGTGGTACAAAGGGCCGGGCTGTATCCCAGGCCACAGGCGGAGGTGCAATAAATGATAGAAACAATTAATTCACAATTTAAGGAAATAGTATCGTCCATGCCAGGCGGCGTAAACCTTAACCTTTGTTACGCCTGCGGCGCGTGCACTGCTGTATGCCCGGTCAGTCGGATAGCAGAGGAGTTTAATCCCAGAAAGATTATACGCATGGTATTGCTCGGATTAAAGGATGAGGTGTTATCCGGCCATGAAATATGGCTGTGTTATCAATGCCATGCTTGTATGACGCGCTGTCCACAGGACGTGAGGTTTACCGAGATCATAAAGGCATTGCGCCGCTTGGCGGTGGCCGAGGGCTATGCTACGCAGGAGTTTGCCGATAAGGTAGAAGATATAGACGCATTTTCGAAAATATTGCGTAAAGAATTGGTAAAAGGGCTCTATGACGGTGATCTGGACGAATCAAAGGCTGCAATGCTCGAACGGATAAAGGATGTATAGGGGGTTGACGGCATGAGCAAACCCGTAATGGTGGTAGGAGGCGGCATAGCCGGCATACAGGCATCGCTGGATTTGGCAGAAATGGGCATACCGGTATATCTGGTCGAAAGTCAGCCTTCCATAGGAGGGCGAATGGCCCAATTGGACAAGACATTCCCGACAAATGATTGTTCGACATGTATATTGGCGCCCAAAATGAGCAGCTGTGCCAATCACCCGCTTATAAAGATATACTCATACAGCGAATTAAAGGACATAAGGGGCCAAGCCGGAGATTTCACCGCTATAGTAACCAAAAAGGCGCGTTATGTAGACGAAGATGCCTGCAACGGTTGCCGCCAGTGCTTGGACGTGTGTCCGCAATATGTCGATGATGATTTCAATATGGGCATCGACCAGCGCAAAGCGATATATATGCTATTTCAGCAGGGCATACCGAACGTGGCCACCATCGACGATAGATTCTGCAGATTCTTGAACAGGGATAAAAACGATAAGTGCGGGCGATGCGCCAGGATATGCCCGCGCAAGGCCATAAGGTATGGTCAGCGCGATAAGGATATAGAGCTAGAGGTAGGGGCGGTTATACTGGCTACGGGTTATGATGCGTTTGAGGCCGAGCTTAAGCCGGAGTATGGCTACGGCTCATACAGAAACGTCGTTACCAGTATGGAATACGAGCGCATTATGAGCGCCTCCGGCCCGTATGGCGGCCATATAAAGCGCCCGGACGGCAAAGAACCCAAGCGCATAGCCTTTCTTCAATGCGTAAGTTCGCGGGATGCCAAATGCAATCGGGAATACTGTTCTTCGGTATGTTGTATGTACGCTATGAAAGAGGCTGTTATAACCAGAGAGCATATTAAATCCGTAGAGGATCTGTCGATCTATTATATGGATATGCGCGCATTCGGCAAGGATTTCGAACGGTATTATGAGAATGCCAAGAAACAGGGGATAAATTTCGTGCGCAGCCGTGTGGCTGAGATAGTAGAAGATAGCGATACCCATAACTTGAAGCTCTATGCCGTGGATGAACAGGGTAGCGTCAGCGAGGACGAATTCGACATGGTGGTATTGTCAGTCGGATTGGTGCCGCGCCCGGATGTGGTGGAATTATGCCAACGCGCCGGCATAAAAACCGATCGTTACGGTTTTGTGTATGCAGGAAGCATGGCTCCCATACAGACAACGCGTGAGGGCGTATTGGCGTGCGGTGTGCTGACAGGTCCCAAGGACATACCCGAAACGGTATATGAGGCTAGCGGTGCGGCATCATTGGCCGCTCAACTGGTAAAGGATCTGACCGGTCCGGAGATACCAAAGCCCGAAGAGGTTCCTATGCGCGATATAGGCAGAGAGCGGCCGCGCATAGGGGTATTCGTATGCCATTGCGGTACCAACATAGCCGGAGTGGTCGACGTCAAAGCTGCGGCGGAATATGCCAGGACATTGCCATATGTGGAGTATGTGGATGATACCATGTATGCCTGCGCCGCGGATACGCAGGGCTTTATAGCCGATATGATAAAGGAGCATAACCTGAACCGCGTGGTGGTGGCCTCGTGCACGCCCAGAACGCATGAACCGCTGTTTCAGGACGTATTGAGGAAATCGGGGCTTAACCCTTATTTGTTCACCATGGTCAATATAAGGGATCAATGCTCGTGGGTGCATATGGATTACCCGGAGGAAGCCACCGAAAAGGCAAAGGACCTTATAAGGATGGCGGTGGCTAAAGCATACTATGCCCAACCGCTGCAGCAGCAGGTATTGCCTAAAGATAGCAGCGCGCTGGTCATAGGTGGCGGATTGGCCGGGATGACATCGGCGTTGTCGTTAGCTAAGCAGGGCTATAAGGTATACCTTGTGGAAAAAGAACCCGTATTGGGCGGAAACGCAAGGCTGATGAATATGTCCGCAAGAGGCCGTTCATTCGAACAATACATGGATGAGCTGACCGAAAGCGTGTACGATCATCCGTATATTACCGTCTTAACATCGGCCCATATCAGTGGAGTGGAAGGCTATGTAGGTAACTTCGTTACTACGATGCAAAAGGGGCGGGATACTATAAAATTAAACCACGGCGTGATCATAGTGGCGGTGGGCGCCAATGAGGCTGTTCCGACCGAATATCTATACGGCCAACATCCGGCCGTCATGACGCAGCTCAAGCTGGAGCGCCAAATCAAGCATCATGTTGACGATTTCAAGGGTAAACGCGTCGTCATGATACAATGCGTCGGTTCCAGGGAGCCTCAGCGGCCTTATTGCAGCCGCGTATGCTGCACGCAGGCGGTTAAGAACGCCTTATACCTGAAAGAGATGGATCCCACTATACAAATTACTATATTGTATCGCGAAATGCGCACTTATGGCATGAACGAATTATATTACGAGAAAGCGCGTCGGTTAGGCGTGGATTTTGTCCGCTACGATGTGGATGATAAGCCGCGCGTCACAGTCGATGAAGATGATTTGAATAAAGTAAACGTCGAATTTTATGAGCATTTAATAGGCCGGACGTTGAAAATAAAAGCCGATTATCTCATATTGAGCGCCGCCATAGAGGCGGACAGAGAAAGTAATGCCGAGCTGTCCAAGATGCTTAAGGTGCCGATAAATCAGGATGGATTCTTCCTTGAAGCCCACATGAAGCTCAGGCCGGTAGAGTTTGCCACAGACGGGATATTCCTGTGCGGCATGGCCCATGCGCCTAAGAATGCCGACGAGGTAATAGCCCAGGCGCAGGGTGCGGCGGCTCGGGCAGCATCTATATTGGCTAAAGAGTATATTACCACCGACGGCATGGTGGCGAAGGTGAATCGCTTCCTATGCGTCGCTTGCGGTATATGTGAGAGCATATGTCCTTACAAGGCTATAGCGGTGGACCCGCAGCTGCATGTCGCGGTGGTCAACGCTGCCTTGTGCAAAGGCTGTGGCCTGTGCGCGGCCACGTGCCGTCCCGGTGCCGTGGATCTACAGGGTTTCGACGACAATGAGATATTGGCTCAGCTCGACGCATTGTATAATTGGTAAGGAGTAAGGGGTGAACAATATGAACGAACAGGAATGGGAGCCCAAGATAGTGGCTTTTTTATGCAATTGGTGCAGTTATGCCGGGGCTGATCTTGCTGGTACCAGCCGTATACAGTACCCACCGAATGTAAGGGTGATAAGGGTGCCGTGCTCGGGCAGGGTAAATCCGCTTTATATAATAAGAGCACTTCAGGAGGGTGCCGACGGCGTGCTGGTATCAGGATGCCATCCGGGCGATTGCCATTACTCCACCGGCAATATGTATGCGCGGCGCAAATTTACGGTGCTTAAAAATTTGCTCGAATATGTAGGCGTGGAGCCGGATAGGGTGCAATTTTCATGGGTATCGGCATCGGAAGGGGCCCGCTTTGCGGAGGTTATAACGCAGGTTACAGGGGATATAAAGCGCTTAGGCAAACCTACTCGACTGGTGAAGGAGGCAACGCGGTGAATTGGGAACAGCAGCAGCAAAAAATGAGGAATATAACCTCTGAATTATTGACAAACGGCAAAGTGGATATAATCATAGGTTACGAGCAAGCGTCTGTGAAAGGCAAAGCCGCGCCTGCATTCATAACCTCTCTGGAAGAAATACAAACGCTGGTGTGGAATGATAAATGCGAGAATATGCTAGCCAAGTATGCCCTGCGCTATAAAGACAAACGAATGGCCATAGTAGCCAAGGCCTGCGACGCCAGGGCTATAGTTGGGCTTATGGTGGAGCATCAATTCCCGAGAGAACAGATCGTCATCATAGGCATGGTATGCCCGGGCATGACCGATGAACGCGGCCGCGTTTATGAAAGCTGCCAGGTATGCCGTCACCATAATCCGCCAGTATACGATTATTTTATCGGCGATGCGATGGAGGAAAGCGAATACAAGCTTTCGCCGACCATGGCCAAGATAGATGCCATGATGCCCGATGAGCGCTGGGCTTATTTTACCAGTCAGATGAAAAAATGCATACGCTGTTATTCTTGCCGTCAAGCATGCTATCTATGCTATTGTAATAAGTGTTTTGTGGACAGGAATCAACCGAGATGGATGGCCAGGACCACTGACCTTTCGGATAATATATACTATCATCTCGGCAGAATCATGCATACAGCCGGCCGATGCGTACAATGCGGAGCGTGCGAGAGGGTATGCCCTATGGACCTTAAGATATGGTATCTGGCGCAAAAGGTAAGCGACGACTGCAAAGAATTATATGACTATGATGCAGGGCTTATGCTTGATGAAAAGCCTGCGTTGGCCGATTACCGGTTGGAAGACAGCCAAAAGGCTTTTGTGGATTGATGGGGGTGATTATATGAGCGTTATATCATATAAAATGTTGCAAAAGGCAAATATGGCCGATATAGTAAACCGATGGATGAAGGATTACGATGTGATAGCGCCGGTGAAATATGGGATGACTATGGAGTTCAGGCACATCGATGACCCTAAGCGTATATACCTGAGCGATGGCAACAGCATAAAGACCCCAAAAGAGTTTTTCTTTCCGCAAAACGATGAGCTGTTTGAAATAAGGGATGGAGAAGTGCAGGCTCCGATATCGGCTAAACCAACTATATTGCTGGGCGTAAAATCCTGCGATGTGACATCATTTCCAGTCATAGATAAGGTATTCATAAATGAGCACTATGTAGACCCATATTATAAAGTGCGGCGCGATAATACCATAGTGATAGGTTATGCCTGCAACAAACCGGATGATGGTGGATTTTGCACTACATTAGGCATATCGCCGGCGCATAACGAGCAATGCGACATGTTCTGGCATGATATAGGCGATGCCTATCTCATAGATGTCATAACCCAAAATGGCAGCGATTTGGCCAATGGTTTACCCGATGCCTCACAAGAGGATGTAGAGGCGGCGCATAATGCCCGCGAGTCCATAGAGGCCATGATGCCGCCCGAATTCGACTTGGCCGATCTGCCCGATGAAAAAACCTTTTTTGAGGCGCCGCTTTGGGATGAGGCGTATCAACGCTGCATAGGATGCGGCACATGCACCTATGTATGTTCGACATGCCATTGCTTTGAGTTCTATGATGAACGTACCAAAGGTGCGGTCAAACGCTACAGGGATTGGGATTCTTGTATGTACGCGTTGTTTACCGAACATACCTCGGGCCATAATCCGAGGCCGACGCAGAAAGAACGAGTGCGCCAGCGCTTTATGCATAAATTTTGCTACTATCCTATCAATTTCGGCGTCGTATCGTGCGTCGGCTGCGGCAGGTGTGTGAGGCAATGCCCTACAAATGTGGACATACGGCGCATTATAAAGCAGGCATGCGATTATGGCAGAGAGGTGGCGACAAGTGTTGAATAATCCTTTTGCGCCTATAAAAGGCACTGTAGTGGATATAAAGCAAGAGACAAAGACCGATAACAATGACATAAAAACATTAAAAGTAATACTTGAAGATGAGGACTTCAACTATAAGCCGGGGCAATTTGCCGAGGTATCGGTATTCGGCGTTGGAGAAGCGCCTTTTTGCCTTGCGTCGTCGCCTACGCAGCGAGGTTATGTGGAATTCAGCATAAAGCGTGCGGGTTCGGTCACACAAGCCATACACAGTCTGAAAGAGGGGGATACTATAGGAGTGCGCGGTCCTTTCGGCAATTACTTTCCTGTAGAGGCCATGGAAGACAAAAAGCTGTTGTTTGTTGCAGGTGGCATAGGATTGGCACCGCTGCGCTCGTTGATAAACTATGTGACAGATGAAAGCCATCGCTCGCGATTCGGCCACATAATGATTTTCAGTGCCGCACGCAGCACTGCGGATATGACATTTACGTGGGAATACGACCGTTGGAAACAGATAAGGGACCTAGATGTGAAATTTACCATAGACCGTCCAGAGACCGGTTGGGACGGTATGGTAGGATTTCCTCATGTCCTGTTGCCCGATATGGGCATTTCGTCGGACAATACCGTAGCCGTTACGTGCGGCCCGCCAATAATGATAAAATCGGTATCCAAAGCTTTGATGGACATGGGCTTTGCGCCGGATAGTATCATAACCACGCTGGAAATGCGCATGACATGCGGTCTCGGCAAATGCGGACGCTGCAACATCGGCCACCGCTATGTTTGCGTCGACGGCCCTGTGTTCACAATGACTCAGTTGAATGAGATGCCGGACGAGTATTAAGTTGATATATTAGATGTGGATATTGTTAAAAGTTTGTCCAAAGCAGCGATTATTAGCATTTTGGTCTGTGGATAACTTTGTGCATAATGTGGATTACTTAAAGTTACAGTTAAAGTTAAACATATCTTCTACTGCATGAGCATAGATATGATTATAACTTAAAAGAATGGTGAATACTTTGATATATCTTGATAATGCTGCTACATCTTATCCTAAGCCGGAATATGTATATGAAGCCGTGCTCAAATGCATGAAGGAATATGGAGCCAACCCGGGTCGCTCAGGCCATAGGATGGCCATTGAGGCAGGCAAAAAGGTATATAGGTGCCGCGAATTATTAGCCGAGCTATTCAATATACCTGATCCTATGGATATAGTATTCACATATAACGCTACTGATGCAATAAACCTTGCTGTAAAGGGGTTTATCCGAAGCGGCGATCACATAATAACCACATCGATGGAACACAACGCCGTCGCCAGACCGCTTACCACGTTAAAAACCCAAGGAGTGGATGTAAGTTTTGTTCCTTGCGGCAGCGACGGCACATTAAATGCGGAGGATATAGAAGGCTATATCCGCCCTAATACGCGCCTTATAGCGATGACGCATGCATCGAACGTTACGGGTACGATCCTGCCAATAAATGAGGTTGGGGAGGTAGCTCATGAGCATGGAATAACATTTCTGGTTGATGCCGCTCAAACGGCGGGCACGTGTGATATAGATGCGGCCGAAATGAATATCGATATGCTGGCATTCCCGGGGCATAAGGGCCTCTTAGGTCCACAAGGAACCGGCGGATTGTATATAAAAAAGGGAGTAGAATTGCAACCCTTGAAACAAGGAGGTACCGGAAGCAATTCTGAAAGCCTTATACAACCGGATCTTATGCCGGATAAGTTTGAGAGTGGAACGCTTAACACGCCGGGTATAGCCGGTCTGGCCGCTGGTGTCGAATATATCTTGGACAAAGGCGTCAACGCCATACATGCACACGAGATTGGTCTTATAAAGCAAATGCTAGAAGAACTGCGCTCTCTAAATGGTGTATCCATATACGGTCCTTCAGACGCCAAAGGCAGGGTGGGCATAATATCGCTCAATATAGATGGTATCACCGATGGCGAATTGAGCAATGTGTTGGATCAAAGCTATGATATAGCCACTCGGGCCGGTTTACATTGTGCTCCGCTGGCGCATACGACCATCGGCACTATAGATAAAGGTGCGGTGCGGTTCAGCGTAAGCTATTTTAATACGAGAGATGATATAGATGCGGCTGTGTCCGCGCTTAAAGATATCGTACACATAAAGGCTTAGCGTATATCCTATTCCCAAACATGCATTTCAAATAAACTATTGACTTTTGACCAAATTGGTGATAAGTTATACTACAGAATATGGAGTGATTCTAGTGCAGAAACCCGTTGATGTTTTTGGTTTAATGAGAGATACTATGAAAATTAAGGTGTACGAGATCATAAGAAAGCACGGACCGATCACGCGGGCAGAGATTAAAGATATAACCGGAATGAAATTAACTACATTGTCGCGCATATTGGACGAATTGTCTGATAGAGGGCTCATAATGCAGACCGGTTTCGATGCGTCGGGCGGAGGCCGGAGGCCAGTGCTTTTTGCCATAGTGCCATCGTTCGCTTACGCTGTGGGTATAGATATATCGCGTACCTATACTAAGGCAGTGCTGTTTGATATGGCATTTAAGGCGGTTGATGGCTGTACTATGGATATGAACGAAGACTGTACGCCTCAAAATGTTGTCGAACGCTTGGTATCTTGGCTAAACAAAACGACGGTGGATAAAAGAAAAATCTTGGGTATAGGCATCGGGACGGTCGGCCCTATAACGTCGGATGGTATTATAAAACACCCGCGTGACTTTCCAGCTTACGGATGGGATATGGTTCCGATAAAACAGATGATGGAAACATATACTGGATTGCCCGTTATGGTGGCTAATGGTGCCGATTGCGCTGTCATGGGTGAATATTCATGCGGTAAAGCGGTAAAGCGCTCCGGTGTAATAGCGTATATAATAATAGGCATAGGCATACGCTGCGGGATTATGGTGAACGGCGCTGTCGTGACCGGGCTCAACGAGGAAGAAGATGCTTTTGGGCATATGATAGTGGATATAGACGGTAAGCTGTGCGGTTGTGGCAATTACGGCTGCCTTGAAACATACTGCTCGATGCCGGCTATTTTGATGTCCTATGCATCGCATATAAAGAAATACCAGTCCAATAATGATTTGCCGCTATCGCATTTGGTTTTTCGAGATTTTTGTACAGCTTTGGAGAAAGGCGATGAAATAGCTATGCGCGTAGCTGACGAGGCCGCTGTATACCTTTCGGCCGGTTTGGCAAATTTTGCTCGTTTATTAAACCCGCAGCTTGTAATGCTCGGTGGACCGCTTATAAACGATTGCCATCGAATATATGACGCTGCCGTCGAAATGACCTATAAAAGATTGTGTGGGGAGGGCGGTGCTAAAACCCATATTTTCGATAAGGGCTTGTTGTCCAACGAAGCCGTATGCACGGGTGCTGCTGCTATGATAATAAATATAACGATCCATCGTTCCGGAACCAATGCAATACGGGAATCACGTGACAATACAAACGAGTTGTCATGGATAAAATTAAGTTGATAGAAATGGAAAGGACATTATAATGAGCGATAAAACACGATCCGTAGATTTTAAGATGCTTTGGACACTTTTTATAACGTTTTTTAAGATAGGTGCATTTACATTTGGTGGCGGTTATGCCATGATACCTCTAATAGAGAGGGAAATGGTGGGGGGCAAAGGATGGATAAATCAGGAGGATATAGTCGATATATTGGCAGTATCACAATCGTTGCCCGGTGCCATAGCCATAAATTCCGCTACTTTTATAGGCTATAAGATAGCAGGTATGGCGGGTGCGATATCAGCGGCATTAGGCGTTATACTGCCGTCGGTAATAGTGATCACAATTATCGCATCTATTTTTGTGGCTTTTAAGGAGAATATGATCGTCCAAAAGGTATTTGCCGGTATAAGGTCTGCCGTAGTGGCGTTGATAGCAGTAGCAGCATGGAATATAGGCAAAAGCTCTATTAAAGATGCTATCGGTCTTATTATAGCTGCTGGTGCCTTTATAGCTTCGGCTATATTCGATATACATGCTATATACATAATATTAGTCGGCATAATGCTTGGGCTTATTATACAGGGTATAAATGACCGAAGGACCATTCAACAAACTTATAAGAACGATCGTGCAGGAAAGGAATAACATAAGATGGATATTACGACGATTATTCAATTGATCGCGACATTTTTTAAGATAGGTTTATTCAGCTTTGGCGGTGGTTATGCTATGATACCCCTCATGGCAAAGGAGATAGAGGGACATGCATGGCTGACGGCGCAGGAATTTGCCGATATAATAGCTATAGCGGAAATGACGCCTGGCCCGATTGCCGTAAATTCGGCAACATTTACCGGTTATCAGACTGTAGGCATAATAGGTGGTTTGGCGGCTACTTTCGGCGTAGCTTTGCCATCGTTCATTATAGCTACTATCGTATCTCACTTTTTTATACAATTTCAGTATCATCCGTTAGTTCAAAATGCGTTTTATGGTATACGCCCGGTTGTAACAGGCCTTATAGCAGCTGCTGCTGTAGCCATTGCTCAGACGTCGATATTTACAGGCGCTCTTACGCCGCAACTGTTTATCGGTATATTTGCACATCCATTACAATATATAGATGTTAAAAGCCTGATCATATTTGTGGGTTCGCTTGCCGCGCTCATTTGGTGGAAGAAACTGCATCCTATATTGCTTCTAGCTATAGCCGGCTTGGTAGGGGCTATCATATTTTAGTGCGATGATACAGGATCTAATATGTTGGTTTGAAAGTGCTTGAAAAAATGAGGGTGGTGATATAAAATTAAGCAGTAATAATTGATAAGGATGAGGATATTATTTATGAGAGATGAGTGTAGTGTAGTTTTTATATCGAAACAATATTTGGGAAGAAATATAAACCGAGCATTTTGTAAAATATACTGGTGACAACAAAGGGGTATTGCTGTGAAAATAAAGACGCCGAAATTTAGAGGTGTCGTTCTAACTGCTTTTATAGTTATATTGAGCATGGCCTTTATCGTGCTCGGCTTTTTCACTTTCAAAAATAGCGATAATGCTTTCGGCGGTATATTTATAGCTCTAACAGTGGCTATTTTGACTATAAGTGTTACCTTATCATGCTATATAATATGGAAGCTGGTTAAAGATGCAAATGACGCGGATAATTATAAAGCCCAAGTAAATGACTACGAACGGATCATAATCGAATTGCGTGCTCAGCGCCACGATTTTCAAAATCATTTATTGGTCATATCCACATTGCTTCAAATGGGGGCTTATGATAATGCTATGCAATATATGAACAATATGTTGGGCGATGTAAGCAGTTTGTTCAGCATAGGAACATTAAAAAAACCGGAAATAGCAGCAGTACTTATTAGTAAAACAGATGAAGCCCATAAAAAAGGCATAGATGTAGAATTGGACATCACGGCCTCGTTGGAGGACGTTGAAGCTAGTGTAGTAGACATTGTCAGGATATTATCAAATTTGATGGATAATGCTATTTATGCACTATCACAGCAACCATCACCATATAAAAAGCTTTTCATATCTATAAAAGAAAATGAGCTATATGCTATATTTACAGTTATAAACAATGTCCCTGTTATCCCGTCGGATATTGGAGAAAGAATATGGCAAAAGGGTTTTACAACAAAAGGCCATGACGGCGAAGGCTTAGGCTTGTATGTGGTAAAAAAATTGGTACATAAAAATAGAGGTCGAATATTGTTCAACAGCGATGAGCAAAGTGGTACAGTGTTTCAAATAATGTTGCCGCTTTCTCAAAATATATAGATTATCGTTATTAAATGATGTATAATACAGTATATACATTATATGAAGGTGGTTAATATCTTGGCCAAAAAGATACTTATAATAGATGATGAACGCATTATGGTCAAAGGATTGAAATTTAGCTTAGAGCAGGACGGATACGAGACCGATGCGGCTTATGATGGTGAAGAAGGCTTGAATAAGGCATTAAACGAGCATTATGATCTCATAATATTGGATATAATGTTACCTAAAATAAACGGGTTGGAAGTTTGCAGACAAGTGAGGGAGCAATCATCTGTTCCTATTATTATGCTGACGGCTAAAGGCGATGACATGGATAAAATACTCGGACTGGAATATGGTGCTGATGATTATTTAGCCAAGCCATTTAATATACTGGAATTGAAGGCCAGAGTAAAAGCTATATTTCGAAGGCTTGATTTAGCAAGTCCTAAGAAAAATGATAAGTATTTGAAAATAAAAAATTTAACTATAAATTTTGAGAACAGGACAGTATTGGTGGATGGCCGAGATGCTAATTTGACTGCGAAAGAATTTGATTTACTTGAGGTATTGGTTAATGGGAGGGGTAAGATTTTCAGCAGGGAGCAATTACTGGAAACTGTGTGGAAATATGATTATTTGGGTGATCTTAGAACGGTAGACGTGCATATAAGACGCTTGAGGGAGAAATTGGAGAAAAATCCGAGTCAGCCCGAGCTTATTTTTACCAAATGGGGAGTGGGCTATTATTTTGCTCAGGAATAAACATGTACATCCGATAAGTTTGCGATGGCAGATCTCAGTTTCATATTTTGTTATAATAGCGATCTCGTTTACGATGCTCAATATGGCAGTGATAAATATTTTGGAGCAAAATTATATTTCGTCTAGGAAGACCACCTTAGTAAAGCAGGCTAATATAATATCGGTTGTATCTGCACGCTATCTACAAGATGCCAATCCGTATATCAACAATGTAATATCGGATTTCAGCGATAGCTTGAATGCGAGGATACTCATACTGAATCACAGGGGTACGGTAGTAGTGGATTCATTCAATGATATAAATATTCTTAACCGTACGTTGAACCATCAAGAGGTTTTGGCAGCTCTAAAAGGAGAGAGCGTTAGCCAACAATATTATTTGCCTGAGGGACAATGGGTTATGTATTCTACAGCCCCTATAACTGCCAATGGCGATATCATAGGAGTGGTGTTCATATCCTCTTCCCTTAAAGATATATATGATTCAATCTCACAGGTACGGGATAGATTGTTGGTCTATTCTGTATTCTTGGCAGTAGCTATCGCGTTGTTCAGCTATTTTATATCGGGTTTTGTAACCAAACCTATAAAAGATATAACCGATGTTATACGAGAAATGGGACGCGGTCATCTACGCCAAAAAGTGGAGGTAAGCGGAAGCAAGGAGATTATAGAGCTGGGTAATGCTTTCAATGCCATGAGTCAGCGTGTTGAGAGCTTGGACAAGGCCCGATCGGAATTTGTAGCCAATGCTTCACATGAATTAAAGACACCTTTAAGCTCAATAAAAGTGTTGGCACAGTCTCTTGTTCAGGATCCAAATGCTGATATAAAAGTATACAAGGAGTTCATGTACGATATAGATTCAGAGATAGACAGGATGAACAATGTTATAAACGATTTGCTTACATTGGTTCAGTTGGACAAGGATAAACCCGATATAACATATACCGATGTAGATTTGGAAAGACTGATAAATGAAGTTTTGAAAGTATTGAGGCCGCTAGCTGCTGCTAAGAATATAAAATTGAACTATAGATGTGAAGAGGGCGTGAGCATTAGGGGAGATGCACCTAAATTAAAGCAGATGTTGATAAATATAATAGATAATGCGTTAAAATATACTCCGGAGGGCGGTAAAGTGGATGTATGTTTACGCAAGAAAGATGGAGAGGCATTGATCGAAGTAGTGGATAACGGCATGGGTATACCGAGAGCAGATCTTCCCTATATATTTGATCGTTTCTATAGGGTGGATAAAGCCAGATCCAGAGCGACGGGCGGTACAGGTCTTGGTTTGTCAATAGCACAAAAAATTGCTTATTTGCATAAAGGTACTATCAATGTCGAGAGTAGCGAAGGGGAAGGCACGCGTTTCTCTATAAAATTGCCCTTAAATATGGGATAAACTTAATAAAAACGTTAGAAATGCTTAAAACATTCGTAAAAAACTAGGTGTATAATGAGTGCGGAAGGAGTGAATAGAGGTGCATAGTTCAAGCAAAATTACAATGTATATTAAACTATTGACAATATGCCTTATAATAGTATTGTCTCTATCATCGTGCGACTTATTTGGCCAAAACGTAAGCCGAGACGATGCTGAATCTGCACCGATAAAAAGTACTCGAAGTTCTCCTATTCCTATAAGCCCCGATCTCGAGCAATATGATGTAGATATAACGCTGTATTTTCTTAGCGAAGACGGTACAAGTTTAGTACCTGAGCGGCGAACTATAAAAAAGGGCCCTGAAAGATTGGAGGAATTGGTTGTATCAGAGTTGATAAAAGGCCCCATGCAGCGGGGTCATGTAGCTATTATCCCACCGGCTACCAAGCTGCTCTCTGTAACTTCCAGCGATAATATAGCTTTTGTCGATGTAAGTAAGGACTTTTTGTCTATAGATCAAAAAGAACCTAATAAGCTTGTTTTAATGATATATTCTGTTGTAAATACCATAACTGAATTAGATGGAATAGATAAAGTTCAATTTCTTGTAGAAGGACAAAAGGCACCTATATTTCCTGAAATAAACGGTCAAAATCCTAAAGGGAATGTACAAAGCGGGCCGATAGCTAGAGCTAATAGTTTAATACAAAGTCCGGTAACTGCTGTAAATAGCTTTTTAAAAGCGTTATCGGCAAATGATCTTGATAAAGCATATATATATATGTCTGATGATATGAATGATAAGAATAAAAGATCTCTTCAGGAATTCAAGGATGCCGCAAAGCAGATAAATTTTAAGCTTACGGATTATGCGGTGTATGATTATAGCCTGGACCTAAACGGCAATGAGGCGCTAGTATCTGTAGATTTCGAAATTAAATTAGGCGACGGAAGCACTATAAAAAGGGATAAAGCATTGCTGAAAACGGTGCGTTTAAACGGCATATGGAAGTTGGAGTGGGCATTGCCTTTTGAAGATTTACAGCTAGAGATGTTAAATGCTATAAGAAAATAAGAAAGTTAGGAGGAAGATTGTATATATGCGACGAAAAAGTTGGTTTGCTGTCAGGCTGATAGCATTAGTCATTCTATTGGTTTTATCAGTTATGGCCTGTTCTAACCAAAAATCCTCCGAGCAACAAAATTCTAGTAATACCGGTGGACAGGAACAGGATGTTTCAAAACAGCAACCTCAAAAAACTGTAGCCACTTTATATTTTACAGATAAAGGCTTTGAAAAATTGGTTACAGAAAGTCGTGAGATAGAGGTTCAGCCTGAGCAGACCCTTGTGGAAGCGGTGCTTAAAGAGCTTTTTAAAGGACCGCGCCAGCCTGAGCACGAAACGGCCATACCTTCAAATGCCAAGCTGTTAAAGGTGAGTCAGGCTGAAAATATCGTGACGGTAGATGTGTCAAAGGAGTTTGATGCAGGGGATATACAGGAAATAGTAGCCAGGATAATGATAGCCAATACTTTGACTGAATTGCCCGGTGTTAAGTATGTTAAATTTTATAAAGAAGGTCAAGAGTATATAGGTGCTAGTGGAGAGCCTCTAGGGTTAATGACCAAAATGGAGAATCTGCAAGAACAGCAAGCTTCAGAAACTCAAGCTGTGGACGATACTGCTGCTAAAAAATACAATATGATATTATATTTTGCGGGCAGCCAAGCCATGTATGTTGTGCCTGAAGTGCGAGAAGTGGACGTTGTCGGGCGGCGATATGCACAGACGGCCATAGAAGAGCTTATAAAAGGACCTACGATGCCGGGCTTATACCCAACTATACCGAATGGTACAAAGCTTAGGAGCATAAAAGTAGAAGACGGTACAGCTATAGTGGATTTCTCCAAAGAATTTAAGGAGAATCATTCCGGGGGCTCTGCCGGTGAATTGATGACTATAAATTCAATAGTCAATACTTTAACAGAGTTCCCATCGATAAAAAGTGTAAAGTTTTTGATAGATGGTAAGGAAAATGAAACTTTAGCCGGGCATGTTGTATTTGATCAGCCATTTACGAGAAATGAGGATGTGATAGGGCAGCGGATAATATTGTATTTTGGCAATAAAGATGCAAACTATCTGGTTCCAGAGTATCGCGATATTCAACACAATGAGCTAAATATTGTTAAGAGAATAGTTCAAGAGCTGATAAAGGGGCCTATGGAAGATGGATTGGAACCTACCATGCCGGAAGGTCTGAGTGAAAAAGATGTCCTGAATGCTAAAGTCAGCGGTGATACCGCTGTGATAAACTTTTCTTCTAACCTAAAAACCAAGCACAAGGGAGGTTCGGCAGGGGAGACGTTGACAGTGTATTCTATTGTCAATTCTATAACCGAGCTGCCCAATATAAAACGTGTGCAAATATTGATAGATGGCAAAGTGCAGGATACGTTAGCTGGGCATATGGCGCTGGATGAGCCTATAATGAGAAATCCAAATTTGATAAAAGAACAATAAAAAGTAATTGCTCAGGTAATATTGCTGATAGACGATGGTAATTAATTACCCACAATAAAAAAACCATCTTTGTTGAAGGTGGTTTTTTTATTGAATAAGGCTGCGAATAGTGGTAAAATTACCAATGAGGTGATATCAATGAGAATAAAACCAGAGGAAGTAGATTATATAGCTGCTTTATCAAGGCTATTTTTATCGGAGCAGGAAAAAAACATATATGCCAGGCATCTTAGCGAAATATTGGAACACGCTGAGCGCTTGAGCGAATTGGATACTGACGGCGTTGAACCTACAGCGCATGTTTTGCCGTTAAGAAATATCTTTCGCGATGACAAAGTTAAACCGTCATTGGAGAGGGATATATTGCTGAGCAATGCGCCTGAAGTAGAAAATGGTTGCTTTAAAGTGCCTAGAATAGTGGAATGAGGAGGACTTTCGGGTGGAATTATATAGGCTTACAGCTCATGAGGCTTACGACAAACTAAAAAAACGTGAGGTGAGTGCTCGTGAGCTTGCTCAATCTGTGATAGAGCGTATAGAGGATGTTGAACAAAACATCGGAGCATACATACATCTTGACTTTGACGCGGCTTTGAGACAAGCTGAAGATGTGGACAGGCATATAGCGGAAGGCTGTGAATTACCGTTGCTTGGCGGTTTACCTATAGCCATAAAGGATAATATGTGCACAGAGGGTGTAACTACGACATGTGCATCGCGTATACTAGCCAATTTTGTACCGCCTTATGATGCTACGGTCGTGCGTCGTTTGAAGGAAAGACAGGCCGTTATATTAGGTAAATTGAATATGGATGAGTTTGCTATGGGCTCATCGACCGAGACATCGGCATTTAAGAAAACTAAAAACCCGTGGGATACAGATAGAGTACCTGGTGGTTCCAGTGGAGGGTCGGCAGCGGCAGTGGCGGCCGATGAGGCATTCTTTACCCTCGGTTCCGATACTGGTGGCTCTATTCGCCAGCCAGCGTCATTATGCGGTGTAGTAGGTATGAAACCCACGTACGGAGCGGTATCGCGGTACGGGTTGGTAGCATTTGCTTCATCTCTTGACCAAATAGGGCCCTTAACAAAAGATGTAAAGGACTGCGCTATGGTATTGAATGCAATAGTCGGCCATGATCCATATGACGCGACATCGGTATCGAGATCATATTCCGACTATACATCCGCTTTAGTCGATGATGTCAAAGGTATTAAAATCGGTGTTCCCAAAGAATTTTTTGGTCAAGGCATAAACGAAGAAGTGAAAAGTGCCGTAATAAAGGCTATTGAGTTGTTCAAAGAGATGGGAGCGGATTATGAAGAAACATCTTTGCCATATACTGATCATGCGCTGTCGGCCTATTATCTTATAGCATCGGCTGAAGCCAGTTCAAATCTTGGGCGCTATGATGGTGTAAAATACGGTTATCGGGCAGCCCAATACGACGATATGATAGATATGTATAAAAAAACTCGTAGCGAAGGCTTTGGTAGCGAGGTAAAGCGCCGTATAATGCTGGGCACATATGCGTTGAGTTCAGGTTATTATGATGCCTACTACTTGAAAGCGTTGAAGGTTAGAACACTTATAACAAGGGATTTTCAGCGAGCTTTCGAGAAATACGACGTTCTCGTAGTACCTACGTCGCCTACGACAGCTTTTAAGATAGGCGAGCGTATGGATAATCCTATGGAGATGTATTTATCCGATGTATGCACAGTGCCAGTAAATATAGCCGGATTACCTGCTATATCCATACCGTGTGGTTTGGACAGCCGGGGTTTGCCTATAGGCTTGCAGATTATAGGCAAGGCCTTCGATGAAGAGACCATACTGCGCGTGGCGTACGCCTTTGAGAGCAATACGCCATACCATAACGAAAAACCTAGTGAAAGGTGAACATGACAGATGGAAGTACAAACCCTTATCGGATTAGAAGTACATGCTGAGTTAGCGACCAAAAGCAAAATGTTCTGTAGTTGCAGCACCGAGTTCGGGGCCGAACCTAATACGCATTGTTGTCCGATATGTACGGGCATGCCGGGTGTCTTGCCGATGCCCAATAAAAAAGCCATAGAATATGCTGTTAAAGCAGGGCTGGCTCTGAATTGCGATATATCGGAGTTCAGTAAGATGGATAGAAAAAATTATTATTATCCCGATCTTCCGAAAGCCTATCAGATCTCTCAGTATGATTTACCGCTCTGCGTCGGTGGTTATGTAGATATAGATACTGAAGAAGGGCCGAAGCGTATACGCATACGCAGAGTTCATATGGAAGAAGATGCTGGCAAACTGTTGCATGAAGGCTGGGGTAACAATTCGTTGGTCGATTATAACCGAGCCGGCGTACCGCTGATAGAGATAGTAACCGAGCCGGATATGAATTCACCGGCCGAAGCAGGGGCATTTTTGGACAAATTAAAAGCTATATTGCAGTATATAGAGGTATCCGACTGTAAGATGGAAGAGGGTTCTTTGCGTTGTGACGTGAACATAAATGCAAGGGCTAGTGATAAATCTATGGCTACTGCTATCACGGAAATGAAAAACTTGAATTCGTTTAAAGCTGCTGTCAAAGCTATGGAGTACGAAGAAAAACGCCATCGAGAGGCTCTACTCGAAGGAGATCCAACAGTGCATGAAACACGACGGTGGGATGATGCCAGAGGCGTTACCGTTGCAATGCGCAGCAAAGAGGAAGCTCATGACTATCGATATTTCCCTGAGCCGGATCTCGTACCGATAGCTTTGGACAAAAGCTATGTAGAAAGCATAAAAGAGGGCCTTCCGGAATTACCGGATCAAAGATATCAGCGCTTTATTTCTCAATATGGTTTGCCACAATATGATGCTGAAATCTTGACATCATCGAAATATCTGGCCGATTACTTTGAACAGTGCATGACTATTTACGATAATGCTAAAACCGTAAGCAACTGGCTTATGGGAGACGTTTTGAGGGCTTTAAATGAAAATGGCAAAGATCCGTCGGACATACCATTTCCGCCGGTATATCTGGTCGATTTGATTAAATATGTCGACGATGGTACTATAAGCACAAGCATTGCCAAAAAGGTATTCGATGAAATGTTTGCAAACGGAACGGATCCCGGTGCTATAATAAAAGAGCAGGGATTGGTGCAGATAAGTGATGAAGGTGAATTATTGGAAATAATACGGCAAGTTATTCAGGAAAATGCGCCTTCGGTAGCTGATTATAAAGCCGGCAAAAAGAAGGCTTTAGGTTATCTGGTGGGTCAGGCCATGAAACTTACCAAAGGCAAAGCCAATCCGCAACTTTTAAATAAACTGTTGGAACGGGAATTAAATTAATCATACCAAGCCTTCTTGCCTAATATAATTGTAACAAGATATTAGGTGAGAGGGTGTTATATTAATGGCTTATAAGAAGTGGGTAATATTTATAGCATTGGCTTTAATATTGTCTAGTGGCTTGATGGCATGTTCTTCTGAGAGCGATGATAAGGCTGATAAAAGTGATGCTGGAAACACAAATAATGCTGCCGAAACGGCTGGCCAAGCCGAGACGACCAGCAATATGCGTCCCACGGTACTGTATTATCAGGATGCCGATGGCTATGTCGTGCCGGTGATGCGCAGGATAAAGTGGCAAGAGGCCATAGCCAAATCAGCATTGCAAGCTATAACCGATGAAACCGTAATTCGAGAGGATATACAAAAAATAGGCCTATTGCCTTCCATACCGGCCGGTACTCAGATAAACGGCATAAGTATACATGATGGTTTGGCCACCGTAGACTTCAACGATGGCATAATGAGCTGTGCAGATGCTGCCGAAGAACGAAATATGGTCGATGCTATAGTGTATACTTTAGCCGAATTTCCGACTATAGATAAAGTGCAGCTTCAGGTCAACGGCAAAATTGTGAAGAAGTTAAAACACGGTACGGCTGTGGATAAACCTCTTGAACCGGCAGGTATAAACGCAGAGACAGCTGATAAAAATCTGGATCTGAATAAAGCATCGAAAGTAGCGGTATATTTCACAAAAGCGTCTGCTCCTAATTTTGCTTGCCTGGTTCCTGTAACTAGATTTACATCGGCCAGCAGCGCTAATATAGCTGACGCTATAGAAGAGCTGCTGAAGGGGCCTAAAGAGAATAGCAGTTTGACCACGTCTATACCACAAGGCACCAAGCTCCTGGGTGTCCAGGTGAAAGAGGGAGTAGCATATATTAATCTTTCTAAGGAATTTGAAGCTGTTCAAAATGCGCAGGCCGATATGGATATGGCGCTTAAGCAGCTTATGATGACGGTAAAACAGTTTGACGGAGTACAAAAGGTTAAGATTCAAATAGACGGCAAAGATGTGGGTTCGGGTGAGAATGCTGTTGCTGAGCCGATAGCCGTTCCCGCATTTGCCAATGAATACTGATTTTTGGAGGATATAATGCGGGCTTACCATAGAGGCTTTGATCAACTGCGACCGGTAACATTAACGCGCGATTACTTAAAACACCCTGATGGATCGGTGTTGATCGAAGCCGGAGAAACCAAAATAATATGTACGGCGATGATAGAAGATAAGGTGCCGCCTTTTTTGAAAGGAACGGGCAAAGGTTGGATAACCAGCGAATATGGCATGCTGCCGGGGTCCACTCAGGCACGTAAAATAAGGGAGTCTACCAGAGGGCATATAGAAGGGCGTACGCAGGAAATACAACGCATCATAGGTAGGACATTGCGCTCAGTTGTGGATATTTCTGCTTTAGGTGAACGCACTATATGGATAGATTGCGATGTTATACAAGCTGATGGAGGTACGCGCACAGCTTCTATAACTGGTTCTTTTGTAGCGTTGGCTATTGCTATAAACAAGCTGTTTGAGAAGAAAAAAATAGAGCGTTTCCCCATAAGCAATTTGGTAGCCGCTGTAAGCGTGGGTATAGTAGATGGCCAGATTATGCTGGATCTGTGCTATGATGAAGATGCTAGGGCGCAGGTAGATATGAATATTGCTATGACAGATGATGGCCGCTTCGTAGAGGTCCAGGGAACTGGCGAAGCGGCGCCGTTTTCACGCCGGCAGATGGACGAGCTCATAAACCTTGCCGACAAAGGGATACAGGAGCTCATGGCTTTGCAAATAGATTGTTTAGGAGAAATAGCTGATAAAATAGGTGGCAGAAAGTGAAGATCAAGGATATCATCATAGCTTCTAATAACAAAGGTAAGATTGCAGAGATCAAACATATATTGACGCCTTTGGGCGTCAATATATGTTCTATGCAAGAAAAAGGCATATATGTAGCAGTAGAGGAAGATGGCAATAGTTTTCAAGAGAATGCCATTAAGAAGGCTATGACTGTATGTAAAGTGGCTAATGAGTGGACATTGGCCGATGATTCAGGATTAATCGTACAAGCGTTAGGCGGCCGACCTGGTATATATTCGGCGCGTTTTGCCGGCTTAAATGCCAGCGATGAGGATAACCGCAGAAAGCTGCTCGATATGATGCGAGATGTACCATGGGATAAACGCAAAGCGTTCTTTTACTGCTGTGTTGCTCTCGTTTCGCCCGACGGCTATGTAATAATGGCAGATGGGCGATGTGACGGGTATATAGCATATGAGGAAATGGGAAGCGACGGTTTCGGATATGATCCTGTATTTTTGATACCTGAATATAACAAAACATTTGCCCAATTGGATATATCAGTAAAAAACGAGATGAGCCATAGAGCCAGGGCATTAGATGCGTTAAAGGATAAAATCAAAGATTACGTATGAAGAGGTAACTGATGAGAATAGGGGTAATGAGCGATACCCATGGTCATTTGGCCACAGCCAGAAGGGCTATAAAGGATATGGGTAATGTCGACGTGCTTGTGCATCTAGGCGATTATTGCCATGATGCTGTACTGTTATCGGCAGAGCTACAAAGAGAGATAATATCTGTAAAAGGGAACTGCGATTTTTCTTCCAGTATACCGGCAGAGCAGATTATAGAGGCTCAGGGATTGAGAATTTACGCCACACATGGCCATCAACACGGTGTCAAATGGGATCATGATGGCATCATTGAGAAGGCCAGGGATTTAAAGGCTGATGTTGTGTTATTCGGGCATTCGCATATAGCGGAGATATTCGCAGATAATGGCATACTTTTCATCAATCCTGGCAGCATAGGTGAGCCGCGCGGTTCGGATGCACCCAGCTATGCGATTATCGAGATAAGAAACGGCAAAACATATCCATATATAGTGGCCCTATCTTTGTGATGATGGGACAAATTTATTTGGCGCGACACTGTATGCCAGCAAAATCGGCGATTTTTTGCTATTGACAAACAAACGGCTATATGCTAAACTTACATATTGTCACCGGTATGCGGGTGTAGCTCAATGGTAGAGTTCCAGCCTTCCAAGCTGGCCGCGTGGGTTCGATTCCCATCACCCGCTCCATATAATAAGCGCTTGTAGCTCAGCAGGATAGAGCAACGGATTTCTAATCCGTGGGCCGGGGGTTCGAATCCCTCCAGGCGCACCATAATGTGGTGGATGTAGTTCAGCTGGTTAGAGCGCCAGGTTGTGGCCCTGGAGGTCGTGGGTTCGAGTCCCACCATTCACCCCATTTTTATTTTTGCGACCCATTAGCTCAGGCGGTAGAGCACTTGACTTTTAATCAAGGTGTCCGGGGTTCGAGTCCCCGATGGGTCACCATTTTGGGAAATTTTTTCGCTATAAATGTTGCATACTTTATATATGTTTGCTATAATAATAAGCGTCAGTCACATTGAGCTGTTTAATGGGTCAAGGTGACGTTAACGTTGGGATGTAGCCAAGCGGTAAGGCACAGGACTTTGACTCCTGCATTCGTAGGTTCGAATCCTGCCATCCCAGCCAAATTTGATCCATTAGCTCAGGCGGTAGAGCACTTGACTTTTAATCAAGGTGTCCGGGGTTCGAGTCCCCGATGGATCACCAATATGCGCGGGCGTGGCGGAATTGGCAGACGCGCCAGACTTAGGATCTGGTACCGCGAGGTATGGGAGTTCGAGTCTCTTCGCCCGCACCAAATGACCAAATAGCATGCGGGAGTGGCTCAGTGGTAGAGCGTTGCCTTGCCAAGGCAAATGTCGCGGGTTCGAATCCCGTCTTCCGCTCCATTACAATGGGCTATTAGCTCAGTTGGCAGAGCACCTGACTCTTAATCAGGGTGTCCAGGGTTCGAGTCCCTGATGGCCCACCATGAAGATCGCTGCTTAAGAGTAGCGGTCTTTTTATATAAAAAGCAAAATAGACCTTGAAATTTTAGCGTTTTAGTGGCATAATAAAAAAAACGAATATTTTGCTATTTTTTAATATAAGGAGGAACGTATGGGTTCTCAATTAGAGCAATTGGAAAATAACGTTGCCAAGCTGCGGATAGAAGTAGATGCTGCTGCTTTTGAAGAAGCGATAAAGAAGGCTTATAGAAAGAATGTTAAGAAATTCAGAGTACCTGGATTTCGCGTGGGGAAGGTACCTCAACATATAGTGGAGCAATATTATGGGGAATCTGTATTTTATGAAGATGCTATAGACGATGTTTTCCCGGATGCATACAGCAAGGCTATCGAAGAGAATGATCTTACTCCTGTAGACCTGCCTCAAATAGATATAGTCCAGATAGGTAAAGGGAAAGACCTCATATTGAGTGCAGACGTTACTGTAAAACCAGAAGTGACGTTAGGAGAGTATAAAGGAATACAGGTCAAAAGGCCGGTATATAATGTTACAGATGAGGATGTAGAAAAAGAATTAGAAGATTTGCGCCAGAAGAATGCGCGGTTGATAGCTGTAGAAGATAGGGCATCGCAAGAAGGCGACACTGTGACGGTGGATTATACCGGTTATCTTGACGGTCAAGAGTTTGAAGGCGGCAAAGCTGAGGATCAAGTTATAGAGCTTGGCCAAGGACGCTTTATACCCGGCTTTGAGGAGCAACTCGTTGGCATGCGGGTAGGTGAGAATAAGGAATTTAATATAGTATTTCCAGAGGATTATGGTAATAACGATTTAGCAGGCAAAGAAGTAACGTTTTCGGTTACCATGAAAGAAATAAAGTACAAGGAACTGCCTGAACTGGATGATGAATTCGCCAAAGATGTCAGCGAATTCGATACACTGGAGGAATTAAGGCAAAGTATAAGGGAGCGTTTGGAAAATGAAGCGGCCCAACAAACACAGTCAGCTCTCGAAAATGCTGTGATAGCAAAGGTTACCGAAAATTCTAGCGTTGATATTCCAGATGTGATGGTGGAAAGGGAACTGGATGATGTATTGCAGGAATTGGACTATAATCTCCAATATAACGGTTTGAGTCTGGATATTTATCTTCAGATTACCAATACATCAAAAGAGGCACTGAGGGAACAATATAAAGACGTTGCTCATAATCGCCTTAAATCCAGAATGGTACTGGAAAAGATAGGCCAAGTAGAGAATATAGAGGTTTCTCCTGAAGAAGTAGACGAAGAAATAAAGAAACGCGCGGAGCAAATGAATGTGGATGTCGAACAATATAAACAACGGATAAATCCGTCGTTTATAGAAGAAACATTGCGCATGGATAAGATCATCTCCTTTTTAATAGAAAATGCTGTTGTAGAGGATGTTGAGGAAGATGGTCAAGCGGATACTTCGGAAGACGAAGCCTAGTTTGAAAAGCAAGTATAATGAGCGGAGGTAATTTTATGAATTTGGTACCTATAGTTGTAGAGCAAAGCAGCCGCGGCGAGCGGTCATATGATATATATTCGCGGTTATTAAAGGAAAGGATAGTCTTTTTGGATGGCGAAGTGGACGATGCCACAGCCAGCCTGGTAGTAGCTCAAATGCTATTTTTGGAGTCAGAAGATCCGGACAAGGATATTCATTTGTATATAAACAGTCCTGGAGGTTCGGTGACGGCGGGTTTTGCCATATACGATACTATGCAGTATATAAAGCCGGACGTTTCCACAATATGCATAGGTATGGCAGCTTCCATGGGTGCGTTTTTGCTGGCTGCCGGTGCTAAGGGAAAAAGGTATGCTTTACCCAATAGCGAGATACTGATACATCAGCCAATGGGTGGGGCTCGCGGCCAAGCTACTGATATAATGATACATGCCGAGCAGATCGTAAGGATAAAACGGCGTTTGAATGAAATACTCAGCGAGCGCACGGGGCAACCTTATGAAAAAATAGAAAAGGACACCGATAGAGATTTCTTTATGTCAGCTCAAGAGGCAAAAGAATATGGTATAGTAGATGAGGTTATTATATCTAGGAAATAACGTTTGCCAGTAGGAGAGGTGATACAATGGCAAGATATGATGATAAAAAGCAGGTAAAGTGCTCATTTTGCGGCAAGACGCAGGATCAAGTAAGGCGTTTAGTGGCTGGCCCTGGTGTTTATATATGTGATGAATGCATAGAACTATGCCAGGAGATCATTGAGGAGGAATTCGACGATACGTCCGAGATCGAGATAAAGGACCTGCCGAAACCAGCAGAAATAAAGGCGATACTTGATCAATACGTGGTAGGACAAGAGGACGCTAAGAAAACCTTGTCAGTAGCGGTATATAACCACTACAAACGCATAAACAGCGATGTAAAATCGGATGGCGTAGAGCTTCAAAAGAGCAATATAATAATGTTGGGGCCCACCGGATCAGGAAAAACGCTTCTGGCCCAGACGTTGGCGCGCATATTGAATGTGCCGTTTGCGATGGCGGATGCAACATCGCTTACCGAAGCCGGATATGTAGGCGAGGATGTAGAGAATATACTCTTGAAGCTCATCCAGGCAGCCGATTATGATGTGGAAAAGGCCGAGAGGGGTATAGTCTATATAGATGAGATCGATAAGATAGCAAGGAAATCAGAAAATCCGTCGATCACAAGGGATGTGTCAGGTGAGGGCGTACAGCAGGCATTGCTTAAAATATTAGAAGGTACTATAGCCAATGTGCCCCCGCAGGGTGGTAGAAAGCATCCTCATCAGGAATTTATACAGATAGACACGACCAATATACTATTTATATGCGGTGGAGCTTTTGATGGGATAGATAAAATAATACAGAACCGACTGGGTGAGAAGGCCATGGGCTTTGGGGCCGAGATTAAAACCAAGAAAGAGCAGGATGTGGGTGAGTTATTGAAGCATATAATGCCTCAGGATCTGCTTAAATTCGGATTAATACCGGAAATGGTAGGTCGATTGCCTATTATCGTAACACTCCATGCCCTTGACAAAAAAGCCCTCATGACCATTTTGACAGAGCCGAAGAACGCCCTTATAAAGCAATACCAGAAGTTGTTTGAAATGGATGGTGTGACGCTGGAGTTCGAAGAAGCGGCAATAGCCGCCGTAGCGGATAAGGCGCTGGAAAGAAATACCGGTGCCCGCGGTTTAAGGGCTATATTGGAGGATATCATGCTCAATATAATGTATGAGATCCCATCCAGAGAGGACATAGAGAAGTGCGTTATAACAGAGGATACCATAGTTAATCATACTGAGCCGATGATAATAATATCGGAAATACAGAAGTCGAAGCGGCCTGTGAAAAAAGGGCGAGAGAAAAAAGAAACAGCTTCGTAATAATCGCAGAATTTTTCGGGCGTTCTTTTATAGAACGCCCTTTAATATTCAAGGATAAAATGCAACCTCATACACATACTACTTTATGAAATCTAATGCATCTATAGGAGGAGGTTGCTAAACTATGACCACGTTGATATTGCTGATAGAATTCTTCTTTGCGGTGGTTATAGGCTTATATTTCTTCAACTTGCTGAAAAGCCAACAAAATAATCGCTCGGCCATTGCTAAAGAATCCAAACAAGAGCTGGAAAAGCTGCATAGAATGAGAGAGAGGTCCTTGACCCAACCGTTGTCGGAAAAAACCAGGCCCGCATCATTCGACGATATAATTGGGCAGGAAGAAGGTATAAAAGCGTTAAAGGCCGCTCTATGCGGCCCCAACCCTCAACATGTTTTGATATACGGGCCTCCGGGTGTGGGTAAAACCGCGGCAGCTCGCCTGGTTCTGGAAGAAGCCAAGAAAAATTCATACTCGCCATTTAAAAAAGATGCGAAATTTGTGGAAATGGATGCCACATCCATGCGCTTTGACGAGCGCAGCATAGCCGATCCTTTGATAGGCTCGGTGCATGATCCTATTTATCAAGGAGCAGGGCCTTTGGGTATAGCCGGCATACCACAGCCCAAACCGGGAGCTGTTACCAAAGCTCATGGCGGCATATTGTTTCTGGATGAGATCGGCGAATTGCACCCAATTCAGATGAACAAATTGCTCAAGGTTTTAGAGGATAGAAAGGTATTTTTTGAAAGTGCCTACTATAGCTCCGAGGATACTAACATACCACGGCATATACATGATATATTTCAGAATGGTCTGCCGGCCGATTTTCGATTAGTGGGAGCAACGACAAGGTCGCCCGATGAGATACCGCCAGCTATTCGTTCGCGTTGCCTGGAGATATTTTTCAGAGCTTTATTGCCTGATGAAATAGTACGTATTGCCAGAAATGCTGCTGATAAAGCAGGCTTCGCAATCGATGAAGATGCTTCGCAATTGATAGGCAAATATGCTACCAACGGCAGAGAAGCGGTCAATATAATACAGCTCGCTGCCGGTATAGCATTTATCGACGGCAAGAAAGACATAACAGTAAATGATATAGAATGGGTTATTGAAAGCGGTCATTACAATCCCAGACCTGAGCGCAGGATCTACGATAAGCCTAGAGTGGGATGCGCAAACGGGATGGCTGTATACGGGCCGCATCTGGGGATGCTGATAGAGGTAGAAGCCTCGGCAATACCGACCTTAAAAGGCAAAGGCATACTTACTATTACCGGTATCGTTGAAGAAGAAGAGATTGGTTCCGATATGCACAAGGTAAGGCGTACCAGTATGGCCAAGTCGTCTATAACTAATGTACTGACTGCGTTAAATAAATGTATGCATATTCAGATAAGGGATTATGACATCCATATAAACTTCCCTGGCGGGGTGCCGGTAGACGGGCCGTCAGCCGGCGCTGCTATAGCTACGGCTGTATATTCCGCTATAATGGATGTACCTGTGGATAACGCAGCGGCTATGACAGGTGAGATATCTATTTATGGTGAGGTGAAGCCTGTGGGCGGCATTGCAGCCAAACTGGAAGCTGCCAGAGCTGCCGGAGTGCGCAAGGTTGTGATACCGGAGGACAATTGGCAGGCTGGTTTTGACAACAAAAATATAAAATTGATAAAAGCTGCGCGTATAGAGGATGTGCTGGGACAAGTTTTATGCCGCGATGATAAGAAAAATGCCGGTATATCAGCGACACCTGCTTCCATGGGAGTGTTGAGTGCATCAAGCTTGCATGATAAAAATAAAAATTAGCAAACGATAGGGAGGGGAAATGAGCATATGGAGATAAAGAAGGCGGAGTTTATAGCGAGCGCTGCGATACCGTCGCAATATCCAGAGAGTGGTATGCCTGAACTGGTGTTGCTTGGACGATCCAATGTGGGCAAATCCTCATTTGTGAATACCATAGCCAATAATCGCAAACTGGCTTTTATAGGTTCTAAGCCAGGCAAAACGCGCACTATAAACTTCTACCTTATCAATGGACGTTTTTATATAGTTGATTTGCCGGGGTATGGCTATGCTAAAGTATCTATGCAGGAAAAAGATCGATGGAGCGAGAGCATAGAGACATATCTCAAATCGCGGATAGATAATATAGCCGGTGCATTTATGTTGCTGGATATTCGTCATAAACCTAGCGAGTATGACAAGCTGATGTGGCAGTGGCTACGATATTATGGAGTAAGCACAGGTTTTGTAGCTATGAAAGCCGATAAGTTGAACAAAAGCGAGGTGCAGGAGCACCTCGATATGATAAAAAAGGAGATGGAAATACCACAAGGAACTGATATAATACTATTTTCAGCGCTGACCAAACAAGGCAAGAATGATGCTTTAATGGCCATAAAAGAAGCTTTGGAGGGATACGATGGCTTTAAGGTATGAGCTTATAAAAAAGGATAAAAGCAGCGGTGCGCGTTTGGGCAGGATATACACCGAACACAGCGTTATAGATACGCCGGTTTTTATGCCGGTGGGTACTCAGGCCACTGTTAAAGCCATGGCTCCCGATGAATTAAAGGACATAGGGTTTGAAATTATATTGAGCAATACATATCATCTTTACTTGCGCCCCGGCCATGATATAGTGGCCAAAGCAGGGGGGTTGCATGGTTTCATGCATTGGGATCGCTCCATCTTGACCGATAGTGGTGGATATCAGGTGTTCAGCATGAGCCATCTGAGGGATATAACCGAAGATGGGGTCGCATTCAGATCGTATATAGACGGTTCCAAGCATTTCATAGGTCCCGAAAAAGCCATAGAAATCCAAAATGCCCTTGGTGCCGATATCATAATGGCATTCGACGAATGCGTACCATATCCGTGTGATCGCGATTACGCTTTGCACGCTGTGGAGAGGACCACTAGATGGGCTAAACGATGTAAGCAGGCACATGCCGATGAACGCCAGTCACTCTTTGGCATAATACAAGGTAGCACATATAAGGATTTACGACAAAAGAGCATGGAGGAAATAGTGAATATAGGGTTTCCTGGATATGCTGTAGGCGGCTTGAGCGTAGGCGAGCCAAAGGATGTCATGTATGACATACTGGAATACATAATGCCGAATATGCCCGATGATAGACCGCGGTACCTTATGGGAGTGGGCAGTCCCGATTGCCTTATTGAGGGAGTTATACGCGGCGTGGATATGTTCGACTGCGTATGGCCTACCAGAATAGCCAGAAATGGTACGGTGATGACTTCTCAGGGCAAGCTTGTCGTAAGGAATGCCGCTTATAAGGACGATATGCGCCCATTGGACGAGCAGTGTGGCTGTTATGCATGCCGGAATTTCTCCAGGGCTTATATAAGGCATTTGTTCAATGTGGGTGAAATACTAGGGGCTCGCTTGGCTACTATCCATAACCTGTACTTTTTAGCAGGCCTTATGTCGGATATAAGGAAGGCTATAATGGAAGACAGACTGTTAGAATTTAGGGATATATTCTTCGGAAATTATTACAAAAGCCAAACTTTGAGTTGATAAATCGATCGCTATCATGGTATAATTATCATGCTTTGAATAAAAGAAAGGAGGGGTTAATGTGCCTCAAGGAACAGTGCCGACAGGTGGTGCCGGGGCTTTGATAGCCAGCTTTGTTCCACTTATACTGTTAGTGGTTGTTTTTTATTTTTTCCTTATAAGGCCGCAGCAGAAACGGGACAAAGAAACGCGCCAAATGCTGGAGGCGTTAAAAGTAGGCGATAATATAACCACTATAGGCGGTATATATGGCAAGATAGTATCCATAAAAGATGAAGTACTAACTATAGAAACGGGTTCCGACAAAACCAAACTTGTTATAGCTCGATGGGCTGTAAAAGAGGTAGAAAATCCGGAGACCGCGGACTAGAAGAAACAGTAATATTCCCTCATATCCTTTGCATAGATTATTACTGATAATAAGATGTGGGGGAATATATATGGCTGATTACAGGCGTGGAAGGACTGTCGAAGAGCGTGGGATTCCTGCGTATGATATATGGGTTATAATAAGAAGCGCTCTATGGGGTGTAGTTATATCGCTTTTGTGTTTTATAATATTCGCTGTTGTCATAAATAGTTCGAAGGTGCAGGAATCTACTATACCGCCGACAGTGCAGACCATAAAGATTATAAGTGTGGCTATAGCAGGCTTGTTAGCCTCTGTTGCCACGAATTCCAGAGGCTGGCTTAAAGGCGGCATAGCCGGATTAATTTACATATTGCTTGCGCTTATTATAACCTCTATAATTTCCTCTGAACCCATATTATTTAGCGCTATGTTAAACGATGCTTTCATGGCCTTTGTTGCGGGAGCGATAGGTGGTATAATAGGCGTCACATTAAAGAGCAAATGATAATCGTGCAGTAAAAACAAATAATGCGAAGTGAGGGATGAAGAGTGAGACATATAAAGACGTTGAACAAAGCTGTGCTAAAGGATACTTTGTCCAAAGCCGGTTGCGGTGAATGCCAGGCATCCTGTCAGTCGGCCTGCAAGACATCTTGCACAGTAGCCAATCAAGTATGTCAGAACAACTGATTCTGAAATGCCATTCATCTTTGATGGATGGCATTATTATATTTCTATTGAGGGAGAGATAATGCAACAAATTCACAGATTTTATCAAAGCGGTATCTATATGGTGATAGATGTTAACAGTGGCGCAGTACATAGCGTCGATCGTTTGACATGGGATATATTGGAATATTATGGGACGACCGATAATGCGCAGATCGTTGATAAATTAGCATATAAATATGAAAAATCAGATATAGCCGAGGCACTGTCCGAATTGGATCAATTGAGGGCTGACGGTATGCTGTATAGCGACGATAAAGATTATGATACCTTTTTCCAAAGCGATGATAGGCTACACGTTGTAAAAGCCATGTGCCTTCATCTGTCGCACGACTGCAATATGCGCTGCAGCTATTGTTTTGCTTCTACCGGTGATTTCGGTGGACAACGCACGCTGATGACGGCCGATACAGGCAGGGCGGCTCTGGATTTCCTCGTGCGTCACTCAGGTTCCCGCCGCCATCTTGAGGTGGATTTTTTCGGCGGAGAACCGCTTATGAATTTCGATGCCATGAAGGATATAGTGGAATACGGCCGTCGACTGGAACAAAGCAGCGGTAAGCACATACGCTTCACCGTGACTACCAATGGCATTGCGCTGGATCAAGAAAAAATCAAATATATAAACGATAATATGGATAATGTTGTGTTGAGCATGGATGGTCGACCGGCTATCAACGACGCCATGCGAAAGACTATAAACGGCAAAGGAACATATGATATAATAATGCCTAAATTCAAGTCACTGGTAGATAACCGCAAGCATGGCGATTATTATATACGCGGTACCTTTACAAAGCGCAATTTAGATTTTGCAGAGGACGTTATGCACATAGTCGATAAGGGGTTCGATCAGGTTTCGGTGGAGCCGGTGGTGGCCAAAGACCAGCCATATGGGTTGACACAGGATGATTTGCCATATATATTCGAACAATACGATAGATTAGTGGATGAATATCTCGATCGCATACGCCAAGGTAAACCGTTTAATTTCTTCCACTTCATGATCGATTTGGAACAAGGTCCGTGTGTGGCCAAGCGCTTGCTCGGTTGTGGCGCCGGCAGCGAGTATATAGCTGTGACGCCGGCAGGCGATATCTATCCATGCCATCAGTTCGTGGGCAACGCTGACTTTATAATGGGTAACGTCATGGAAGACACCATAAATACCGATATGCAGCAGCGTTTCGCTCAGTGCAATATATACAATAAGCCGGAGTGCCGGAAATGCTGGGCACGTTTTTACTGCAGCGGCGGGTGCGCAGCTAATGCTTATATGTTTAACGGCGATATAGGTCAGCCGTACGAATTATATTGTGCTATGGAGAAAAAACGCATAGAATGCGCTTTGGCTATAAAAGCAATTTTGAATAGGGACAGGCATTGACGAGTTCACGCGATAAGAAGTATAATATCATGGTAATAAATGCAGAGGGAGGTATAAAGCAGTTGAATCGAAAAACGAGGAGCTTGGTTATCCTCATAGTATTTATTTTAATTTTAGCTATCGTATCCTATATAGCCATAGCGGGCTTGAATATAGGTATATACGTCGTTAAACCGCTGGGAAGCGCTATAAAACAAGGTCTGGATTTAAGCGGCGGCGTTTATCTTGTATATGAAGCTCAGGTATCGGACAACGAACCTGATTTGGACAGCAAAATAGACGGCGTTATAGGCGTGTTCAGAAATCGACTGGACAGCAAAGGCCTGACCGAAGCCACTATAGCTAAGCAGGGTGAAAGGCGCATACGCGTCGAGATTCCGGGTACTACCGACCTGCAGGAAGCGCAGGATTTGCTCGGGCGTACTGCAAAGCTCGAATTCAAGGATGAAGCGGGCAACGTCATAATTACCGGCAGCGATGTAAGGTCAGCTAAACCTGAATATGGTGCGGATGATACGGGTATTACCCAGCCTGTGGTGGCATTGGAGCTCAACGATGAAGGCGCTAAAAAGTTTGCCGAGGGAACCAGAGCCAATTTAGGGAAGACCATAAGTATTGTGCTCGACGATCAGGTAATCTCGTCGCCTATGGTAAAGAACGAAATACCCAATGGTAAGGCACAGATAACTGGCATGGCATCTATGGAAGAGGCAGCTAATCTGGCCAACCTTATACAAAGCGGTGCACTGCCAGTACCGGTGGAGGTTATAGAAATGCGTTCTATAAAGGCCACGCTGGGTGCCGGTGCCATGGAACGCAGCGTATTGGCCGGTGCTATAGGCGTGGCGGCGGTATTGTTGTTTATGCTGCTGTATTATCGTTTACCCGGCCTGGTAGCCGATATAGCGCTGGTAACATATATATTATTGGTGTTTTTAGTGCTGGCTGGAACTGGTGCTACGCTGACCTTGCCAGGTATAGCCGGTATAGTATTATCGATAGGCATGGCAGTGGATGCCAATGTGCTTATATTCGAGCGGTTGAAAGAAGAATTAAAGTCCGGCAAGACGCTCGGCGCGGCTGTCGATGCAGGCTTTCACAGGGCTTTGAGCGCTATATTGGATTCCAATATAACTACCATCATAGCGGGGGTAGTACTGCTTGTTTATGGTACAGGCACTATAAAGGGTTTTGCCGTTACATTGATCATAGGTATAATAGTCAGCATGTTTACCGCTGTGGTGGTAACGCGTTATCTGTTGAAACTGGTAATGGATTTTGGCATCAAAAATCTTAAAGTCTATGGCGTAAAGGAGGTTGCCCAATGAAAATCATAGAGAGAAGATGGATATGGTACAGTATATCCATAGCCATTATAGTTGTGGGCATCGCCTTTATGCTGATAAGGGGCTTAAATTTCGGCATAGATTTCCGCGGCGGCACGCTGATGGAGATAAACATAGGCAAAAGTTATGATGTTGAGGATATAAGGGCTATAATAAAAGCTCATAATATAGATGCCTATGTATCGGAAGCAGGGGATAACAACCAGGAAGTGTTAATACGCATAGCCTCTGTGCCCAACGACGATGAAGTGCAGGCGCAGATATTAAACGATATGAAAGAAAAATATGGCATCGATGACAGCGCAGTGCTTTCGCTTGAAAAGGTGGGCCCGACAGTGGGCGGCGAGCTCACGCGCAACGCGATATATGCCATAGCCATAGCCTGTGTTCTAATGCTCATATATATATGGATACGATTTGAGATACGTTTTGGCGTGGCCGCTATTATAGCATTGGTACACGATGCTCTTATAATGCTGGCTGTGGTGGCCATAACCAATACGCAGATCAACACGCCTTTCGTGGCCGCGGTGCTCACCATAGTTGGTTATTCAATAAATGATACCATAGTGGTATTCGATCGTATACGTGAGAACAGACGTAAATTGGGCAAAAAGAAGATGAACCCGTTTGAACTGGCTGATATGAGCATAGAGCAGACACTGGCCCGTTCAATAAACACGACTTTGACCACGTTGTTTACCATAACGGCGCTGTATATATTCGGCGTACCGTCTATAAAAGAGTTCGCGTTGCCTATAATAGTGGGTATTGTAAGCGGTGCATATTCTTCGATATTCATAGCCAGCCCAATATGGGCGACATGGACCCAAAGAGATGCTATGGAAAAGGCAGCGGTTCACAAGCGGTAGGCTTCCGGCCTGCCGCTTTGCTTAAGGGTGTGGGTAATGTATATTTACAAGCCTATAGTTTCAAATCCCGATTATGATATGATTCAAAATTTGTCTCGTAAACTTAATGTATCGCCGCTTTTGGCTCAATTATTGTGGCAGCGGGGTATAACCGACGAGGCAACTGCTGCTGCGTTTTTGCATCCGTCTTTATCGCAGTTGCATGATCCGTATGCTTTGCCTGACATGGATGTTGCTGTGCGATGCATAAAGGGTGCTGTTCAAAGCGGCGCCAAAATAGCTGTGTATGGCGACTATGACGTCGACGGTATAACATCCAGCGCTATAATGCTGAGCATATTGCGTGAAATGGGTGCTGAGGCCATACCTTATTTGCCTGATAGATTCAGCGAGGGTTACGGGTTAAACAGCGATGCCATATACAAACTCCATGATCAAGGCGTGGGCCTGATAATAACGGTCGATTGCGGCATAACTGCTGTAGAAGAGGTGAAACTGGCGCATGAATTGGGCATACAGGTGGTTGTGACTGATCACCATCATTGTGCGGACGAACTGCCCGATGCTCAGGCAGTGGTCAATCCTCATAGGCCTGATGCAACCTATCCATTTGCCTCATTGGCAGGCGTAGGTGTAGCATTTAAACTGGGATGCGCGCTGATAGGCTTGGATGCTGCTATGGATTATATAGACATAGCGGCGTTGGGTACAGTAGCCGATATAGTCCCTCTTGTGGGTGAAAATAGGGTAATAGTAAAATACGGCCTGCAGCGCATAAAGGATAATACGAGGTTGGGTATAAAGGCTTTATGGCAGGCAGCGGGCTTAAAAGATGATATAAGCTGCATAAATACCGAACATATAGCGTTTCAATTAGCGCCGAGGCTGAACGCTGCTGGGCGTATGAGCAGCGCTATAAAAGGTTTAACGCTGCTTATGAGCCAAGATGCGGATGAAACTGCAGCATTGGCCAAAGATTTGGACGCTGACAACCGTCAGCGCCAGTCGATAGAGAGGCAGATCATTCAAGAGGCCATCGGGATGATCGATGATACCGTGGATTTAAGGCGTGATTTCGCTATAGTATTGGCTAAAGAGGGCTGGCATCAAGGAGTGATAGGCATAGCTGCGGGCAAGCTGGCTGAGATGTATCATCGGCCGGTGCTTATGATAGCGCTATCCGAAGGTATGGGTCATGGTTCGGCGCGCAGCATATCATCATTGGATCTTTATCAAACACTTGTTCAATGCAGAAAATACTTTGTAGCTTTCGGCGGGCATGCTCAGGCTGCCGGATTTTCTATATTGGAAGAGGATATCAATGCCTTGCGTCGAAAGCTCAATGCTATTTTATCCGATGTGCTTTCGCCTCAGGATGTCATGCCGCTTATCCATTATGATGCCAGTATAAATATCGAAGATATTTCGCCCGCGGCATTGGATGAATTGAGTCTTCTTGAACCATTCGGAGATGCTAATGAGGAGCCTGCATTTCTGATAAGCGCAGCTTCGTTTAAGGATATGCGGGAGGTCGGTGCCGATAAAGCCCATTTAAAGCTTTGCCTGACGCAAGATGGGATCGATCTCGATTGTATAGCATTCCGTAACGGCAATAAATATCAAGAGTTATGTTGCTGTCAGGGATTGGACGTGATAGGCTCTTTAGGGCTTAATACATGGAATGGTGTGCAAAAGGTACAGCTAAAAGCAGCCCATATAAGGCCGTCTATCGATAAGCAAAATTTGGACGCTTTTATATGCCAATACTACGATAATATAACCGATGGCTTTATAGCTGATAACATTGAAGTGTTAGGTGATATGTCCTTTATAGACGATGTGCTGGGATCGAGCCCTCATTTGGAACAGAGAGACCAATGGTTGCTCGAGCATGTATCTGATAATATCAATAATCTGATACTGGTCAATACACAGGGCCAACTAGCTCATTTGCTCCATATGTTGAAGGAACGCAAGGCATTGGAAATCATGGATATGCATTATAACTCGGCTGGCAATGACTCGGTGGTGTATAACCGTATATTAGTTAATGCTGAATTATCGACATTAAACCTTAAACCGTTTACCCATGTAATACTCTATGATGTACCTTTCAGCGCTAGCTATATTCTGAAATTAGCTGATAAAATAACCGATCAGGAACTCCACATAATTTTCGGGGTGGACCAACTGAAAGATAATATTGAAATGCTAAAGCAATGGGCTTTATCGCGCGGTGATATGGAGAGCTTATATAAGGCACTCAGGTATGCGGCACGTCGTTCGGTGCAGTATAACATAAAAGCCGATCTTTTGATAGAGGCTGCTGGTATTACTGTGCATAAACTAACAAAGGGATTAGATATTTTCCAGCAATTAAACTTGCTCAGATATAGCATGCTATCTGATGGCATGGTATACATATGCATGCTGCCTTACAGCAAAAGGATGGATTTGCGTGATAATGCCATCTATAGCGCTATGGAACGTTTGCAAAAAGCATTTAAAGATTTCGAAAAGTATGTTAAAATTAAATATAACTGAAAAATGGGGGTTTTGCCATGGATGGGTTGAAAGAAAAAGTGCGTATAGTACCTGATTTCCCCAAGAAAGGGATAAGCTTTAAGGATATAACCACGTTGCTTAAGGATAAAGAAGCCTATCATTACGTCATAAAAGAATTGGCAGCCGGATTGAATGATATAGATTTGGTGGTAGGGCCGGAAGCCAGAGGCTTTGTTATCGGGGCACCTTTGGCTTATGAGTTGTACGCTGGTTTTGTATTGGTGCGCAAGCCGGGTAAATTACCGGCCGCCACGATAAAATATGAATATGAATTGGAATACGGTACCGATGCGCTGGAGATACACAGAGACGCTATCATACCTGGCCAACGAGTGGTAGTGGCTGATGATCTGTTGGCCACGGGCGGTACAGCTTATTCGGTCGTCAAGCTTGTGCAAAGCCTTGGCGCAGAAGTCGTAGCCATTCGTTTTGTTATGGAGTTGACCGATCTCGCCGGTAGAGAGCGCTTGAGTGAATTCAAGGACTGCGATATAAAATCGCTCATCCAATTTGATTATTGAATGGGAGTTACACTATGGAGATGTCCTTTAATATATGGATAAAGATTTATACGATAGGTTAAAGCAGAGTTATACTTCGGAAGATGTAGAATATATAAATAAAGCATATGAGTTTGCCGAGAACGCTCATAGAGGACAAGCGCGTGTGTCGGGTGAGGCATATATCATTCATCCTGTTCAGGTAGCATTGATATTGGCAGATCTCGGCATGGATGCCTCTACGATATGCGCTGGTTTGTTGCATGATGTCTTAGAGGATACTGATTATACGTATGATGATCTTGCAAAGCTTTTTGGCAAGGAAATCGCAGACCTTGTAGAGGGCGTTACAAAGCTGGGCAAACTAGAGTTTCAGAGCAAAAAAGAGGCTCAAGCTGAAAATTTGCGCAAGATGTTTATAGCCATGGCCAAGGATGTCAGGGTGATAATGATAAAGCTGGCTGATCGCCTCCATAACATGCGCACGCTCAGATATCTGGATAAAGAAAGCCAGCTTAGGAATGCCCAGGAGACCATGGAAATATATGCACCTCTGGCGCATCGTTTGGGTATATTCAAAATAAAGTGGGAATTAGAAGATCTCTCGTTGCGGTATCTGGATCCAGAAGCATATTATGATCTGGTCGATAAAGTAGCTGCTAAACGCAAGCAAAGGGAAGAATATATAAACCAGGTCATAACAGCGCTCAAAGAAAGAATTGCTGAAACAGGCATTGAAGCAACTGTGGATGGTCGGCCTAAGCATTTTTACAGCATATATAAGAAGATGAAATACCAGGGCAAGGCTTTTGAGCAAATATATGACCTTATGGCCGTGAGGGTAATAGTGAATACCGTACGCGATTGCTATGCCGTGCTCGGCCTCATCCATACTATATGGAAACCGATACCCGGTAGATTCAAGGATTATATAGCTGTGCCTAAGCCGAATATGTATCAGTCTTTGCATACAACCGTAGTGGGCCCACAAGGAGAACCCGTTGAGATACAAGTACGTACGTGGGATATGCATAGAACAGCCGAATATGGTATAGCGGCTCATTGGAAATATAAAGAGGGCCGCTTGAAAAATACTGACCTGGATTCAAAATTGGCATGGTTGAGGCAGATACTAGAGTGGCAAAGCGATGATCGCGATGCCGATGAATTCGTGGAATCATTAAAGGTCGATTTATTTAGCGATGAGGTTTTAGTTTTTACGCCTAAAGGCGATGTTATCGATTTGCCAAAAGGCTCTACACCGCTTGACTTTGCTTATGCCATACACAGCGCTGTAGGCAATCGATGTATCGGGGCCAAAGTGAACGGCAAGATAGTGCCGCTCGATTCTGAATTGCAGACTGGCGATATAGTAGAAATACTGACATCGCCGACGGTAAAAGGGCCCAGCCTTGATTGGTTAAAGATAGTTAAAACATCCCAAGCTAAGAGCAAAATAAATCAATGGTTTAAAAAAGAGCAAAAAGCGGAAAACATAGCAAAAGGTCATGAGTTGCTGGAAAGAGAGGCCAAAAAATATGGGCTTTCGCTCGGCCAACTTACAAAACCCGAGTGGATAGAACCTATAATAAAAAAATACAGCTTTCGTTCATTTGATGATATATATGCAGCGGTAGGCTATGGGGCTTTAACCCCTCATCAGGTATTATCACGACTGGTAGAATACTATCGTCAAACGCAGCAAAGTGATGAAAAAATCATTGAAACCATCAACAAAGCTATGCCGGAGTCTAAACAGTCAACGCCTGCTACGATAAAAGTAAGTGATATCGACAATGTTATGATGAGGATATCCAAATGCTGTAATCCAGTCCCCGGCGATGAAATAGTAGGTTATATAACTCGTGGCAGAGGCATATCTATTCACCGAAAGGATTGTCCCAATGTGAGAAGCGGGGCGTTTGAACCCGAGCGTTTGATAGATGTTAAGTGGGATGAGGCGCCGAAAGCGGCATATGATGCAGGTGTGCAGGTGACGGCGCAGGATCGTTTCGCCCTGCTGGCCGATATTACCAATACCATAAGCGAATCCAAAATAATGGTAACATCTGTAAATGCCAAAAGCAGACAGGATGGCATAGCAGTTATAAATCTGACCGTACAGATAACCGGTTTACAGCAGTTGGACAAGCTGATGAGACAACTGAGAAAATTGCCTAAGGTCATAAGCGTGGAAAGGGTTAATGCCTCATGAAAGTCAAAGTTTTACGTGTCGGCATATATCAGACGAATTGCTATATATGCGTATATGATGACAATAATTCGGCAGTTATAATCGATCCGGGTGATGAAGGGGAGAGAATATACGGCGTTGTAGCACAAGATAAATTAGCAATTACGCATATAATACTGACGCACGGGCATCCGGATCATGTCGGCGCAGTACCCTACTTAAGAAAGTTTACGGGCGCTAAAGTATTAATCCATAAAGATGACTCCTTTATGATAACTGATAGCGAAGCCTCTTCCTTTGCGCATTTATTGGGTATGAATCCAGTATCGATGGTCCCAGACGGCTTTTTGACAGATAACGATACTATCGATATGAGTTTTTCTAAAGCGCATATCATGCATACGCCCGGGCATACTCCGGGCAGTATATGTATTCAAATGAGGGATTGTTTATTTACCGGCGATACATTATTTGCCGGATCTATAGGTCGTACCGATTTACCTGGTGGTGATGAACACGAGATGAGAATTTCTTTAAATCGTATTTTAACGAATATAGATGATAATACTATTTTATATCCTGGTCACGGTCCTTCGTCTACTATTAAGTATGAAAGGGTGAGCAATCCGTTTTTAACGGATATGGATCTGTAAACGAAATTAGAAGGTGGAGGTAAGGTTTATGAGCAAAGATGGGTTCGATGATCGATATAAAGATCTTACAGACGTAGAAGTTACTGAGGTGATGGATATGATAGAAGAAGGCATTGATGACAGAACCATAGCAGAACAATTTGACATAGACCCTGAAACGGTACGACGCTTGAAGAAAGATTTGGAAAAAGACATATAGAGGTTGACGCCATGCTATCTAAAATCTATAATTATATGTATAAAATCTTTTGGAGGTAAAGCATGGTGATAAATGCTCCTCGCGGCACTAAAGATGTGCTGCCTGATGAAATATATAAATGGCAATATGTAGAATCTTTCATACGGCACTGGACCGCATTATTCGGGTATAAGGAGATCCGTACGCCTGTTTTTGAGCATACCGAGCTATTTCAAAGGGGTGTGGGCGACACCACTGACATAGTGCAGAAGGAAATGTACACCTTTGAGGACAAAGGTAACAGAAGCATAACGTTGAAGCCGGAGGGGACAGCCGGTGTTGTTAGGGCATATATAGAGCATAAACTTTATGCTGAAGCCCAACCTATAAAACTGTATTATCTTTCTCCTATATTTCGGTATGAGCGTCCTCAGGCCGGCCGTTTAAGAGAGCATCATCAATTCGGTGTAGAGTCTTTTGGCAGCTATGGTCCTTCCATAGATGCGGAGATAGTGGACCTCGCTATGTCTTTATTGAATGATTTGGGATTAAAAGACCTTGAAATCCATATTAACAGCATAGGGTGTAAACAATGCAGGCCTGTGTATCATAAAGCGCTTATGGACTATCTGGCCGATCGTCTTGATCAGTTATGCGACACATGCCGTTCGCGCTACGATAAGAATCCATTGAGGATACTGGATTGTAAGGAGAAAGGCTGCCAGGCGGTATTGACTGATGCGCCTGATATCGTCGATTATCTATGCGATGATTGCAAAAAGCATTTTGACAGCTTTCAAGATTATCTATCGGCTATGGGTTATAAATATGAGATTGATCCTAGAATAGTGCGCGGACTGGATTATTATACGCGGACTGTGTTTGAAATATTATCTACCGATGAAAGGTCTCCAGGTACTATATGTGGCGGAGGCCGCTACGATGACCTGGTAGAGCAATGCGGAGGTCCATCGATACCTGGCGCAGGGTTTGGCATGGGATTGGAACGTTTGCTCTTGTGTATGGATAGCCAAGGCATTATTATACCTGTGCCAAAAGGGCCGGATTTGTTTATAGCAGCAGTGGGGGAGCAGGCATACCACTATTCGATAGGATTAGCGTCAATGTTGAGAAAACGCGATATATCTGTGGAGATAGATCATGTAGCTCGGAGCCTGAAAGGGCAATTTAAGTATGCCGACAAGCTTAAAGCCCAATATGTACTGGTTATAGGTTCTGATGAAATGGCCTCCGGTCATGTTTCATGCAAAAACATGAGTACAGGCCAAGAACAACGTATGGAACTTGATAATATTGCAGAGCGGCTGCATAGTTTATTGCATTAGGAGGAAATTTAATGGACGAGTTATTGGGAGGATTAAAGCGCACGCATATGTGCGGCCAACTGCGGCTCAGCGATGTGGATACAAGCGCAGTGGTTATGGGATGGGTGCAAAGGCGCCGTGATTTGGGCGGCGTTATATTTATAGATTTACGAGATCGGACCGGTATAGTACAGGTAGTATTTAATGAGATCTTCGATGCCGATGCTTTTGATAAAGCACAGGCGCTGCGCAACGAATATGTCATAGCAGTGGTCGGCGATGTGGTTCGTCGCTCGGAGGATACTGTAAATCCTAAAATAAACACCGGAGAAATAGAGATAAGGGCGCGTCAGCTCAAGGTCTTAGGGCGTTCTGAAACGCCGCCGTTTCCTGTAGAAGATGATATAAACGTGTCGGAGATACTGCGCCTTAAATATCGTTATTTGGACTTGCGCAGACCAGATATGCAGCGCAATCTTATGCTTCGTCATAAAGTATCTAAGATTACACGCGATTTCTTATCCGATGAAGGGTTTATTGAGGTTGAGACGCCTATGCTCACAAAGAGCACGCCTGAAGGCGCCAGAGACTATCTTGTACCCAGCCGTTTGCACCCAGGTTCATTTTATGCGTTGCCACAATCTCCGCAGCTTTTTAAGCAGCTTTTAATGATATCTGGCTTTGATAAATACTTTCAGATAGCTAGGTGTTTTAGGGATGAGGACCTTAGAGCCGACAGACAGCCTGAGTTCACGCAGATAGATTTGGAAATGTCTTTCGTCGATGTAGAGGACGTAATAGCGCTGAACGAACAGCTTATAGCCAGGATATTTAAGGACGCCATAGGCATGGATATATCATTGCCGCTCAAACGCCTTACATATAAAGAGGCTATGGAACGCTATGGTTCCGATAAGCCCGATACCCGCTTCGGCTTAGAGCTGAAAGATATAAGTGACATAGTACGATCGAGCCAGTTTAAGGTGTTTGCCGATGCAGTAGCTCACGGCGGTAGCGTACGCGGTATAAATGTGATAGATGGAGCTGATAAGTTCGCACGCAGGGAATTGGATGCATTGGTCGATTTTGTGAAGACGTTTGGGGCTAAAGGTTTGGCGTGGATAACCATTACAGCCGACGAATTAAAATCACCTATAACGAAGTTTTTAAGCCAAGATGAGATAGATGGTATACTTGGACGTATGGATGCCAAAGCAGGTGATTTACTTTTATTTGTAGCCGATAAAGATGAGGTAGTATTCGATTCGTTGGGCCAATTGCGACTGGAACTAGGTAAACGCCTTAACCTCATAGACGATAGCCGTTATGACCTTTTATGGGTAACCGAGTTTCCGCTTTTGGAATACAGCGAGGAGGAAAAACGCTATGTAGCCAAACATCATCCATTTACCTCGCCGATGGATGAGGATATATCGCTGTTGAATAGCGAACCGTGGAAAGCCAGGGCGAAGGCCTATGATATGGTATTAAACGGAAACGAGATAGGCGGAGGCAGTATAAGGATACACAGCACCGAACTTCAACAGAAAATGTTCGAAGTATTAGGCTTTTCAAAAGAAGATGCATGGGAAAGATTTGGTTTCTTGCTCAAAGCGTTCGAATACGGGGCTCCGCCGCATGGCGGCATGGCATATGGACTGGATCGCCTTGTAATGCTCTTGGCGGGACTGGATACCATACGCGATGTCATAGCCTTTCCTAAGGTGCAAAATGCTTCTTGTCCGCTCACCGAAGCACCGACGCCTGTGGACGAGAAACAACTAAGAGAGCTTCATATAAGGGTGCGGCAACAACAGTAATGGCAAATTATTGTTGTTGAAAACCGCTACATTTTGTGATATTATATAGTTGAACGACGGAGCAGAATAATTCCCTGCTGTGTGCGTGATGATATGGCGTTTCATATGAGCCAACGTATGAACGAAAGGGAATCCGGTCTCTGGATGTGGCATATACGCCTCATGACGAGGACATATAAAACATTCAGGAGGATACCCACCTGCTGAGGGCAGGTTCATTGAGGCCATGGACACGGCACGGTGGGGATGTATTGTGTTGTATGATAAGGCAGCGTAAGCTGCCTTTTTTATATATTATTTGCGGAAGGGAAGGATCATGCTTCATCCATTTTCACGCACTGAGCTTCTTATAGGCTCAGAGGCGTTAAATATACTTAAAAATAAAAAAGTAGCCATATGTGGGATAGGCGGTGTAGGCGGTTTCGCCGTCGAAGGGCTGATACGATCAAATATAGGCCGTTTTGTGTTGGTGGATGACGATACTGTTTGTTTGACCAACATTAATCGTCAAATCCATGCCACTCATAAAACTGTAGGTAGGCCCAAAGTAGAAGTTATGAAAGAAAGAATGCTGGATATAAACCCGAACGTAGAAGTGACAGCTATACAGCAATTCATTACTTCCGACAATGTGGACGGCATAATAAGCGATGATTTTGATTATGTGGTGGATGCTGTGGATACCGTATCGGCTAAAATAGCATTGGTGCTAGCCTGTAAACAAAAGAACATACCTATAATAAGTTGTATGGGTGCAGGCAACAAACTCGATCCCACAGCTTTTAAAATAGCCGACATATATGATACCTCCATATGCCCGTTGGCTAAGGTTATGCGAAGCGAGCTAAAAAAACGCGGCATCGACCATCTTAAGGTCTTATATTCCACTGAACCGCCTATTAAGCCACAGGGTTCTATAGAAGGAGATTCAAATAAACGCCAAATTCCGGGCAGTATATCCTTTGTGCCTTCTGTAGCGGGACTCATCATAGCCGGAGAAGTTGTAAAGGATCTCATAGGCTATAAATCGATGTAGCGACATAAATAATGTTGATATTGAGAAAACTATGCTATATAATATAAATATACCATACCCTATCAGGGTATATATGCGAGGTGATAAATTTTGGCGCATGAGCATATGAATTCGTATCAAGAGCAAAAGGATGATTTGCTCAATAGGCTGAAGAGGATCGAAGGCCAGGTAAAGGGAATACAAAAGATGATACAGGATGATAAATATTGCGTAGATGTATTGACGCAGGTAGCAGCCGCTAAGGCGGCTATAAATAAAGTCGGGGGTATGCTGTTAAAATCCCATGCGATGGGATGTGTAAAAGGTGCTGTATTATCCGATGATAAGGAAAAAAGCTCTGAAATGATTGACGAGCTGGTAGATGTGGTGTTAAAATTTATGAAGTGAGGGATATTTATGGCCGATGTAGAAGAAACAGGTGTGGTCTTGGAATTGAATGGTACACAGGCCAAGATAGGCATTCAAAGGTCTGATGCTTGCGATAAATGCGGTGCATGCCGGTTTGCCGACAGAAACCAGCAAATGATACTTACAGTGGATAATACTATAAACGCCAAAGTAGGCGATGAGGTCCAGATAGAGTTAGGAAGTGGCAGATTGTTGTCAGCCACCTTTATAATCTATGTTATACCATTGATAGCGTTGTTAGCAGGTGTAGCGCTGGGTTATTGGTTGGCAGGAGCTCTCGGCGCACAAAGCGGCGATATATACGGCGCTATAACGGGCATAGCCTTAGCTGCACTTTCCTTTGGCTTGATAAAGCTATTTGAACCGCGTATCAGAAAAAGTGGACGGTATATTCCGACCATAAAGCGTGTAATTTATAAAGATAAAAACGAGAAAGGAGACGGATTGTATGACTGATGACAATGTTATAACATTGACGGCGGATAATTTTGACGATGAGGTGTTGAAATCCGACAAACCGGTGCTGGTAGACTTCTGGGCTGCTTGGTGTGGACCGTGCCGCATGGTATCTCCCATTATAGATGAGTTGGCAGCAGACTATGCCGGTAAGATAAAGGTTGGTAAGGTCAATGTGGACGAACAACGCTCTATAGCTGAACGTTACCGTATAATGAGTATACCGACCATTTATCTGTTCAAAGATGGTCAGCCGGTGGATAAAATTATAGGCGCGAGGCCCAAAGCGGATTTTGAACGATTCATACAGCAAGCGCTGTGAATAGCCAGTTATCAAGTTAGGTGAATAGCCATAAATATAGGCTGGTGATAAGCCAGCCTATATTTATACCCTTGTAAATAGGAAGTACACTGACTATAATTATCATATAAGCGAATATGGAAGGAGTCCTTGAATGATAGACCTAAAAACTATATATGATACCGACCCCGAAGTAGCAAAAGCTATGGAGGATGAATTGAACAGGCAGAGGAATAAAATAGAACTGATAGCCTCTGAGAATTTTGTAAGCCCTGCTGTCATGGCAGCAGCAGGAAGTCATCTTACCAACAAATATGCTGAGGGTTATCCGGGTAAGCGCTATTATGGCGGATGCGAATACGTAGACGTAGTGGAAGATCTGGCTCGTGAGAGAGCCAAGACCTTATTTGGAGCCGAACATGCCAATGTGCAACCTCATTCTGGTGCTCAGGCCAATCTGGCTGTTTATTTTGCCCTTTTAAATCCCGGCGATACCATACTGGGAATGAATCTTTCACATGGCGGCCATTTGACGCATGGCAGTCCGGTCAACCTTTCTGGTAAATATTACAATATAGTGTCTTACGGCGTCAGGCGCGATACAGGTTACATAGACTATGATGAAGTTAGGCGCTTAGCGCTGGAGCATAAGCCCAAGCTAATAGTAGCTGGGGCAAGTGCTTATCCAAGGATTATAGAATTCGACAAATTTCGCAATATAGCGGATGAATCAGGTGCTTATCTGATGGTAGACATGGCCCACATAGCCGGACTAGTAGCTACCGGTTTGCATCCCAATCCGGTGCCTTATGCGGATGTGGTTACTACTACAACTCACAAAACATTGAGAGGCCCGCGCAGCGGCATGATATTGTGCAAGAAGGATTTGGCAGCGGCTATAGATAAGGCTATATTTCCGGGAACACAGGGCGGCCCGCTCATGCATATTATAGCCGCTAAAGCTGTATGCTTTAAGGAAGCGGCTACGCCATCTTTTAAAGAATATCAGAAACAGATAATAATTAATGCCGCAGCCATGGCCGATGCTCTTATGCAACGTGGATTTCAATTGGTATCGGGTGGAACCGATAATCATTTGATGCTGATAGACCTGCATAATAAGGGTATTACAGGTAAATATGCCGAAGAGCGTTTGGATAGCATAGGCATAACGGTCAATAAAAATGCAGTACCGTTTGATACCGAGAAACCGTTTATCACCAGTGGCATGCGCATAGGCACGCCGGCTGTGACGTCGCGCGGCATGAAAGAAACGCAGATGTCAGAGATAGCTGATATAATAGCCGAAGCTTTAAGCGATGACAACGCCGATTTAGGAGTGCTAAAAGCGCGTGTATCGGCGCTTTGCGCTCAATTTCCACTTTATGAAGATGTAGTTGTAAAATAGATGGGATGACCTTTGATGGATCTATTCGATTATAATAGAAACAAACAATTAAAGAAAGAAGCTCCTTTGGCTGAACGCATGCGACCTCGTACATTGGAGGAATTTGTAGGTCAGGAGCATATAATAGCTCCCGGTCGTATGCTTTATCGTGCTATAAAAGCGGACAGGCTTTCATCGGTTATATTCTATGGACCTCCCGGTACTGGCAAGACCACATTGGCTCGGGTTATAGCCAATACTACTAAGAGCCATTTTGAACAGCTAAGTGCCGTGACGGCCGGTGTGGCCGATGTCCGCAGGCTTATCGACGAGGCCAAACAACGATTGGGTATGTACGGTCAGCGCACTATACTGTTTATCGATGAGATCCATCGCTTTAATAAAGCCCAGCAAGATGCTCTCCTGCCTCATGTAGAGGCAGGTACCATTATACTGATAGGGGCTACCACAGAAAATCCGTATTTTGAAGTTAATTCAGCACTGTTATCACGCTCCACGGTTTTCGAACTTTACCCTTTGAAGGAGAAACATTTAAAGGAAATATTAAAAAGGGCATTAGCCGACAAGGATAGAGGGCTTGGCAATTATGCCATTGAAATAACAGATGATGCTATCGACCATATAGTGAATATGGCTGACGGCGATGCACGCAGCGTCTTAAATGCTCTGGAGATAGCCTTTCTTACCACACCGCCGTCCGATGATGGCATCATCCATATAGATCTGGGAGTAGCTGAGGAATGTATACAGCGTCGAGCTTTGCGCTATGATAAAGCGGGCGATAATCATTATGATACCATATCCGCCTTTATAAAGAGCATGCGCGGTTCGGATCCGAATGCGGCTGTATACTGGCTGGCTAAAATGATAAATGCCGGTGAGGATCCTAAGTTTATAGCCAGGCGTATCGTCATATGTGCTTCCGAAGATGTGGGCAATGCTGATCCGCAAGCCCTGCTTATAGCTATGGCGGCAGCTCATGCTGTGCAGTTCATAGGTATGCCGGAGTCTCAGATTATATTAACTCATGCTGCAACGTATGTAGCTTGTGCTCCTAAAAGCAATGCTACCGTTATGGCTATAGATAAGGCTTTGTCCGATGTAAAGAATAAGCGTGACACCGGCGTGCCCGATCATCTTAAGGATTCCAGCTATGATGGAGAGGGCAAATTGGGGCATGGTGTAGGATATAAATACGCACATGATTATCCGGAGCATTACGTAAAGCAACAATATCTTCCGGACAGTCTGATCGGTACCGTGTATTATGAGCCTAGCGACAACGGTTATGAAAAACATATAAAAGATTATTTAACGCATATCGGGATACGCACGTCTTCTGAAAGCTGACGTTCACCATTACACCTCTTTATTCATAATATGTAATTAGATCTTAAGGATCGGGAGGTGTAATAATATGAATAAGGTAATATCGGTCATAGGTGGCGATGACCGGCAGGTAGCGCTGCTCGATATCATAAATAAAAATGGTTTCGAGGTCCGTGTATACGGTTTTGATAAATTGTTGACCCTTCCATCAGAAGTGAAATCATATGATCGATTAGCGCCCGATCTATTTGATGTTGAGCTTATATTTATGCCTATACCGTGCAGTACTGATGGTGTTCATCTAAATGCTAGATACGGCGGTGAAGATATATATATAGCAGATATATTAAAACATATCAAGCCGGGAACGTTGGTCATAATGGGCAAAGCCGATATTAATATGATTAACGCGGCCATGTATGGCGGCTTTCATATAGCTGATATAATGACACGCGAGGATTTCGCTGTCTTGAATTCCATTCCTTCTGCTGAGGGAGCCTTACAGATAGCGATGGAGAATACCAGTATAACCATATGGAATAGCCGCTGCCTGGTTTTGGGTTTCGGCCGTTTGGGCAGTGTATTAACTAAACTCTTGATAGCGATAGGCGCTAAAGTGACGGCTACGGCCAGAAAGCCGGAGGATTTAGCGTGGATCAGTGCTTATGGCGCTGTTCCGATTCATACCTCTAAAATCGATAATGTTTTACATGAACAGGACATGATATTCAACACTATACCATCTGTGATATTGAAAGACGAGCAATTAGCCAAGATTAAAAATTCATGCCTTATTATAGATCTGGCATCATATCCGGGTGGCGTGGATTTTGCTGCAGCTAAGGAATATGGCGTAAAAACCATGTTTTGCCCAGGGCTGCCGGGTAAGGTAGCTCCCTTGACATCGGCACAGTTTATATGGGATACGGCAATGTCCATATGCAAGGAAAACGGTATTGAGGAGGCGAAATGCGATGAGCTTGACGGGCAAGAGGATAGGCATGGGCATGACGGGTTCATTTTGCACATTTGACAAGGTGCTTCCTCAAATACAGAAAATGGTCGATGTTGGCGCTGATGTGATACCTATTCTATCAAATGTCGTATCTACTGCTGATACAAGGTTTATGACCAGACAACAGTTGTTTGACGCACTGATAAATATAACTGGAAAACAGCCCTTGACGGCTATAACCGACGTAGAACCAATAGGGCCGAAAAAATTGCTGGATGTTATGGTAGTAGCTCCATGTACGGGTAACAGCTTGGCTAAATTGGCCAATGGAATAACCGATACGCCTGTGCTCATGGCAGTTAAATCTCATTTGCGAAACCAGAGACCGGTTGTGATAGCCATATCCTCTAATGATATATTGGGGAACAATGCCAGAAACCTCGGTGCTGTGCTTATAATGAAAAATGTATTTTTGGTGCCATTTCGACAAGACGATCCAGTTAAAAAACAAAATTCTGTCGTAGCCGATATGGACCTCATAATACCAGCAATAGAAGCAGCGCTGGAAAACAGACAATTGGAGCCGCTTATGCTGGCACCGGTCATATAACTCAAAAAGCCCTTTGGATGGTATCATTCAAAGGGCTTTTCGTATAATCCGCATTGTATAAAGGTATACTGATAAAAAGCCTAGCATTTAAGGAGAAAAATACTTGTATGAGTAATAATATAATTAAACAGGAAACGCCGCCACAACCACCCGAATCCATAGATAACAAGTCGGTTGCAGATATGGGCAATAACGGATTAACGGCCACGAGGGACAGCAATATACATTGCTTGACCATTATAGGACAGATCGAGGGACATATAGTTTTACCACCTCAAAATAAGACTACAAAATATGAGCATGTAATACCGCAATTGGTGGCTGTAGAAGAGAGCAGGGAAGTAGAGGGATTATTAGTCGTGCTTAACACCGTGGGTGGAGACGTAGAAGCTGGTCTGGCATTGGCGGAGATGATAGCCACATTGTCTAAACCGACGGTATCATTGGTGTTGGGCGGCGGTCACAGCATAGGCGTTCCTCTGGCGGTAAGCACTGATTACTCATTCATAGTACCGTCAGCCACAATGACCATACACCCCATTCGCATGTCCGGCATGATAATAGGGGTGCCTCAAACCTACGAATACTTTAATAAAATGCAGGACAGGATACTGCAGTTTATATGCGATCATTCTCACATAACAATAGATAAATTGAAGGAATACATGCTTAAAACAGGTGAATTGGCCAACGATATAGGAACGGTCCTGATAGGTGAAGAGGCTACTAGATGCGGCCTAATCGATGAAATAGGAGGGGTATCCAAGGCTATAATAAAGCTTAAACAATTGATAGATGAAAGGAAGCAGGCATGATGCTTTACACTATTATTCCTTTGGAAATAGTGTTCAAGGGTACAGAGGAAGGCGCGAAGATTAAAGAAAGGGAAATCATAAATTATAATGGCGTAGTTATGGAGGCCATACGCCAAAGCGACGGCAGGTACAGGATAGAGAGACTGTTGAGCACCGATCCGATGCTATATCTTGATGAGCATTTCCAGCCGGGCAGCATTATAACGCTCGTATAAAAACAGCAAAAATATAAACTCATACTGGAAATATAAACTGTGCGATGATATAATTAACCAGTAACAAGAATAATAGGTATGGTGGTTTATATTGGCGCAGAAGAAATATACTAAACGGAAAAATACTATAGATAATCGAAACCGCGAATGGATAGGCATAGGCATATTGGCCGTTGCGGCCTTTACCTTTGTAAGCGTATACACGCAAGCTGCGGGCATTATAGGTTCGCAATGGCGGGATCTGTGGTTTGCTGTCATAGGCATAGCGGCTTTCCTTTTGCCAGTAGCTATAGCTGTAATAGGAGTATTATTTCTCATGGATATGGGCAAGAGGGTGAACTATGCCCGCCTGTCCATGTTTACGTCTTTATGCGCCATGATATTAGGTCTGATACAGATTTGGTTTTTGCCCCAAAATACAGCCATAGATGCCTCGTTTTCCACGTATATCAGCAACGGAATAAGCAACGGTTTGATGGCAAAGGGTACAGGCTTTATAGGTTCGATCATCGCTTTTGTTTTAATACGTTTATTTGGTATAGCCGGTAGCTATATAGTAGCAATAGCTGCTGTAATTTTATTGCTTATGGCTTTAACGGGTTGGTCTGTCAGTGCGACGATAGCACATGTGGTTGGTAAATTAGCCGGTTTAAAAAAAACGGTCGTTCGAGAAGAACAACAAAGCGCTGAAGAGTCTGCGACTGTAAAAAATCGCAAAGCAGAAAATGCGCAAATAATGCCGCAAAATATACCTCCCGAGCAATCGGATATAAAAATCGTTGCCTTTCAGCAGAAAGAAGAGATAGGGATAGGTCATCCGAGCAAAATCACACCTAACACGGCCTATAGTTTTCCTTCTTTGGAGCTTCTGTCGGCTGCTAAGGGGCAACGTCAGACCAAGAGCAAGGACGATGTATTGAGCAGTGCCAAGATGCTGGAAGACACATTGGCCAGTTTCGGTATCAGCGCAAAAGTGTTGCAGGTCAGCGTGGGGCCGGCTATAACGCGATATGAGATTCAACCCGGTCCGGGCGTAAAGGTAAGCCGTATAATACACCTGGCTGATGATATAGCCTTGAACCTCGCAGCTCCTGAGGTACGAATAGAAGCGCCTATACCCGGTAAAGCGGCGCTGGGCATAGAGGTACCCAATGAAAATATATCGCCTGTATTGTTGCGCGAGGTATTGGAATCCAAAGAATTTATAAATCACCCTTCTAAGCTGGCGTTCGGCCTGGGCAAGGATATAGCGGGCAGAAACGTAATAGGCGATTTGTCCTCAATGCCACACCTTTTGATAGCAGGCGCTACAGGTTCAGGCAAAAGCGTGTGTATAAATGCGATTATAACCAGTATATTGTATAAAGCATCGCCCGAAGAGGTCAAGATGCTTATGATAGACCCAAAGGTAGTGGAATTAAGCCTGTACAATGGTATACCTCATCTGCTTATACCTGTGGTTACTGACCCTAAAAAAGCCGCCGGCGCATTGAACTGGGCTGTGCAGGAAATGACATCCCGGTATAAATTGTTTGCTGATAAGAGCACGAGAGATATATTCAGATATAATGAAATGGTTGCGCCCAAAGAGGCGCTGCCTCAAATCGTCGTCATAATCGACGAACTGTCCGATCTGATGATGGTGGCCCCAGGCGAGGTTGAGGATGCCATATGCCGATTGGCGCAGATGGCGAGAGCGGCCGGCATACATCTCGTTATAGCCACTCAACGGCCTTCTGTGGATGTTATAACCGGTGTCATAAAGGCCAATATACCTTCGCGTATAGCCTTTGCCGTTTCATCGCAGGTGGATTCGCGCACTATATTAGACGGTGCAGGGGCGGAGAAACTGCTCGGTAAAGGCGATATGCTCTACTACCCAATTGGAGCGGCCAAGCCAATGCGTGTACAAGGAGCGTATGTGTCGGAAAAAGAGGCAGAACGCGTCGTCGATGCCATAAAGGATAAACAGCAGGCCGATTATGACATGGCGATAATGGAGGAGATAAGCTCCTCATCTCAAAATGATCATGGTGATAACGCGGCCTATGAGGATGAATTGTTTAATACAGCATTGGAGATGGTGGTACAATATCAACAGGCATCGGTTTCTTTCCTGCAAAAGCGCCTGCGCATAGGTTATGTGAGGGCAGCGCGCCTGATCGATGAGATGGAGGCGAGGGGCTATATAGGTCCATACGACGGGTCAAAGCCTCGTCAGGTATTGATAACCGAAGAACAGATAAACGACATGAACAAAACGGGAGGTTGAGAATAAATTTGCCTTATAACATAGGAATGATATCTTTAGGATGCCCTAAGAATCTCGTTGATAGCGAGACCATGCTGGCAGAACTTGCCGATAAAGGGTATGTGATTACCAATGATCCTAAAGAGGCAGACGTTATAATAATAAATACATGTTCATTTATAGAATCAGCCAAACAGGAGTCAATAAATACGATATTAGAAATGGCCCGCTATAAGGAAATAGGGCGTTGCAAAGGGCTCATAGCTGTGGGATGCCTTTCCCAACAGTACAAAGAGCAATTGCTAGATGAGATACCCGAATTGAACGCGGTAATCGGTACAGGCGATTACCATAGCATAGGCCTTGTGGTAGATAAAATATTAAACGGCGGCAAGGTAGCTTATTTTGAAGGTGGCGACGTGAGCGTGGAGGGCATCGAAAAGCGCATATTGAGTACTCCTCCGTATATGGCTTATGTTAAGATAGCAGAAGGTTGTGACAACGGATGCAGCTATTGTATAATACCATTCTTGCGCGGACCTTATAGGAGTCGCCCTATGGAGAATATAATAGAAGAATGCAAGGAACTGGTCGATCGCGGTGTGAAAGAGATAATATTGATAGCTCAGGATACGTCCGTATACGGCAGGGATATATATGGTAAACCGCGCTTAGCCGAATTACTGCACGAATTGGATAATATAAATAACATAGAATGGATAAGGGTATTATACTGTTATCCCGATTATGTAAATGATGAATTGATAGAAGCTATTGTGCAAAGCCGGCATGTGTGCCATTATATAGATATACCTATACAGCATATAAACGATAAGATATTAGCGAAAATGGGACGCCGTAGTCGTTCGAACGACATAAAAGGCGTTATAGAAAGGCTCAGAAAATGTATACCGGGTATAGCCATACGTACTTCACTTATAGTAGGGTTCCCAGGAGAAACCGATAGGGATTTTCAAATGCTAAGAGATTTCGTTGAGCAATATAGACTGGACAATGTAGGCGTGTTCACCTATTCCCAGGAGGAAGGCACTATAGCTGCCGCTATGCCAGAACAGGTTGCCGAAGATGTTAAACAGGAACGTTACAAAAGCATTATGAGGGTTCAGCGAAAGATAGTATTAGAGAAAAATAAGGAGCGTATAGGGTTTAGCTATAAAGTGCTGGTGGAAGGGTGCAATAACGGGGTTTATGTGGGGAGAGGCTATATGTATGCCCCCGAAATAGATGGATTGATATATTTTACTTCCGATAAGCCGCTTGATGCAGGTCAAATGGTCTATGTGAAGATAAAAGGGGTAAAGGATTATGATTTGACGGGGGAAGCAATATGAATCTGGCCAATAAGGTAACCTTAGCTAGAATCGTGCTAATACCGGTGTTTATCATATTCTTGATATTGCCCATCAAATACGGCAATTATATATCAGCCGTAATATTTACAATAGCCGCGCTAACCGATGTTCTGGATGGCTATATAGCGCGTAGTATGAAAGAAACATCGGCGCTAGGCAAAGTTCTTGACCCATTGGCTGATAAATTGCTGGTTACAGCGGCCTTGCTCGTATTAGTCGAGCAAGGCATAATATCATCTATTCCCGTTATAATAATACTGAGCCGTGAGTTTCTTATAACAGGTTTTAGAAGTATAGCCGCTGCCAATGGTAAAATAATAGCAGCTAGCTCATGGGGCAAAGTTAAGACAGTGGTGCAGGATATTGCCATAATAATGCTTATATGGGGAGATTATCTTTTTGGTATATATATAGCTTCGTTGGCTATGTGGGTGTTCTGGTCTGCTGTCGCCCTAACTATTATTTCAGGTATAGATTATATTTATAAAAACAAGGGAATGTTCATTTGATAAATGTAAATTTGCTGTTGCATTTATTGTTGTTATGTTATATTATGTTGCTATGATTTTACGGTAAACGGAAAGCGTTTTAAAATAGGAGGAATAGAGCATTGTTAGCGCAAGAAAGGCAGCAGAGGATTACGGAACTTCTCCAGAAGAATGGCTTTGTAAAAGTTTCGGATTTAAGCCGTCAATTTAATGTTTCGATGGAAACCATACGCCGCGATATGGACGCGCTGGAGTCACAAGGAATATTAAAGAAAACCCATGGCGGTGCTATGCTGGATGATGGAGTTAAGTCGGTACCGCCCATTTCGCAGCGTTTAACTATAAATGCTCAAAAAAAAGAAGAAATCGCGCATTTAGCCGTATCGCTAATAAACGAAGATGATTCAGTAATATTTGATAGTGGAACCACTACTATGGCTATAGCTCGAGCTATAACCAATATTAGCATAAAAGTTATAACAAACGATATACATGTAGCCGATGAATTGGCAGCTAAAGATAAAATCGACCTTATGGTAACAGGCGGTACGCTGCTTAAAGGTAGCTATTCTCTGGTCGGCCCTGAATGCACGTCGGCATTCCAACGCATCAATGCCGATAAACTCTTATTAGCGGCAAGCGGCGTAGATATTTTGTCTGGCCTGACAGTATCCAATGCTCTGGAAGCTGAGGCAAAAAGACACATGATAGCGTCGACTAAAGAGATTATATTAGTGGCAGATAGCAGTAAATTCGGTAAGCGCTCGCTCATATCTTATGCGCCGCTTTCAGCTGTAAATATAATAATAACGAACAGCGATATACCACATGATGTGGAAGACGCTATAACAGAAATGGGAATACGATTGTATAAGACATAGTTCCTGATTTCTTGGCGGTAACTAAATAGCATGTCTATTTAAAACATCCGGTTTCTACAGACGTTTCAAGATCTTTGCTTCCAATCTGCGTTGATGCGCTAATTTTTTAATTAAAGAAGCGTGGCATTCATATGCCTTATAACCTATCTTCAATTCGTTTCGTTTAGCGCACAGTGAAACATTCTAAGACCTGCTTCTGGCTTTAGGTCATTTGCTTACGCGGCTGGTCGGACGCCCATGCCCGATCTACGCTTGCTTTACGCTGTGCTCATTAAGCATGCCTACGCAATATTTCAAGGCGTTTTCCAGCTTTATATCACCTATTTGAGTCGCATATTACGAATTGTAGTGTCGGACCTGTAATTCGTAACATAACAAATTCAGCGCATGCAATGATATAAAGCCTAAGCCCGCTACAGGCTTGACATATATACCTCGCTACGGCTGTGAAGCTGGACCACTACGCAATCAAAGATTGCTGTGGTCCTACGCTTCAAAAGCCCGCTCAGCATATATGTCAAGCCTTATGCCACGTAGTGATTGCGTACTTACAATTTGTTTCAGTCACATATTACGAATTACAGGTGTCAGACAATAGTGTTTGCATGAGATAAGTGGATATAATATAATAAGCATATGAGATAGATGATGGAGGTAATTATATTTGAATATATTGGTCAGTAATGATGATGGTATACATGCCAGCGGTCTTCACGCATTAGCTGCTTCACTGGCCGATATAGGGCATGTTACAGTTGCCGCACCAGACAGGGAACGCAGTGCTGCAGGCCACGCTATAACCATGCGTGATCCTTTGCGAGCAGTGCAAGTATCGTTTGATATAGCTGGCGTACGAGCCTATGCCATAGAAGGTACGCCAGCCGACTGTATCAAGCTCGGCATAGATGTACTTATGGATGATAAACCCGATGTAGTATTCTCAGGCATAAACCGTGGCGCTAATCTTGGTACTGATGTAATCTATTCCGGTACTGTATCGGCGGCTATAGAAGGTGCTATATTCAATATACCGGCAGTGGCTATGTCGGTTACATCATATGAATATCTGGACTATAGTGCGGCGGCGGTGTTGGCAGCTGATATATGTCGTACGCTTATAGAACACGATATGCCTTCTAACATATTATTAAATGTTAATATACCGCCTATGCCTATAGACAAGATAAAAGGCATTCATATAACCCATATGGGCGTTAAGCGTTATAAAAATAATTATGAACAGCGTTATGATCCCAGAGGTAGGCCATATTATTGGCTTACCGGGGAGCTTATCGAAGAAGCAAACGATGAGACCAGCGATATAATAGCCGTAGAACAGGGATATGTTTCTATAACGCCTATACACTATGATCTGACAAAATATGATATGATCAAGGAATTAAAGCGATGGCAAATAGGCGAATGGCCATTAAAATAAAAGTATATAATGGGAGAGTATATAATGAGCGACAACGACGATTTACTTGTACGGATAAAAGAACATTATCAATCAATGAGTAAGGGGCAAAAGCTTATAGCTGAATACATAATGGCTCATTATGAAAAAGCTGCCTTTATGACAGCTTCGCGCATAGGAGAGCAGGTGGGGGTCAGCGAATCCACGGTGGTGAGGTTTGCTGATCTATTGGGTTATGATGGTTACCCAGCGTTGCAGAAAGCGTTGAGAGAGCTTATACGCAATAAATTGACCACTGTGCAGCGTATAGAGATGTCGGCGGATTTCAATGATCCCAATGTATTATTCAAAACGGTTTTAAAGTCTGATATAAATAATATACGCTCTACTATAGAAGATATAGATGAGGATACATTTAATTCCGTTATAGACAACATATTTGCCGCTAATACAATATATATTCTAGGAATGCGCAGTTCGGCTCCTCTTGCACAATTTCTGGGATATTACCTAAGCTTTATACTGCCCAATGTACGCGTCGTTACCTCAGGAGTCAGCGACGTATTCGAGCAGATGATTTGGATATCGGATAAAGATTTGCTTATAGGTATAAGCTTTCCACGTTACTCCAGCCGCACGGTAGAGGCTGTTCAATTTGCCAAAGAAAGAAAGGCTAAAGTGGTGGCTATGACCGACAGCCACCTTTCTCCGTTGACAAAGTGGGCCGATTATACATTATTGGCTCGCAGCGATATGGCCTCGTTTGTGGATTCACTGGTAGCACCGCTTAGCCTCATAAATGCGCTCATAGTGGCCGTAGGGCAGCGCAAGCGCGGCGATGTATCGATGTATTTTGGCGAGTTGGAGAAGATATGGAGTCAATACCACGTGTATGTGGGTAAGGAGAAGGATGAGTAGGTGGTATATGGTAAGGCACGGCCAAACGCTGTGGAATTTAGAAGGCAAAACCCAGGGCCAATGCGACATACCGTTGAGCGATAAAGGGAGGCAACAAGCGTGTGCTGTAGCCAAAGCGTTTGAGGGATACGACGTATCCAATATATTTTGCAGTGACCTCGAGCGGGCCCGTGAGACGGCAGAAATAATAGGGGAGAAAATAGATGCGCCTATCGATTTCTTGCCGGAGCTTCGCGAAATGAATCTGGGTTGCTGGCAAGGGCTGACATCGCAGATGCTTAGTGCTCGTTATCCTCAGGATTATAATCTTTGGCGTACTGATCCGAGCAGAGTCATTATAAGCGGCGGCGAATCTTTAGAGTCATTCAGGCGACGTATACGTTATTGTATTGAGATTATAATTTCCAATGAATGTGGAAAAGATATAATCGTAGTAAGTCATGGATTGACGTTAAAGGTACTGACATTGGAATTGCTCGGCATGGATATAAGACATTTTAATTCTATAAGGATGGATAACGCCAGCGTAACCGCTGTAGAGCTTAGAGAGAAGGGAAATGTACTTGTATGGCTTAACGATACCTGTCATTTGCGCTAGCTATGATGTGGTAGTGGTCGGAGGAGGCGCTGCCGGCATGATGGCTGCGGGGACCGCTGCCAGCCGCGGTAAGCGCGTTTTGTTGATTGAACGCAATGAAAAGCCGGGCAAGAAAATATATATAACCGGTAAAGGCCGGTGCAACGTTACAAATGCATCGGATTTAAACGCTTATATGAGGAACATACCTACTAACCCAAGATTTTTATATTCGGCTTTGAGCCGATTTTTTAACAATGATTTGATAGCTCTGCTGGACGATATGGGTGTACCTACTAAAATAGAACGCGGCAATAGGGTCTTTCCGGCATCAGATAAGTCCAGCGATATCATAAAGGGATTATACAGATATGTGGAACAAAACGGCGCGGATGTATGGTTTAATACACGTGTCAAGGATATAATGGCGGAGAATAACGCTGTAAAAGGGGTTGAACTTTATGATGGCAGGTTGGTTGAGGCAACTAGCGTAATCCTGGCCACAGGTGGTCTGTCATATCCTACTACAGGTTCTACGGGTGATGGTTATACTATGGCTGAACGATTGGGCCACACCATCAAGCCGCTTATGCCATCACTGGTACCTCTGGATATAGTCGAGGATTGGGTGAAAAGCCTGCAAGGATTATCCTTAAAAAATGTTAAACTATCTGCTTATGCTGGCGGCAAACGATTTTTTGAAGAACAGGGAGAGATGCTGTTCACGCATTTCGGTATCTCTGGCCCGCTTGTCTTGACACTAAGCCGATACATGCTCGACCACAATGTAACTGATATAGAGATCGTACTAGATTTAAAGCCGGCTTTGACGCTACAACAACTGGATGAACGCATAAGAAGGGATTTTTCAAAGTATAATAATAAGCAATTTAAGAATTCCTTAGGTGATCTTTTGCCCCAAAAACTGATACCTGTTATAGTGGAACTATCCCATATAGAACAAGATAAACCCGTTAATCAGATCACCAAAGAAGAAAGGCGTAACTTGGTGGAAATGTTAAAGGAGTTGAAAATGCACGTATTAGGTCTACGTTCATTCAAAGAGGCTGTTATAACGCACGGAGGCGTGGATGTTAGAGAGATAGACCCTAAGACTATGGAATCAAAGCTGGTAAAAGGGTTATATTTTGCCGGAGAGATCATCGATGTGGACGCTTTGACGGGAGGATATAATCTTCAAATAGCTTTTTCTACCGGTTACCTAGCCGGTGCCAGTTGCTGAAAGGATGTTCGAGCAGTTGTATAAGAGAATAATCAATAATATGGAGAAGTTTGAAAGAAAGCTTAGCGTTGCGCTTATGACGACGCTTATATTAATGGTAGTGTCACAGGCATTTTTATTTTTCTATTCAGACCACATGCCTTTGAACAGAGCGGCAAGATTAGAAGGTCAATCGTTGCATAGCAACAATATAGCATGGCAGCAACAAGCGCACTTGGTGCTTCACATAGAGGCACAAAGTCCATACTCCGGCGGTGTCTATGCTATGATAAATGGAGAGAGACGAGTGCTGCTGCGTAGTGAGGATACTTTGGTAGTTGTATATGACGGGGACATATTGGAGATAGACGGCAGCGATTATCAAGGAACGGTTGTGCTTACCATAAAGGATGCCGATAGGATAATAGAGCAGCCGGAGATCGGACAGAAGCTTGTAGTAACCGGTCGTATAGAAAAATGGGGCAAAATCGAATTTAAAAAATAGTTATTGAAATGGAGAGCATAGTGTTATACAATATATTGTATGAAGAATATGACCGAGCTTCTATATATAGATATAACGAACAGGGGGTTATGACTTGAAACTTACTGATAATGCAATTAAAGTACTTGAAAAACGTTATTTGGCAAAAGACGAGCAAGGAAACATCATTGAAACGCCGGAGCAAATGTTTAGGCGAGTGGCCCATCATGTGGCTCAAGCCGATTCCATATATGATCCCAAAGTTGACGTGTCCAAAACCGAACAAGAATTCTACGATATTATGACCGAGCTGGAATTTTTACCGAATTCTCCTACGCTTATGAATGCGGGCAGGCCATTGGGACAGCTTTCGGCGTGCTTTGTCCTGCCCATAGAAGATTCTATGGAGGGTATCTTTGATTCTGTAAAAAATGCGGCGCTCATTCATAAAAGCGGCGGGGGAACTGGCTTTAGCTTCTCGCGCTTGCGCCCGAAGGGGGCTACCGTGCGCTCTACCGGTGGTGTGGCCAGCGGCCCGGTCAGTTTCATGAAGGTATTCAATGCGGCCACCGAAGCGGTAAAGCAAGGCGGCACCCGTCGAGGCGCAAACATGGGCATACTTCGCGTGGATCATCCCGATATACTGGAGTTTATACAGTGTAAGAAGGATAACAGCGACATAACCAATTTCAATATAAGTGTTGGCATAACCGAAAAATTTATGGAAGCGGTAGAGAAGGATGAAGAATACGATCTCATAGACCCTCATACGGGCAAGATAACGCGGCGTCTCAGAGCCAGACAAGTATTTGATCTTATCGTCGATATGGCTTGGCATAATGGGGAACCGGGCATAGTATTTCTTGACCGCATCAATAAGGATAATGTGGTGCCGGCTCTTGGAGAGATAGAAAGCACCAACCCGTGCATTACTGGAGATACGTGGGTACTTACTGAGAACGGACCTGAACAAGTAGTTAATATATTGGGCAAGCAAATATCCCTTGCATTGAATGGAGATTTTTATTCCTCATCAGAAATAGGATTCTTTAAAACGGGCAGTAAATCCACTATAAGTATACGTACCGATAAAGGATATAAAATAGAAGTTACGCCTGACCATAAAATACGTGTTGCTGTTTCAATTACTAGGGATAATATTCAAGAAGAGTGGAAACCGGCCGGAGAATTAAAGCCAGGCGACCATATTGTTTTATCCGATAATCGCGGTCTTGTGTGGGAAGGCCGGGGGAGTTTTGAAGACGGATATTTACTGGGTCTCCTTTTGGGAGACGGCACCCTGAAGAACGATGGCGGCATCATCTCGGTATGGGGAGATGACTATGGGGCTGATTCTATTATTAAAGCCGCGGAAGAAGCTGCTTTTACGCTGCCCCATAGAGCAGACTTCAATGGATTCAAGAGTATGATCGATGTGAGGAAAGAACATCGAATGCAGATGTCGGCTCTACGGGATCTAGCAGCCGTATATAAAATATTTTCGGGCGATAAGAGAATTACCGAGGAATTGGAGAAGACAAGCTATGATTTTCACCGCGGATTTTTAAGGGGTATTTTCGATGCCGATGGTACCGTAACAGGGAATCAAGAGAAAGGTGTATCTGTTGGCCTTTGGCAAAACGATATTGAGGGATTGAGGATTATTCAACGAATGTTGCTTCGATTGGGTATAGTTTCGACACTGCATATCGATCGTAAAGCGGAAGGAATAAAGCAAATGCCTGATGGTAAAAGGGGAACTAAAGAGTATCATATTCGATCGGGCCACGAATTAGTTATTACCTCCAGCAATTTAGCTATTTTCTTTGAGAAAGTAGGATTCAGCGATGCGAAAAAGCATGATCTGTTGAAACAACGTCTTGCAGAATACAAGAGAGCGATAAACAGAGAAAGGTTCATTGCAACGGTTGATGAAATTGTTCAAGCAGGGGAGAAGGGCGTATATGATGTTCAGATTCCGGGAGTGAACGCTTTTGATGCCAATGGCATATGCGTGCATAATTGTGGTGAGCAGCCCTTGCTTCCATATGAAAGCTGCAACCTCGGTTCGATAAACCTTCTTTCGGTAGTACAGCCCGTAGACGGCGACAAATGGGAGATAAATTACGCTAAATTGGCCAGAATAGTGGATACTGCAGTGCATTTTCTGGATAATGTTATAGATGTGAATCTTTATCCTCTGCCTGAGATAGAAAAAATGACCAAGAGAATGCGAAAGATAGGATTAGGGGTCATGGGCTGGGCCGATATGCTATTTAGGCTGGGCATACCCTATAATTCAGATGAGGCTATAGAACTCGGCACTAAGCTCATGAAATTTATATGCGACAGAGCAAGGCAGCAGTCGGCCGAATTGGCTGAGCAGCGCGGTGCGTTTCCTGCGTATGAGCAGAGCATATGGAAGGATAAGGGGTTGAAGGTGCGCAACGCCACTGTCACCACCATAGCACCTACCGGCAGTATAAGCATTATAGCTGGGGTTTCTAGCGGGATAGAGCCGTTGTTTGCCATATCGTTTGTGCGTAATGTGATGGATAATACCCAGTTGCCGGAAGTACATCCTATATTTGAGGAAGTTGCTAAGCAAAGAGGGTTTTACAGTGCTGAGTTAATGCGTCAAATAGCGCATCAGGGCAGCATACAACATATGGACGGTATACCCGATGATGTAAAAAGAGTATTTGTTACAGCTCACGATATATCGCCGGAATATCATGTCCGCATGCAGGCTGCATTTCAACGCTATACCGATAATGCGGTATCTAAAACCGTGAATTTTCCGAACAGCGCTACTCAAGAGGATGTACGCCAGGTATATATCCTTGCCTATAAGCTGGGATGCAAGGGTGTTACCATATACCGCGATGGCAGCAGGGAGACACAGGTGCTGAATATAGGCGATAAAGATAAGGTTGGTGCTGACGTTATGATTCAGCCCGAGCCGACCATTATACCGAGGCCTAGACCGGAAATTACCCGGGGAATAACTGAGAAGGTGCGAATAGGATGCGGCAATCTCTATATAACGGTGAACTATGATGATCAAGGCATATGTGAGGTATTCACAAATCTCGGTAAAGCAGGAGGATGCCCGTCTCAGTCTGAAGCCACCAGCAGGCTGGTATCGCTGGCACTGCGTTCAGGGATCGACGTGAAGGCGCTGGTGGATCAGCTAAAAGGTATACGCTGTCATACTACCATACGTCAAAGGGGACTGAAGGTATTATCCTGTCCTGATGCCATAGCCCGTACTATCGAAAAGGTCATGAAAATACAGTCAGATGAGCAGCAGAATCACTTTGGCATAGCTGATGATATAGACGAACAAAATGATAAGGAAGGCCGAGCAGTGTGCCCGGAATGTGGTGGAGAGTTGGAGCATGAGAGCGGATGCGTGATGTGTCCGAGCTGCGGCTATTCTAAATGTGGCTGATGCATATAAAAATTTATTTATATTATTGAAAATGATTGGAATCAGTGATAGTATATTGCAGTACGTATTGAAAAAATTATTTTATAAAAGGTGAGTCTATAGAAAGATGAAGGAGTTAAAGGAACAAATATCTATGTTGACGCAAGAGCTCAATGAGCTCATAGTACGCGAGAACTATGAGATGCAAGCGTTCTCTGTATTAGAGCGCAGCAAAGAGTTGGATGAACTTGTGGTAAGGTATCAGAGGCAATTGTTTTATAAGTAGTTTGATAGCAATATGAACGGAATAAGTGACGGGGGTATGTTGCTAAAAGCCCCTCCTTATGTTATATTGTATAGGAAGTTTATAGATAACATATGGAGGGATTATAATGTCGGGCCATTCGAAATGGGCTAATATAAAACGTAAAAAAGAAGCTACCGATGCTCAACGCGGTAAGATATTTACCAAGATTGGCAGGGAATTGGCTATAGCAGTAAGGCACGGGGGAGATAATCCGGAAGCTAATTCCACTTTGAGAGATGCTATAGCCAAGGCAAAGGCCAATAATATGCCAAATGATACGATAGAGCGCATTATCAAAAAGGCCGCTGGTGCATTGGATTCGGTAAATTATGAAGAGCTGGTTTATGAAGGATATGGACCAGGAGGAGTTGCCATAATAGTGGAAGCTACAAGCGACAATCGCAATCGTACCAGCAGCGATATACGGCACCTTTTTGACAAAAGCGGTGGCAGCTTGGGTGAAACCGGGTGCGTCATGTGGATGTTCGATAGAAAAGGCGTATTAGTCGTGGACCGGGATGCTGTAGATATAGATGAGGATGATATGCTGATGATAGCGCTGGAGGCCGGAGCAGAGGACCTTATAACACAGGATGATGCTTATGAGATACGCACTGCTCCGGAAGATTTCGCATCGGTTAGAGATACCCTTGAAAAACAAGGTATCCCATTTATATCTGCTCAATTGGAGCTAATACCTAAGGTTACCGTATCGCCTGATGTAGAAGCAGCTCGAAAGGTATTGAATCTTATAGATAAATTGGACGATCATGATGACGTTCAAAACGTATATCATAATATGGAAATACCGCCTGAGTTAGAAGAGTTAGAGGAATAATATAGAAAATTTCGTCAATAATACTATCCAAAGGCTATTAATAGCGGAGGGTAGTATTTATTATGCGAAAAAGATATATTATAGGTTTAACAGTGAGCGTTGTTGCATTGGCAGTCGGCTTCATGGTAGGGTATTATATAATGCGTAGCCCATCGTATGGACGCGTTGTGCCTCAGCCGCTAATGCCGGTCGAAGCTGAAGAGGACGATAAGTCGGCTGATGCAGAGCGATATCTATCAGATCGAGCTGCTACGGTAAAGCAGGATGCTGTTCTGCAAACTGTGACGGTATATATGTCGTGCGGTCACGAGGCCGTTGGCGAAGGTCCCGTATTGTCTGACATAGTAGGATTAAATGAGAAACAGCTGACGGAAAAATATCCTCAATGGCGAGTAGATGAATTTAAGCCGGATAAAGTGGTCTTGATAAGGGAAATAGGTGGTTACTGCCCAAATCATTTCGTTATAAGAGAAGATAATGGCATGGTGGCAGTGTATGATACCGCCGGCAAGCTGTTGCGCGATACCGGAATACCATTAGACATATTGCCCGGTATAGTCCAAGACCAGATCAAAGAAGGCATAGTTGTCAATAGTCAAGAGGAAGTAAATGCTATACTAGAAAATCTGGATAGTTAGAGTGATGCTGTTCATACTATTCTTGTATTTATAATTACAAGGATGGAGGACGGTATTGCATGAAACGTGCAGTGATTTTTTTACTAATTTTTTGTGTTTTTATGTCACCTTGCTTGATGATATCTAAAGCATTGGCTGTTGAAGATCCACCTCAAATATCGGCATCAGTCGCTGCGGTCATGGAGGTTGAGACAGGTAGGGTGCTGTATGGCAAAGATGCCGATAAGCGCTGTCCCATGGCCAGCACCACAAAAATAATGACGGCAATAACCGCCATAGAATGCGGTGATCTCTCGGATATAGTAGAAGTAAGCGATAATGCCAGTGGCGTGGAAGGTTCATCGATATGGCTGGAGGTAGGAGAAAGATTGACACTGGAAGATCTACTTTATGGTCTTATGCTTAGATCAGGCAACGATGCCGCAGTAGCCATAGCCGAGCATATAGGTGGTTCTGTCGAAAAATTTGTAGATATGATGAATAATAAAGCTAAGGAGATAGGAGCACGAAATACGCATTTTGTCAACCCGCATGGACTGCCGGATGAGGACCATTACACCACTGCGTATGATCTGGCGCTAATAACGGCCTATGCTATGAAGAACCCCGTATTTAAGCAGATCGTATCCACAAAATACAGAAAGATACCGTGGGAAGGCCACGAATGGGATAGAGCTATGCAGAATAAGAATAAGCTTTTATGGAAATATGAAGGTGCTAATGGAGTGAAAACAGGATATACCAAAGAAGCAGGACGCTGTTTGGTAGCCGCGGCTTACAGAAATGGGATGCAATTGGTAGCGGTGGTGTTAAACGATGGCCCTATGTGGGAGGACTCCATGGCCCTGCTTGATTACGGATTCGATAATTTCAGCATGTATGAGGTGCTTCCTAAGGATAAGACGATAATCGATGTACCTGTACTAAGAGGTAAAGAGAATAGGGTGGCATTGAAAACTGCTCGGCCTGTGGTGATTCCAGTCACCGATGAAGAAAGAAACAGATTGCGGGTTGAGTTCCATTATCCCTCTGCAATAGAAGCGCCCATAGCGGCCGGAAAGGATTATGGTACAGTAGAGGTTTTATTAGATGGGCAAACTATTGCCACTGCTAAGCTCATAGCGGTTCAAGATGTAGAGGATAAAAACTATTTCAGAGAATTGAGGGGTCTTATAGAAAGATGGCTAACTCCGGCGATTTGATTAGGTTGCATAAATATATGGCACAATGCGGCGTCGCCTCGCGCCGAAAGAGCGAGGAACTTATAAAATCCGGCGCGGTATCGGTCAATGGCCATGTCGTGAAAGATATGGGTATTTTGATTGATCCTCAAAAGGACGAAGTCAGGGTATATGGTCGCATCATAAGGCTTAAAAGTGATATGATATATATAGCCGTTAATAAGCCCAGAGGCTATGTCAGCACTGTCAAAGATCAATTTGGGCGACCTACCGTTCTTGATCTCGTGCCTGTTGCAGATGAATATCGATTATATCCCGTGGGACGTCTGGATTATGACACTACGGGATTAATTTTATTGACCAATGATGGAGATTTGACTTACAGGCTGACGCATCCGAAACATGAGATAGAAAAGATATATGTAGCCGGATTGCGTGGCATACCTGATAACCAAGATATCTTCCGATTTGAACATGGGCTCGTATTGGAAGGCAGGCTTACGGCGCCTGCTGGTTTTGAATTGATAAAGGCCGATCAAAGGCTAAGCGTGGTTAAAATAACGCTGCGCGAGGGCAGAAATCGCCAGATACGTAAAATGTGCGATATGATAGGCCATCCTGTGATATGGCTGAGGCGCGAAGCCATTGGCGAAGTAGAATTGTGTGGTCTGCAACCAGGGCAGTGGCGCTATCTTACTCCAAAAGAGATAGAATATTTAAAATATTTACGATAAAGGTCTTTATTTATTCTTTATATTTTGATATAATGGCAAGGAAAAAGGTCGAAAAAAGGATGATAAAATATGGAATTATGGTTTACAGAAAAACAAACGCCTGAGTTGGGTATAACCTGCAAGGTTAAAGATGTATTGCATACAGAAAAGAGCCAGTATCAGCAGATAGCGGTGCTGGATACATATCAATTCGGCAGATTGCTGGCTTTAGATGGTATTATACAGACCACTATATGCGATGAGTTCGTATATCACGAGATGATAGCGCACGTGCCTTTATTTACGCATCCGAACCCTAAAAGAGTATTGGTTATAGGAGGGGGCGACGGTGGGGCTATAAGGGAAGTGCTCAAACATAAAAGCGTGGAGGCCGCTTATTTGGCCGAAATAGATGGAAGGGTCGTTGAGGTAAGCAAACAGTATCTCCCGGAGATAAGTTGTGCATTGGATGATCCTAGATGCCATGTGGAAATTGGTGACGGTATAAAATTCGTTCAAGAACATAAAGGCGAATTCGATGTCATCATAGTCGACTCTACTGACCCTATAGGACCGGCTGTAGGTTTGTTCCATCAAGAATTCTATAGAAGCTTGTATGATGCGCTGAGCGATAATGGCCTATTTGTGGCGCAGACAGAATCGCCTTTTTATAATGCCGGACTGATATCGGACATATACCGTTCGATATCAGAAGTATTTCCGATAACGCGCCTATATCTGGCCCATGTGCCTACGTATCCCGGCGGCATGTGGAGCTTTACCATAGGTTCAAAGAGCTATGATCCTATAGACGTACGAATAGACGTAAAAGGGATGGATATGTGCTACTATACGCCCGAATTGCACAAAGCGGCTTTTGTGCTGCCGGAGTTTGTAAAAAATATTATAAAAGGTGGATTATGAGGCGGATATGTTAAATCAGACAAAATGGGGCAATAGGTTTTTAGGCAGCATTGAAGATTATGATGGTGCCGATATCGTCATGGTCGGCGCACCCATGGATTATACCGTAAGTTACAGGCCGGGCACGCGTTTCGGCCCACAGAGCATAAGAGAGGTTTCGTATTCCATAGAGGAGTACAGCCCTTATTTGGACAGGAGTTTGGATAGCATAAAGTTCTTTGATTATGGAGATCTAGAACTGCCTTTCGGTAGTGCTGAACAAAGCCTCGATATAATAGGGTGTGCTGCGTCTGATATATTAAATGATAATAAAAAGCCGCTGTTTATAGGTGGCGAACACCTTATAAGCGTTCCCATTGTGCGCAGTGTTTACGAGAAATACAGTAGCGATATATATTTGGTGCATTTCGATGCCCATGCCGATTTAAGGGATGAATTTTTTGGTCAAAAGAATTCCCATGCCTCGGCCATACGCAGAATAATAGACTTTTTACCGCCTGAGCATGTATACCAATTCGGCATACGCTCGGGCATCAAAGAGGAATTTGATTATGCCAAGCAGTATATGCATATGTTCAAATTCGAAGTGCTGGAGCCGCTTAAACGGTGCCTGCACGATTTAAAAGGCCATCCGGTTTATATAACCCTTGATATAGATGTTGTAGATCCGGCATATGCCAACGGTACTGGCACACCGGAACCGGCGGGGTGCACATCAGGTGAGATCCTAGAAGCCATTCATATTATGCAAGGTTTGGATATCGTAGGTTTTGACCTGGTAGAGGTGTCACCCGATTATGATTTATCCAATAGGACAGCTATTTTAGCTGCTAAAATAATACGCGAGGCCTTATTGGCTTTGTTTTAAGGAGGAGTAGCATGAGCAACGAGGACAAATTGCAAGAACTAGAGAGTAAAAAGCTCAAACTAAAGGAAGGCGGTGGTCAAGCCCGCATAGATAAGCAACATGCCAGCGGCAAGTTGACTGCCCGTGAGCGCATCGATCTGCTGCTGGACCAAGGCAGCTTTATAGAGATAGATGCCTTTGTGCAGCACCGCAGTGTGGAATTTGGCATGGACAAAACCGAAGCGCCGGCTGACGGCGTGGTGACCGGTTATGGTACGGTGGATGGCCGCCCTATCTATGTATTTGCACAAGACTTCACCGTAGTAGGTGGATCGCTGGGTGAGATGCATGCCATGAAGATAGCCAAAGTACTGGACATGGCCATGAAGAACGGCGTACCTGTCATAGGTATAAACGATTCGGGCGGTGCCAGGATACAAGAGGGCGTAGATGCCTTAAAAGGTTACGGTGATATCTTCTTCAGGAACACCATGGCATCGGGCGTTATACCGCAGATAGCAGTTATAATGGGTCCTTGTGCCGGCGGCGCTGTATATTCGCCCGCACTTATGGATTTTGTATTCATGGTCGATAAGACCAGTCAGATGTTTATCACCGGTCCTCAGGTGGTACAGGCTGTGACAGGCGAGGCAGTGACTGCCGAACAATTGGGCGGTGCCATGACGCATAACAGCATCAGCGGGGTGGCGCATTTCATGTACAGCGATGAGAAAAGCTGCATAGAAGGTATTCGAAAGCTGTTGAGCTTCTTGCCTTCAAATAATTTAGAAGATGTGCCATGGCAGGAATGCGATGATGACCTTAACCGTTTGGCGCCTGATTTGAACTACATAGTGCCGGATAACCCAAATAAGCCCTATGATGTCAAGGATATAATAACAGCAGTTATAGACAACGGCGATTTCTTCGAGGTACAACCCTATTACGCGCAGAATGTGGTGGTAGGATTTGCCCGTATGAATGGCAAGACGGTGGGTATAGTGGCCAATCAGCCCAAAGTCATGGCAGGATCGCTGGATATAAACGCTTCCGATAAAGCCGCGCGATTTGTGCGCTTTTGTGATGCTTTCAACATACCCCTCATCACATTCACCGATGTGCCCGGATATTTGCCTGGAGTAGGGCAGGAGCACGGTGGCGTCATAAGGCATGGTGCCAAGCTGCTTTATGCCTATTCAGAGGCTACGGTACCCAAGATAAACGTTATATTGAGGAAGGCATACGGCGGGGCTTATATAGCCATGAGCAGCCGACATCTGGGCGCCGATATGGTGTTCGCGTGGCCTACGGCAGAGATAGCGGTCATGGGTCCGGATGGAGCAGCCAATATAATATTCCGCAAGGATATAGAGGCGTCGGATAACCCCATGGAAACCAGAGAACAGAAGATCGAGGAATACAGGAGCCAGTTCGCCAACCCATATAGGGCAGCGGCCCGAGGTTATGTAGATGATATAATAGTTCCCGAGGAAACCAGGCCGCGTCTTGTAGCCGCTCTGGAGATGCTGGCCGGTAAACGCGAGGAGCGACCGGCTAAAAAGCATGGGAATTTCCCGGTATAACGGGGGGGTGAACGAATTTGTGGGAAGATATACTTATAGCCATACTAGGTATAGTAGTAGTCTTTGCTATATTGATATTGCTTCAATACATCATAGAGGCAATACATGCATTTGCAGGTAAGGATGATAAGAAACAACAAAAAGAAACGATTGTGGTAGCATCCGTGCAACATGATGCCGAGGGTGTCATGCAAGAGGATACCGTACAAAAGGTCAAAGTTGAAGATGATGAAGAAGAGCTGGTGGCTGTTATAGCGGCTGCCGTAGCGGCTAGCCTTAATGTATCAGCTTATGACCTCAATATAAAATCGATAAGACGTGTGCCACCTTATACACCAGTTTGGAATAAAATGGGTCGGCAACAACAACTGATGAATAGATTATAGAAAAAATGGAGGACGATAATTATGCGCAAATTTATGATAAATGTAAATGGCAAGTCATATGAGGTAGAAGTCGAGGAGATAAGAGAAGGTACAACTGTTAAACCTGCAGCGGCTCCTGCTTCGCCCGCTGCACCCAAGGCAGAGGCACCAGCTCAGGCAGCTCCTAAAGCGGAAGAGCCAAAGGCTAAACCGATAGCAGCACCGGCAGGTGCCACTACCGTATCGGCTCCCATGCCTGGAACCATATTGGATGTGAAGGTAAAAGAGGGAGACGAGGTTAAGAAGGGCGATGTGCTTATTATACTGGAAGCCATGAAGATGGAAAATGAGATTATGGCGCCGCAAGACGGCAAAGTGGTAAGCGTTGCTGTCAGCAAAGGAGCATCGGTAAATTCGAATGATCCCATGATCGTGTTGCAATAAGGTAGGGAAAGTGACATGGGAGATATATTTACAAACCTTCTTCAACAGACGGGTATACTGCAACTGACATGGCAGCAGGGGCTGATGATGGCCATAGCAGGCGTGCTCCTATACCTCGCCATAGAGAAAAAATACGAGCCTCTGTTATTGCTGCCTATATCGTTTGGCATGCTGCTGGCCAATCTGCCGGCGGCCGGGCTCATGAATCCACCCGGCGGCGGCCATATAGGCGGCCTGTTGTGGTATCTTTACCAAGGCGTCGAGCTCGATATATATCCGCCGCTTATATTCCTCGGCGTGGGGGCTATGACTGACTTCGGGCCACTAATAGCCAACCCTAAAAGCATATTACTTGGGGCGGCGGCTCAATTCGGCGTGTTCTTAACGTTTATAGTGGCTTTGCTTATGGGGTTTACGGCACCGCAATCAGCAGCTACCAGTATTATAGGCGGTGCGGATGGGCCTACGGCTATATACTTGGCATCCAAGCTGGCACCTGAACTTTTAGGGGCTATAGCAATAGCGGCATATTCGTATATGGCGCTGGTACCCATAATACAGCCGCCTATTATGAAGGCGCTTACTACAAAGAAAGAACGCAGCGTGGTCATGGAGCAATTGAGGCCGGTGACCAAGGCCGAGCGTATATTATTCCCTATAGTTGTTACTATAGTCGGTTCACTTTTGCTGCCGTCCGCCGCACCTCTTCTGGGCATGCTCATGTTGGGCAATCTGTTCAGGGAGTCGTTAGTGGTGGATCGTTTGAGCAAGACTGCCCAGAATGAGCTCAACAATATAGTAGTTATATTCTTGGGCGTGACGGTAGGGGCTACGGCTAGCGCCGATAAATTCCTGACGCCACAGACGCTGTTTATCATAGCACTAGGGCTGGTGGCGTTTGCGGTCAGCACAGCCGGCGGTGTGCTGCTCGGTAAGATTATGTATAAATTGAGCGGTGGTAAGGTTAATCCGCTCATAGGCTCTGCCGGCGTATCAGCGGTGCCTATGGCAGCGCGCGTTACACAGGTAGTGGGCCAGCAGGAGAATCCCGGCAACTTCCTGCTCATGCACGCTATGGGACCCAATGTGGCGGGCGTTATAGGCACGGCGGTGGCTGCCGGTGTGTTTTTAGCGATATTCGGATAGAGAAAGGTGATATTTTATGGCTAAAGTAGGTATAACAGAAACGGTTTTAAGGGATGCCCATCAGTCGCTCATAGCCACGCGCATGAGCACTGATGAAATGCTTCCCATAATAGATGTAATAGATCAGGTGGGGTATCATTCGATAGAAATGTGGGGCGGCGCTACTTTCGATTCGGCTCTGCGCTTTTTGCACGAGGACCCATGGGAGCGCCTGCGCAAGATACGCAAAAGGGCTAAAAATACCAAGCTTCAAATGCTGCTGCGTGGTCAGAATTTATTGGGCTATAAGCATTATCCCGACGATGTGGTGACCGAGTTCGTAAAGCGTTCGGTTGGAAACGGTATGGATATAATACGCATATTCGACGCCCTAAACGATGTGCGCAATCTTGAAACGGCCGTTCGTGCTACTAAGGATGCGGGAGGCCATGCGCAAGGCACCATAGTGTACACTATTAGTCCGGTTCATACGTTAGATGCATATGTGGATATAGCTAAGCAACTTGTGGAACTGGGCGTTGATTCTATATGCATAAAGGATATGGCGGGTTTGTTGACACCTTATGCGACATACGATCTGGTCAAACGCTTAAAAGAGGTGGTGGATCTTCCTATACAAGTCCATACGCATTATACCAGCGGTTTGGCATCTATGAGCTACCTCAAGGCTATAGAGGCCGGGGCTGATGTGGTTGATACAGCTATATCGCCATTTTCCCTGGGTACATCGCAGCCGCCCACAGAGACGCTGGTGGCGGCGCTTAAAGATACCCCCTATGATACAGGTCTGGACTTAGATGTGTTAAATAAGATAGCTGAATACTTCAGGCCCATAAAAGAAAAATATATGGCTATGGGCACATTGGATCCAAAAGTGTTGAGCGTAGATGTAAATGCGCTCATATACCAGGTACCGGGCGGTATGTTGTCCAATCTCGTATCACAGCTCAAACAACAAAATCAGCTCGATAAATACGATGAGGTGCTTAAGGAAGTGCCACGCGTCAGAGCTGATCTCGGCTACCCGCCGCTGGTGACACCGATGAGCCAGATGGTAGGCACACAGGCTGTGCTCAACGTTATAACCGGTGAGCGCTATAAGATGATACCTAATGAAGTAAAAGCCTATGTGCGCGGCGAATACGGGCGACCGCCTGTGCCTATATCGGAGGAAATAAAGAAGAAGATAATAGGCGATGAACCTGTTATAGATTGCCGGCCGGCGGATTTATTAGAACCGCAGTTGGATAAATTCCGCAATGAGATTAAGGAATATATGGAGCAGGAGGAGGATGTATTGAGTTATGCCTCATTCCCGCAAGTAGCCATGGATTTCTTCAAATACCGCAGAGCGCAGAAGTATAAAATAGATAGTACATTGCTCGATGAGGAAAATGAAGTCCATCCAGTATAAAGCAGCGCTATGATAAAAAGGAATAGCCGCATGATATCATGCGGCTATTCCTTTTTGGTATGTAGTGGATTATTCCACTATGAATTCCTTCAGCTCGTTCAAAAGATCTTCACAGTCATCGCTGTATATTTCCATTACTATTGGTTTATTCAAATCTAAGCTGAATATGCCCAGTATAGATTTGGCGTCCACCACATGTCTGCCTGAACGCAAATCGATCTCATACGGATATTTGCTCACTATACCTACAAATTTCTTAACATTCTCAGCCATCTGCAGCCTTATATTTACTGTCTTCATCGCAAAGTCCCCCTTCGTATTTGTTATTTACAATTATAGGGTATCATAATATTGAGATATGTTCAATATACATTATGTATAAAAGCCCGTCTATAAAATTGTGCTATTTTGCCTCAGTAAATTTTATCAAATAGCATTAGTCAGGTTTCGTATATTGGTAAACTGGCTCATATAAAGATTATGATAGAATCCCCTCTGCTTCAATAGGTGAGCATGGTTGCCGCGTTCGATTATTTGCCCATCATTTATTACTAGTATTACATCCGCTTTGCGTATGGTGCTGAGCCTATGGGCGATTACAAAGCTGGTACGGCCCTCCATCAGTTTGAGCATAGCCTCCTGTATATGCTGCTCGGTACGCGTATCTACATTGCTCGTAGCTTCATCTAATATCAATATCGCAGGATCAGCCAGGATAGCCCTGGCGATGGCCAACAACTGGCGTTGACCCTGGCTTAGGTCACCGCCGTCTTCTGATAATACAGTATCGTAACCATCCGGAAGGCTTAATATAAATTGTTCTGCATTGGCTAATCGGGCAGCAGCCTTGACCTCATCATCTGAAGCATCCAAACGGCCGTACCGTATATTATCCATTATAGATTCTGAGAAGAGATAAGTATCCTGTAATACTATCCCAAGGGACGAGCGTAGGCTGCTTCTGGTGATCTGTTTTATATCATATCCATCTATGAATATATTTCCGCTATCTATATCATAGAAACGCATAAGCAAATTGACTATAGTGGTTTTGCCTGCACCGGTAGGGCCGACCAGCGCTATAGTTTGGCCTGAATAAGCATGGAAGCTTATATTCTTAAGTATTGGTTCGCCAGGTTTATATGAAAATGATACATTTTGGAATTCTACATCGCCTTTAACATCTGTAAGCTCTATAGCATCTAAATTATCAGCCGGGTCTGTCATTTCATCCATTATTTCAAACAACCTTTCAGCGCCCGCTATAGCTGATTGGATTGTATTTATCTGGTTGGCCAGCTCGTTTAACGGGCGTGTAAATTGTCGGGTGTAGTTTATAAATACAGCTATTGTACCAACTGTTATTATATGCTGTACAGCCAGCCATCCGCCGACCCCGGCTACGATGGCAAATCCCATATTGTTTAATACATTCATTAAAGGTCCTATTATGCCGGAATAGATCTGCGCCTTAATGCCGATATTCTTTAATTCCGCATTAGTATTTTCAAATCGCTCTATTTCTTCAGTTTCGCGGACGAACGCTTTAACTACCTTTTGTCCTGATATATTTTCCTCAATAAAACCATCAAGGGTACCTAAGGCTTTCTGTTGTTCTGAAAAATATCGTCTGGTGTGTTTTGTTATTATGCTTGTGGTAATAAACATTATAGGTACCGTTACCATACTTACTAAGGTCAGCAGAGGGCTTAGCCATAGCATCAGGCTTATTGTTCCCAGCAACGTGATAATACTGGAAAATATTTGTGTCAGGCTGGTGCTCAATGCATTGTTTATAAGGTCTATGTCATTGGTAAGCCTGCTGATTACGTCACCGTGAGGTTTTGTGTCAAAAAAGCCGACGGGCAATACTTGAAGCTTATCAAATGCATCTTTTCTTAAATTGCGCACGGTAGTTTGCGATATATTTATCATGGTATAGCTTTGAAGCCATGTAAATAAGGATGTAAGAGCATAAACAACTGCCATAACCAATAAAAGATGAAATAAACCAGTGAGATCATGCGGCGTGATATAGTCATCGATTGCCTTACCTATAAGGTATGGCCCTACCAACGTTAATGCTGACGTTGCAGCTACTAATATCAATACAGTAAACAGTCTGATTTTATGTTCTGATAAATAGTGCCATAGCCTTTTCAATGTATTTTTTGTATCTCTCGGTTTTACTACTGTATAAACTCTATTATGATGTCCTCTTCCCGGTTCAGGCATCTATAAGGGCCCCCTCTCCTAATTGTGAATTATATATATCTTGATAAATAGAACTATATTTTAATAGCTCATAATGTGTACCCTGAGCTGCTATGCGACCATCGCTGAGTATGAGTATCTTGTCAGCATCCATCACCGAGCTTATGCGTTGAGCTATGATAAATGTAGTACACTCTTTTATGAATTGTTTTAATCCTTGTTGTATACGCTGTTCAGTAACCATGTCCACGGCGCTGGTGCTGTCATCCAATATAAGGATGCGGGGTTTCTTTATTATCGCTCGGGCTATAGCAATCCTCTGCTTTTGTCCACCGGACAGGTTGACGCCACGTTGGCCGAGCTGTGTTTCATAGCCGTCAGGGAAACTCGTTATAAAGTCATGAGCCTGGGCTATTTTAGCTGCCTCTATTATCTCTTCATCTGTTGCATTTTTTTTGCCCCAGCGTATATTATCCTTTATACTTCCTGAGAATAATATGGTATCCTGTGGCACTATGCCTATGCTGCTTCTTAAAGTAGCCAGATCTACTGAGCGCACATCTCTATTATCTACCTTTATGCTGCCATCGGTAACATCGTAAAATCGTGGTATTAGGCTTACCAGTGTAGATTTACCAGCACCAGTTGCACCTAGGATGGCTATGGTTTGGCCAGATTGCACATGAAAATTTATTCCTTTAAGCACCAGGTGCTCTTTGTTTTCGCTATATCCGAACAATACGTTCTCGAAAGACACATGTCCTGAGGATATTGGTGTGAATTCTGCGTCGGGATTATTTCGAATATCTACAGGTGTGTCCAGCACCTCATTTACACGCTGGATTGAAGCGGATGCGCGCGTGATGAACAGCAGCATATTTCCGATCATCATAAGAGAAAACAATATTTGAGTTATGTAATTTATATAGGCCATTACCTGTCCCACTTCCATATCTCCAGCGGTTACATTTATCCCGCCCAGCCACAATACTGCTACTATACTTAAATTCATTATAAGCATTACTATGGGCATCATTATTATGATGAGACCGAAAGCCCTTAATGATATCTGCATGAGATCATCGTTTGCGGTTGCAAAGCGATTCTTTTCATGTTCGGCTCTCACAAAAGCTTTGATAACACGTACTCCTGAAAGATTCTCCCTTATAACGGCATTGACTCTGTCCAGTTTCTGTTGCATCATAGAAAATAACGGTGTACTCTTTTTCATCGTCCTATACAGGACCAAGATTAGTAATGGTATGGATACTACTAATATAAGAGATAATTTAGCATTTAAGGATATAGCCATGATTATACCACCTATAAACAATAAGGGTGCGCGGATCATCATCCTCAAAGACATTAATACCATCATTTGGAGCTGGGTTATATCATTTGTAAGGCGTGTTATGAGCGATGATGTCTTAAATCTGTCTATGTTAGAAAATGAAAAAGATTGGATTTTTTTGAATACCGCAGAGCGAAGATCCGCTCCGAAATGTTGGCTGGATATGCTGGACGCCACCGTACAGCCCATACCTCCGACCATGCCTATTAGGGCTATGCATAGCATTAATCCTCCTGTCCTTATTATATAGGAAAGATTGCCTTTAGCTACGCCGTTATCCACTATACTGGCCAGCAGAGTTGGTTGCAGAAGATCACATGTGACTTCTATAAACATAAGAATTGGGGCTAGTAATGTCGATTTCCAATATGGCTTCAAGTATGATAATAACTTTCTCATTTATACTCCTCCAACAAATCATTTGACGTCTAACTATTATAAGCGCATACCGCTGCCGTTTACCTTGCATAAATTATCGCGTATTTGTATAAAGAAGCGTCTTAATAAGATCCTTTCTTCCATTGTAAAGCCATCAAAGCATTCATTTTCCAGTTGTTGAAATACATTTTCTACTTCTGCTCGTGCATTTCTGCCTTTATCAGTGAGATATACGCGCGAAAGGCGCATATCCTTGCTGTCAGGTCGACGTTCTAAGAAACCGGCATTTTCCATCCTTTTAAGCATTACTGTAACAGTTGGTGGTTTTAGGTTTAGAGCCTTTCCGATTTCTTTTTGAGTAAGCCCATCGTGTTCCCACAACATAAACAACACGGGCGGTTGTCCCTGATAGAGGCCTATCTTTGCTAAAAGGTCATGCAGTCTTATAAAATGATAACGTATTATTTGGTGTAATAGGAAATGCAACGAGCTTTCATCTGGAGAACCCAATATAACTCCTCCTTTATTATTTAGACGTCTAATTAATATTATAACAAAATATTTTTGTTGTCAATTGATTTTTTGTGACTCTTCGATTCGTAATATGGCAAATTCATCGTATGTGCTGATTCGTGTCGATGCTTGTAGAAATAATTTTATTCAATATGCAATATGTATAAAAGCCACTCCATAAAATTGTGCTATTTTGCTCCAATAAACTTGAATTTTGTAGATTATGGTACTATAATTATCTTGTATAATTTATAATTAGGATATAAATTTTGCGGATATTGTTTATAATATTCCTATGTTTATATTTTTGGAGGACAAGCTTATGAAGATTGGTATAGCTAAAGGGCTGCTGTATTATATATATTATTCATTGTGGCGAACATTCTTTGAGAAGTTAGGTTGCGAAGTTATTGTTTCTGATGATACTAATAAAACCATATTGGATCGCGGTATCAAGGATTTTGCCGATGATGCTTGCCTGCCTTTAAAGCTATTTCGAGGTCATATTCTAGAGTTAGCAAGTAAATCAGACGCCATATTCGTACCGCGGCTGGTTAGTGTGGCCAGGCACGAATACATCTGCCCTAAATTCTGCGGCTTGCCGGAAATGATAAAAAACTCCATAGCGCACCTACCGCCGATAATAGATGAGACCTTGAATATGCATAAAAACGGTAGTGAGGAGGAGATGCGCAGATTTTTTATGTCTGTAGGGCATCATATCACGAGCGATAAATCCGCTATAAGCGAAGCCTATTCTGAAGCTGTGAAGGCACAGAGGAATTACGATGCGTTGCTCAGGTCGGGCTTTCTCCCGGTAGATCTATTAGGCGATAGACGAGATAAAGCATTTCGCGAAATAAAAAGCGCACGCGATTATAGCCAGGCTATAGGTATAATAGGGCATCCCTATGTTATATATGATAATTACTTGAGCATGGGCCTAATCGATAAAGTGAGGCAGGCTGGCTATGGTGTTATAACGCCGGAAAATGTGGCGGATGATGTCATAGATGAAGAGGCCGATAAACTACCCAAACGCATGTTTTACACGTTTGGTAAGGCTATTTACGCATCAGCTATGCACATGATTCGTTCTAAAAGCGTAAGGGGCGTCGTATATATGTCGGCTTTCGGATGCGGTGTCGATGCATTTATAACTGAGCTCGTGCAACGCCGAGGCAGGCGTTTGGACAATGTACCTATTATGATATTGAACATAGATGAACATACCGGCCAAGCCGGCGTGGATACGCGCATAGAGGCTTTCTTAGATATGATAAAATGGAGGGATCAACATGAAGGTGACGTTCCCGCATATAGGCAATACCTACATAGGGGTTAAGGCTGTATTCGACGCGTTGGGTGTAGAAGTAGTAGTTCCGCCTTTATGCACCAGTCGTACATTGGAACTTGGTACTAGGTACGCGCCGGAGATGGCATGTTTGCCTTTAAAAGTAACGCTAGGCAATTATATTGAGAGCATAGAGCGGGGAGCGGATACAATAGCTATCACAGGCAGTTGTGGACCATGCCGTTTTGGTTATTATGGGGTGGTTCAGCAGGAGATACTGAATGATTTGGGCTATGATGCCGAGATATTAATACTAGATCCGCCTCAGGATGGTGATTTTAAGCCATTATTCGGCAAACTAGCTAAACTGGGGGGTTCTAATGCTACAGTGGGAAAGGCTATAAAGGCCGGCTATTTAGGATTTAAGATTATAAAAGAAGCCGATGAATTGGATAGAATGATACTGAAAGTTCGCCCGAGAGAGATAGATAAAGGTCAAACCGATGCTATATGGGCGAGGTATCATGCTGATGTGGTAAAAGCCTTCGGTCCGTATGAAATATTGAAGGTGATACGTCGAGCAAAGGATGAGATCAGAGCGATTAAGGTTGATAAAACCTTTCAACCGGTTAAAATCGGGTTAGTAGGGGAAATATATACGCTTATAGAACCGTTTGTCAATCTCAATGTCGAGCAAAAACTGGGTAATTTAGGCGTAGAAGTAAACCGCTCGATGGATATAAGCGGCTGGGTAATAGATAATGTATTTCTGGGCTTGCTGGGCTTGAGCAGCGAGAAGAGGGTCAGAAAGGCGGCTAAGCCTTATTTGGATCTATGTGTCGGCGGGCATGGCAGGGAATGTATAGGCAATACGATTCTTTACAGCCGTAAGGGGTACGATGGAGTTATACAGCTCATGCCTTTCGGTTGTATGCCGGAAATAGTGGCCGAAACCATATTGCCGCAGGTCAGCAAAGATGAAAATATACCAGTGATGACGCTCATACTTGATGAAATGACTGGCGAAGCGGGTTACCAGACCCGCTTGGAAGCTTTTGTAGACCTTCTGAAACGTAAAAGGGAAAAAGAAAGGGCGGAAAAACATTATGGATTATTACTTGGGCGTTGACATAGGATCGGTAAGCAGCGATTTCGTACTTATCGATGAAGAGCATAATGTTATAAGCAAATTGTATTTGAAGACGCAAGGCCAACCTATAAAAGCTATAAAGGACGGATTGAGTCTGCTGCAGGACGAAATGCCTGATGAGGCCGATATAACTGGCGTAGGTTCTACAGGCAGCGGGCGTGATTTAGCTGGCGTGATGGTGGGCGCTGATATAGTTAAAAATGAAATAACCGCTCATGCGGTGGCAACCTTAGAAAAAGTCCCCGATGTTTCCACTATATTGGAAATAGGAGGGCAGGATTCTAAGATTATTATCATACGCGATGGCATAGTGACGGATTTTGCCATGAATACCGTATGCGCGGCTGGTACCGGTTCGTTTTTGGACAGGCAAGCTGCCCGTCTTGGTGTGCCAATAGAACAGTTTGGCGAGATGGCGCTGAGGTCTACTACTAAAGTGCGTATAGCCGGTCGGTGCGCTGTGTTCGCTGAGTCGGATATGATACACAAGCAGCAGATGGGCTATGAGCCTGAGGATATAATAAATGGCTTATGCGAGGCGTTGGTCAGAAATTATTTGAATAATGTGGGCAAAGGTAAGGAGATACTACCTAGAGTCGTTTTTCAAGGTGGAGTGGCCGCTAATATAGGTATAAAACGCGCATTTGAAGAGGCTTTAAAATGCGATGTATATGTACCTGAACACCATGAGGTCATGGGAGCCATCGGGGCCGCCATACTTGCTCAGGAAGAAGTCGAACGTAAAGGATATACTGATTTTCGAGGATTTGATCTAGTTGATATGGATTTTAAAACCAAAAGCTTTGATTGTGATGGTTGCGCCAACCAATGTGAGGTAGTACAGATTATGGCCGATAAACAGGTGGTGGCCAGATGGGGTGATAGGTGCGGCAAATGGCACAACGCTTTGTTGAAGAGGCAACGCAGGGATAAAGATAAGGCTATGGCATAAACTGAATTGAAGAGGTAAATACTAATAAAAAAGGAGGCGCTGTTTATGGAGTCCCCCAGTATTCAGCAGAGAAGGTACGTAGCCTCGATATGCGAAGAGTATCGCTCCATCAATTCGGCTATGACTGATGTTGTTAATCAGGATGAGGTAAGTTGCAGCAATTGTGTGCATTGGCATGATGGGAGCTGTAAGATATTCGACAAAGAATTGGCTGGTACCGATCAGACATAGAAGGTGCGGGATAATCCTGCACCTTATTTGTCGAGATTAAGTGTAAGTAGCAATTCTTCCTTATTTTTCTCTAGCCGCTTTATGTCGCTTTCAATTTTTTCCTTATTTCGTTTCAGTTGTGAGATTACAGATTGAATCTTGCCGGAAATATTGCTAATGTATTCCTGATTGTTGCGGATCATCGACCGCACGTTGAGATCGGTGAATATGTTATCTAACCAATAATCAACAGCTCTTGTTGTGCGGCTGATTGTAGTGAATCCTGCTGATAGATTCAGATTTACGTCGGCCAGTTCCTTTCGCAAATCTTGCAATTGAGAATCGAGCCTATTTAACAATGATTGTGCTTGATCGATATTATTATATTTTGCCATATGGCTGAATATACCATTATCTGTCCAAACATCGTATGTAGCCCATTTTTCGGCGCTTCTAAGGCTTTGGAGGGCTTCCTGAGCCGTTGCGGCTGCTCTTGAGGCAGCCCTGATAGCCTCATCAGTTTCCACAAGCTGCTTGGCGAGAGCATTGATCTGCTTATCTAAATCATTATATAATTTGAACGAATCGCTATCAGCATTATCAATAAGCCATTTCTTGCGTTTTTCCAGTTCAGCCTCATACGTCCTTTGCTGATTTTTCAAAGATTCTATCCGCTTGGCCAACTCATCGCGTTCCGCTTTAAGCTGATTGACATTATCTAAGGCTTTGTCGTATTCGTTTTTAGCCTGAAGCTGCTCCTGCATCTCTTTTGTAAGTTTGCCTTCATATTTGCCGATAAGGCGCAGTAGAGCTGCAGAAAACGACTCATCGGTCAAACGCTCTATATCCCGCGATTCCTGTTCATACTTCTCTTTGAGCTGCACCACATTATCTTCGGCTTCGCCTATTTGTCGTTCCAACCTTTCTAAGCGGTTTTTTAATGTAGGCAGTGCTCTGATAGCATAGCGTATGTCGCTTAAATTTTGACTGTCCATGAATTCTCCTCCTTCACTAGGAGAATTATACTATATCGCTTTATCTGATACAAGGTATAAATACTATGTTATAATAAAATATAAAGAACATAGATAATAGGAGAAAATTTTGATATGGCTTTAGATGCAATAGCTGTGCGGTGTGTAGTAGATGAATTGAATAGCCGTATTCTAGATTGCCGCATAGATAAAATATATCAACCCGAAAGGGATGAAATAGTACTTCATGCCAAAGGCAAGGCTGGAGGAGGTACACTCCTGATCTCGGCCAATGCTGCCAATGCCCGGGTTAATTTAACCGAGCGCTCTATGGTAAACCCTATGAATGCCCCTATGTTTTGTATGGTATTGCGCAAGCATTTGCAGGGGGGACGTATAGTTTCGGTGGACCAGCCCGATACCGAGCGCATTATAGAAATAGGGGTTGAGAGTTATGATGAGCTGGGTGACAAGACTTCAAAGCGGCTGACGATAGAGATTATGGGACGCCACAGCAATATAATACTGATCAACAAAGATGGCGTTATCATAGACAGCATAAAGCATATAACTCATGAGATGAGCCGCGTGCGCCAGGTATTGCCAGGGCTGCTTTATGCCTACCCTCCGAAACAGGATAAGATCGATCCATTTTCAATCAGTAAGAGTGGGATGGCCTCGCAATTGGCTGGCCAACCTGCGTCGATGAGTTTGGAACAAGCCCTATCTAGCATCATAAATGGGATATCGCGTTCTACTGCAACTGAAATTGCGGCCATCGCTGGTATAAACGGCGATCTGAAGCTGGAACAGATTACCTTAGAAGTCCTCGATGTTTTATGGGATGCATTTGAGCACTTTAGGAGCGATGTGGTCGACAAAAGATGGCAGCCTGCTATAATATATGACGAGCAAGGCAATCCTGTAGATTTTTTCCCACTGCCCGTACACCGTCGTGTAAACGGTCAAGTAGTTTATATGCAGTCCATAAGCCAGGTACTGGAGCGATACTATGCTCAGAAGGATGCCATAGACCATATAAAACAGAAATCATCGGACTTGCGTAAGCTGCTCAATACTCATTTGGAAAGGGCAAAAAGGAAACTGGAGATACAACAGCGAGAGTTGGCACAGACTAAAGATATGGATCGCTATAAGCTGTACGGTCAGCTCATAACATCCAATCTGTATCAGTTACAACCCGGACAGAGTGAGGCGAAACTAGTCAATTTCTATAGTCAAACAATGGATGAATTGACCATCTCATTGGATCCGTCACTTACGCCGGCTGAAAATGCACAGCGCTATTTTAAGCTGTATAATAAGGCCAAGAATGCAGCAGCTGCTTTAATACCCCAGATAGAACAGACTAGGGACGAAATAGAATATCTGGAAAGCCAATTGGATAATCTTGAGCGATGCACTGAAGAAACCGATATAGATGAGATACGCCAAGAGTTATCGGAGCAGGGTTATATAAAGCACAGACGCAAAAATAGCGATAAAAGTAAGGCAAAGCCATCGCAGCCCCATCACTTTGTATCATCGACGGGCATGGACATATATGTTGGCAAGAACAACGTTCAAAATGATATGTTGACATTGAGATGGGCCGCTAAGAGCGATTACTGGCTTCATGTCAAAGATTTGCCTGGCTCACATGTTATAATAAGGAGCCAGGGTAAACTGCCGGATCAGCAAACACTGCTTGAAGCGGCTATGTTGGCGGCGCATTACAGCAAAGGCCGCGATTCCAGCAATGTTGCTGTGGATTATACCCAATGCAAATACGTAAATAAGCCGGCTGGTGCCAGACCCGGCAAGGTGATATATACAAATTATAAAACGATTTATGTGACTCCGGATACTGATTTGTTAAAAAAGCTAAATCGGATTGTGTGATGGTCATATTTGAATAAAAAACCTTAAAAAATGGTTTAATTATCGATTAGCATATGTTATAATGATGTAGCGAGCTTTAACGCGGTAATGCTTTATAAAGCGTCGGTTTTCAATTTGGAAGGTGTGGGATTTCTATTATGATAAAAAGTATGACCGGATATGGCAGAGGCCAATGCAGCGCTGGTGAATGGGACGTATCCGCTGAGATAAAGGCAGTGAATCATCGCTATACCGACATAAATATAAGGGCATCCAGGCAGCTTATGTTTATGGAAAACGATATTAAAAAGCTCATACAGAAAAGGGTGAGCAGAGGCAAAATCGATGTATCGATATCGTGCGAAAGGCGTGGTGAAGCCAATATAACAGCCGGATTCGATGAAGCTGCATTTAAGGCATATATAGAGTTATCCAGGAGATTGGCCGATGATTATAAGTTGTATAGCGGATTAAATGTGGCAGATATATTAGGTTTGCCTGGTGTATTGAATACAGGACGGGATGGCATGGCTGATGATTCTGCACTGTCCGAGGCCGTTTTCCAGTGCGTGGACAAGGCGTTAGAAGAGCTTATAACCATGCGTAGCAATGAAGGGCGAAACCTATATGCTAATATATACGAATGCTTAGAAGGATTGCGTGCTATCGTAGGCAGTATAAAATCGAAAGCCGATGGGGTCGTGGATGCGTACAAGGATAAACTGACTGCTCGGATACAGGAAATGATAGATGATACGCTGTTGGATATGGATCGGCTTATGCTTGAAATAGCGATTTATGCTGATAAAAGCGATATAAGCGAAGAGATAACCAGGCTATACAGCCATATAGATCAATTCAGCCGGGCCATAAACGATGATATACCGGTGGGCAGAAAACTCGACTTCATAACGCAGGAAATATATAGGGAATTTAATACCATTGCTTCCAAAGCAACTGATGTGGATATAATAAATAGTGTTATAGAGGCAAAGGCTATCACCGAAAAGATAAGGGAGCAGATACAGAATATTGAATGATTTGGAGGCATTTTTGTGAATATACGGTTGATAAATATAGGTTTTGGCAATATAGTATCAGCCAATAGACTTGTAGCTATAGTTAGTCCGGAATCAGCTCCTATAAAGCGCATAGTACAGGATGCGAGGGATAGAGGCATGCTTATAGATGCGACCTATGGCCGAAGAACCAGAGCGGTCATAATAACCGATAGCGATCATGTTATATTATCGGCTATTCTGCCTGAGACGGTGGCTCATAGGCTGAATGTTCAGGAAGGCATAAAATACGAAGAAGATTATAATGAAGAGGATGAGTAAAGGAAGATGCAACAGGGGCTGCTTATCGTTATTTCCGGTCCATCTGGGGCTGGAAAAGGAACCATATGCCGTGCTTTACGCAGATTTAATCATAATGTAGAGCTATCCATATCGGCTACCACAAGAGCGCCTAGGCGCGGTGAGAGAGAGGGCGTGAATTACTTTTTTAAGACAGTCGATGAATTCAAGCGAATGATAGAAGACGGTGAGTTTTTAGAATACGCTGAAGTATATGGCAATTATTATGGAACGCCCAAATCGTATGTGCGCGAGCGTTTGATGGAAGGCAAGGACGTAATACTGGAGATAGATATACAGGGTGCGCTCAGCATAAAAGAAAAATTCGACGATGCCGTATTCATATTCATATTACCGCCGTCTATGGAAGAGTTAAAACGGCGCATAGTAAAAAGGGGCACTGAGAGCGAGGAAGAGCTGTTAAAGCGTTTTAACAGCTCTTATAAAGAGCTTAATTTTATAAACCGATATAACTACGTTGTTATAAACGATGTAGTAGAAGCGGCTGCTCGGAAAATCGACGCGATAATAACCGCTGAAAAATGCAGGGTAGAGCGCAATAAGGACCTTTACATAAATTATTTGGAGGGATTAGAAAAATGATTTATCCACCTCTTAAGGATCTGTTGAGCAGGGTTGATAGCAAATATGCATTGGTAGTAATGGTAGCAAAAAGGGCCAGACAATTGGCGGAGGGAGAACCTAGTCTGGTATCCAATATTCCGTCCAACAATCCTGTTACCATAGCTGCATGCGAGATAGCCCAGGGTAAGATCACATATGAACGGATTAAATAATAAAACGGTCGTTCTAGGGGTAACCGGTGGTATAGCTGCTTATAAGGCTGTGGATATAGTCAGCCGCTTAAAAAAAGCCGGCGTTGACGTTTATGTTATAATGACGCGACATGCGGCGCAATTTGTCACCCCATTGACATTTCAGTCCATATCGGAGCATCCGGTGGCGGTGGATATGTTTCAGCCGTTTATGGCCGATGAGATAGAGCATATAGCACTGGCTAAGAGGGCCAACTTATTCCTCATAGCGCCGGCTACTGCTAATATAATAGGCAAAATAGCCAATGGTATAGCCGATGATATGCTGTCCACTACCGTTATGGCCACGCAGGCCAAAGTTGTGTTGGCCCCTGCTATGAATACCAATATGTACTTGAATCCTATAGTCCAACATAATATAAGCATTCTCAAAGACAAAGGCTATGAGGTGATAGAACCCGAGAGCGGGCGTTTGGCATGCGGTGATTACGGTACGGGACGACTATCATCTCCGGAGATCATAGTTCAGGCTGTCATGAGGATGCTAAACATCAAGAACGACCTTGACGGCAAAACTATTATGGTTACGGCAGGACCTACGCGCGAAGCCATAGACCCTGTAAGGTATATAAGCAATCATTCCAGCGGCAAAATGGGGTATGCAATAGCTCGGGCAGCATTGGATAGAGGGGCAAAGGTTTTGCTCATATCGGGACCGGTAGCCCTTACGCCACCGGTAGGGGCAGAGATTATACCTGTGATATCGACTCAGGATATGTATGAGGCGGCGGTGAGCCGCTTTGAAGAGGTAGATGCTGTAATAGGTGCTGCAGCGCCTGCGGATTACAAGCCGGCTGAAGTGAGTCCTGTCAAAATAAAAAAGACAGAAGATGCCATGACGATAACTCTTATCAGGACTCCTGATATAATAAAAACGCTGGGACGAACTAAAACCAGGCAGAAGGTGGTAGGTTTTGCGGCTGAGACTCAAGATGTCGAGCAGTACGCGCGCCAGAAGCTGGTAGATAAGAGTATGGATATGATAGTGGCCAACGACGTAAGCGCCAATGGAGTAGGTTTTGGCAGTGACTATAATGCCGTCAAGATAATACGTCATGACGGCAATTTGAAAGAAGTGCCCAGAATGCCAAAAGAGCAGGTGGCTCATATTATACTGGATGAATTAGCGAGCCTTTTTGAGGACAGTGTCCTATGAAACCGCGTTTTGCCAGTGTGGCGCTGAATGTGCCGGCAGGCAGCGATACGTATTCATATAAAATAGTCGATGATATAAGCGACGATATGCTGATAGGCCGTCGTGCCGTAGTAATGCTAGGTAACCGTCTTATGGAAGGTTATATCGTCGATATAACCGATCATGCTGACATAGAAGAAGATAAAATAAAGCCTGTAGAGGCGCTGTTGGATAAAGAGCCTATTTTCACTAAGGCTATGTTGGAGTTGGCGTTTTGGATGAAAGAGCAATATCTGTGCCCGTTAGGGGCGGCATTGGCATGCATGCTCCCTCCAGGCGTCAAAGCCAGGATCCAAAAAATGATAGTACTGCTAAACGAGGCCGATGTTATCGATAATACCAAATCCTTAATTATCAACGCATTAAGGGATAATAAAGGACGCATGGCTTTGAATGCTTTGAAAAAAGTCGTGCCCGTAAAAAATATAAGCAGCGTGTTGGCTGAATTAGAGCGGGATGGCGTAATAGCATATGAGTATACTGTAAAAGAGAGCGTGCGCATAAAAGATAGCTATAATGAGGCTGCAGTGTCCGGCTCTATCAGCACAGTCCGGCCGGTACAACAACAGCTTCAAGCCATAACGGCTATAAATAAAGCCGTGGACGAAGGAGAAGGTGCTTTTTTGCTGCATGGCGTGACAGGCAGCGGCAAGACAGAGGTATATCTGCAAGCTATACAACATGCCATGGATATAGGCAAGGATGCGATAGTGCTGGTACCAGAGATATCGCTTACACCACAGATGGTAGCGCTTTTTACGGCAAGATTCGGTTCCAGCGTAGCGGTATGGCACAGTCGCCTCTCCATGGGCGAGAAATACGCGCAGTGGTGGCGTATAAAAAACGGACAAGCACAGGTGGTAGTAGGTGCGCGCTCGGCAGTATTCGCACCTGTCCAACGGTTAGGACTCATAGTGCTCGATGAGGAGCAGGAGAGTAGTTATAAATCCGATATGACGCCTAAATATGATGCCAGGGAAGTGGCCAAGCGGCGCTGCGATATAGAAGCAGGCGTACTAGTGCTTGGCAGCGCTACGCCGTCTCTGGAAACATATTATGCTGCCGGCAAGGGCGATATGCGTTTGCTGGTTATGCCTGACAGGATAAATGGTAAGCCGTTACCTCATGTAGATATAGTGGATATGCGCCAGGAAATAGCATACGGCAATAAGAGTATTTTCAGCAGAAAACTGCTCAAGGCCGTGGCATACAATTTGAAAGCCGGCCAGCAGAGTATACTATTCATGAACAGGCGAGGATTTTCTACATTTGTATCATGCCGAAACTGTGGGCTTGTGATGAAATGCCCCCACTGCGATATATCGCTTGTATATCACTCGGATAAGGGGCAACTACAATGCCATTACTGTGGTTATAAGATAGCGGTACCTAAAGTATGTCCCAAATGCAAGAGTCCTTATATACGATACTTCGGAGCCGGTACACAGCGAATAGAGCATGATGTAAAACAGATTTTCCCACATGCGCGCGTTGTGCGCATGGATACCGATACTGTCACTAAGAAGAATGCTCATAGAGATATATTGCGCTTGGTATGGCGCCATGAGGTGGATATATTGGTAGGCACGCAAATGATAGCCAAAGGGTTGGACTTTCCAGAAGTGACGCTGGTGGGCGTGGTGGCTGCAGATACGGCGCTTAACATACCGGATTTTCGCAGCGCTGAGGATACATTTCAATTGGTTACACAAGTTGCAGGTAGGGCTGGTAGGGCAGCGAAACCGGGTATGGTTATAGTACAAACATATCAACCCGAACATTATAGCCTGCAGGCTGCTGTAAAGCATGATTATGAGAGCTTTTACCGCCAAGAGATCGAGATAAGGGAAAGGCTTAAATATCCACCATTTTCCAATATAGTGAAAATATCTTTATCGGGTAAGCATCTGCCCGATATCATAAAAGCCGCCGAGGACATGGCTGGCGAGCTGCATTGCTATCTGAATAATATGTGCTATAATAATGATGTGGAGATATTAGGCCCATCGCCAGCTCCTATGGAAAAAATAAAGGATGAGTATCGTTGGCAGATAATATTAAAGGTAGATGTTCATATAATGGATGATATCAAATATGATATAAAGCGCATGGTGGACAGATATTCATGTGCCAGCATGGATATAAATCCGTATAGTATGCTGTGAGGAGGTGCATTATAAAATGGCATTAAGAGAGATACGAAAGTTTAAGGATCCGATACTGCGTAAAAAAGCGCGGCCGGTCGTAAAAATAGATAAGAGGCTGTTGACGCTGTTGGATGATATGGTCGAGACCATGAAAAAAGCTGAGGGCGTAGGCCTGGCTGCCCCACAAGTGGGCATATTAAAGCGCGTTGTGGTTATAGCCGATATGGATGAGGATAAGATAATCGAGCTTATAAATCCTGAGATCATCGCGCAATCAGGCGAACAGGTGGGTCCTGAAGGATGTCTCAGCTTCCCCGGTATGAGCGGTACCGTAAAAAGGCCGGAGCAGGTTACTGTGCGTGCAATGGACAGAAAAGGTGAGATCCGTGAAGTAACGGGTACGGGAATTATAGCCAGGGCATTTTGCCACGAGATAGACCATTTGGATGGCATAGTCTTTCTGGATAAAGTTATACCTGAGCCGGAATCTGATCAGGAATCGGATGAACAGCAGGAGGAAACGGCGCTGTGAAGATAGTATTTATGGGTACGCCTGAGTTTGCGGTAGCGTCGTTGGAGGCTATCCTGGAACAAGGGCATGAAGTGGTATGCGTTGTGACGCAACCTGATAAACCAAAAGGGAGGGGAGGTCGTTTGGCCTCCCCTCCCGTCAAAGAGGTGGCTGTGCAACGGGGCATACAAGTTTATCAACCGCCGCGTATCAGAGAAACGAATTTTGTAGAACGGTTGAGGAACATCAAACCAGATATTATCGTTGTTACGGCCTTTGGTCAAATACTGCCTAAATCAGTGCTGGATATCCCACCTAAAGGCTGCATAAATGTCCATGCATCGCTGCTGCCCAAATACAGAGGCGCTGCACCGATACAGTTTGCTATAATAAACGGCGAGAGCCAAACCGGCATAACCACAATGTATATGGATGAGGGCATGGATACGGGTGATATGATATTGCAGCGAGCTATAGATATACACCCCGATGAAACAGCAGGCCAGCTTCATGATAGATTGGCGGTATTGAGCAAAGATGTTCTAAAGGATACACTGGTGCTTATAGAGCAAGGCCGAGCACCGCGTATAAAGCAAAACGATAACGAGGCCACCTATTGCAGCAAGCTTACAAAAGAAATGGGCCACATAAACTGGAATGCGGATGTTAAAACCGTATATAACCTCATACGAGGCGTTACACCATGGCCTGGGGCATATGCGTTCTATGAAGATACCATGATCAAGATATGGCATGCCCGCATTGTATCGGATTATAAGGATGCGTTGCCTGGCCAAATAGTTGATATACATCGAGAATATGGTATAATAATAAAGTGCGAAAATGGATGCGTGGCTGTAGATGAGGTACAGCAACAGAATAAAAAACGCATGAATATTGAAGAATATTTAAGAGGACATAAGATAGAAATAGGAACGATGTTAAGATAGGGGGAGTTTATATGCCATATTTGTATGGATTTGATACAGGGTTTTTGCTATTTTTTATACCGGCTATGATATTGGCGATGTATGCTCAGTTTAAGGTGCAAAATACATTTGCCAAATATCTTAAGGTACCTAACAGGAAGGGATATACCGGTGTTGAAGTAGCGCGTTATATATTGGATGCCAACGGTTTGAACGATGTGCGCATAGAACGCATACCAGGGGCTTTAACCGATCACTATGATCCATCAAAGCGTGTGTTGCGTTTATCAGAGCCGGTTTATTCTCAGCCGTCTATAGCATCTATAAGCGTTGCCGCGCATGAGAGCGGTCATGCCGTACAGCATCAGCATGGCTATTTTCCACTTATAGCGCGCAATGCGTTGGTGCCGATAGTGAATTTCAGCGCGCAGTTTACATGGATACTCATTATATTAGGCCTTATAATGAGTTCGGGGAGTTTGATAAATGCGGGTATAATATTATTTTCCGCAGCGGTATTGTTCCAGATAATAACGCTGCCCGTGGAATTTAATGCCAGCCATAGAGCGTTAGCGATGTTGAGCCAGAGCGGCATTATAAGCGATGATGAGCGGCCAAAGGCTCGAGCGGTACTAAGTGCAGCCGCTTTGACATATGTAGCTGCAGCCGCGGTATCTATAGCTCAACTATTAAGGCTGCTCCTTATAAGAGGCGACAGAGACTGATATTGCATGGTAGATAAAGCAAGAAACGCAGCGCTAAAGCTGTTGCGCGATATAGATATTAAGAAGGCTTATATAAATTTAGAGATTAAACCAGCGCTGAAAGATAATAGCCTTTCAACGCTGGACAGAGCTTTTATAACCGACATGGTATATGGTGTTACGCGCTACCGCCTGACTCTGGATTGGCTTATAAAGCGCTATTCCAGAGGAGGTAAAGCATCGCCTTGGATTAGAAATATATTGCGCATGGGCATGTATCAGATACTGTATATGGACAGAGTTCCTGACTTTGCCGCATGCGACAGCAGCGTGGAATTGGCAAAAAAATACGCTGGCCAAAGAGAAGCCGGATATGTTAACGCCGTATTGAGACGCCTTATACAAGAAAAAGACCATCTTGTTTCTCTTTTTCCTCAGGATACTGTTTCTAGAATAGCGCTTAAATATTCCTTTCCCGAATGGATGGTACGGTTATGGCTTAATACTATGAGTGAAACGTCGGTGGAGGAGCTTTGTGCAGCACAAAATATCAGGCCGTCTTTGACTATAAGGGCTAATGAGCTCAAGATATCGCAGGATGACTTGATAAAGCTGCTGGAACAGCGTAGTATAATGTATAGCTGCGGGGTATACCTGCCCGAAGCGCTTAATATAGAACAAAATGTCGACGTAGAAAGCCTGCCGGGTTATGACGACGGGCTTTTTGCTGTTCAGGATGAGGCGTCTATGATGGTAGCTCATGTGGTGGATCCAAGACCAGGGCAAATCATAATCGATGCCTGCAGCGCGCCTGGCGGTAAAGCTGTCCATATGGCGCAATTTATGAAAGACCAAGGACGCATACTGTCAGTCGACGTGTATCCTCATAGGATAGAGCTTATAAAGGCACAGTGCGCTAGGCTTGGTGTAAATTGTGTAGAACCTGTATGCTATGACAGCACCATATATAATGAGGATTGGTATGGCGTGGCCGATGCGGTGCTGATAGATGCTCCATGCTCAGCATTGGGCATTATACGGCATAAGCCGGACATAAAATGGAGAAGGATTGAAAAAGATATAGGAGAGCTTTTGCAAATACAAAGGCAAATATTGGATACATGTAGCCTTTATGTTAAGCCACGAGGCGCGCTCATATACAGCACATGTACCATAAATCCCGATGAAAATCAAAATATGGTAAACAGCTTTTTGAACGATCACAGCGACTTTATATTGGATGACGTCTATCAAAAATTGCCACATGCGTTGAGCGCTTCTCGTGATAGCAGGGATAAATGGGTGCAATTTTATCCGAATGAGGATAAAATAGATGGCTTTTTCGTGGCCAGAATGCTTAAAGTGAGGTAAAGGTATGGAGCAACCAATAGCTCTTAAGGACATGAGCATGGATGACATGAGTAAGCTGGTTCAACAGCTCGGACAGCCGGCATACCGCGCCCAGCAAATATTTAGCTGGGTTTATAAAGGTGTGGATGACATAGATGAGATGAGCGATTTGCCAGCGGATTTCCGCAAGAGGCTGAAGGAACGTTGCTATACCGACTCATGCCGCATATATAAGCGCCAGCAGTCTGAGGATGGCAGCGCTATAAAATATTTGTTTTTATTAAAAGATGGTAATATAATAGAAAGCGTATTGATGCTATATGAGTACGGCAACAGTGTATGCGTGTCCAGCCAGGTAGGCTGTCGCATGGGATGCGCATTTTGTGCCTCTACTATAAAAGGTATAAAAAGGAACCTTACCAAAGGTGAGATGGTTGATCAGATACTGCGTATACAGCAGGATGTCGGCCGGAAGATTTCGCATGTGGTGCTAATGGGCAGCGGCGAGCCATTGGATAACTATGAGCAAAGCATAGCTTTTATGCGTTTGCTGCACGAGCCTAAAGGGCTTAATATAAGCTATAGGAATATGACGTTGTCCACGTGCGGCTTGGTGCCGCGCATATATGACCTGGCAAAAGAAGGTATGCCTATTACGTTAGCGGTATCATTGCATGCTCCTAACGACGATATACGCAGGCAGCTTATACCTATGTCCAAGGTTTATTCGATAGATGATATAATAAAAGCTTGCAATTATTATATTGAAAAAACCGGCAGGAGGGTTACGTTTGAGTATATAATGCTTAAAGATATAAATGACAGAGTGGAGCATGCGTACATGCTGGCCGATGTACTTAAGGGCATGATATGCCATGTCAATCTTATACCGTTTAACAATGTGGAAGGCTGTGAATTTCAACCGTCTTCACAGAAGCAAATAGAACATTTTTATGGTATACTGAATAAAAAAGGTATACCTGTGAGCATACGAAGGCGTTTGGGTACCGATATAGATGCGGCATGCGGACAATTGCGCCGCCGCTTTGTCGATGAGTGATGGAGGAATGATATGGGGATTGCAGCTTTAAGCGATAGGGGCAAGATGCGCAGCCATAATGAAGATTATTATTTCATACCCGATGGCAAAAGGTTATGCGATAATGTGTTATTGGTCGCTGACGGTATGGGCGGGCACAATGCGGGCGACGTGGCGAGTTATATAGCTGTTAATGCTATGGTGGACTATATAAAACAGCATAAAACGGATCGTGTTCATCTAGCTGATTTAATGGCGAATGCCATGCAATACGCTAACAGACGGCTGGTCGAATTATCTGAGCAGTATGAGCAATACGAGGGCATGGGCACCACAATGACGGCAGCATGGATAACCGATAAAAGGATCTATATAACGCATATCGGCGACAGCAGGGCTTATTTGATAAATGAAAGCTGTATCAGGCAGCTTACTGAAGATCATTCACTGGTACAAGAGATGGTCAATCAGGGAACTATTACCAAAGACCAGGCGGTTAATCATCCGCAGCGCAATGTGATAACCAGGGCGTTGGGCAGCGAGGATGATATAGAAATAGACCGCGTGGAAATTCCCTATAATGCCGGAGACATATTATTGCTGTGCACTGATGGTCTCACATGTCAATTGAGCGATCAGGAGATATGGGAGATATGCGCTGCTGATAATGAATTGAGCTGTAAGGCCGATGCTATGGTTAGGCTTGCTAATGATAGAGGAGGTTTAGACAATATTACCGTTATCCTCTTTCAACAATCTGGAATAGGAGAAAAAGAGGGATGGATGCATTAATCGGTAAAATATTGGGTGGGCGCTATGAAATAGTGGAGAAGATAGGCGAAGGTGGCATGGCGGTGGTGTATAGAGCACACTGTCATCTGCTTAGCCGCGATGTGGCGGTGAAAATCCTAAGGCCGGAGTATGCCAACAATGAGGAATTCATAAGGCGTTTTAGAAAAGAGGCACAGGCTGCTGCTTCGCTTTCTCATCATAATATAGTCAATATATACGATATAGGCAATGATAATAACCTAAGATATATAGTTATGGAATATATAGACGGCCCTACACTTAAGGATATTATAAAACGAGACGCTCCTTTAGCATATGAGAGGGCTGTAAACATAGCCATACAGATATGCGCGGCATTGGATCATGCCCATAAGCACGGGATAATACACAGGGATATAAAACCTCAGAATATAATGCTTACCGCTGATGGTGTGGTCAAGGTAGCCGATTTCGGCATCGCTAAAGCCGTGGCTGATGTTTCTACTACCTTGTACGACACCGATACCATGGGATCGGTGCATTATCTATCGCCGGAGCAGGCTCGTGGCGGGTATGTCGATGCCAAGTCGGATATATATTCGCTGGGTGTGGTACTCTATGAGATGGTGACGGGCCAGGTGCCGTTCACAGGTGATACCGCTGTAGCGGTAGCGCTTAAGCATTTACATGATGATATAAGATCGGTTAGAGAGCTTAATCCAGATGTACCGCCGGCGTTGGATCAAGTTATAACAAAAGCTTTGCAAAAGGACAGGGATCAACGCTACGACAGTGCTATGGAGATGATGGTGGATTTGCGGCGTGTACTGCGCGAGCCATATGGTACCTTCGTTAGCATTAGCGACTCCATGGTCGATGAACCTACGCGAGTAGTGCCTGCTATACATGAGCGCGATCATGATAAACCACAGCCTTCTGCTGAAGAACGTCCCGCTAAGAAAGTGTGGAAGGTTGTTATCATAGCGGTTGCTATTATTGCCATTATGGCGGCCGGCGCAGCGACGGCTATGAGGATATATAACGATTATTTTGCCGTACCTGATGTAAATGTGCCATCTATAGTGCGTCAGGAAGAAAATGCTGCTAGACAGCAATTAGAATCTCTTGGATTAGTTATGAATGTTGTTGATCGCCAGTATAATGATGAAGTGCCGGAGGGATATATAATTTCACAAGACCCCCAGCCAAATACAACGGTAAAAAAGGGGGCTTCGGTAAATGTTATTGTAAGTCAGGGAACTAAGAATATAGAGGTGCCATCTATAGTAAACAAAACCGAAACCGAAGCGAAATTAATATTAGAAGAAGCAGGGTTAGAGCCGGGTGAAGTAAGGCATAGCTACAGCGATGAATACCCTGCCGGGTATGTTATGGACCAGAATCCAAAAGCAGGTATACACGTAACTGGAGACAATATAAAGGTGGATTACGTTGTGAGCGATGGCCCAGAGACAACCACTATAACGCTGCCGGATTTTGAGGGACAGCTTTTGGATGATGCTCAAAAAGTGCTGGAATCATACGGCCTTAAAATCGGGCGTATCGTCAGGGAAGACAGCTCATATGACAAAGATGTTATATTAAGGCAAAAGCCGGAACCACAAACTCAAGTGACCGAAGGCAGTACGGTAGACTTCTGGGTGAGCAGTGGGAAGCCGAAGATATACTCGCCCAAGCAGATAACAATACCTCTGCCTCAGGACTGGCTGGACCCAGAAGACCCGGAAAAGCCTGCTGAACAACTTACTATAAAGGTGCTTAAAAAGGAAGGCGATGTAACAGAGGTTGTCTATCAAGGGGTTCATAAGCCTTCCGAAAAGGAAATAAAAATAAATGTGGAGGGTAAGAGCAAAGCTGTAGTGGAGGTATATATATTCGATCAACTTTATAAAAGCATAGAAATAGATTTTACCAAGGAGGCTTCATGATCCTAGAAGGTATTATAATCAAGGGTGTGGGCGGTTTATATAAAGTAGCAGCGACTGGTAATATATACGACTGTAAAGCGCGAGGCAAGTTTAGGAAACTCCATATAATACCTATGGTAGGGGATAGAGTGCGTATAAGAGTTTTGGATGATGGTACAGGGATAATAGATGAAATAATGCCGAGACGCAATGCACTGACCAGGCCTCCGGTGGCCAATGTCGATCAGATGATCGCGGTGATAGCTGTTGCGCAACCGGAGCCAAATCTATTGCAATTGGATAAGCTTATATTGGCTGCCGAAAAACAGCAATTGGATATTGTAATATGTATAAATAAAATAGATTTAGATGATGGGATGGTTCAATGTAAGGCTATCAGTAAGGCCTATGAGATGGCGGGCTATAACGTTGTTTATACCAGCGTAGCCGAACCCTTGTGTGGCATAGAGGATGTGAAACGCTTTTTGCGTGGCAGGATAACGGTTATAGCAGGTCAATCGGGTGTAGGTAAATCAAGCATTATAAATGCTATATGCGGTCAAAATCGTATGGCAGTAGGAGAAATAAGCGCTAAAGCTGGATTGGGCAAACATACTACGCGGCATGTTGAGCTGCTAGCCGTGGACGGCGGTATGATAGCCGATACGCCAGGATTTAGCGCATTCGAACTTCGATTGACAAAGTATGAAGTGGCGGCCTTCTATAGAGAATTTTCATTATATGCTGCAGAATGTTATTTCAGCGATTGCCTGCACTTAAAAGAGCCTAATTGCGCTGTGAGACAGGCTGTAGAACAAGGATTGATAGATAGAGGCAGATATGAACGCTATGTCTATATTCAGGATGAACTAGAGCAAGAGAAAGGATTTGTACGATGGTAAAACTAATTCCATCTATACTTTCGGCGGATTTCTTCGATCTGGGCCACGCAATTAATGAGTTGCAAAAAGGTGGCGCCGACGGTATACATGTAGACGTAATGGATGGCCATTTTGTGCCTAATATAAGTATGGGCCCTATGATGGTGAAGTCGATAAAATCTCATATAAATATGTTCATGGACGTTCACCTCATGATAGATAACCCCGATGAATATATAGATGCATTTTCTAAAGCAGGGGCCGACTCCATAACGGTACATGCGGAGGTGCTGCGCCATCCGCTCAGAACCATAGATATTATAAAAAGAAACGGTTTAAAAGCAGCTATAGCATTGAATCCAGCCACCCCATTGTCGGTGCTGGACTATATTATGGATGCAGCGGACATGATATTATTGATGACAGTTAATCCAGGTTTTGGAGGCCAGCAATTTATACCATCCATGTTGGATAAAATAGCTGATTTAAAGAGAATAAAGGATAATCGTGGATTTAACTTCGATATACAGATAGACGGCGGCATAACGATGGATAATGTGCATGCTGTGATGGCTGCCGGAGCCAATGTTATAGTTACTGGGTCGGCTATATTAAATCAACCTGATATAGCCGAAGCTGCTGCTGACTTCAAATATAACATGCTGCGCGGTGCTATGGCATGAAAGGCATTGTTATATGCAATGGGATAGTAGAAGATTATAATACTATAAAATGTGTCGGTGCGGATCTCATAGTATGTGCGGATGGTGGCGCCGATCATGCCTATAAGGCAGGAGTCGTGCCTCACTGCATAATAGGCGATCTGGATTCGATAAGCGACGAGGCAAGGACTTGTTTTGAATCAAAAGGAGTGGAGTTTTCAAAACACCCCAGAGATAAAGATGAAACCGATACCCATTTGGCCATAAACTATTGCATTGCACATGGGTGCGACGATATAACACTTTATGCTGCGTTGGGCGGGCGGTTTGATCATGCCTTTGCAAACGTTTCACTGCTTGCCATGCTTAAACAGAGAGGCATATCGTCTTGTATAGTAGATGGAGACAGCGTTTTATACGTGAGCGACGATGTATTGAAAATAAGCGGTAAGCAGGGCGATTTGCTTTCTTTGCTCCCTCTAGGCGACGGGGTTACCATTTTATTTACCGATGGACTTTATTATGCCATAAAGGATAGAAAATTTCCTTTCGGGTATCCATTCGGTGTGAGCAATGTTTTTACTGATTCAAAGGCATCGGTCAGGCTGAGCGGGGGCTGGTTGCTGGCCGTGCATACGGTGTTATAAAATTGTGTCACTTTTCGGTAAGCTGCATAATATGAAATATGGAAAATTTTTTGAGAGGAGAGTTATCGGTGAGATGGAACTCTCTTAACACAAAACGTGTCATCGGTATAGCATTGATGGTTGGAGGCATTGTTATAATAGGCATCATAGTGCCGACAGAAGTATGGTTGTTCATATTAGGCGGTTTACTTATATGGTATGGTTATGTTACAGCTAAATCCATATAGCGGAGGTGTAGGCTGTTATGAAGATCTATGTGTTTAAAGCGCCGAGGGGGTTACGGGGTTTGCTGAAAACGATATTTGGCATAAAATAAATAAACGGGAAGAAATCATCTTCCCGTTTATTTATATGGCGCGCTGTACCTTTCCTGAACGGAGGCAGCGCGTGCATACATATGCTCGCTTAGGGGCGCCGTTTACAACTATACGCACCCTTCTCAAATTGGGCTCCCAGCGCCTGTTGCTGCGCCTATGCGAATGACTTATAGCATTACCGTAAGCAACGCTCTTATGGCATATCGCGCATTCCTTTGACATATCCATACCCTCCCTCTATACAAAAACATTCTTATTGTATCATTATTTTGGCCATTTGACAATAGTATATTTAAAGAGTACAATATTATGGAAATCTATTATATAGGGGAGGAAAGGGTAATGGATATAGTGAATGAATTGGGAAAAATAAGAATAGCTGATGAGGTTATAGCGCGAATAGCAGGTATAAGCGCTAGTCAATGTAACGGTATAGTAGGAATGGCATCCAAACGGGCGACAGATGGTATAGTAGAGCTGTTAGGTATGGAGAACGTAACCAAGGGTATACGTGTAAATAACAAGGAAGATCAATTGACTATAGATCTTTATGTTGTAATAAAATTCGGCATGTCTATAGAACAGACCGCTCAAGCGGTGATGGATAAAGTAAGGCATGATATGAAAGAACTGACAGGTCTAGAACCTACTACAGTTAATGTAATAGTGGAGGGAATAGAGTTTTGATGGATATTGCTCCGGATATGCCGGTCCAATATATTAAAGGAGTGGGTCCCAGGCGTGCTCGACTATTGAATAAGCTGGATATTTATACGCTGGCGGATGTTATATACCATTTTCCGCGCGACTACGAAGATCGCACTGAAATAATGCCTATAAGCCGCTGGCAAAGCGGGCAAGTAGTGAATATCGTGTGCAAGATAGCAGGGCCGCCACGCCGCGTCAAACCAAGGGCGAGGCTTATCATAAGCAAGATACCCATTCAAGATGGCACATCCTCCGCGTATGCGGTATGGTATAATCAAAAATTCATCGAGGATAGATTTGTGCCAGGCAAATGGTATTTTATGCGTGGTAAAGTCAATATAGGATATGGAGAGATACAACTGCTAAACCCTCAGTGGGAGGAGATCTCTTCTCCCGATGAAAGGGGCAACGAAGGGCTTGTGCCTATATATCCGTCTACGGCTGATATGTCGCAGAAGATTCTGAGAAATATAGTTAAAAATGTTCTGGAACTCGTAAAGGGTCAATGGGAAGAATACCTTCCTATAGAATTGAGAAAAAGATACGATCTTGCCGAAATAAACTTTGCTATAAACAATATACATTTTCCGGTAAATGCTCGGTCGCTGAATATAGCGCGTAGAAGGTTGGCTTTCGATGAGCTTTTCTGTATGCAATTGGGCTTTTACAGTATAAAGGGAAAAAACGATGTGCAAAAGGTAGGTGCGCCATTTAGAATACATGATATAGGACTGGAAGCCTTCATAAGAAGGCTTCCTTTTGCATTAACCGGTGCTCAGCAACGCGTGCTGGATGAGATATTGGCTGATATGTCGAATACCAGGCCTATGAATAGGTTGGTACAGGGCGATGTTGGCTGCGGCAAAACCATCTTAGCCGTGCTGGCCTTATATGTGGCGGCGTCTAACTGCTATCAAGGTGCTATGATGGCACCGACCGAGGTGCTGGCCCAACAGCATTTTCAGACACTGCAGAAATTTTTTGACGGATACGATATAAGTATCGCATTATTAAGCGGCAATATGGGGGAGAATAAGAAAAATGAAGTGTTGGAAGCTATAAAGGATGGACGTATAGATGTAGTGGTAGGTACTCATGCCGTTATACAGGATAATGTAGAATTTCATCGTCTTGGTCTGGTTATAACCGATGAGCAACATCGGTTTGGGGTCAGGCAGAGGGCCGTGCTGGAAAAAAAAGGTGGTAATCCGCATGTGCTGGTGATGTCGGCCACACCCATACCGCGCAGCATGGCGCTTATTTTTTATGGTGACCTCGATGTGTCTATAGTAGATGAGATGCCACCCGGACGACAGCAGGTGGAAACCTTCTTTATACCGCCTTCTATGCGCGATAGACTCTATAGTTTTATAAATCAGGAGATAAGTAATGGCCACCAGGCATATATTATATGTCCATTGGTGGAACAGTCGGATGCTATCGACGCTCTGTCGGCACAAGAACTATACGATCAATTAAAAGAGAAAGGCATTTTTGGAGATAGTATTGGCCTGATACATGGACAAATGTCTGCAAATGATAAAAATGAAGTCATGGAGGCTTTTAAAAACGGCCAAATAAGTGTTTTAATCGGTACAACAGTAATAGAAGTAGGGGTAGATGTGCCGAATGCCACCGTTATGGTGGTAGAAAATGCCGAGCGTTTTGGATTGGCACAACTTCATCAGTTGCGCGGCAGGGTAGGCCGTGGTCAACATAAATCATATTGTTTTTTAATCTCAAATGCTGGTAATTCCGATGCGGGACGTCGCTTGAAAATAATGACTAAACTTCATGACGGCTTCAAGATAGCTGAGCAAGATATGCAGATACGCGGACCGGGACAGCTTTTAGGATTACAGCAGCATGGCATATCTGAGCTAAAATTGGCCGATATATTCAGCGATATAGCGTTGCTCAAACAAAGCAAAGAGGCGGTACAGATGCTAGCTGATGGGATTATGATTCTGGATCAGCGCAGCAAGCTCCTGTTGGAACAGCGTATAAAGCGCCAATTTTTAAATAATATCGACGAAATAACATTCAATTAATGTTGACATAAATTACTAGAGTAAAACTTAAGGACTTTGGATAAATTAATAGCACAACAAAAACAGGAGGTGAAGAAACGTATGGCACAAGGACAGTATAATGACAGCAATCAGAAGGTTGTTCCTCAAGCTAAACAAGCTTTGGAGCAATTCAAGTATGAAGTGGCAAACGAACTGGGGATTCAGACTCCTGCAGATGGTTATTGGGGAACCTTAACGTCTAGGGACTGTGGTGCAGTAGGTGGCCACATGGTTAAAAAAATGATACAGCAAGCCGAGCAGACCCTTATGAATAAAGGCGGTAAGCTGTAATAACGGTTTATTACTGTTGAAAACAAACCGGAGCGGCTATATCTATGCCGCTCTTTTTTTACATAAAAAAATTGGTGACATGATCATGTCACCAATATCGGGAGAGGAGAAATTGAAGGAAGAGCTCTATGGGGAATCCGTGTTAAACGATCCTCCATGCTTAACACGATAATATTATTGACGTTAAAACTGGTGTTTATACATAAATTTTCAAATACGGTGTTATTTCTTGAGGATATATGTTAAAATAAGAACATAGGTGATGTATTATGAGAATAACCGGAGGAATGGCTAAAGGTCATAAACTGAGCGGGCCCAAAAGTGCAGGGGTAAGGCCTACGGCCGACATAGTAAAAGAGGCGCTCTTTAATATTTTAGCGCCATATATAGATGAAACCGTATTTTTAGATTTATTTGCCGGGACCGGCAGCGTTGGCTTGGAGGCTATGAGCCGCGGTGCCCGCGAGGTTTATTTCGTAGATAATAAAAGGCAGTGTGTACAACTGATAAAAAGCAATGTTTCTTTATTGAGGATGTCCGATAAGGCTAAAATAATATTGGCTGATGCTATCGCTGCTGTAGATTTATTAAGTCGCAAGCAAGTTCGTTTTGACATAATATTTATGGATCCGCCGTATGAAATGGGATATATATCTAAAGTACTCAAAGCCATTGTGTCGGCTGATATATTAAATAGGAGCGGCATACTGGTAGTACAGCGCAGCAAAAGAGAGGCTTTAGGGCTTGCCGATGTCGGATGGAGCACCTATAAAGAAAGGGCGTATGGTGATACTATATTGGATTTTATAAGGAGAGAAGACAATTGAAGATATGTGTTTATCCGGGAAGTTTTGATCCTGTTACAAATGGGCATATAGATATAATACAAAGGGCAGCCCGTATGTTCGATAAGGTTATAGTAGCTGTAGTGGCTAATCCGAACAAACAGCCCGCTTTTACGTTGGAGGATAGAGCGGCATTTTTAAAAAGGGTTTTATCCGACATGGACAACGTTGAAGTGGATAGTTTTTCTGGCTTGCTCATCGACTACATGCATGTGAAAAAGGCGTCGGTTATAATAAGAGGTTTAAGGGCGGTATCGGATTTTGAGCATGAATTTCAAATGGCTTTGATGAACAAAAAGCTGGATGATAATATAGAAACCATATTTATGATGACTAGCGGTCAGTACTCGTATTTGAGTTCGAGCATGGTCAAAGAGGTAGCTGGCTTAGGCGGCTGTATAAAAGGGCTGGTGCCGGACGAGATACTTCCGGAAGTGGTACGTGCTCTTAGAAAGAAGGGAGAATAGTACAGATGGATGATGTAATGGCATTGCTGGAGCGGCTTGAGGATGAGCTCGAAAGTGGCAACAATCTACCGTTTACGTCAAAAACTATGATAAACAGAGAGCAATGTCTCGAGCTTATAAAGGAGATACGCATACGCCTTCCCGATGATTTCAAGCAGGCCCAAGTCGTTGTAGCTGAAAAGAACAGCATAATAGCCGATGCTCAAAGACAGGCTGAAGCTATTTTGCAGGATGCTGAAAGTCAATTTAAGCTTATGGTCGATCAACACGAGATAACCAAAAAAGCCTACGAGCAGGCCCGTGAGATAATAAGCAATGCTCAAAAGAACGCCAGAGAGATAAGGCTTGGGGCTAATGATTATGCCGATGAGGTGTTAGGTAGATTGGATGCTTACGTTTCCCGATTATTGGATGATATCCGAAAGGACCGCGCTGAATTAAAAAAGGGACACCACCAATCATAGCTTTATCACCTTTATGTGATTTATTAATGCTATTGCGATCGATATGGTTAATACCGCTATAACGCTGATTATAAAAAGCCTGCCGGAACGCACTGCGATCGCAAGCCACGACTGGGCATCAGAAAAGGCGGGCTGATATGCGGGGCGGATTATATTTGTAAATATCGAAGCGTACAATGCAGCGGTTATTGCCTGTATAATTTTGGCGAAAATATAAGGGGTGAGGCTCAGATCTGATATAGATGTGACAGCCGCCACCTGTGCATGCACTGACAGTCCTCCCCATGCTATTATGAATGATATCAGCGGCAATTTGTCCCATAATGGTAGCTGAAGCTGGCTGAGCATCCTTGATCCTATGGTCATTTCTATCAGCCCGGCTAAAAACGGTTTAGCCACAGCGGGATCGTCTATCACTGCAGCGGCTATATCCAATATACCGCTTAAGTCGAGTATATGTATAATCACTGAAAACAATACTATAAAGCCGCATATATTGAGCAGCGCAAGCACCGAGCTGCTTACGGCGCCACTTAGCATATGGCCTAACGGTTCTTTGTTTTGTATGTACGTATTATATAATTCGGATATTGCTCTTGACAATAGGTGCGATGGTTTATCATTTGTATTTATATATATTTCTTTGTGCTTATAAAAGCGGAATATAAGGCCGGCCGTTATGCTGGACAGATAATGCGATGACAATAGTATCCATCCGGCCGACGGGTAGCCCAACATTCCCACGGCTACGGCGCCGGATATGAAGAGTGGACCTGATGTGCTGCAAAATGCTAGCATTCTCTCGCCTTCTGTTTTGCTTACCATGCCTTGTTGCCTTAGCCTTGCAGTGATGCGCGCTCCGGTAGGATAACCGGACGTTATGCTCATAATATATGCAAAAGAACTGCATCCGGGTGTGTTAAAAAGGGGCCTCATAACGGGCTCCAAAATGACACCCACAAAATTGACGACGCCTATAGATATGAGTATTTCAGTGCCTATAAAAAAGGGCAGTAAGGATGGAAATACTATTTCAAACCATATGTGTACACCCTGCAGCGATGCTTCAAAGGATTGCTGTGGGAAAAGCAATATCATGAATATCAACGATGAGGCCGATATGGCCAGTATATATGCGCCAGCCGCTTTTTTCATACTTAACCTCACATCGTATAGATTATATAGCTTTGATTCGCAAGATAGCTAGACTTGGCAATTGTTAGTCTCCAGCTCATATGTTTCGGATGTAGTGTTTTGATATTTTGAGACTGATCATTGCCTTTGCCTGTATGTTGATCGCGTACACCTTGCGAATTTGCAATTATATAAATAATATATTGCGGTATTTACTAAATATGATATATATCCTGTACGAATTCATTACCGGCGCGGCGCAATGCTGGTTTCATATAAGCGAGCGAATAAAGATCGGTGGCCTCGATCTCCACTTCGAAAAGTTTGCGACCTAGAGGTGATAAAATGCTCTTATAATCGGCGGCTTTGGACAATAGCGGCAGCGAAGACTTGGAGTTTATAATCGGCAGCAGTTGTTTTCCTTTCTCTGAGAAACCGAGTATGCGTATATACTGAGGCCCCTCGTTAGAAGTCAACTCATCCATGAGATTATTGCTCATATCGAGCATGGCGTGGATAATGGTACGTTGTATACGCGTTTGCGTGTAGCGCTTGGTTTTTATAGAATTTATAAGGGTTTGTAGGTTGCCGGCCAACATAGCGGCTTTCTTTATTCGGTGTTCCAGCCCTTCAGATATGTCAATCATGTTTTCGAGGCACTGTTTTGGCATATTTCTTAAAGCATAAAGTATTATTAGCTCGATCGAGTCCAGCGATATAGGCCCATAACCTTTTGCAAAAGCGTCGGACAGTATAAAATACGCGAAATCTGGCATGGCGTTGCGTATACCATCATACTCTAGATCGTTTTCAAATATAGCACGGCGTATGGAAGTGGCGCTGGATATTCTGCCCTCCAGGGCGGCGCTGTTGTAGGCTGAGTGTAAACGCTGTATGGTAATGGGCTTTATTGAGCTGCCTAGCGCTTTTAAAGCCTTGAGATATTCTATGGCCAAAGTGTTGTTTGGTGTGAGTTCTATGCTTAAATGCGCGTATGACGATAACGCCTCCGATACGGCATGGGGATAGGATAGGCCATTAGCCAAATGCTGCTTTATGGCATGTTTTAGGGTGTCTGGCTCATCATACAACACATCCGCAGCGGCTGTCAGCGCCGATATGTCGCCCGATTCGCTGCCAAAACACAGGTAATCGACGACGCCGATGCTGTCCAGTAGTTTTATTGCGCCGAAAGCGAACTGTTCTGCGCTTTGAACGGCATATACCGTAGGCAGTTCTATTACAAGGTCTATGCCGGCTGCCAGTGCCATACGGCTGCGAAACCATTTGTTTGTAATGGCAGGCTCTCCGCGTTGGACAAAATTACCGCTCATTACGCATATAACATAATCGGCGCCAGACAATTGTCGCGTCATATTTATATGATAGAGATGGCCATTATGCAATGGGTTGTATTCGGCTACTATTCCGGCTACAGTCATATCAATCCTATCCTTTATTATTTTTTATAATTCTACCACATATCTGCGCAAATGTGTTAAAATGAATAAAACAAAAAAGATTTTGGAGGTCCTTTGTATGCAGCTAGAGGAGATAAAATCATTGGCGGACAGGATAAAAGCCAACATTTCCCGGGTTATAGTGGGTAAAAGCGATGTAATGGATTTAGTGCTGACAGCATTGATAGCAGGCGGGCATGTTCTGTTGGAAGACGTGCCTGGTATGGGTAAGACGATGTTGGCTAAAAGTCTGGCGCGGTCCATAGACGCGGAATTCAGACGGATACAATTTACGCCGGATTTACTGCCTTCGGACCTAACGGGCATAAATTTTTATAATCAAAAGCTTGGAGAATTCGTGTTTCGACCGGGTCCGATATTTTCTCAAATATTGCTAGCCGATGAGATAAACAGAGCCACGCCGAGAACGCAATCCAGCCTGCTGGAATGCATGGAGGAGAGACAAGTTACCATAGATGGAGAAACCCATCTTTTGAAGCAGCCGTTCTTCGTTATAGCGACGCAGAACCCCGTTGAAATACAAGGCACATTTCCGTTACCGGAAGCGCAATTGGATCGGTTTTTGATGAAGATAAAGCTAGGCTACCCGACGTTGGAAGAGGGTAAAGAGATATTAAGCCGTTTTAATGGCGATAATCCGCTGGATTATATGGAAGCTGTGGGCAATGCTTTGCAGATAGCCGATGCGCAGGCGAGTTTTAGCGCTGTATTTGTGAGCGATGTTATAAGGGAATATATATTGAGGATAGCTGAGGCCACGCGCCAACACCAAGGGGTGGCATTGGGTGTCAGTCCGAGAGGGTGCCTGGCTGTGATGAAATCGGCTCAAGTATGGGCTATATTAAAAGGCAGGGATTACGTGCTGCCCGATGATGTGCAGGACACCGCTGTTCCGGTACTGAGCCACCGTATCATTTTAAAGGGTAATGCCAGAGTAAGAGGAACGGCGGCCGAAGAGATAATACAGGGAATACTTGAGGAAGTACCAGCGCCTACAGAGGATCTTCAGGAAGTATAAGGGACGTGAATTATATGGAGTTTGTTTGGCTCATAATAGCATTGATTATTGTGGTTTATGCCGGCGATCGATTATTTTCATATTTTGCATTGAAACGCGTGGCTTACGTATGCCGATTTGAACGCGATGCTGCTTTCGAGGGTGAGAGCGTGAGGCTTATAGAACAACTTATAAACGACAAACCGCTGCCCATATTATGGTTAAAAGTTAGGCTGCAGATGCCGTTGGCTTTAAAATTTGAAAATACCGCTTTTGTGGATATAAGCGATAAACAGTATTATCAAAGGCTGTTCTCTATGCTTGGCTATCAACAAGTAACGTGCAGGCATGTATTGAATTGCGTTAAGCGAGGCTACTACGTCATAGACGATGTGGATATGATATCGGGGGATATATTGAGTGGACGGCGCTGCTATGAAAGAATACCGATGAATATGCATTTTTCAGTCTATCCGCGCTTTATAGATGTGGAGGACGTGCTCATACCGGCGAGACTTATAAATGGTGATATGATAGTTAAACGCTGGATAATAGAGGATCCGTTTCAGATAATCGGATTCAGGGATTATATGCCGACAGATAGCTTGAATAAGATCAATTGGCTGGCTACCGCTCGCCAGCAAAGGCTCCAGGTCATAAAACACGATTTTACGGCTTCTTCAAGTATGATTATAATGTTGAACGTAACCTATAAATCATCTTGGGTAAATTATAATGTGCTTGAGCAAAGCATAAGGTTGTGCGCTTCGCTGGCTCAGAAAGCGGTAGATAACGGTATACCTGTAGCGGTTATGAGCAATGGCCTGCTCAAGGGCTATGACGATACCATTCACATGGAAACACCTCTGGGGTGTAGCAATGAACATATGACAGGTATATTAGAAGATCTAGCCAGGTTGACCTTTGAATATGAGGATGATTTTTCCGTTTTTTTGAACGGCGAAATAGAACAAATACCATATAACGCAGATATTCTCATATTGACATCGTACATCGACGATGACCTGGCAGCTGCCATAGTTGATATCGACAAAAGTCGTATATCGGTGCGTGTGGGTTTTATGGAGGATGTCGATTGGGAACGCTATGAGTTGAACGATGTGGATGTATATACTATAACCGAGGAAGGGGCGATCAAATGACGGCGCTTTTAAAACGCAATGGATTCAAAATGCTAGAAGCAACAGCGGAATTTCTCATATATATGCCGTGGATGTTTTGCCTGTATTATGTTTTATTTGGCGATACTCGATTTTTTGATTTCCTTCCCCTTGAGATTTTATTCTTGATGATGGGTTTGTTTATAACCGATTACCTTATAGCAAAGCACAAAGCCATATACAAGATATGGGCCTATATGATAGGCGCAATACCGGTTGCCATAGCAGTGTTCTTGCTGAGTATATATGTTGATCCGTTTTTTGCTGCGATATACGCTCTGTATCTTATAATATGCTATATGCGCGGTCTAGCTTTTGCCACGCATGATATGAGGATTTCGTATAGCCAGAGCAAGTTCATGTTTGGCATAGGCGTACTTATGGCGGCCTTTGCTTTATCTATGTATCTTGGATATTTGAGATGGTTTAGCGGGTATATAATATGGTGTGCGGTGGTTTTCATTGCCATGTCCATTATAATACTAAATCAATTGCAGTTGCTTCGCATGCTGGACATGATGAATGTTGAAGCATACACCACACATCGGGATGTGAGATTTAGGAATTTTATATTTTCACTGATAATAATAGGGCTTATAGTATTCATATTCGAAATCAAAGCTATAGTACAATTTTTATCGTTATTGGTCACATATATAGGCGATGGCTTAAGGCATATGCTGCTCGTAGTGATACAGTGGCTTATAACATGGCTGAATGGTTTATTTGGACCTTCGGAAGAGCAGGGGGCCGCGCCTCCTGTAGATCTCAGCCAATTTGCCGACAGTACGACTTCTCCTATTGCGAACATTATAAGGGCCATTATGGAAGTAGTATTTTATGCTGTAGCTATAGCTATAACAGTTTTTTTGGTTTATCAATTGGTCAAGGCGCTGGCGAGATGGATTTCATCGATGATGGAAAGATATACGGCTGGGGATGAAGAAAGGAGCTTCATATTATCGTTGGACGATATAGTGGATCGGAGTTCATCGCTAGGGCAAGATATAAGACGACGTATGAGGCGCGTGCTGAGGCATTTTGAAACGCCTCAACAGCGCATACGTTTTTTATACGCCCAAACTATAAAACGCTTTACCGATAAAGGTTATGAAATAAAACCGCAGCAAACACCTGATGATATTCATTCAGCGATAAGCGGTCTACAGCCTGGCGCAGACCCTGAGCTTAAAGAGCTGACCGAGCTATACGATAAAGCCCGCTACAGCCATCACAATGTGAGCGATGAAGAAGCGGCGCATGCCAAACGATACAGGGATAGGCTATTCAGGATGAAACTGTAACTATATGACCTTGCCAATTATCATCGAATGCTCCAAAAGATCATCGCCTATTTTATATACATCGCCGGCGCCCATGGTTATTATTATATCTCCCGGTTGGCAGTTCTCAAGTATATAACGCTCGATAGAGCTGAAATCCTCCATATAGATCGCATTTTGACCGGCTTGATTTATCCTTAGGGCCAAATCTTTTGAATTTATAGATCCATCATCGACCTCTCTCGCAGCGTATATGTCTGTGATGATAAGATGGTCTATTCCGTAGAATGCCGACGCGAATTCGTCCAGTAAAAGTCTGGTACGTGTGTAGGTATGAGGTTGAAATACGCACCATATATGGTTATGAGGGTAATTCAATGCCGCTTGTATAGTGGCCTTTATTTCTGTAGGATGATGCGCATAATCGTCTATGACAGTGACGCCTTCCTCTAAACGTCCTTTCACTTCGAAACGCCTGTGTGCGCCCTTGTAAAGGCGTAAAGATTCTTTTATCATTTCAATATCTATACCGCATAAATCGGCTACCGCCACTGATGCCAAGGCGTTATAGATGTTATGCCGTCCGGGTATGCTGAGCGAAAAACGTCCCATATTTAGCCCGTCGCAGTATATATTAAACGACGGAAAGCCTTTTTTATCAAAAGCTATGTCATCGGCGGTCCAGTGTGCCGGTTTATCTATGCCATAGGATATTGCCTTGTCAGGCATATCGCTTAATAGTTGCTCTACAAGGGGGTCATCTATGCATCCTACCACATAGCCATCATCGGGCGTTAATTTGGCAAATGATAAGAATGCATTATATATATCATCCAAATCCTTAAAATAGTCCAAGTGGTCCCTCTCTATGTTTAAGATTACCGCTATATATGGATAAAACTTTAAAAAACTTTCTACATATTCGCATGCCTCGGTTACAAAATACTGACTTTCCCCTACGCGTACATTACCGCCTATAGCGTCCAGCTCACCGCCTACCAGTACAGTAGGGTCCAGACCGGCATTCTGTAAGATAATGGATATTATAGAGGTAGTAGTGGTTTTACCGTGTGTGCCGGCAACAGCTATGCCTTTGCCATAATTTTTCATAATTTGTCCTAAGAATGTGGCTCTGTCCACTGTTGGAATACCAAGCCCATTGGCCTCATTGAGCTCTGGATTATCGTTATGTATAGCCGCTGTGTAAACTACGAGATCAGCACCCTTTACATTATCTGCTTTATGTCCTATATATACAGTAGCGCCGGAATCAGACAGTTTCCGGGTTAAAGTCGAGGCCTTTACATCAGAACCCGTAACTATGCAACCCTGTCGAAGGAGTATTTGGGCCAGGCCGCTCATGCTTATTCCACCTATGCCAATGAAATGAATATGTTTGCCTTTTAGCTCTTCAATATTTATATAATTCATAATACAAAGGTTAAAAAACCTTCAGCACGTCCCTTCATGATGATTTTTTATATTATATTATTACCCATTTAATATAGTCAATACCGTGTTTTTCAGTCTACGAACATTATATGTATCACGTGCTTATTATACCACAAGACTGGATAATAAAACAGATACTATTGCTTAACATTTCACAGATTGGTATTTGGCGAATAAGATATTATTAAAAGATTAAAAATATATTGAATTGAGGTATTTCCAATGAACCAAAGCGTGTCGCGGGAGAATTTACTACAGGTTATAGAGAAATATAAACGTGTACCTTTTGTCCATAACGGGCGTTCCATGGATGGATTGGATTGCCTTGGGTTCGTGGTGCTGTTTTACAAAGAATTTGGCATATATATACCAGACGGCGACGGCACTCCTATAGGAGAGCAGTGGTTCCGCGACGATCCCGAACGGTATATACGCGGTATAAAGGCATTGGACGGTGAAGATTTGGGTATGGAGCAATTACAACCTTTAGACCTGGTGTACTTTACATTGCGCCGGCATATAATAAATCACACCGGTATTATGATAAGTAAGAGCGAGTTCGTACACATGTTTCCTAAAAAGGGGCTTATGATAAGCCAATTCGATCTCTTCTGGAAGATGCGCTTTAGAGGCGGCAAAAGGCTTATATAGGGCAACGAGCGGCCAAAGCTTTGTTCATAAGTATGCATAACAGATAGGTGTATATATAAGTGACTGTTCAGGTACCTCACAGGCTTGATAACTGATTAGCCTCCGGCCTCCATGCCTTCGGCCACGTCTGTTCAACGTTGCGCTTGCAGAGCGTACAGCGAAACGTTCTAAGGCCTGCTCCAGACATATACCAATACTTCTGCTATCTTTGCACGGAGCTAATCGTTACCGTCGCCTATACATAATAGTACCTGAACAGTCACCGTATAAGAAGTAAATGTATTAATAGAAATAAAATACCTCTGGAAAAAATACCGATTATGAATTAAAATATAAAATATACGAATAATGTTCGGAAAATGATTCTGGAGGTTTGAATTTTGCAAGAATTTAAAAGGAATGAGCGCATCAGTATTATAACAAAAATATTGATGGAGCATCCTAATCGCATATACGGTTTGGATTTTTTCGTGGATATGTTTAAAACCGCTAAATCCACTATAAGCGAGGATATAGCTATTATAAAAGATGCCATGATAAAATCTGGTATGGGCGATATACATGCGGTGTTGGGAGCGGGTGGCGGCATTCGATACGTTCCGGATATACCATATGAAGATAAACTCGTTTTTGCAAATAGGTTAGCCGAAATGATGTCTCAACCTGACCGCATAATACCAGGCGGATACATTTATATGAACGATATCATGTACAGGCCGGATTTAGCCGATACTATGGGGTTGATATTGGCGGGTTATTTTATGAAAGAGGATTTGGATTATGTAGTGACGGTGGAAACCAAGGGTATACCGCTCGCTATGGCAGTCGCACGCCAATTGGATAAGCCTTTGCTTATTGTAAGGAGAGAGAATCGTGTTACTGAAGGATCAGCTATAAGTATAAATTATGTATCGGGATCTTCGAGGCGTATACAAACTATGTCACTTTCAAGGCGTTCCTTATCTTCGGGTTCCCGAGTGGTATTCATAGATGACTTTATGAAGGCTGGAGGTACCGCCAAGGGCATATTAGATTTGATGAAAGAATTTGGGGCTGAAGTGGTGAATAATGGAGTATTGGTAGCTACATCTATACCTGTTGATAAATTAGTAGATAAATATATAGCATTATTTACATTATATGGCATTGATGAATTCACTGGGGAAATAGATATCCGCTCAAATTTATGAAAATTTTAAAATCATGCAGGAAAATATAAAGATATGGCGAATATGATAAAGAGAAGTATAAGCATCGATGTAGAGGAGTGAATTGATGTGAAGATAACGGATATACGTCTGCGGAAGATCGATAGCGATAGCAAGATGAAGGCTGTGGCGTCGGTAACCTTTGACGATGAATTCGTAGTCCACGATATAAAGGTCATCGAGGGGCAGAATGGCCTATTTATCGCTATGCCGAGCCGTAAGCTGTCGGACGGGGAATTCAGGGATATCGCTCATCCAATAAACTCACAGGCGCGCGAAGTGATTCAAGCTGCTATAATAGAGAAATATAAGCAGGTCATGGAGGCATAAAGGTTCTGAACTATTAGAGGGTCTATAATGTAGGCTCTCTTTTTATGTGAGTTGCTTGAATTCTCTGTAAACTTGCTCCTAAGACATATTAAATGTATAATAATAGAGGTTTTTATAATATCGAAAGGAGCGATTAGATTTGGATGACTGCATGGCACTGATATTGGCAGCAGGCCAGGGCGTGAGGATGCGTTCTGCCATACCTAAAGTACTTCATTCTTTATGCGGTAAACCTATTATAAGCTATATTATTTCAGCTGTAAAAGATGCTGGTGTAAAAAAATGCGTTGTTGTAACTGGGCCAGGCGGTGAAAGCATAAAAGATGTCTTGGGGGACGGTTTAGACTATGTATATCAAGCTGAGCGGTTAGGAACCGGGCATGCCGTTATGATGGCAAGGCATTATCTAACTAGCGATCACAAATACGCTTTGGTGTTGCCAGGCGATGTGCCTTTGATAAAAAATACCACATTGAGATGCTTATATGATACAACACGAGAAGGCGGATATGCGGCAGTGGTACTGACAGCCATAATGAATGATCCGAAAGGTTACGGCCGAATAATACGAGATAGCCAAGGCAATGTGACTGCTATAGTGGAGGATAAGGATGCCGACGAATCTCAAAAAGCCATAAAAGAGGTAAATTCTGCTATATATTGTTTTGATGCCAATGTCTTAAATGGCGCATTGGATATGATAGATAATAACAATGCTCAACATGAATATTACCTTACCGATGTTTTAGCAGCAATCGCTAACCAGGGGCTAAAGGTTGGAGCTGTAACAGTAGAGCAGCCTGAGGAAGTTATCGGTATTAACGATAGAGTGCAACTGGCACGGGCTGAAATGCTTTTGAGGAGGGAAATAGCTGTACGCTGGATGACTGAGGGGGTTACTATAATAGATCCAACATCGGTATACATCGATACCGATGTTGAGATAGGCCAGGATACAGTTATCTATCCAGGGAATGTATTGGAACATGGTACCAGAATAGGACGGCAATGTATTCTATATCCTAATAGCCGTTTATCTAATGCCATAATAGGTGATAGAGTTACGATCCAATCCTCTGTTATAATAGATAGTGAAGTAGGCGATGATACTACGGTAGGCCCATTTGCATATTTGCGGCCGGGAACGCGCATAGGTAAAGGCACGCGTATAGGTGATTTTGTAGAGATAAAAAATTCTATTATAGGCGATGGTACCAAAGTACCGCATTTATGCTATGTCGGCGATGCGGATGTGGGTAAGAAAGTGAATTTTGGTTGTGGGTCTGTAGTGGTAAACTATGATGGTGTGCGCAAATACAGGACAATTGTAAAAGATAATGCCTTTATAGGTTGTAACGCTAATCTGGTATCCCCTGTGGAAGTAGAAGAAAATGCATACATAGCGGCAGGATCTACTATCACTGATAAAGTACCGGCTGGAGCATTGGCTATAGCACGAGCAAAACAAGTGGTTAAAGAAGGTTGGGTGGCAAAAAAATTTAAGAAGGGAACGGAAGAAGAATGATGTCCAGGTCAACAAATATTAAGATTTTTACAGGTAATGCTAATCCTATATTGGCCAAAGAAATAGCGGATCATATAGGTGTACCCATGGGCGATTGTCTGGTCACCACGTTCAGCGATGGAGAGATATCAGTTAATTTTTTTGAAACGGTAAGAGGGTTTGATGTATTTATAATTCAGCCCACATGCGCACCGGTAAATAACAATTTGATGGAATTGCTCATAATGATCGATGCCTGTAAAAGGGCTTCAGCTGGTATGATAACCGCGGTAGTGCCGTATTATGGGTATGCCAGACAGGATAGAAAGGCTAAGGCCAGAGATCCCATCACGGCTAAACTTGTAGCCGATCTATTGAGTAAAGCTGGGGCCGATCGTGTGCTGACAATGGACTTGCATGCGGCTCAAATACAAGGGTTCTTTGACATACCAGTGGATCATTTGCTCGGCGTGCCTATTCTAGCTCAATATTTCTTGGAACGCGACTTTGCTGGAGATGATCTAGTGGTAGTATCACCCGACCTGGGCAGCGTAACACGTGCCAGAGGATTTGCGCATAAATTGGATGCCCCTTTGGCCATCATAGATAAGCGCCGACCTAAGGCCAACGTAGCTGAGGTAATGAATATAATAGGCGATGTCAAAGGTAAACGGACTATACTGATCGATGACCTCGTTGATACCGCTGGCACATTGGTGGAAGGTGCAGCAGCTTTGGTCAACAATGGTGCTAAGGAGGTTTATGCGTGCGCCACACATGGTGTGCTGTCAGGTCCTGCTATAGAGCGATTGCAAAATTCTGCCATAAAAGAGTTGGTTATCACCAATACTATTCCTTTGCTGCCCGAAAAACAATTGGATAAGATAAAGGTTTTATCTGTAGCGCCTTTATTTTCTGAGGCAATAGAGCGTATATATGAGCATTTGCCGGTAAGCGTGCTGTTCGATTAAGGAGGTATAAATGCTATTATGAAAATACGATATTTAGGGCACTCTTGTTTTCAGATAGAATCATCTGATGGTATAAAAATTGTTACCGATCCATACAGTCCTATGGGCATCAAAATGCCTAAAGTAGAGGCTGATATAGTTACATCCAGCCACAGCCATTATGATCATAACTATTTCGAGGGTGTAAGCGGGGATTTTGTAGTTGTGAACACTGCGGCTCCTATCCGGGTGAAAGGTATAAATATACGGGGATTTGAGGCCTTTCACGATGATGAGAATGGCAACAAGAGGGGTAGGAATATAATCTTCGTAATAGAAGTAGACGGCGTGAATGTATGCCATATGGGGGATTTGGGGCATAAATTAGCAAAAGAGCAGATCAATTCCTTAGGCAGCGTGGATGTACTACTTATACCGGTGGGAGGATTCTTTACTATAGGACCTGAAGATGCTGCAGATATTGTAAAAGCTATAGCGCCTAAAATAGCTATACCTATGCATTTTAAGCCTGATATACCTCAAAATGTAAAGTTTGAACTTCCAATAGTGGGAGCAGATGCCTTTCTATCGCTGCTAAATGGCACTAAATATGGCAGCGATACATTGAGTATAGATAAAGAACATCTGCCACCATCAACGCAGATTATACAGCTTGCTTCAGCCGCTGAATTACAAAAGATATAGAAGTTTAGGTATAAAACAGAGGGCAGCTTATTGTTCGCCCTCTGTCCGACAGTTTATCGACGGCTGCCATTGTGGATTTCATAACTCCAATTATGGCCGTAGTTGTTGTCCCAGCGGGAGTTATTATCCTTAAAGCATATATTGAATCGGCCGCCGTGCTTTATATCTACCGTTCCCTGCCAACCATTAAACGAGTTTTGTAATTTTACGTCTTGAACATCCTGCCAATTGTCGTTGGGGCCGTATCCTACATGTGCGTAGATATCCTGTGCTTGCTCATCGGATAAAAAGCCTTTATAACGTATGATTACACGCTCACCCGGTGTTATAGGCACAGGTTCCACAGCTATAGCGTCGGAAGTGCTTATATCATTATTCAATACCATGATTTAGCCTCCTCTATAAAAATTTTTGTAAGCATAAGTCTAAGCTACATATATAGTATTGCTTAACGAGGAGCATTTTAAAACATAGCGAAATTTTGCATATTGACAGCAAACGCCTGCTATCGTATAATATTTATTGTGAAGCCGAAGTGGTGGAATTGGCAGACACGCTACTTTGAGGGGGTAGTGAAGGATTTCTTCATGCGGGTTCGAGTCCCGCCTTCGGCACCACTTTAATGACATCGTTAAGAGAAATGAGCTGCTCTGTCAGCTCTTTTTTAATATTACGGGAGAAAATTTTATGGTAAACAAAAGGTTTATTAAATATATAGATTACAGCTTAATACTAGCTGTTACGGCTATAGTATTCGTAGGACTATTTGCTATAAGCAGCGCTACAGGGGCTTATTATAGCGGGGATTACAGCACGGCTCGTATGCAGCTCATGTGGTTTATAGCCGGCTTTATAGCTATGATAATAGTCATTAGCGTAGATTATAAAACCATAGGTAATATGGCTGTTTATATATATCTCTTTTGTTTACTGATGCTGGTGATCGTATTGCTTTTTGGCAAAGAAGTAAACGGTTCCAAAAGCTGGCTGGGCGTAGGAGGGTTAGGTGGTCAGCCGTCTGAATTTGCCAAATTAGGCGTTGTAATAATGGTGGCTAAAGTGATGTCATCGTATGAGGACGGTATAAAGAACTTGAAGCAGTTTATAACCGTACTTATATATATAGGGATTCCTTTGGTATTGATACTCAAACAGCCGGACCTCGGAACAGCTCTAGTATTTATTGCTATAGCTTTGGGTATGTTCATCATAGGTGGTATAGATTATAAATTCATGCTGACATTAATAGGAGCCGGAGCTGCTGCCGTACCGCTGGCATGGAAATATGTTTTGGAGGATTATCAAAAGGATCGTTTGCTGATATTTTTGGATCCATACAGCGATCCCATGGGAAACGGCTTCAATGTCATACAATCTATGATAGCCATAGGGTCCGGACAGATTACAGGTAGAGGACTGTATCACGGCAGTCAAAGCCAATTTAATTTCGTTCCTGAGCAGTATACCGATTTTATTTTCTCGGTGGTTGGCGAGGAATTGGGATTTATAGTGTGCGCCTCGCTGATAGCATTGTATGCGTATATTATATTTAAGAGCATAAGGATTTCTTTGCGTTCCAAAGATAAATTTGGGATGCTCATGGTTATAGGTATAATATCTATGCTGGGTTTCCAAATATTCGAAAATATAGGTATGACTATGGGTATAATGCCTATAACGGGCATACCGCTGCCGTTTATGAGCTATGGTGGCAGTTCATTGTTTACTAATATGATAGCTCTCGGGTTGATATTAAACGTTGGAATGAGGCAGCATAAAATAAAGTTTTAATGAGAGGGGCATCGTGAGCTTTTATGAACATCGCTTTGATAGCGCATGATAAGAAAAAAGACGATATGGTAAATTTTTGTATAGCATATAAGGATATATTGAAACATCATAATCTCTGTGCCACGGGCACTACCGGTGGGCTGGTTATACAGGCTACAGGGCTTAATGTTCATCGCTTTTTATCTGGACCGTTAGGTGGAGATCAGCAGATAGGTGCTAGGGTGGCATATAATAAGATCGACCTTGTTATATTCTTAAGAGATCCGCTTACGGCGCAACCGCATGAGCCTGACGTAAGCGCTTTGCTCAGACTATGTGATGTGCATAATATACCTCTGGCCACCAATATGGCCACGGCTGAAGCCTTGATAAAAGCCTTAGACAGGGGGGATCTTGACTGGCGTTTGGTAGTCAATCCACCCAGTAGAGATGATATATATTCCGAAGACATATAAGCGTTGTTATATTCCTTCCCCGCTGTAAATATAAATAGAATAGCGAGGAGGAATATATATGGATGGACAAAGCAATACAGCGCCGAGAAGCATAGAGGACATACTGGCCGATATGAATTCCGATCGGCACCGTTGGCATAACGATATTGCCAAGCCAGTTTCAACCTATGAAGACAAGGATGGACATTCTGATAAATGGCGTAAACTGCTTACTAAAATAGGCATATGCATAGTAATAGTGGCATCCATACTGTTGCTTAAAAGTATAAATGCCCCTTTTGCGAAGCAGGTTACCAGTTGGGTGACTGCGGCTTTCACTACTAACGTCGATATAAAAGATACGGTGGGACAGCTCAAGTTTGTTCAGAATATATTGCCGGAATTCCAACGACAGGTGGAGAGGGTTTTCAGCGATATAAGCGATGAAACGCCGGCTCAGCAAACCGATGCTGTAGTACCGCCGGTTATAGACGGCGAACAGCGCATAGATATGATAGCGCCTGTCAATGGGCAGGTGACGTCAAAATTCGGCAAGAGGGTCAATCCAATATTTCAGAAGGAGGAAATACATACCGGTATAGATATAGATAGTCAGGCCGACCAACCTGTGGTGGCAGTAGCCGACGGTACGGTGATCGAGGTAGGGGAAAATAGTACCGAAGGCCGTTATGTCCGCATAAAACATTCGGAGCAAGTGGAAACGCTTTACGCCCATGCTGCCGAAATTTTAGTAAAACAAGGCCAGCAGGTGTGCAAAGGCGATGTCATAGCTAAAATTGGAAACAGTGGCTTAGCCACAGGCACACATCTGCATTTTGAGGTGTGGTATAAAGGCCAGCCGGTAGATCCCTTGGAGTGGATAAATATCAAAAATCAGTCATCCATTTAAAGGGGGCCGTTATTCAGTTGAAAATAGGCAGTTTCTTAGGTATAGACTTAATATTGAATCGATGGCTGATATTACTGATGATTATAACGGCGCTTATGGGCTATGTATATCATGTAGCCGTATTGTTAGCCGTTATATTTATACATGAAATGAGCCACGCTGTCACAGCAAGGGCTTTTGGCTTATACGTTAGCGATGTTGAGCTTATGCCCTTTGGCGGTGTGGCACATGTGGAGGCGTTATTTGAAGGTGATGCTAAAACCGAGTTGGCGGTGGCTTTAGCCGGACCGGTGGCTAACCTTATAATAATCTCAATTATAACAGCGCTGAATTCGTACGGTATGCTGAATTCAGATAAATGGGCTTATTTTATAAGCTGCAACGTCATATTGGCTGTATTTAATCTTCTGCCAGGCCTTCCGTTAGATGGCGGCCGTATTTTAAGAGCGCTGTTGTCAATACCCTGGGGTATAAAAAAAGCTACGGCAGCGGCTGTAAATACCGGAAGGATCATAGCCGCGATTTTATGCGCGATAGGGGTTTATATATTGATTTCAGGCACCTTCAATCCTACCTTTTTGGTAATGGGTATTTTTATGTTTATATCCCTGCATCACGAGAAGCAAAAGGGGACATATATAGCATTGCGAGATATAACGCGCAAGAAAGAAACCATGATGCGCAGCGGTACCTTGCCCGTTGTGGAAATAGCATCTGTGCCTTCGGCGACAATAAAAGATGTGATGCGCCATTTTATATCCAATAAATATAATGTGGTGGTAGTGATAGATAAGGACGGCAGGATAAAAGGATACGTGGGAGAAATACAGATTGTAAATGCCCTTATGGATTATGGGCCTAATGTGATTATGAATAAACTGATATAAAAGAGGTAAAGATTTTGAGGAACAGAAGCATAGATAAGATACTATTATCGGTAGAAAAGCCTGCGAGATATATAGGAAATGAGTATAATGCGGTACACAAAAATCTGGCTTCAGTAGAGGTGAGATTTGCCTTTGCATTCCCTGATGTATACGATATAGGCATGTCCCATCTGGGTATACGCATACTTTACGACATATTGAATAAAAGAGATGATACGTTTTGCGAGCGAGTTTTTGCCCCATGGGTCGATATGGAACAGCAGATGCGTCAGCATGAAATACCTCTGTTCGCTCTGGAAAGTGGCGATAGCATAGCTGATTTCGATATGCTCGGTTTTACGTTGCAGTATGAGATGAGTTATACCAATGTATTGAATATGTTGGATTTAGCAGGTATACCGATATGGAGCAAAGAACGCACCAATCGCCATCCTTTTGTGCTGGCTGGCGGACCATGCGCCTATAATCCCGAACCTTTGGCCGACATAATAGATTTCTTTCTTATCGGAGACGGCGAGGAAGCCATAGATGAAATAGTGAATTGCTATAAGACGTGGAAGCATAGCGGCGATACCGATAGGCAAAACTTTTTGAAGCACGTAGCATCTATAGATGGAGTGTATGTGCCATCGCTCTACGAGATTTCATATAATGATGATGGGACTATAAATGCCATAGCACCCAAGATAGATAGCCTCCCCCATACCATAAGGAAGCGCGTAGTAACGAACTTGAACAGCGCCGCTTATCCCGAACGCCCTATAGTGCCCTATATAGATATAGTACATGATCGTGCGGTGCTGGAGATATTCAGGGGTTGCACAAGGGGATGCCGCTTTTGCCAGGCTGGCATGGTCTATAGGCCTATACGTGAGCGCTCGGCTGATAGGTTGGTTGAATTGGCGGACAAGCTCGTTAGAGCAACCGGATATAGCGAGATGTCGCTTTCTTCTCTAAGTACAGGGGATTACAGCCAGTTGGAACAGCTTGTAAAGATTTTACTAGAAAAATTTCAAGAGGATAAAGTGGCATTATCATTGCCATCATTACGGTTGGACAGCATAGATAAAAGCCTCCTGGAACGCATCCAAAGCGTAAAAAAGACCGGTTTAACCTTTGCGCCGGAGGCCGGTACCCAGCGCTTACGGGACGTGATAAATAAGGGTATCACCGATGACGATATATTGCGTACCGTGGAATATGCCTTTCAACAAGGGTGGCAGTCGGTCAAACTATATTTTATGATAGGATTGCCTACTGAAACTGATGACGATTTATATGGTATAGCCGAAATGGCTCGTCGCATATTAGACGTCTATTATTCCATACCTAAAGATCAGCGCGGCAGGCATATAGATATTACAGTTAGTACGTCGTCTTTTGTGCCTAAACCGTTTACGCCGTTTCAATGGGACCCACAGGATAAAATAGACCGCTTATCATATAAGCAGCACTTGCTACAACAGCAATTACGCATGAAACATGTAACGTATCATTGGAGCGATAACCGTTTGAGCTTCATAGAGGCAGTATTTGCACGCGGCGATCGCCGCTTGGGAAGGGTATTGGCCGCTGCGTTGGCCAATGGTTGCCGATTCGATGCCTGGACCGATTATTTTAATTATGACGGTTGGCTTAAAGCTTTTGAACAATGCAGTATAAATCCTGAATTTTATGCCAGTCGGGTCCGTTCTTATGATGAAGTGCTTCCATGGGATCATATAGACGCCGGTGTGTCAAAGGATTTTCTTATACGAGAGCGTGAGAGAGCGTTGAAAGGCAAGACCACTTTCGACTGCCGACGTGCGTGTATAAAATGCGGTATAGAGCGATGGGAGGGTGTATGTGACAATGCGAATGCTAGTACACTTTAGCAAGGAGAACGATTTAAGGTTTATATCGCATCTTGATATGGTACACGCTATGGAAAGAGCGTTGCGCAGGGCCGATATACCGATGGCTTACAGCAAAGGGTTCAGTCCCCATGCGAAGATAAGTTTCTCAGCGCCCACGCCGTTGGGTATACCTAGCTCAGCCGAGTATATGGACGTGCATTTGGTTAAACCATTATCCGCAAAAATCTTTGTTCAAAGGCTAAATGATGTTTTACCGAGTGATATGCATGTGCTCGAAGCTATGGAAATAGATGATGATGTGCCCGGTGTTCTTGGCAAAGCAGCCATAGGTTGCTATACTATACGACCATATGAAAGCGTTCAATGGATATCGCAGTCGCATATCAATGTGCTCATGAGCATGAATGATATTATTATGGAAAAGCGAACTAAAAAAGGTTTAAAAGAAATCAATATAAGGCCATGTATAAAAGAATTGATTTTGATGCGAGAAGGGCAATATATAACTACAAAGCTGTTATTGCCCAGCGTGGGCGGTATAAACCCTGATATTTTGCTAGAAGCGTTTAATATTTATACCGATGTCAGGACAGATGTTGGCGATATGGCGATTCATAAGGACGATATATTGTTAGAGGATGGACGTGTGCTCCTTACTGAACAATCATCATGGGTAAATTTGTAAATAATATTTTTTGCAAAAGCTATTGACTAAGGTTATATGTCGTGTTACAATATAAAGTTTATTTGACAATGGGATATTATGTGTGTTATAATTAAAAATAATGAATTATTTAATTATGACAAGAGGTGTATTGTTGTGCTTCAAATAGGCGATAAAGTCGTATATCCAATGCATGGTGCCGGTGTAGTAGAAGCTATAGAGGAAAAAGAAATATTAGGGGTTACACAAAAATACTATATATTGAAGTTGCCAGTATGTGATGTAAAGATAATGATACCACTATCCAGTGCGGATGATATTGGCATAAGGCATATAATAGATGAAGATGAGAGCAAAAGGGTTTTGGCTGCTTTGTCGCAGAACAATCAAGATGGTGATAACACCAATTGGAATCGGCGCTATAGGATTAATATGGATAAGATAAAGAGCGGGGATATATATGAAGTAGCGGACGTAGTTAGAAGCCTTATGATACGGGAAAAGCAAAAGGGCTTATCAGCCGGCGAACGCAAGATGCTCAACAGCGCCAAACAGATATTAGTAAGTGAGTTGGCATTAGCCAATAGCACTGGCACAGATGAAATAGAGAGGCTTATAGAAGAAAGAATATGGCAAGGCGTCTAATTAAGGACGCTTATTTTTTATCCAAAAATCTTCAAATTTTCTTATCTTTATGATAAAAATATGGTATAATGGGAATACTATAGGAGGAGGTGAATATTAAATGCTCATAACAGTGCTGAGAATAGTTTTTGGAATTATAGGTGCTATAATAGGAGCAGGTATATCATTATTGATATCTGATTCTTTGACGTTTAGTTTATCACTTTGGCAAAGCATCGCCCTATATGCTGTTTGTTCTATTGCAGGTGGCATCATATCGTTTTTATTATCCAACAAGTTTATACATTGGATGTCATCGCTTACCAATTGGATGGAACGAGAACTCCAGAAAGTGCCCTTGGTCGATGTTTTGCTGGGTGTAGTAGGTCTCATAATAAGCAGTGTAGTGGCTGGATTGCTGATCAAACCAATTATGCTTATTCCTGTTAAATGGTTTGCTACAGCTTTAGTTATATTAATCTATGTATTATTGTGCTATATAGGTGTGACTTTAGCTGTGAAGCGTAAAGACGACATAATTGGTCTCGCCAATATGTTTAAGAAAAATACTTCAAAAGATAAACAAGGCGCAAGCAATGCGGGCAATGTTATGCCAAAAATATTGGATACCAGTGTTATAATAGACGGCAGAATATTCGATATATGCCGTACCGGCTTTGTAGAGGGACCTCTTATAATACCTACTTTTGTACTTAAGGAACTGCGCCATATAGCCGATTCATCCGATGCGCTGAAACGCAATAGAGGCCGGCGTGGCCTGGATATATTGAACAGGATACAAAAAGAATTGGACATTGATGTACAGATAGTGGATGTAGATTTTGAAGATGCCGATGAAGTGGATATAAAGCTGCTCAGATTGTGCAAATTATATAATGGCAAGGTTATTACAAATGATTATAACCTCAACAAAGTGGCTGATTTTCAGGGCATTCAGGTATTGAACATAAATGAACTGGCAAATGCCGTAAAGCCCATGGTACTGCCCGGAGAAGAGATGCTGGTTCAAGTGGTTAAAGATGGCAAAGAGTCTGGGCAGGGCGTTGCTTATCTGGATGATGGTACTATGATAGTGGTAGATGGTGGTAAAAAGCACGTAGGCCATACCATAGGCGTTATGGTGACAAGTGTGCTTCAAACAGCGGCAGGGCGTATGATATTCGCTAAACCAAAGCAAATGGATAAGGCCGGATGATTAAAAGCGATAGGTGTCATTATCATGGGACTTTTTTAGCGAATACAGCATCCATAATGCGGCCACTATTATAAGTACAAGACTTATCTGCCACCATGCCGATGATGTGGTACTGTTACTGTTTGCTGTGACAAGCGGAGGAATTGCCTCCGCTTGTTTTATAGTTATGCTTTGTGGAGCTATCAAATTGGCCGAAGCTACCTTCTGTTTACCTATCATATAATCTACGCTACCCACTACATCGCCTTCTTTTATCGGTGCCGTTATGGAAGATGGAAGATGTACGGACGGTTGAATGATTTCACTGACCTTAGGTACCATAACATCTATATCTCGATCTAATACGGCTTCTATGCTTTCAGATGTTGATCCATTGGTGATATTTACTGTACCGAGCGGTGTCCCTTTAGTGGCTATTATCTTTCGAGCAAATGCATTAAAGCCATAGTCCATGAGCGCTGCAGCATCTTTCCAAGCAACTGGTTTGCTTGGTTCACCCATCAATACGGCTATGAGCTCCGTACCGTTGTGTTGCGCTGATGCTACCAACGTATGATGTGCCTGGTTGGTATATCCGGTTTTTATGCCGGTAGCCCCTTTGTAATAATATTTGCTGTTTGGCTGTACGAAAAAGTTTATATTATCCCAGCGACGCTGATCCCCTCTTAAGGTTTTCGGTATATCAAGGTACAATGTGGTTGATACTATATCGCGAAATTTAGGTATGGTCATGGCATGGCGTGCTATCATGGCCATATCGTAAGCAGTGGTATAGTGATTATCGTTGTGGAAACCGTGAGGATTAGCGAAATGGCTGTTTTTTGCTCCCCATTCTTTAGCCTTTTGATTCATCAAGTTTACAAATTCGTCTGTAGTACCCGATATATGTTTGGCTATAGCTACCGCGGCATCATTGCCGGATATAAGCATAAGGCCGTATAGAAGCTGTTCTAAAGTGAATTGCTCACCTTTGTCCATGACGATAGCGCTGCTACCGGCTGGTATACCCAAAGAAGCCTCTTCATCTATAGTTACCACGTCTTTGAGATTTCCTTGTTCCAACGCAATGGCGGCGGTCAATATCTTGGTTATGCTGGCAGGATAAGCCTTTTGATCCGGATTTATGCTGTATAGCGCATTGCCAGTCTTAGCGTCTATGAGAATGAGATTTTTAGCCGATACAGCAGGTGGCGACAAGACCGTGGCATCGTCAGCTAGTGTATCGTTCGACGTTGGCTCGGCATATGCGACCGGGATATATGCCGCAAGTGCGAGTATGTATAATATAAGCATGGGTATGACAAGCAGCTTTTTCTTCATCATGCTCCTCCGTTATTGCTATTATGGTGACTGTTCAGGTATCTCACAGGCTTGGTAACTAATTAGCCTCTGTCTCATGTATTCCGGATATCGGTGAAACTAGAGCATTGCATTGGTATATGTCTTTCGCAGTCTGAAGAATGTTTCGTGTATGCTTAACTGCTTGCTTCGTTCCGGCAGGCTAACGCCAGCAATTCGCGTCCATGCTCAGTGCTGGCTGGCCGGGCGTCCATGCCCGGCCTACGCCTGCCGTTCACTACGCTCGCAGAGCATACAGCGAAACGTTCTAAGGCCTGCTCCATACATATACCAATACGTCTGCTATCTTTGTATGAGGCTAATTGTTACCGTCGCCTACGTGCAACGGTACCTGAATAGTCATATTATACATAATAGTATAACAGAAATCGCATGATTTTTGGAGAGAAATTTTTACCTATCAATATTTTTTGTTATAAATGAACGTTAATGAAACAGTCGTATGGTCAGGATAAAATGCGTCGAAAGAAAGTATAATAAATATATGATATTTTGCGCACGCAGGGAGGAATAATATGGCAACAGTGCATCAATTATACGATAAACGCCTCTATAAGCTAAAAAAGGCCGAGAAAGTGGCCGCGCATATGATAGGCAAAAAGATAACCGATGTACGTTCTATAGGCAAAGAGGAATTCGCTATAGAATTGGATGATAGTAGCAACGTTATATTCGAAAGGGATGGTAAAGGCGATATAGAATGCCGTTGGCAACGCATTTTTAGAGAGGAAAACGATGATGGGTACAATGGATAATCAGAAACAATTGGAGGGGAAAACCATCGTAGGCGTGAAAATATTAAGTAAAGATGGAATCGTGCTTTTTTTCGATGATGAAAGCCGAGCACATATAGATATGGGAAACGGCGAGATCAAGTACATGTGCAAAGGCAGGGAGGAAGCGCGTCGATGAAGGTTCTTATGCTTGCCTGGGAATACCCGCCGCGCAGCGTGGGCGGTATATCAAGTCATGTTTATGATTTGTCCCACCATATGGCTAAGATGGGACATACGGTCTATGTGATAACTTGTAACGACAATACCCTTAAAGAGTTTGAAGAGGATAAGGGTGTATATGTATATCGCGTTTGCCCATATAATATAACCACCAACAACTTTATAGATTGGGTGTTTCATTTGAATATGGCAGCACTAGAGCGTGCTACGCAGCTTTTAAACGATGGGCTGGATATCGATATAATACATGTGCATGACTGGCTTATGGCATTCTGTGGTAGAGCGCTTAAACATGTATATGGCAAACCGCTGATAGTTACCATTCATGCCAGCGAATATGGGCGCAATAACGGCTTGCACAATGATATGCAACGCTATATAAGCAACGTGGAGTGGTGGTTGACTTATGAGGCGTGGCGTGTCATATGCTGCAGCAATTATATGAAAGATGAACTCAGGTTTGTGTTCCAACTGCCAGAGGATAAAATACGTATATTGCCCAATGGCGTAGACATAGAACAATTGTCTGTAGACGGCGATATAAGCGATTTTCGCTTGAGATACGCGGCACCCGACCAGCGCATAATATGCTTTGTGGGGCGATTGGTACGCGAGAAGGGCGTAGATACGCTCATAACAGCGGCTCCAGCAGTGCTGTCCAGGCATCCTGAGGTAAAGTTTGTTATAGCCGGAAATGGGCCTTATGAAGATGCGCTGAGGAGAATGACGTGGGACAGGGGCCTGTATGAGAAGGTCCAGTTTACCGGTTACGTGGACAAGCAGACGCGCAATAAATTATATAAGTCGTCTGATATAGCGGTTTTTCCGAGCCTCTATGAGCCTTTTGGTATAGTGGCGCTGGAGGCCATGGCTGCCCGCGTGCCAGTAGTGGTATCCGATGTCGGAGGATTATCCGAGATAGTAGTGGACGGAGTAGACGGTTATAAAGTGCCACCAGGCAATGCCGGAGCTTTGGCAGATAGCATATTGAGCCTGCTGGATAACCCGTCTATGGCATCGAGAATGTGCCAAAAGGCTTTTTATAAAGTTCAGGAGGCATATAATTGGGATATGATAGCTTCTGCTACCATAAAAGTGTATAAAGAGGTATTGCACGAGAATAAACGTACTTCGAAGAAAGCGCCTGTTTCTTCTTTACCGTATATTAGTATTTGATATCATCGGGCAGAGATGATATAAATGGCTGCGGTGGAAGATTGCGCATATGCTCCGATAGTTGCACAAGGCGCTTTATATAAGCTATAGTCGCAGGATCGACTTCAGCCTCTTGTGCTATATCCTGTTCATCCATGGATAATGCAATGCCCATAAGCACAATATCGAGTTTGTCATAGCTTATGCGCATAGCCTGTTCATCAGTGAGTCCGGGCATGAGATCCGGGGTGGGAGCTTTATCGATAATTCTATCAGGTATCAATAAGTATCGCGCCAATTGCTTCACTTGTGTCTTATATAGATCGGCTATAGGATCGATATCCGATGCGCTGTCGCCATATTTTACAAAGAAACCGGTCATCTTTTCGCTTTTGTTACAGGTGCCAAGTATGAGGAGGTTGTCCATCTCGCCATAAAAATAAAGCAGTACCATGCGTACTCTATGTTTTATGCGATAATAGGCTATGTGCTTTTGGAGCTCGGATTGGCCTACCCCGCCTTTTAGCGTCTTAAGAAATGTGGGTTCTTCTTCAGTGGAATATTGATGGTATTTTTGAGTAACGTAGTGTTCCTGTATAGGACGCGGTATAAACATCGGAGAGGGTTCCAGGCCGTATACTCCTATTTTTTTAAGCAGTGGCGTAAGGTTTATTTCCTTCATCGATAAGCCGAGTATCTCGGCTATGAGGCAGGCGTCATCGTAGCTTTGCTTGGAACTGTCTCTTTCGGGCATAAACAACGCTTGCACGTTTGCTTTGCCGATAGCCCTTACGGCAAGGTATGCCACCAGCGCTGAGTCCAATCCACCGCTTAGGCCTAATATGCAACCTTCTCTTTGCCAATCGGTCATAATATTTTTAATGAAGTCCTCTATTTGACAGCACACTTTTTCCTTATCGGCTATTTCTAATCTTTCTTTTATACCCATGGCAGCGTCATCCTTTCCAAGCCAATATCTGTTACAATAATATATCTATTTTCATTTTTTTGCAATTATAAAATATTAAGCGTGGCTATTCAGCTCGAAAAATGTAAATTTTTTATTTCTTCCATACAATATTCCACTGTTTCTATGTTATAATTTGAGTGAGTTATACAGTTTCATTTTGTGCGAAAGAGGGAGAGGATATGTCTAAGGATAAACAAAAGAAGAGAGGCTGCCTTAGTAAAGCGCTGCTTATATTGGGGATTGTAGTGCTGTTTATCGTCGGCGGGATTATAGGGTATAGCTATATGATGTTAAACAGTGTTGAACAGACAAAACTTGATGATAAAGATCTCGGCATTACAGAATATAAGCCGCCTGAGTCTTCTGATAATAATGTGGTTCAGCCAGCACCTGAATACAATGTAATCAATATAGCATTGTTTGGTATAGACAGCAGAGACCCAGATCAGACGGGTCGGTCGGATACCATGATGATAGCTTCTGTCGATAAGAAAAATAAAAAGGTAAAGTTGACGTCGCTTATGCGCGATATGTACGTAGATATACCAGGTCACGGAGGCGACAGGATGAATCATGCTTACGCTTATGGAGGTCCGGCGTTGGCCATAAAAACTATAAACACTAATTTTAAGATGGATATAAGCGATTATGTGACTGTGGATTTTTTTAATCTCCCCAAGATAATCGATGAACTCGGTGGGGTGGATATAGATGTTAAATCCAGTGAGATTAAGCTTTTAAACTCATATTTGGATGGAATAAATAAATTAAGTGGGGGCAAGCCGTCGCCCAATTTAACAAAACCCGGAATGCAGAGGCTGGATGGGCGCCAGGCCCTTGCGTATTCGCGCATACGCTATGTCGGTAACGGTGATTATGAGCGTACTGAAAGGCAAAGGCGTGTCATGGAGGCTTTATTCCAGAGGGTAAAGAAAGCAGGCCCGATTCAATTGCCGGGTATGGTAGCCAGTATATTACAGTATTGCGAAACCAGTTTATCAAAAGGCGAGATTTTGGAACTAGGCCTAGCCGTGCTAAGCTTTGGCGATGTATCCATGCAACAATATCGATTGCCGGTCGACGGCACATTTAAGAGCCAAAATATCCGAGGCATGGCCGTATTAGTGCCGGATATAGAGAAGAATACGCAACTCTTGCATGAGTTCATATACGAAAAATGACAAAAAGCGGAATCAATGATGTTCAGTTCTTTTGATTATAAAGTTAATGCTAAATGGGTAAATTAACTGAGCGGAGTTGATGTTATGGCCGATGAGGATAAAGATGCTATAAAAAAATTGGATGAGCGATTGACAGAGTTTATAAAACAGATGGAGTCTATGAAAGTGGCGGAATATATGGAATATCTAAATGACCGGCGGAAGATCTTTTGGTCAAATTTTATGGCTGGTCTCTGGCGCGGCTTGGGTATGGCCATAGGTTTTACCATTTTGGCAGCTGTAATATTATATATACTGCAAAAATTGGTTGTATTAAATCTGCCCTATATAGGCCAATTTATATCCGATATAGTTAGAATAGTACAACAGAACATGGAGGGACCGCGGTGATATGAGGAACAGAGGGTTACAGCATTTTAAGAGCCTATTGCTTAAGGAGCGCAGCAAGGCTATGGATACACTAGAACTTATGGATAAGAATAACTTTAATACTTCTTTGCGCGATAGCATAGAGGAATTGTCCACATACGATAATCATCCAGCCGATATAGCCACCGAAACCTTTCAAATGGAGGAGGCTATGGCATTAAAGCAGAACCAGCGTCTTGTGATACAGCGTATAGATGATGCGTTAAAACGCATAAACGACGGCACTTACGGAGTGTGTCAGCGATGTGGCAAAGCTATAGACAGTTCCAGGCTTGAGGTTTTGCCGTACGCCGAATTATGCATAAGTTGCCAGCAAAATGATCGTCCGGATATAGATGAACTGCATCATGATCGACCGGTGGAAGAGCAACTGCTAGGTTCATACTACGGTTATGGTGTGGCCGACAGAGATGACCGCATAGGCTTTGACGGCGAGGACTCATGGCAGGCGGTGGCCAGATATAATCAAGTACCCAATGATCCCAGTTATAGCACAGGTGACCAGCAAGGTGTATTTGATGAAAACGATAGAGGAATAGTACAGCGGGTAGATAAAACAATAAATGGGGATTATGAGGAACAATTGTCCGAGGAAGGCAACGATATTCCAGATAGATGAGCCATGTGGTATAATTATTAAAATGCTGTAGAGGGGGTATACCTTTGTTTCAATTGTTGATAGCTGCCGTTGTAGTGGTAGCCGATCAAATAACTAAGTACTTGATGACGTCTATATTGCTTCAGCGGCCGGGACATACCATTCCGTTAGTGGACGGTGTCCTTCATTTCACATATGCTGAAAATAAAGGTGCTGCTTTCAGTATACTGCAGAATCAGCGTTGGTTGTTTATATCGCTGACTGTCTTGGTATGCGCTGTTATCGTATATGCTGTACTTGCTCGTCCGAACATGCCTTTAATGCTTAAGATAAGTCTTGGGCTTATACTGGGCGGAGCGGTGGGCAATCTCATAGACCGTATACGGTTGGGTTATGTCGTAGATTTCATAGATTTTCGTATTATAAATTATCCGATATTCAATGTGGCTGATTCTGCAGTAGTAATAGGCACTATATTATTTGGATATTATGTAATTTTCGTAAGCGATGCTAAAAAGTCGATGGTGTAAAACGATTATGGATGAATATACGCTTTGCGTGACTTCAGATAAGGCTGACCAACGCTTAGATACATTCCTGGCTGAAAGTTTCGAACAATGGACACGATCGCATATACAAAACCTTATAAAAAACGGCAATATAACAGTAAACGGCCAGCATATAAAGAGCGGTTATAAACTAAAGGATGGCGATATCATAAAAGTAGAGGTTCCCGAGTTGCGGCCGATCGATATACAGCCTGAAGATATACCTTTGAATATATTATATGAGGATGAAGATATAATAGTCATAAATAAGCCTCAGGGTATGGTGGTCCATCCGGCTGCCGGAAATTACAGCGCTACACTGGTAAATGCGCTGCTTGCCCATTGTAAGGACCTTTCAGGCATAAACGGTGAAATACGTCCTGGTATAGTACATCGTATAGATAAGGATACATCAGGGGTGCTGGTCGTAGCCAAAAATGATATGGCTCATGTCGCTCTAGCTCAGCAGATAAAGGAAAAGACAGCGATAAGGAAATATGTAGCATTGCTCGAAGGAGATATAAAGGAAGACACGGGCGTTATAAATGCCCCTATAGCCCGCCATCCAACCGATAGGAAGAAGATGGCTGTTGTGAGTGGAGGGCGCAGTGCCGTAACGCATTTTAAGGTTTTAGAAAGATTCGGTCGTTATACGCTCATAGAGGCTCGCCTGGAGACCGGACGAACTCATCAGATACGCGTTCATATGGCCTATATAGGCCATCCTGTAGTAGGGGATCCAGTATACGGCTATAGAAAACAAGCCTTTGCGTTGAAGGGGCAGCTCTTGCATGCACAATACCTGGGCTTTGTTCATCCGAGAACGGGACGATATATGGAGTTTTGCGCGCCTCTGCCTGATTATTTTGTCGATATAATCGACAAATTGAGGCAAATGCAATAAATTTATGGAGGGTGAATCTTTTTATTGGGTCGGTGACATTAGAATCTATGGATGATTTGGAGGAGCAAATAAATGCTGTTATAGCTTCGGATGGCATATATAAAATTGTGTTTTGAACGGGCTTGCAAATAGTGCTAACTCGTGATATACTGATTTAAGAAAAACGTAAATAGATGGCTTGACTAGAAGAGTGGGGAAACCCACTCTTTAATATTGGCGATTTGGAGGTCGGTAAATTGGCTAAAGCTAAAGTTGCGGATACGGTCAGGCAGTTGGTTATGCCTATATTAGAGGATAATGGCTTTGAACTGGTGGATATAGAGTTTAAAAAAGAAGGCGCAGAACAATATCTGCGCATTTTTATAGATAAGCCAGACGGTATAACCATAGATGATTGCGAGCTTGTAAGCCGGCATCTCAGCGATAAATTAGACGAGATAGATCCAATACCGCAAGCATATATACTGGAGGTATCATCTCCAGGTATAGATAGGCCCCTTAAGACTCAACGCGATTTTGAGCGCAGTATGGGCAAACAGGTAGAGATAAAGCTCTATAAGCAGTCTATGGGGCATAAGACTTATAAAGGTACTTTGGTTGGTTTTGACGATGAAAGAGTAGAGATAGAAACCGTGGACAACCAACATTTATCGTTTGGCATTAAAGATATAGCCTTGATAAAGCCTATAATAGAATTCTGATCGAATTGGAGGGTTTAAGACTGTTATGAACGATGAATTTATGCAGGCGTTATATAAAATAGAAAAAGAAAAACATTTGCCTAAGGATGTGTTATTGCAGGCTATACAGTCGGCGCTTTTATCGGCTTATAAAAAGGATTACGGTACAGCTAATAATGTAAGCGTCGATATAAATGCCAATAGCGGGGATATAAAGGTCTATGCGGCTAAAAAAGTAGTGGAGGATGTAAAAAATTCTGCTGTTGAGATAGATTTGTATAAGGCCAGAGATATACGGCCTGATGTACAATTGGGTGATATAATAAATATTGAGGTTACGCCTAAGGATTTCAGGCGTATAGCAGCGAAAGCCGCTAGAGATATAGTATTACAAAAAATACACGAAGTGGAAAAAGACATAATATTGGATGAGTATTCCGAAAAAGAAGGCGAGATTTTGACGGCTACGGTGGCGCGCCTCGATAGAAAGAATGTATATTTGGATTTAGGTAAAATAGAAGGTATTATGCCCATGAATGAGACGGTGCCGAGTGAAATATATAAGGTAAACGACCGTTTGAAAGTATATATACTGGAAGCTAAAAAAGGTGGTAAATCTCCCAATGTGATAGTATCCCGCAGCCATCCAGGCTTAGTAAAGCGCTTGTTTGAATTGGAGATACCTGAGATTCATGATGGTATAGTGGATATACGCGCTATAGCGAGGGAGGCCGGACATAGGTCAAAGGTAGCAGTTTATTCCAAGTACGATAAAATAGATCCAATAGGTTCTTGCATAGGTCCAAAGGGCACTAGAATCCAGACTATAATGAACGAATTGAGAGGCGAACGCATAGATATAGTTGAATGGAGTCTTATGCCTGAGCGATTTATAGCCAACGCATTGAGTCCGGCTAAAGTATTAGAAGTAATATTAAATGAAAAAGAGAAATCTGCGCGGGTTATAGTACCTAAAAATCAGTTATCTTTAGCAATTGGCAAAGAAGGACAGAACGCAAGATTGGCTGCTAAACTGACTGGGTGGAAGATAGATATAAAAACGCCTGATCAACAAGAGGTGAATGAAACGAAATGATGAGAAAAATCCCGGAGAGGACTTGTGTGGTATGCAGGCAAGCTAAACCTAAAAAGGAGCTTATAAGGGTGGTAAGAAATAACGAAGGCAATGTTTGCATAGATCCGACCGGTAAAGCGGCCGGACGAGGCGCCTATATATGCGCCAATATCCAGTGCATATCAAAGGCTCACAAGAGCAGGGCTTTAGACAGAGCATTGAAAGTTAAAGTAGAGGATAGCGTTTATGAAGATTTGGAGAAATATTCTAATACGGAGGTAATTGCCGATGGCAAAAAGTAGCGTATACCAAGATGAAAGACGATTGAAGCACAATGTAGGAGTCTTGATGAAGATGGCGAATTCGCTGGAGAACGAGATAAAAGCATATGAGGCTGTATTAGCTCAAAAGCAGCAGGATATACAGCGTGAGGAACAAAAGCGCCTGGAAACGGCCAAAGCTTCGGAACAAGCCGCTAAATCCGAGCGTCCCAATAGGAATGAAACCCGACCGATACAGCAGGGCAGAATGGAACGCAATAAGCGGCAGCAACAGGCTTCACCTGCCAGGCGCGACAACAACTTGGATAAATCGCTTGAAAAATTGCGTAAAGAAACCCCTGAGTCAGAGGTACTGGAGGAAAAAGAAAAGGCTGCACGACGCAAAACCGCGCAGAAACCAAAACCTGCACCATCCCATAATGCCGGAGAAAAAGTAAAAGAACGGGTTAAAGTGGACGACGACAATATAATAGATGGCCGCAAGATAATTAAGGGTTATCAGGGTATCGAGCATGTTGAGGATGTCATCGATGAACCTATAATAAAGAAAACCAGGAAACCTGCTAAAAAGGGTGCTAAAAATAATGCGATGAAAGGTATGGATATACCTAAAAGCGATAAACCTATAATGATAGGTGCTTCTATAACTGTAAAAGATTTGTCGGAGAAAATTGGCAAACCAGCTGCTGGGATAATAAAGTCGCTTATGAAGTTAGGTATAATGGCTACTATAAACGATGAAATAGATTTTGATACAGCATCTCTCGTAGCTTCGGAATACGGCGTAGTATTGGAGCGCAAAGAGGAAAAGAGTAACGAAGAACTGTTGCTAGAGCTTGAAAAGACCGACGTGTCCGATCCAACAAAGCTTGTGCCAAGGCCACCGATAGTAACCGTTATGGGCCATGTTGATCACGGCAAAACCTCGCTCCTGGATGCTATACGTTCTACACGTGTTACTGAGCAGGAAGCCGGGGGCATAACTCAACATATAGGTGCTTATCAGGTGCAAATAAACAACAGATGGATTACATTTTTGGATACGCCTGGCCACGAGGCGTTTACAGCTATGAGGGCTAGAGGAGCGCAGGTAACCGATATAGCTATATTGGTAGTGGCGGCGGATGACGGTGTTATGCCTCAAACTGTAGAAGCTATAAATCATGCTAAGGCGGCTGGCGTGCCAATTATAGTAGCTATAAACAAGATAGATAAACCAGGAGCCAATCCTGATCGCATAAAACAACAATTAACCGAATATGATCTTATACCTGAGGACTGGGGTGGCGATACCATATGCGTCCCGGTATCAGCCAAGGCGAAAATAGGCATAGATACATTATTGGAAATGATATTGCTGGTGGCCGATATGCAGGAGCTTAGGGCTAATCCAGACCGTCCAGCATATGGAACAATAATAGAGGCGCAGTTGGATAAAGGCATGGGCCCGCTGGCTACGGCACTAATTCAAGACGGTACGCTGCATGTAGGTGATGTTATATTATCGGGTCTTACTTATGGCAAGGTTAAGGCTTTGATAAATGATAAAGGTCAACGGGTAAATCAAGCCGGACCGGCTATGCCTGTGCAGGTATTGGGGTTCTCGGACGTTCCGAGTGCCGGTGATAAATTTTATGTAGTAGAAGAAGCGCTGGCCAAAAAAATAGTGGAGGAACGCAAGAACACTATAAAAGAAGAGCAGGTCAAGCACAATCAACGTTTAACACTCGATGATCTATTCAATCAGATAAAAGAGGGCGAGATAAAAGACCTTAACATAATAGTCAAAGCCGATGTGCAGGGATCTGTAGAAGCTGTTAAACAGGCTTTAGAGCGTTTGAGCAATGATGAAGTGCGTGTCAACGTTATCCACGGTGGCGTAGGGGCTATAACCGAAAGCGATGTATTATTGGCTTCCGCGTCTAATGCCATTATAATAGGTTTTAATGTTAGACCGGAGCCTGGTGCTAAAACAGCTGCTGCTAGGGATAATATAGATATAAGATTGTACAGAATAATATACGATGCCATAGATGATATTAAGGCCGCTATGAAGGGTATGTTAGCAAAACGCTTTGAGGAAGTGGTGCTGGGTCATGCCGAGGTTAGAGAAACGTTCAAGATAAGTAATGTAGGCACTGTAGCAGGATGCTATGTAATCGACGGCAAGATTACCCGCAATGCCGATGCCCGTATAATCAGGGATGGTATAGTAGTATATGAGGGTAAAATATCTTCGCTCAAGCGGTTTAAGGATGATGCCAGAGAGGTTGCTGCCGGCTATGAATGCGGCATTACAATAGAACGGTTCAACGATATAAAAGAAAAAGATATAATAGAAGCATATACTCAACAAGAGGTTGAACCATAAAAACAGGGAGGTTGACTTATATGGAGTTTTCAAGGCTGGCCCGCATATCGGAAGAACTCAAGCGCGAGATCAGCGATATTATAAGAAATGAATTAAAAGATCCTCGTGTTCCTATGATGACAAGCGTCACAAAGGTTGAGATAACCAATGATCTTAAATATGCCAAGGTTTATGTGAGCGTATTAGGGGACGAGGATACCGTAAAAAATGCTTTTGATGGCTTAAATAGCGCGGCTGGTTTTGTACGCAAAGAAGTTGGTTCACGCATAAGGCTTAGGTATACACCGCAGATAATATTCGTTCGCGATACTTCCATTGAATACGGCGCGCATATATCCAAGCTGTTGCATGATATAAATACTAATAAGCCAGAGCATGAGGAGCAATAAATATGATAGCTTCCGATGTAGTAAGGTTACTGAAAACCAGCCATAAGATAGCTTTGATATCGCATATAATGCCGGACGGGGATACGCTGGGTTCATCGCTGGCCTTGGCATTAACATTGCGGCAGAAAGGCAAAGAAGTGGTGTGCCTTTGTTCTGATCCTATACCTAAATCTTACGCCTTCTTGCCGGGCGCTGATGTTATAAGACGTCCGATTCATTCGGACGCCGATATCACGACAGTGCTAGCTATAGATTGCAGTGATAGGGAGCGCCTGGGTGATTGTAATAATATATTTTCAAAAGCCACCTATACGGTCAACATAGACCATCACATAAGCAATACATCTTATGCCCATTATAACATGGTGGACACCACCGCCGCCGCAACTGCAGAGCTCATATATCAGCTTATAAGGCTTACAGGTGCGAACATAGAGAAACAAGTAGCCACATGCCTTTATACGGGCATTGTTACCGATACAGGACGCTTTTCTTATGATAACACAACGTCGGTGACACATGAAATAGCCGGTGATCTTATAAACTGCGGTGTGGATACTAATTGGCTTAATGATGAACTATTTAATAAACGCTCTTTACAGAGGACGCGTCTATTAGCTAAAGCTCTGGACACTATACAGGTTTGTGGAGGTGGCAGCATAGCTTTTATTAAAGTTGACATGGCCATGCTGCGTGCTGTCGGAGCCGACGATGCCGATTGCGATGGTTTGGTGAATTATGCAAGAGATATAGATACTGCAGAAGTAGGCCTGCTTTTTAAGGAGATGGATAATGGTCGCATAAAGGTAAGCCTTCGCTCTAAAAATCATGTCGATGTTAATGCCATAGCGGCAAAATTTAACGGTGGAGGTCATAAGAAGGCGTCGGGCTGTACTATCGCAGCATCTATGGATGAAGCTATTGAAATGGTGTTAAAAGAGCTTGAGTCGATTATGAAGGCTGCGGAGGTTTAAACGGGTCATGGATGGTATCATAAATATGTACAAGCCCGCTGGCATGACCTCTAATGACGTAGTAATGACATTGAGGCGTAGATTAAAACCGCTTAAGGTTGGCCATGCGGGTACTTTAGACCCCGATGCTTCGGGCGTATTGCCTATATGTTTGGGTAAAGCCACAAGGGTTGCGCAATACATAGTCGATGGTGAGAAGGTATATATAGCTGAAATGACGCTTGGCATAGTTACCGATACGCAGGATGCTTCAGGGCAGGTTATAGAACAACGACCCATAAATGTTGATGTCGACGATATATACGATGCTGCGTATTCTTTTAAGGGCAAACAACAGCAGGTGCCGCCAATGTATTCTGCAATAAAGCATGATGGTGTGCCTTTATATAAATTAGCTAGGCGAGGACAAAGCATTGTACGTACTCCGAGAGATATAGAGATATATGATATATCGATTTTAGATATACAATTTCCTGACCGAGTGCTTTTCAAGGTGAGGTGCTCGAAAGGTACCTATATACGCACTTTATGCCATGATATTGGCCAAAAACTGGGTTGTGGAGCGCATATGTCTTATCTTTTGCGTACGCAAGTAGCTAATTTTTACATAAAAGACTCTGTTGATCTTGATATGGTAGAGCAAATGTACCGGCAAGGCACTTTAGGAGATATTATAACACCTATAGATAAAGCACTTGCTGCGTTTGATTCTATATATGTCAACCGCGAAGGATATGAGCGGACATTGAATGGCAGCAGTCTTTATAAAATGCATGTAGAACATGTGCCGCAGGATTTGTCTATAGGAGATATAGTAAAAATATATTATAACGACGAATTTTTAGCATTGGGTCGATTGAGCGAGCAGGATACCGGCAAGTGTGTAAAACCCGTCAGAGTTTTTGTGTAAGAGGATAGAGATGGATATAATAGCATCAGGTAGCAATACCATCGAAGAACCCTTGGTCATGGCTATAGGTACGTTCGATGGTATACATTTGGGACATCAGCAGCTTATTAAAACATTGAAAGATAAAGCATCGTTATATAAATGCGCGTCGGCTATATATACCTTCGATCGACATCCGCTAAATGTATTATGTCCGGATAAAACGCCTGCCTTGCTGATGAATAATAAGCAGAAATTGAGTGTATTACGCCAATATGGCATAGACTATGTAATATTAAATGAATTCAATAAGGCTTTTGCCGATACACCGGCCGATAAATTTGTAAATAACATTTTATTTGGTCTATATGATGTAAAATCGGTGATAGTGGGTTTTGATTTTACGTTCGGCTATAAAGGGCAAGGCAATGCACAATTATTGAAAGACGAGGGACGAAAGCGCGGTATAGACGTCGTAATAGTGCCGCCGGTAAAAGTGAACGGCATAACGGTGAGCAGCAGCCTTATACGGCGTTTGGTCAGCGATGGCTGTGTGGAAGAGGCGGCGTGTTATTTGGGCAGGCCCTTTGCGCTGCTCGGGGAGGTTCATACAGGCCATAAGATAGGCCATAAGCTTGGATTTCCCACTGCTAATTTGACACCCGATCCCGAAGTGGTGGTACCTCGTCGCGGCGTTTATGCCACTGAAGTGGTTATAAGTGGTATGGAGGGCATATGGAAGGCTGTTACCAATATAGGGACAAGGCCTACATTCAATGATACACATATAAGCGTAGAAACCCATATATTGGATTATGGTGGTTGGCTTTATGGAAGAGAGCTGGAGATACGATTTATAAGCCGCTTACGCGATGAGATGTCATTTTCCAGTCCGAAGCAACTCGTCCGGCAAATACGCGAGGATATCGATAGGGCAAGGGAAGTGCTCGAAAATCTTGATAAAGCGTCCTCAGCTTCGCAGTCCTCCTCAGAATCACATTGAGGCTAATCAGTTACCAAGCCAGCTAAATAGTCACAACATATATATTAGTCCTGTATCGGTTCAAAAAAATATATTGTTAATTGATGAAAAATGATATATACTAATGTTAACCATGAGCTGGGGATATCGACTCCTCGACGTTATCCTCTGTTCAATGGAGATTATATGGCATGGGTGCCAAAAAAGAGGAGGTGTACACATGGATAAGGCCAAGAAACAGGAGATAATAAAGGCCTATGGCCTGCATGAGAATGATACTGGTTCACCAGAGGTGCAAATAGCCATCCTGACAGAGCGAATCAATCATTTGACGGAGCATTTGCAGGTTAATAAGCACGACAACCATTCCAGGAGAGGATTGCTCAAAATGGTCGGTCAGAGGCGTAGGTTTTTAAACTATCTCAAAGACAAAGATATTGAGCGTTATCGTTCCATAGTGGACCGTTTGGGACTCAGAAAATAATTATGGGCGGGGATTCCCCGCTCTGTTTATTAAAGACGGTCAAAGGACAGCTCGATATGGAAGGAGGAAATTTTTCTGTATAGACAATTTGAAATGGAACTTGCCGGGAGAAAGTTGAGAATAGAAACCGGCAAACTGGCTGAACAAGCCAACGGAGCTGTATTGGTCAGATACGGCGATACCACCGTATTTGTGGCGGTTACGGCATCTAAAGAACCGCGAGAGGGCATAGACTTTTTTCCGTTGAGCGTAGACTTTGAAGAAAAGTTATATGCTGTCGGTAAGATACCGGGTGGCTATATAAAGAGAGAGGGTAAACCCACAGAGAAAGCCATATTGACATCACGGTTGATAGACAGACCTATACGGCCATTATTTCCAAAGGGTTATAGGAATGACGTGCAGGTGGTTGCCATGCCGTTGTCTGTGGAACCAGATGTGCCGCCGGATGTAGTAGCTATGGTTGGTGCTTCGGCTGCTTTGAGCATATCCGATATACCCTTCGAAGGTCCTATAGGTGCAGTATTAGTAGGACTGGTGGATGGCGAACTGGTCATTAATCCTGACGCTGCGCAACGCGAAAGAAGCAGGCTTCACTTAACTGTAGCGGGAACAAAGGACGCCATAATGATGGTCGAAGCTGGCGCTAATGAAGTACCGGAAGATAAAATATTGGAAGCCATTATGTTCGGGCACGAGCATATAAAACAGTTGGTGGCATTTCAAGAGCAGATCGTGTCTGAAGTGGGTATTCCGAAGAATGTGCCTGAATTACATCATGTGGACCCCGAAATAGAAACAGCAGTGCGTGAATACGCTTTCGATATGATATCCGAGGCTGTGCGTTCCAATAATAAGCAAGGACGCGAGGACCAGATGGATAAAGTTAAAGAGGATATATTCGAGCATTTTGCGGAGGCATTTCCGGAACGTGAGGCTGAGATCGATGAAGCGGTCTACAATATAACAAAAGAGTGTGTTCGCAAGATGGTCCTTACCGAAGGGGCGCGACCTGACGGACGAAAATTAGACGAAATAAGGCCTATATCCTGCGAAGTCGGTCTTATACCAAGGGTCCATGGGTCTGGCTTATTTACCAGAGGCCAGACGCAAGTGTTGACGATAGCTACGTTGGGTGCACCTGGAGACGAACAGATGCTCGAGGATCTGAGCCTGGAAGAGAGCAAGCGCTATATACACCATTATAACATGCCGCCTTATAGCACAGGCGAGGCTAAAATGATGCGCGGACCAGGACGCAGAGAGATAGGTCACGGTGCGCTGGCTGAAAGGGCATTAGAGCCTATGATACCATCTCAGGAAGAATTCCCGTATACCATAAGGTTGGTTTCGGAAGTAATGAGCTCTAACGGTTCCACATCTCAAGCTAGCGTATGCGGCAGCACATTGGCCCTTATGGATGCCGGTGTCCCTATAAAAGCCCCAGTGGCCGGGGTGGCTATGGGTCTAATGAAGGATGAGCAATCCGACAAAGTGGCTATATTGACCGATATACAGGGCTTGGAGGATTTCTTTGGAGATATGGATTTTAAGGTGGCAGGTACGGCTGACGGTGTGACCGCCATACAGATGGATATAAAGGTAAAAGGTATAGACAGGTCCATATTGGAGGCCGCGCTGAAACAAGCATATGAAGGGCGCATGTTCATAATGAATAAGATGCTGGAGGTTATATCCGAGCCGCGCAAAGAGGTATCGCCATATGCGCCCAAAATTATGACCATGACCATAGATCCCGATAAAATACGCTCAGTTATAGGCAGCGGCGGTAAAGTCATAAATAAAATAATAGCCGATACGGGTACAAAAATAGACATAGAGGAAGACGGTACGATATATATAGCCGCGCCGGACAGCGAATCCGGTAAAAAAGCCATGCGCATAATAGAAGGCATCGTTAAAGATGTGGAGGCAGGCGACGTATACCTGGGTAAAGTGACTAGAATAATGCCTTTTGGTGCTTTTGTAGAAATATTGCCTGGGAAAGAGGGGCTGGTTCATATATCCAAACTGTCAAAGGAGCACGTTGCTAAGGTTGAAGATGTGGTCAAGGTCGGTGACGAAATATTAGTCAAAGTTACCGATATAGACAAACAAGGGCGGATAAACCTATCCCATAAAGCAGTGCTTAGTGAGGAAACCAACGATAATCCAAAAGATAGACGGAATAGAAATTCATAAAAACATAAACCTTTAAGGTTTATGTTTTTTGTTATAATCGCTCTGGCTGCTGAATATGGTAATACCATCATATAAATGGGGCAGGGTGATTAGAAGTGAAGGTCTGCAATTTTCACATAAAAGATAGCTTTTGGATAAATATCATAATAGTCGTGTTATTGATAGCTTTGCTGGCGATAGTAGTAAACCGTAAGCCCGAGGCTGTGTTCAATACTTACGTAAATACGCCGGTTTATAAAGGTGATGTATCGAAGCCGCTGATCGCTTTTGCATGCAGTGTGGCAGACGGCGCGGAATACATACCGCCTATGCTAAAAATACTTAAAGACAACGATATTAAAGTCACATTTTTTGTAACCGGTCACTGGGCTAAGCAACATCCGGATCTATTGATGCAGATGGTGTCTGAAGGCCATGAGATAGGTAATCATGGTTTTAATTATGATATGCCGACACAGCTTTCATCGGAGCAAAATAAAAAAGAAATTCTGGATACCGAGAGAATTATAGCAGATATAATCGGTATAAAGACAACGTTATTTTCTCCACCTTACGGCGATTATGACCGGCAAGTACTTAGGGTGGCTGAAAGCTTGGGTTATAAGACCGTGATATGTAGTATAGATACACTCGATTTAAAAGGCGACGGCTATCAGACGATAATAGAACGCGCATTGAAGAATCCAGGCAACGGAGATATAATATCGATATATCCTACCAGAGACACATTGGTTGCATTGCCTATAATGATACGGGAGCTTAAAAGCCGCGGTCTCAATATATGTTGTGTGGGCGATGTAATATCCGATTGACGCTTGCTATGCGTTAAGTATTATGCTATACTATTCTAGTATCAGGTATTAGAAGCAGCATATAAACCAAATATGCCAAAGCGGAGGTGGTAGGGTGAGCCGAGGGATTCCCAAACAAGAAAGGCAGGCAGCATTGCTGATGAAATTAAAACAGGACCCGTTCCTCACCGATGAGGAATTAAGTCGTGCTTTTTGTGTCAGCATACAAACCATACGTTTAGATAGGATGGAAATAGGCATACCGGAGCTTAGACAACGCATACGCGAGCTGGCCGCTGAAAGCTATGGTAAAGTAAAATCGATAAGCGGTAAAGAGATAGTGGGAGAATTGATAGACTTAGAGCTTGGCAAAAGCGGTATATCAGTACTTCAAACCGATAATCAGATGGCTTTTGAAAAAACCAGAGTGGTTAGAGGGCATTTTATATTTGCTCAAGCCGAATCATTGGCTATTGCCGTTATAGATGCTCCTGTAGCATTGACCGGTGTGGCCAATATTAAATATAAAATCCCTGTTCATGCAGGGGAGAAATTGGTAGCAAAAGCGGAGGTGGTAAGGGTAAGGGCTAATAAATACTTTGTATGGGTAAAAACGAAGGTAAGGGACAATGAGGCCTTTAGAGGGAAATTCATATTGGTCTCGTTGCAAAACGGTTGAAGGAGGACTCATCATGCGTATAGCCGTAGATGCTATGGGAGGCGATCATGCACCACATGAGATAGTAAAAGGATGCATAGAGGCCTTGGATGCTTATAAAACCCACGATATAGATATAGTGCTGGTGGGTCAACAACAAGCTATAGAAGATTTGCTGCAAGGACATGCTTATGATAAATCGCGGTTGAGCATAGAGAACGCGTTGCAGGTTATCGGTAATGACGAAAAACCCGTTAACGCTATAAAAAAGAAAAAGGATTCTTCCATGATGATAGGGCTTCAAATGCTTAAAGAAGGGAAGGCCGATGCTTTTATATCAGCCGGCAATACAGGTGCTTTGATGGCAGGTGCTTTATTGAAAGTGGGCCGCATAGAAGGGATAGACAGACCAGCGTTGGCTCCGGTTATCCCTACGGCACAAGGTGGAAGTTTGCTGGTGGATGCAGGAGCTAATATAGAATGCAAGCCTGAAAATCTCATGCAATTTGCAGTAATGGGCTCTGTATACATGGAAAAGGTTTTGAATGTTATATCACCTCGCATCGGTTTGGTGAACGTGGGCGAGGAGGAAACCAAGGGCAACGATGTTATACAGGAAGCTTACGGACTTATAAAATCCACTCATCTTAATTTTATAGGCAATATAGAGGCCAGGGATATCCCTGCCGGCAAGGCTGACGTCATAGTATGCGACGGTTTTGTAGGCAACGTTATATTAAAACTTCTGGAGGGCATAGCATCGTCGCTTTTTAATATACTTAAACAAAATATATTGAAAAGCTGGCGTGCTAAATTAGGCGCACTTTTATTGATGCCGACATTAAAAGGACTTATGAAAGAGTGGGATTATGCAGAATATGGAGGAGCGCTGCTGCTGGGCATAGACGGTTTGGTTATAAAAGCACATGGAAGCTCTGATGCATCCGCAATAAAAAATGCCATCAAACAAGCCGATATATTCGTTTCTAAGGGTGTTTTAACGCAAATCCGAAATGAAATAGTTATGATAGAGGATAGGAGTAATGAACAATAAGATTTCAGCTGGTATATTAGGTTTGGGCAGTTATATGCCTGAAAAGATACTGACCAATTTTGATTTAGAAAAAATGGTAGATACGTCAGACGAATGGATTCGCACTCGGACAGGTATAAGCGAACGCCGCATAGCCGATCCGAATGATGCGACGTCCGACATGGCTACAAGGGCGGCATTGAAGGCGTTGGATGATGCAGGGGTATCGGCTGCCGATATAGATATGATAATGGTGGCCACTATAACACCCGATATGATATTTCCTGCGACAGCATGCATCGTGCAGGATAATATAGGTGCTAAGAATGCAGCTGCTTTTGATTTGGAAGCCGCTTGTTCTGGTTTTATATATGGTTTGAGCATAGCCAAACAATTTATAGAAACGGGGACGTATAGATATGTATTGGTAATAGCTGCGGATGTACTCTCAAGGATTACAGATTGGCAGGACAGAAATACGTGCGTATTGTTCGGCGATGGTGCTGGAGCTGCAGTGGTAGGACCTGTGGAGGAAGGATATGGCATATTGTCTACATATCTTGGTTCGGATGGCTCGGGCGGAAAATATCTGCACATAAAGGCAGGTGGATCGCGTATGCCGGCTTCCCATGAAACTGTGGACAAAAGATTGCATTATATGTATATGGATGGCGGAGAGGTATTTAAGTTTGCGGTTAAAATAATGGATACTGCATCGATGGAAGCCATAGAGAGGGCTGGATTGAAGCCGGATGATATAGACTGGTTTGTGCCGCATCAGGCCAATATACGTATAATTGAATCGGCAAGGAAGCGGTTGGGGATATCGCCGGAAAGGGTGTGCCTTACCATACACAAATACGGCAATATGTCGGCGGCTACCATACCGGTTACTTTGGATGAGGCGGCGCATGAAGATAAATTTAAAAAAGGCGACAATATTGTTTTGGTAGGATTCGGAGGCGGTCTGACATGGGCCTCCTGTGTACTGAAATGGTCGAAATAATGACAGGATGGTGATAGAGTGCTTCATACGACCATATGTGATTTATTGAATATTCGGTACCCTATTATTCAAGGAGGGATGGCATGGGTAGCCACAGCCGAATTAGCTGCGGCTGTTTCCAACGGTGGCGGATTGGGTATCATAGGTGCTGGAAATGCTCCCAGCGAATTCGTCAGGCAACAGATACGCAAAGCCAAGGCATTGACCGACAAGCCCTTCGGCGTTAATATCATGCTTATGTCGCCCTATGCCGATGATGTTGTAAAAGTAATATGTGAGGAGAACGTTCCTGTTGTTACTACGGGAGCGGGCAATCCGGCTAAATATATATCGGATTTAAAAAGTATCGGCTGTAAAGTGATCCCTGTAATACCTTCGGTTGCTTTGGCCAAGCGCATGGAAAAGGTCGGAGCTGATGCGTTGGTGGCTGAAGGTCACGAATCTGGAGGTCATATAGGCGAACTTACCACCATGGTCTTGATACCTCAGGTGGTGGATGCAGTTAATATACCCGTTATAGGAGCCGGTGGCATAGCTGACGGAAGAGGCATGGCGGCGGCGATGGCATTAGGTGCTCAGGGGGTGCAGATGGGTACTCGCTTTGTATGCTCTACCGAATGCATCGCGCATGAACATTATAAAGAAGCCATAGTTAATGCCGGCGATAGGGATGCTGTCGTTACAGGTAGACCTACGGGGCATCCCGTAAGGGTGTTGAAGAACAAATTAACGGCCCAATACGATAAGCTGGAGCAGGAGCATGCTTCCACAGATGAATTGGAAGCATTGGGTACCGGCAGGCTTAAGGCGGCGGTAGTGGATGGGGATGCTGAATACGGTTCGATTATGGCCGGTCAGATAGCCGGTTTGATAAATGATATAAAGCCAGCAGCAGCTATAATACAGGATGTAATATCCCAAGCGGCTGATGTTATAAGTCGTATGCAGGGTTTATTAGATAAATAAAAGGACAGGGGAGGAAGGTATATACTATGGGAAAGATTGCTTTTATATTCCCGGGTCAAGGAGCTCAGTATGCCGGGATGGGACAACAATTGGCTCTTCGGTATGCCGAGGTTAGCGAGATTTTCAAAGCTGCTTCGGAAACGCTTGGTTATGACATGGCCAAACTGTGTTTTGAAGGACCAGATGAAGTGCTCAAACAGACCGAGATAACCCAGCCGTCTATATTCACTGTAAGCATGGCATGCGCCAAAGCATTGGAGATAAACGGTGTGGTGCCAGATATGGCGGCCGGGCTCAGTTTGGGTGAATACGGAGCGTTGACCGTAGCTAATGCTATTGATTTTGCTGATGCCGTTAAGCTTTTAAGGCAGCGTGGCAGATTTATGCAGGAGGCTGTTCCTATAGGGCAAGGAGCAATGGCTGCTATCATAGGGCTTGATAAAGAAACTGTAGAACAGGTTTGCAAAGAAGCATCGAAATATGGCGTAGTAGAACCGGCTAATTACAATTGTCCTGGGCAGATCGTCATATCAGGCCAAACTGTGGCTGTTCAGAAGGCTTCCGAGATGGCCAAAGAAAAAGGCGCCAAAAGGGCTATTATGTTAGAAGTCAGTGCTCCGTTTCATTGCAGCTTGCTGAAATCGGCTGGCGACAGACTCGCTGAAGTATTAGAGAGTGTAAGTATAAACAAACCTGCGATACCTGTCATAGCCAATGTTACGGCTGAAGAGGTATCCAGCCCTGAGGATATACGCCAGCTGCTCATAGAACAGGTAAGCAGTCCGGTGCGCTGGGAAGAGAGCGTGAGAAGGATGATGGCCATGGGGGCTGATACATTTATAGAAGTGGGGCCAGGTAAGGCGCTCAGCGGCTTTGTAAAAAAGATAAGCAAGGATGTAAAGGTGATGAATGTGGAAGATATTCAGTCCCTTGAGTCGGCGATTAGCCAATTGGAGGGATGATGAACGACATGCTTAAAGATAAGGTGGCCTTGATAACTGGTGCCTCACGAGGCATAGGAAGGGCTACAGCTATAAAACTAGGTTCAGAAGGTGCAAAAGTGGCCGTTAATTACTTGAAGAATGCTGATGCTGCGGCGAAAGTAGTGGATATAATAAACAGCAATGGTGGCGATGCCGTGGCTATTCAAGGCGATACCAGCGTGCGAGAGCATGCAGTCGATGTTGTAAATAGGACATTGGAGCACTATGGCACCATCGATATACTAGTGAATAATGCTGGTATAACGAGAGATAATTTGTTGATGAGAATGTCGCAGGATGATTGGCAGAAAGTCATAGATATTAATCTAGGCAGCGTATTTAACTGTACGCAGGCGGTTTGCCGCACCATGATAAAAAAACGCAGCGGGACTATAATAAACATTGCTTCAGTGGTCGGTTTGACGGGTAATGCAGGGCAGGCTAATTACGCTGCCGCCAAAGCAGGTATAATCGGTTTTACCAAAGCAGTGGCCAAAGAGTTGTCCAGCAGGGGTATAACCGTAAATGCAGTGGCACCCGGTTTTATAAAAACCGACATGACGGATACACTGGCTGATAGCGTAAAAGAGCAAGTGTTAAACAATATACCATTACACAGGTTCGGTGAACCGGAAGAAGTAGCTGAATTGATAGCGTTTTTAGCTGGCGAAGGGGCAAAATATATAACCGGTCAAGTAATTAATATTGACGGGGGCTTAGTTATGTAATATTATCTTATGGAGGAGCTTTGCTTTAAAGTTTGAAGGGAGGTGAAAGATGATGTTATTTGAGAAAATAAGAGATGTTATAGTGGACCAGTTGGGCGTTGAGCCCGATGAGGTTAAACTGGAGTCGTCTTTTATAGATGATTTAGGGGCTGATTCATTGGATATAGTGGAATTGATAATGGCATTAGAAGAGGAATTTGATATGGAGATTCCGGATGAAGAAGCTGAGAATTTGACTACAGTGAACGACGTGGTGGAATACATAAAGAGCCATCAAGCGTAATTTGCTGGATAGGTCCCGCAGCAGTTACTTACTGCGGGACTTTAAAAAATACGTATTCAAGCTAGTGCTTTTTATATATATTTTAACTTTTTAATTTTCTAACCAAAAATGGAGGTAGAAATGAGCAACCGAGTAGTGATAACAGGTATGGGAGCTGTCACGCCTTTGGGCATAGGCAAAGATATATTTTGGAACAATATAAAGAATGGCGTGTCTGGCATAGATAAAATACAGCGTTTCGACGCTTCGGCATTTACCACGCAGATAGCAGGCGAAGTGCTGGATTTTAAGCCTGAGGATTATATAGATCGAAAAGAAGCCAAGCACATGGATAGATTTACACAATTTGCCATGGCGTCGGCCGCTATGGCCGTGAATGATGCAAGCATAAACCTAGATGATATGGATAAAAACAGGCTTGGCGTCGTCATGGGCGTAGGCATAGGGGGTATAGCTACCTTTGAGGAGCAGCACACGCTACTCAATACTAAAGGGCCTGGCCGTATAAGCCCATTCTTCGTTCCCATGATCATAACCAATATAGCCGCTGGCCAAATAGCTATAGCATATGGTGCAAAAGGGTACAATACAACTATAGTAACGGCGTGTGCTTCGGCTACAAATGCCATAGGAGAAGCGTTCAGGGCTATAAGGGACGGCTATGCCGATGTTATGTTCACTGGTGGAGCAGAGGCAGCCGTTACACCGTTGGCCTTGGCAGGATTTTGCGCTATGAAAGCCTTATCCACGCGCAATGATGATCCGAAATCGGCTAGCAGCCCATTTGATGCCAAACGCGATGGTTTTGTCATGGGCGAGGGAGCGGGTGTTCTTATACTCGAAAGCCTGGATCATGCAGTTAAACGCGGTGCTCATATATACGCTGAAGTAGTAGGTTATGGAGCTACGTGCGATGCATACCATATCACTGCTCCTGCTCCGGAAGGCGAAGGTGGGGCAAGGGCTATGAGTAATGCGCTTGAGGATGCCGGTGTAAAACCCGACCAAGTGGATTATATAAATGCCCACGGCACATCAACGCCATATAACGATAAATTCGAAACAATGGCAATCAAAAGCGTTTTCGGACAGCATGCGTATGAGCTTGCCGTAAGCTCCACGAAATCTATGACAGGGCATCTTTTAGGTGCCACAGGAGCTATCGAGGCTATTGCCAGCGCCATGGCCATACAAGAAGGTTTTATTCCTCCTACTATAAATTACGAAGATCCCGATCCCGAATGCGATTTGGATTATGTGCCTAATAAAGGGCGCGCGGCCGATATAGAATATGCCATGTCCAATTCGTTCGGTTTTGGAGGACAAAATGCAGTGCTGTTATTTAGAAAATATATGACTGATTAATTAATATGGACATTGTGCGAAAGAGGGGGCGGACATAATAGATAAAAGCCGTTTGGAGCGGTTAAAAGAGCTCATGGATCTTTTGGGTTATAGATTTAATGATATCAATAAGCTGGATGAGGCCTTAACCCATAGCTCATATGCATACGAGCACGGCCTGGATTATTATAATGAGCGTTTGGAATTGTTGGGCGACTCGGTATTAAACATTATCATTACTGATTATCTATTTGTCACCTATCCTGAGCTCTCGGAAGGGAACTTATCTAAGCTGCGCTCCAATATAGTTTCCGAGAAACCCCTTTATAAAGTGGCTGCGGCAATGAATCTTGGCTCATATCTTTTATTGAGCCGTGGAGAGAAGCTGAGCCATGGCGATATGCGCCCATCGACATTAGCCGATACCGTGGAAGCTATAATAGGAGCGGTATACCTGGACGGTGGCTTCGATGCTGCCAAAGTATTTGTCTTATCCCTGCTCGCTCCTATAATAGAAGAAACAGCTGCTATATCGAATTTCAACGATTATAAGAGCGAGCTGCAGGAGCGGTTGCAGATCGATGGTTACTCTGATATAAAATATGAGATAATAAGGGAAGAGGGGCCAGACCACGATAAGATGTTTTTTGCAGAGGTAAAAGTGGACGGCAAGCCAGTTGGACGAGGCAGCGGCAGGAGCAAAAAGGATGCCGAGCAAAAAGCCGCGCAACAGGCTTTGAGTGAATTATTCGGCGCATAGAGGATGAGAACAGGATGAAAAAACGCAAGAGGTATATAATACCTGTTTTTATACCTCAGCAGGGTTGCCCGTTTCAATGTATATATTGCAATCAATATGCCATTACTGGTATGCGCCAGGATATATTAAGTCAAGCCGATAAGATATTGAGACAAGCCATTTTAACTGCTCCCTCAGGCACCGATATAGAAGTAGCCTTTTATGGTGGGACATTTACCGCTATGCCCCAAGATGTTCAGGAAAGCTTGTTAAAGCTTGCAGCTTCATATAGGCAATATATAAATATCACTGATATAAGGCTCTCCACGCGTCCGGACTATATAAACCCGCCTATATTGGATATGCTGTCGCACAACGGTGTTACTGTCATTGAGTTGGGGGCACAATCTATGGACGACGCAGTACTTCATGCCAGCGGTCGCGGGCATTCGTCAAAGGATGTAGAAGATGCGGCGTATTTGATTAAGGAGTATGATATTAAGCTGGGCATACAGCTTATGGTAGGCTTGCCCTCAGATGATGCGGGTAAAGATATGCGCAGTGTAATTAAAGCTATAGATATAGGTGCTGATTTTATAAGGATATACCCGACGTTGGTTATAAAAGATACACCTTTAGAGCGGCTTTACCTGAAAGGCAGGTATAAGCCGCTATCGCTGTATGATGCTGTGACTGTCAGTGCTGGTATGCTATGTGTTTGTATAGCCAACGATATACCTGTTATACGCATAGGGCTTCAGCCCAGTGATGGTATCCAATTGGGCAAAGATGTTGTGACCGGACCGTTTCATCCGGCTTTCGGGGAGCTGGTAAAAAGTCACCTTTATCTGGACGCTATAAAGGATTCGTTAAAAAGTGTCAGATACGGAGAAAGCGATGCTGTCATACTTCGAGCCCATCCATCTGAGCTTTCCATTGTATTAGGCCAAAAACGTTCCAATGTGCGGGGGCTTATGGATCTGGGATTAAAGAAAGTGGATGTAATCCCATCGTCGGATGTAGAAGCCGGTAATATACAATTGGAAATTGCTTCATGTGGGCTGTATAATATGAGTATAAAAGATTACTGTCGTCGGCGATGCGAAGGGAGGATATGAATGTTATGTATCTTAAGAGAATAGAGATTTACGGTTTTAAGTCCTTTGCTGACAAGATAGACATAGATCTCCTTCCGGGTATAACAGCCATAGTAGGGCCTAATGGGAGCGGTAAGAGCAATATAGCCGACGCCATAAGGTGGGTATTGGGTGAGCAGAGTCCTAAGGTTTTGCGAGGTAGCAGGATGGAGGATATCATATTCTCAGGCGCTGACAGCAGGAAACCTGTAGGCATGGCCGAGGTATCCATGATTTTAGATAATAGCGATCGGGCATTGGATATGGATTATTCAGAGATAAAAGTTACGCGCCGTATGTTTAAATCCGGTGAATCGGAATATTATCTAAATAAGACCCTTTGCCGCCTTAAAGATATACAGCAGCTATTTATGGATACGGGAGTGGGCAAAGAGGGTTATTCCATTATAGGGCAAGGGCGCATAGATCAACTGTTAAGCGATCGGCCCCAGGAGCGCAGAGGCATATTTGAAGAAGCTGCGGGCATAGTAAAATATAAATCCCGTAAAATAGATGCCGAAAAAAAACTGGAGCAAACCATACAAAATTTACAGCGTGTAGAGGATATTTTATCTGAACTCGAGTTGCAATTAGGCCCTTTGGAGCAGGAAAGTCGCAAGGCTCGGCATTATATACAGTTATTGGACAAGCTAAAATATATAGATATAAATTTGTTCTTATACAATTATCATCGGTTAAAAGAGCAGATAGCCAGGACAGAACAGGAAAGCGCCGATATTAAAGAAACGCTGCGCCAAAAGGAACAAAGTAAACAAGCTGATGAAGCGGCATTGGCACAACAGAAAGCGTTATTGGGGGTATATAAAGACAAAATAGAAGCGCTGCACGCCGATATTCTGAATAACAGAGAACAATCGGAGCGCTTGAATGGCCTCATAAACAGCGCCCGACAGCGGATAGAATATCTGGACAATGATTTAAGCCGACTGAAGAAGGAAATCAGCGATAAGCAGGATCAGCAGCAGCATTATGCTGAGATTATGGAAGGAGTAAAGGCCGAGCTTAAGAGCCTCGAGGATAAAAGGACCAACGTTTTAAAGGAGTTGGACCAATACAAAGGGCAATTGGCAGACGTAGACGCTACTCTTGATCGATATAAGGCCTTTGTTAAAAGCGGTGAAGATCAAATAATGGATATCATCGATCGGCAGTCTCAACTTAAAAGCAAGCTCAGCGTCCTGACTTCCGAGTTGCAGTCGGTAACAAGGCATATGGTCAGATTGGATGAGGAGCTGGAAAGCTTGTATGCCGATGAAAACCATTTAGTGTCGACCAAACTCAGAATAAAGAAGGATATGGACGACGCAAGGCTGAATCTGGAGCAACATGAATTGTTATTGAAATCCAGAACAGCCGACATATCGGATATCGAGGCTAAAATAAAGGAGATAGCCGAGCGCCGTACGGGCATTGACCGATCTATTCATTCGGATGCATCGCGGCTGAAGTTGCTTCAAGATATGGAGAACAATATGGAAGGATTTAATCGCAGCGTTAAGCTCATAATGGATCAGCGGCTGCGGGATGCTAAGATGAACAAGGGCATTTATGGGCCGGTAGGGCGTTTGATACAAGTAGATGCCGAATATGAGACCGCCTTTGAAGCTGCTTTGGGCAGTAGCATTCAATATCTTGTTACACGCAACGATGACGATGCGCGGTATGCTATAGATTTCTTGAAGGCTCGCCAAGGCGGGAGAGCCACATTTCTTCCTATAAGCGCTATAAAGCCTAGAAGGCTGAGCGAACGCGAGAGGGCTGCTTTGAAGCATGAGGGATGCATAGGTGTGGCTTGTGATATAGCTCAATTTAGTCCTGAATTTTCCGATGTCGTAGGCTATTTGCTGGGTCGCGTGCTTATATGCGACGATCTGGCACATGCGATAGACATAGCTCGAGCTTTCAAGTATTCATTTCAGATAGTGACGTTAGAGGGCGACGTGGTTGGCAGCGGAGGTTACATATCCGGCGGCAGCTTAAAGCGCCGTGAGAGCGATATATTGAGCAGGTCGGGACAGATACAGCGGTTGGAGCAAGCTATTGAGGAACATAGACACAGCTATGCAGCGATGAGCAAGCAAATAGATGTACTCAGCGATGTGCTTAACGAACAACGCAAACAGCGCAGCGATATAGAGGGGAAATTATCTCAGTTGCACATAGAATATGCACGTATGGAAGAGACTATAAAAAATCTCGAACAGCAGCAGGATGCTTTAACGCATAAAAGGGAGGCCGTGGAACAAGAGCGCTTGACGTTATCTGAGAACCAAACATCGCTTGAGCAGGAAATCGAACAATGCAAGGCCGAGATTGCGAAAGTGGAGCAACAGCGTCATTCCTTCGCTCAGGATGCGCAGGAAAACGATAAACGTATTCAAGATTTAACTCAGCAAAGAGAAGATATCATGGGTCGTCTCACTCAAATACAAGTAAGTGCGGCCAAGCTTGAGAGCGAATGCGCTTCATTGCGACACCGACTGGACGAGGCGGAAGCAAATATCGAAAGGGCTAAATCCGATATCGAGAACAAACTGGAACAGATAAAATGCAACGATGAAGAGAAAATAGCTATTCAAGAGGGTTTAGATAAACAATGCATGGAGCTGGAAGAACATCGTTCGCTGGATGATAAACTGCAGCAGGATATTAAACGCCTTGAAAGAGAACAAGAGGCTCTGTATCAGGAAATAGCAAAAAAAGAGGAAGATCTTCACGATTTGAATGAGGTTGTAGCTGATTTGAGCAACAAGCTGTATAAATGCGATGTCCAAAAGCAGCATTTAGAAGAGCAGTTACAATCTTTACAGGAGGAAATATGGGAATCGCATCAGCTTTCATATGCCAACGCACTGAAGTATAAAGATGACGGCTTTGAGTGGGCTAAGGCATCTAAAGACAGAACCGCGATAAAGGAAGAAATAGCTGCTATTGGGCCTGTAAACCCGGGGGCTATAGAAGAATACGAGCGAATGTACCGGCGAGTGGAATTTTTGAGGCAACAGCACGATGATTTGTCCAAGGCAATTCAGACATTGCAAGACCTTATAGCTGATTTGGAGGCTGATATGCGCCGGCAGTTTACCGGACAATTCTCTATTATAAATGATAACTTTCAGCGCATATTTCGAAGGTTATTCGGTGGAGGCAGTGCATCTCTTATACTGGAAGAGGGGGATGTGCTGGAAGCCGGCATAGATATAATAGCGCAACCGCCGGGTAAAAAACTGCAGAATATAATGCTGTTGTCAGGTGGCGAGCGCACTTTGACAGCTATAGCCATATTGTTTGCATTGTTGGAGATACGTCCGTCGCCTTTTTGCGTTTTGGACGAAATAGAGGCGGCTTTGGATGAGGTAAACGCTCAGAGATTTGCAAATTTTATTCAGGATTACAGCCAAAACATCCAATTTATAATCATAACGCACCGCCGGCCTACTATGGAAGTAGCCGGTGCTCTATATGGCGTATCTATGGTGGAGCGTGGCGTTTCCAAGCTAATATCTGTTCAATTGGATGAAAAAACTGGTTAAATCAAAAAAGCGGAGGTTTTAGTGAATGGGTATATTTGATAAACTAAAAAGCGGCCTGGCTAAAACAAGAGATAATTTCAGCAGCAGGGTAGACGGCTTGATAAATTCATCCAAAGTTATAGATGAGGAATTTTATGATCAATTGGAAGAGTTGCTTATATTGGCCGATGTAGGGGCTAAGGCTGCTGAATCGATAATAAATGATATAAAAAAACAGGTCAAGCAGCAGAAATTAAGAGATCCAGAGCAGGTAAGAGCACTGTTAAAAGATGAACTGAAACGAGTGTTGAGCAAAAATGCGGCATCGAAGGATATGGATTTATACCCCCGTATCATATTAGTAGTAGGCGTGAACGGTGTGGGCAAGACTACCACTATAGGTAAACTGGCCTATAAATTTAAACAGGACGGTAGAAAGGTTCTATTAGCGGCTGCCGATACATTCAGGGCTGCGGCTACTGAACAGTTGGAGATATGGAGTCAGCGTGCCGGCGTGGATATAGTGAAACATGAGGAGGGTTCCGATCCGGCGGCTGTAGTATTCGACGCTATACAATCAGCTAAAGCCAAGAAAGCCGATGTTATAATATGCGATACTGCCGGTCGCCTTCATAATAAGAAAAACCTTATGGAGGAATTGAAAAAGGTAAACCGCGTGGTAGAAAGGGAATATCCTGAAGCCTATAAAGAAGTACTGCTGGTACTGGATGCTACGACTGGCCAGAACGCTGTATCTCAGGCACGCGTATTCAAAGAGGCCGTGGATATAAACAGTATAGCACTCACCAAACTAGACGGTACCGCTAAAGGTGGCGTGATCATAGCCATAGCTGACGAACTTTCGGTTCCGGTCAAATATATCGGTGTCGGGGAAGGCATAGATGATTTGCAGGATTTTGAGCCTCAAAATTTTGTATCCGCGCTGCTAGATATTGATTGACAAAACTATGCGCACTATACTATAATAGTTGGTGACAAGCAAAAATACTTTACGGCAAGGTGGAGTGCATTGGATAGGATAGCCGAAGTAGGATTGTTGTTGGATCTGTACGGTTCCATATTGACCGATAAGGAACGCAATATGCTGGATTTGCACTATAATTACGACCTTTCGCTCGCGGAAATAGCCGAGCAAATGGGAGTAACGCGTCAGGCTGTGCACGATAATATAAAGCGCGGAGAGGCACAGCTTTACGAACTGGACAGCAAACTGCACCTGTTGGAGCAGCATATGAAACAGAAAAAATACTTAGACGATATATTAGCGCAGATGGATATCATGCAGTGCCGTTTGGATGATATGCGCGCGCTGATAAAAACTTTGTCTGACGAAAGGGGATGAGCATACGGCCTTTGAAGGATTGACCGAGAAGCTTCAGTCAGCTTTTAAAAAGCTTACCGGCAAGGGTAAATTGTCTGAAAGCGACGTAAAAGAGGCTATGCGCGATGTGCGTATGGCGTTGCTTGAAGCGGACGTCAACTATGCTGTCGTCAAAGAGTTTGTAAACAAGGTAACAGAAAAAGCAATAGGGCAGGGCGTGCTGGAAAGTTTAACGCCTGGCCAGCAGGTTATAAAGATAGTAAACGAGCAATTGATAGAGCTGATGGGCAGCAGCCAAAGCAAGATAAAATGGGCTTCCGCACCGCCTACGGTCATAATGATGGTGGGCCTCCAAGGCTCGGGCAAAACAACCACATCGGCCAAGTTAGCCGGATACTTGGCAAAGCAGGGTAAAAATCCGTTATTGGTTGCCTGCGACATATACCGGCCTGCTGCTGTTAAACAATTACAGATAGTAGGTCAGAAGGTTAATATACCGGTATTCTCATTAGAGGGAGCAAACCCTGTGGCTATAAGTCAGCAGGCATTGGAATATGCCAAAAAGCATTCCAACGATGTCGTGATATTGGATACGGCTGGCAGGTTGCATATAGATGATGAGATGATGCAGGAATTAGAGGATATCAAATCATCTGTACATCCCGATGAGATATTGCTTGTAGTGGATGCCATGACAGGGCAGGACGCTGTGAATGTAGCAAAAAATTTCAATGAACGGTTGGCTATAGACGGCGTGGTATTGACCAAACTCGATGGGGACACAAGGGGCGGTGCGGCGCTGTCGGTTAAAGCGGTAACTGGCAAGCCGATAAAGTTCGTCGGTATGGGTGAAAAGCTCGACGATTTGGAACCGTTTCATCCGGACAGGATTGCATCGCGTATACTCGGTATGGGAGATGTGCTCACTCTCATAGAAAAAGCCCAGGCCGCCGTAGACGAAAAAAAAGCCATGGAGCTGGAAAATAAGCTGCGTAACCAGCAGTTTACGCTGGAGGATTTCCTTGACCAACTCCATGAGATAAAAAAGATGGGGCCATTGAGTCAGATAATGGACATGTTGCCCGGCATTAATGCTAAGAAGATGGGTAAGATACAGGTTGATGACAAGGAATTAGGCCGTATAGAAGCTATAATAAATTCCATGACTAAGCAGGAACGCCGTGAACCGGCTATTATAAACGGCAGCCGGAGAAGGCGTATAGCAAAAGGAAGCGGGACTACCATACAAGAGGTCAATCGCTTATTAAAGCAATTTGAAGAAACCAAACGTTTGATGAGGCAATTTACCAGCATGGAAAAATCCGGTCGTCGAGGCATGCTGAAGCTGCCGTTTTAAAGCACTTGAAAGGAGGTGAAATTTGTGGCTGTACGTATGAGGCTAAAACGCATGGGTGCTAAAAAGGCCCCTTTTTATAGAATAGTTGTGGCGGATTCCAGATCGCCCAGGGATGGGAGATTTATAGAAGAGATAGGTTATTATAATCCAATGGTCCAGCCGGCAGTGGTTCAGATAGATAATGAGAAGGCATTGGAGTGGATCAAAAAGGGAGCTAAACCGTCGGACACCGTCAGGGCCCTGTTGAAACAGAGTGGCACTATTTCATAAAGAAATAGGAGGGATAAACTATGGGTGAATTGGTTAGATTTATAGCTCAGGCGCTGGTAAACCATCCGGATCAGGTTATGGTTACAGAGAAAGAGGATGAGGATTCCGTAATCATTGAATTAAGGGTTGCTCCTGATGATATGGGAAGAATTATCGGTAAGCAAGGACATATAGCCAAAGCCATAAGGACAGTGGTCAGATCAGCAGCCGGCAGGCAAAAAAAGCGCGTGACGGTGGATATAGTTTAACGATATGCAAGAGTACCTTATAATCGGCCGAATACTTAAACCGCACGGCGTCAGCGGTGAAATGAAGATACAACCGCTTACCGATGATATAAGGCGTTTCGATGATTTGAAATGCGCTTATATAAAAGATAAGGATGATATGTTTCCACATCGCGTGGAACGTGTGAAATATGGTAATGATGTCGTTTATATAAAGCTCGAAGGCATAGATGATATGAATGCTGCTCGAGAGCTAGTAAATAAACATCTGTGGGTAGATAGGCAGCATGCCGCACCATTGCCCGAAGGTTCATATTATGTAGGCGATATAATAGGCTGCAGAGTATACACGGTAGATGGTGTGTATCTGGGTGAAGTCAAAGAGGTTTTACCCACCGGCAGCAACGATGTGTATGATGTAGTGGATGGTCAAAAGCAGGTGCTTATACCCGCCATTAAGGATGTCATTAAAACCATAGATATCGAAGGAGAACGTATAGTTATAGAGCCGATGGAAGGTTTGTTGGATTGAGAAAGATGATCATAGATATATTAACGCTATTCCCTCAAATGTTTATGCCGGCGTTTACGCACAGCGTGCTTGGCAGGGCTATAGCAAACGGTATACTGACGGTGAATTTATATGATATAAGAGATTTTTCGCGGGATAAACATGGTAAAGTAGATGATTATCCTTATGGTGGAGGGGCAGGTATGATACTGACTCCGCAGCCCGTATTCGATGCTTTTGATTATATAAAACAGCGTTATCCCGACGATAAATTGCATAGAATATATATGTCGCCGCAGGGTAGGCGCTTTGATCAAGCCACGGCTCATCGATTATCCGGGCATTGTCATTTAGTAATATTATGCGGTCACTATGAAGGCATAGATCAGAGGATAATAGATGCGTTGATAGACGAGGAGATATCTATAGGGGATTATGTTTTGACAGGCGGTGAATTGCCGGCTATGGTAATAGTAGATGCGGTCAGCCGATTGGTACCCGGTGTTCTCCATAAAGATGAATCTTATATGGATGAGAGCTTCTCTTCGGGATTGCTGGAATATCCACAGTATACGCGTCCATACAATTACGAGGGCATGAGCGTTCCTGATGTTCTTTTATCGGGTGATCATGCTGCAGTGAAGGAGTGGCGCAATAAGATGGCATTAAAACGTACGGCTTGTCGCAGGCCGGATTTATTAAACGATATGGATGAAAGGAGGATATAAATTGGATATATTAAGGACATTAGAGGCAGAACAAATGAGAACCGATATACCGGAATTTAAGGTAGGAGATACGGTAAAGGTTTTTGTTAAAGTTATTGAAGGAAGCCGCGAAAGGCTGCAGGCATTTGAAGGCGTGGTTATTAAAAGGCAGCATGGCGGCATAAGGGAAAGCTTTACAGTGCGCCGTGTATCTTATGGTGTGGGTGTGGAAAGGACGTTTCCTTTACATTCTCCCAAAATAGACCATATAGAAGTATTAAGGCGTGGCAAGGTAAGAAGAGCCAAGCTTTATTATCTGCGCGGTTTGACCGGAAAAGCTGCTAAGATCAAAGAAGAAGGGATCAATAAGTAAAGGACTGTCTGGACAGTCCTTTACTTATTGCAAGGAGAATAGACAAATATGGATAGCGAGCGCAAGAGCAAGGGCGGCAATGAGGCTATGGAATGGATAGAGGCCATAGTTATAGCATTTGTGGCCGCATTTTTAATACGTTATTTTATATTCGAGCCAATAACGGTAGAAGGCAGTTCTATGGTTCCGACGCTAAATGACGGCGATATGCTTATCGTCGATAAAATAAGCTACAGATTTAATGAGCCTCAGCGCGGCGATATCGTTATATTTAAGTACCCGGGCGATATGAAGGAGAATTTCGTAAAGCGCATAATTGCGTTAGGCGGCGATGAGATAGAGGTTAAAAACGGCGATGTATATGTCAACGGCCAGCGTTTGTTAGAAGACTATATAGCTGATCAACCACGAGTTGGCTTTGAGGACAGCGTAGTGCCAGAAGGTACTATATTCGTGTTGGGCGATAATAGGAATGGCAGCAAGGACAGCAGAGACCCGCAGGTTGGATTTGTACCCGTAGATAACATAGTAGGCAAAGCAGTGCTGCGTATCTGGCCTGTAAACCGTATCGGGGCACTTGATACCACATACCGCTTTGCCAACGGTGCGGCCAGTGCTTCTGAGGGGGAATAAAGCGTGAATAAGTCATGGTATCCGGGGCATATGGCCAGAGCGCTAGAGGATATGAAGAAATTTATAAGGTTGGTTGATATAGTGATAGAGGTTGTGGACAGCCGGGCACCTATAAGCAGCCGCGATGCGGTGCTGGATAAAATGATAGGGCATAAAGCTAGAATAATAGTGCTTAATAAAGCTGATCTTGCCGATAAACGAGCGGTAGATACGTGGCTTAAATACTTAAAAAGCAAAGATGTAAAAGCTGTGGCCATAAATGCTAAATCAGGTGCAGATATAAGCAAGCTCAAAGATATAATGAGGAGCGTGGAAAACCAGCATAAAGATAGAAGGGTAAAGAATGCGATGATAGTGGGTATTCCCAATGTGGGAAAGTCTACTATATTAAATGCATTGGCTAAAAGTCGGCGGACGCAAGTGGGTGCACGTCCAGGTATAACGCGGCAGGTGGGCTGGTTCAAAGTGGATGAATTTCAGATAATGGATACGCCCGGCATATTAAAACCTAATCTTAAAAATGAAATCGTAAAGTTGCATTTGGCTTGTATAGGAGCAATAGATGATGCTGCCGTCGATATAGAGGAAATAGCCGTTAGCCTTTTGGATATATTGCAGTCGAGATATCTTGACAGACTTTCTCAAAGATATGGTGTCTCAATAACTGATAAGCGAGTGAACTCTTATGAGTTATTAAGTGCCATATGTATGAATAAGGGCTGGCTGAAAAGCGGCGGGGAAGCGGATATCCACCGCGGTGCCGCCGCCTTGATAGATGACTTTCGAAAAGGAGCCATAGGACCTATAACGTTGGAAATGCCACCTGCGGAGGGTTAAGATAATGCAAAAGCTTTATGTAGCAGGAGTAGATGAGGTAGGCAGAGGGCCGCTGGCAGGACCGGTCATGGCTGCAGCGGTCATATTGCCCGCCGGATTGCATATAGATGGGCTGAGAGATTCAAAAAAACTCACACCGAAACAACGCCAATATCTGCACGATATTATATTGGATAAAGCATTGGCGGTAGCGATAGCATCGGTTGATCATGAGCGTATAGATGAAATAAACATACGTATGGCAGCTTTAGAAGTCATGAAACAGGCGGTGTTGTCGCTGAGCATACAACCTGATAGGGTTATGGTGGATGGTAGGGATACGCTGGATATAACAATACCTCAACAAGCCGTGATAGGCGGCGATGACCTTGTAGCTTGTATATCGGCAGCATCTGTGGTAGCTAAAGTAACGCGGGACCGGCTTATGGTTCAATATCACGATAAATATCCCCAATATGATTTTATACATAATAAAGGCTATGGTACTCAAAAACACATAGAAGCCATAAGGGAATACGGCATATGCCCCATACATAGAATAACTTTTACAAAAAAGTTCATATCAGAGGCACGGCCGTGAGCAGCGGGCGTAGTCTAGGCAACGCGGGCGAAAACATGGCCGCAGCGTATCTCTTGGAACATGGCTATAAGATATCGGAACGCAATTACCGCTGCCCTATAGGAGAAATGGACATAGTGGCCTTTGACGGTGAAGAACTGGTATTTGTCGAGGTCAAAACGCGCACATCGTTGCGTTACGGTTATCCTTATCAGGCAGTGGACTATAGAAAGCAACAACGCTATTACAGGATATCAGCTTTTTATAGGGCAAGCCATCCACAATATGCCGATCTTAATTGCAGATTCGATGTCATCGAAGTCTATTTGCCGAATAATGATACACAAAATATAAATCACATAAAAAACGCCTTTGAAGTGGGAGACAACAGATATTATTAGAAGGTAAGAGCAGGAGGCCAAGGAATTGTTTTCTAAAGTGAAGAGCTGCGCGTTGATGGGCATAGACGGTTATGCCGTAGACATTGAAACCGATGTATCCAACGGATTACCCGTATTCGACATAGTCGGCTTACCGGATACGGCTGTCAAAGAATCCAAGGAGAGGGTGCGCACAGCCATAAAAAACAGCGGCATGGAGTTTCCGTTAAAACGCATAACCATAAACATGGCACCGGCTGATACGCGCAAGGAAGGTGCTTCATACGATCTGCCGATAGCTATCGGCATACTGGCTGCCACAGGCGCTATAGTACCGGAACTATTGGAGAATACCGTGTTTCTGGGAGAGATGTCGTTGGAGGGAGCCTTAAAACCTATAAAAGGCATATTGCCGATGATAATAGCCTCTAAGCAATTGGGTTTTGCGTCAGCAGTGGTGCCATATGAAAATGTCCAGGAGGCTGCCGTAGTAGACGGCATCGACATTTACGGTATATCATCCCTGGCCGATGTGGTTGCTTTCTTGAACGGCGAAATGCCTATATCGCCCTTTCGTTGCGATGTAGATGATATTTTCATGCGCCACCGTATAAATTATGATGTTGACTTTGTCGATGTAAAAGGCCAGCACAAAGCTAAACGTGCATTGGAGATCGCAGCAGCCGGCGGCCATAATGTTCTTCTTATAGGTCCGCCAGGGGCAGGCAAGACCATGCTTGCCAGGCGTTTGCCCACAATATTGCCTGACCTTACATTCGATGAAGCTATGGAAATTACCAAATTGCACAGTATAGCTGGTCTTATAGATGCCAAGAGCGGATTGGTCACAAATAGGCCATTCCGTTCCCCGCACCATACAGTATCGAATGCTGCCCTCATCGGGGGCGGTAGGATTCCAAAGCCAGGCGAGGTATCGCTTGCTCACTACGGTGTGCTATTTCTGGACGAACTGCCGGAATTCCGCAGGGATGCACTGGAGGCCCTACGCCAGCCTTTGGAAGATGAGAGGGTTACGGTATCGCGTGTAAGTGCCACCATAAGCTATCCAGCTAAATTTTTATTGATCGCCTCTATGAATCCATGCCCTTGCGGATTTTTCCCAGCTATTTCTAAATGCACGTGTACGCCGCTTCAGATAAAGAATTATCTGGGTAAGGTATCTGGGCCGCTTCTTGATCGCATAGACCTGCATGTGGAGTTACAGCCGGTCAGCTATGACGACCTCGATGATTCCACGCCAACAGAAGGTTCAGCTGATATAAAAAAGAGGGTAGAAGCAGCCAGAGTTGTACAACTGGAACGCTACAAGGGTAGCGGCATATACTTCAACTCGCAATTGTCCGGAGCGCATATCAGCCGGTATTGTCATCTCGGCATTAAAGAAAGAAAACTTATGAATCAGGCCTTTGAGAGGCTAAGCCTAAGCGCCAGGGCTTATAATCGCATATTGAAGGTAGCCAGGACCATAGCCGATCTGGATGGCTCGAGTAATATAACCGAAGCGCATATAGCCGAAGCCGTACAATATAGGAATCTCGACAGACAGTTTTGGGGATAAGGAGAAATAGGTTTTTAATGAGGCATTAAAAACCTATTTCATGCAGCTCTTTTTGATATAATGAGACAGTAAAAATAATTGTACCAGGGAGATATCGTATAAGATAACAAAAAGTAATACTTTTGGTAAATTTTTGTTATCTTATGATCGATTTTCTGATTTCTTTTTGCCTATTTTTCCATCTAAATAGGCTGCAGAATGTGCGATAACTTTCGACCATACTCAAGTATGTGCGGCTGGTTTTCTTATTTGTCGATGACTTTAGGAACATCGTAAATCTTCACATTCAATAATCGTTGCACCTATTATATAATATACCATTACAAAACCTCATAAGAGCTGTATGCGTGAAAACCGCACGTATGGTTCTGTGAAGGGCGGGCGGTGCAACTGCCGCTCCGTCTACTCTACCTATTTCGGACTGTCAAAGAAGTGACCCCCGATTCCTGCTCCAACCGCTTATTTTTACAAGCAAACATTATAAGACACAAAATGCAAGTAGTAAAAATATTCAAGAATATAGTAAAGAAATTATATTTATAGTAATGTTACAATAATCTATTATATATGCATAAGCAAAAATCATTTCAAGAAAGGAAGTATTGGCAATGGGAAGATTTAAAAAGTTATTGGTAATAGGCGTTGCGCTTCTGTTGGTATTGAGCATGGGTGCATGTAGTTCAAGCGGGACAAACCCGTCAAGCTCAAGCAGTTCAAATAACTCAAGTGCATCAAACAGCTCCGACAGCTCCGGTTCTGGTGAGAAAATAACACTCACATATTGGAATATTTATACAAGTGATCCCTTAAAGACAAAAGTTAAAGAGATGTTGGATAAATGGAATCAAGATAACCCGAATATACAAATCGAGCAAAGCATAACAGAAAATGACGCTTATAAAACAAAGATAAAAGCTGCCATAGCTGCTAATGAAGCTCCTGACATTATCCAGAGTTGGTGTGGTGGTTTTTCTAAACCATTCGTTGATGCTGGCAAGATATTGGCTCTTGATGATTATCTAAGCGATGGCACCAAGGATCAAGTATTGCCTGGAGCCTTTGATAATATAACATATAATGGCAAAATATACGGTTTGACCTATTCCGGACAAGCTAGTGTATTGTTTGTAAACAGAGATATATTCAGCAAATACAATGTACAAGTTCCCACTACCTTTAATGACCTTATAAATGTTATAAAGACATTTAAATCTAATGGAGTCACGCCTTTTGCTCTTGGTAATAAAGATGAATGGCCTGGCATGTGGTATTATGACTTACTCGCCGTAAGAGAAGGAGGGGTTCAGCTTTGCAGAGATGCTTTAAATAGCAAGGCATCATTTGAAGACCCTGCTTTTATAAGAGCTGCTCAAAAGCTTCAGGAAATGGTAGATGCTGGTGCCTTTGCCCCTGGTTTTATGGGCCTTAGTAGGGATGAGGCTACTGCACAATTCTGCCAAGGAAATGTTGCCATGTATTTCGGTGGTAACTTTGATGGTGCTGCATTTGAAAAAGAAGGCTCAGGTGTCAAAGGCAAAGTTGATGCTTACAGATTCCCGGTCATTGAAGATGGCAAAGGCGATCCAACCGAATATATAGGCGGCGGAGCTAACGCTTTATTAGTTAATGCAAATACCAAACATAAAGATGAAGCTGTTAAAGCAGCGAAATACCTTGCTAAGCAATTATCCAATGCTCAATATATAACTGCAGGAGGACTCCCTAGCTGGAAATATGATGATGTTGATCCGTCTCAGGTAGATCCTTTAGAGGTCCAGATTATGAAAAATATTGTTGAAGGCGCAAAAGACAGCGTAGCTGCTTGGGACCTTTACTTGGAAGGCAACGATGCACAAACTCACAAGGACTTGGTAGCACAACTATTTGCGAAACAAATAACACCCGAAGAATATGCCAAGCAAATGCAAGAAAAAATAAACGCGAGCAAATAATCTGATTAATCAACTATTACCTAGGGACTTCCTCTTCGATAATTCAAAGGGGAGTCCCTAAAAATACAAATGGAGTTAGGTGGTTTTTAAGATGGAAAAGATATTGAGGGATAAAAAAGCTATATTCCTTTTTGTATTTCCCGCTTTCTTTGTCTTTGTAGTTATTGTATTGCTTCCTATTTTTGTTTCCATTTATTATAGCTTATTGGACTGGGACGGCATAAGCAAAGGAGTATTTATCGGGTTTAAAAACTATAAAGATTTATTTGTACACAATACTGATGGTTTTATGCTGGCTGTAAGAAATTCATTCATATTGGCACTGCTCTCCGTTTTTATACAATTGCCTATTTCACTTTTCCTTGCGCTAGTGCTGTCCAGAGAAGTTAAGGGAGAAAAATTTTATAGAACAGTTTATTTTATCCCTGTTATTTTATCTACGGTAGTAATAGGCCAACTTTGGATGAAAATATATAATCCTGATTATGGCCTTTTAAATTTTCTTTTGACCAAAATCGGCTTACAATCATTAACAAACCAATGGCTAGGAAATCCAGAAACGGCTCTGATGGCAGTCTTTGTACCTATAGTTTGGCAATATATAGGTTATCATATGCTGCTTATGTATACCTCGGCAAAATCAATACCAACAGACATATATGAAGCTGCAAAAATTGATGGCGCCACAGAATCACAAATAGCCTTTAAAATAACTATACCGCTTATGAAACCAATGCTAAAGGTTTGTGTTACTTTCGCTGTTATAGGTTCTTTTAAGACGTTCGATTTGATTTATGTTTTAACAAACGGCGGGCCGCTACATGCAAGCGAAGTGCCATCCACCTTAATGTACAATATGATATTTTTCAGATACAGATACGGATATGGCAGTGCGATGGCCGTATTCATAGTAGTCGAAGCATTGATTGGAACGTTGATAATTCAAAAATTATTTGGCAATGACGACACTAATTAAAGGTGGTATGGAAAGTGAATAATGTAAATATTGAAATGCAAAATAAGAAGAGCTCAAAAGGCATAGGCTACTATATACTGGAATTATTCCTTATTATTTGGGCTGTGATTCAACTGTATCCTCTTTTTTGGTTGTTCTTATTTTCTGTAAAAGATAATAATGAAATTTTTGGCGGTAATATCATAGGCTTCCCTCATATTTGGCGATGGTCTAACTATGCAGTGGCTTTTTCCAGCGGAAATGTGGGAAGATATTTTTTAAACAGCGTTGTTGTAACAGGCTTAACAATAGCGATATCCAGTATATTGATAGCAGCCAGCGCATATGCCATCGTGAGAATGAAGTGGAAATACAGCAAGCTGATATTAACAATATTTTTAATGGGTTTGATGGTACCTATACACGCTACTTTGCTGCCACTGTTCATGATATTGCAGAAGCTGGGTTTACTCAACTCATATGCAGCTTTAATTATACCATATGTAGCATTCGCAATACCTATGGGGATATTCATATTAACCGGCTACTTGAATACAATTCCCATAGAACTTGAGGAGTCTGCATTTTTAGACGGCTGCAGCATATATAAATCTTTTTATTATATAATAATACCATTAATAATGCCGGCCTTGGCAACAATAGCTATATTCACCTACCTTTCAGCGTGGAATGAGCTAATGTTTGCTAACACGTTTGTAAATGATGATGCCATAAAAACGCTGACTGTTGGCATCATGTCATTAGCAGGCGAGTATCAAACCGATTGGGGGCCGATAGGCGCTGGACTTGTTATTGCTACAGTACCAACTGTTATAATATATATAATCTTTAGTGAACAGGTCCAGAAGAGCTTGGTAGTAGGCGCAGTAAAAGGTTAATATTAATATACTAAGGAGAATGATTAAATGAACTTATTGCATGTTAATGGCAAGGATATAGTAAATGAATCGGGCAAAAAGGTAATGTTGCGCGGCACATGCGTTGGCGGCTGGATGAATATGGAAAACTTTATCAATGGCTACCCCGGCACAGAAAGCAACCTGCGCAGCCTCATGAAAGAAAAAATAGGGGAAGAATTAGCCACATTTTTCTTCGATGAAATGGCCGACAACTTTCTGGCCGAAGATGATTTTAAGTTTATCGCGGAGAGTGGTGCAAATTGCGTCCGCCTGGCCATAAACTATCGCCACTTTGAGGACGACGAGAATCCTTTTGTCTACAAGGAATCGGGCTTCAAGCGCCTTGATAAAGCCCTCGATATGTGCAAAAAATATAATCTGTATGCCATAATAGACATGCATGCGGTGCAGGGATGGCAGAACTCGCATTGGCACAGCGACAATATATGGGGATTATCACTGCTTTGGCGCGATAAGCTCTACCAAGACCGCTTCTATGCTCTATGGCAGGAGATAGCACGGCGCTATGAGGATAGAAGCGAAGTAGCAGGCTATGAGCTTATGAACGAGCCCTCGTCTAATACTACAATAGGCGATTTCCCCTATAATTGCGATGAAAACTATAAATCGGACAGCATGCGCTTCAATAAAATAATAAAGACCGCCACAGAAAAAATAAGAGAGGTTGATAAGCGCCACATAATATTTGTTCAAGGCGATTATTACGGCCACATATTCAATATCATGGACGAGCCCTTCGACAGCAATACGGTCTATTCCTGCCATGATTATGTGGTATCCGGCTTCGGCCCCGGCAAGTACCCAGGCTTTTATGAGCAGCTGCGCAATGACAGAGTCGAGGAATCTGGAGAATGGAATTATGATAAACAAATCAGCCATATAATGGACAGCGATGCTTGGAAATTTGCGCAAAAATACAGTGTTCCCTTATGGATGGGCGAATTCGGTTCCCAATACAATACAGGCGAAGATGATATACCCTACCGCCTGGCATCCATGAACGACCAGCTAAAGGCTTTGAATGAGCTAGGCATACATTGGACAACATGGACTTACAAGGACTGCGGCGTAATGGGCTGGGTTACATTAGCGCCGGACAGCAAGTATATGAAGCTCATAGCCCCTGTGCAAAAGATGAAGGCCACATTGGGTGCTGAAAACTTCACGGGATGGAGGGCCGCTTCTACTGCCAAAGGAATGGTCGACGATCTCGCCAAATATATGGAAGAAGTGATCGGAAATCCTTCATTTAAGCATGACAGCAATACGAGATGCTTAAGCAATGCTGTATTGACAGGCTATGCCGCGTGTTTGCTCCAGTCTGAATACGTTAATTTGTTTGCAGGTTATAGCAAAGAAGGACTTAAAGGCATTCTCGATTCTTTCAGCTTCGATAAATGCGTTATAAACGATGGATATATAAAGATACTGAAAGAGAGAATCCGCGATTAACAACTGCGACTGTTAATAGCCCGCGCCGGTATTTGTACTGTAGCGGGCTTTATAGTATAATGATAAATATAAATAAGTTTATCGTTCAAGGAAAGGAATTGAGACCTTTTGGCCATGATAAAAACGGCTTTTGAAAGATTCAGAGATTTAAGCATATCCAAAAAGATCGTGCTATATTATCTTTTTGTATTCATATTATCAACCTCTTTCCTTTCCATTGTTTATAAAGAGGTAAATAACAGCATCACCAATAGCAAGGTTATGCAGATTTCTAACGAGATAACGTTAAACATAAATTCTAACATAACATCGCTGATAAATTTAGTGGACAATCAGTCCAAGATACTTATATCAAGCGAGCTCGTGCAGGATGCATTATCTAGCAGCAATAAAGGCAACAGCGCGGTTTATGTCCAGTCGCTCAGCAAATACCTTGCAAACTTCCTTAATTTCAACGATTTTATATCGTCGATATACATTTTTGATAATAACGGCAACAAATATTTTGTGGACAACGTTTATTTCAACAGCATAGATTTCAACAAAATAAAATCCATGAATTGGTATGAACAGTTGGTAGATTTAAAGGGCGGCTATATATTGAAGCTAGACGCCGGCAAGCTTTTAGAACCTAGCAATGATCAGCCAAACTATGTATCTTTCGTCCGGATAATAAACAATATCGATACGCAAGAGCCTTCGGGCATGATGATAATAAATATATCTAAAGCCTATCTGAGCAATTATGTAAATAGCGCTTTAAACGCATACACATCCAGCGTGCTTATAAAAGATGAAAACGGCGCGGATGTGATAAATTCAGCCAATATAGATGCGAACTTGAGTAAAACTATAACTAACTACATAAAGCCCAACAGCGCATCTATACAAAAGATAAATGGCCAAGTATATATAATATCCGACCTCAAGAACGATTATGGCTGGAATATAATAAGCGTAACGCCTTTTAATGAACTGAACAGCCAATTTTGGGTATACAACATGACGCTGCTTATCGTCATAATAATAAATGCTGTGCTCATAATCCTGGGCTTGCTGTTCATATCGCTTTATATAACGCAGCCTATAACAAAGCTGGCCCATTCCATGAGCAACATAAAAGATGGGCATTTTGAGGAAGTGAACGTCATTACGGGCAATGATGAGATAGGTATGCTAAAGGACGTTTACAACAAAATGATAATAGAGATACAAAATCTTATAGGCGACATCATAAACGAGCAAAAAATGAAAAGAAACCTTGAATTGGAGGTTATGCAAGCCCAGATAAAACCGCATTTTTTGTTCAACTCTTTTGACGCCATAAACTCGCTCATACTTATGGACGATACTGAAAATGCCAGCAAGATAGTAAGGGCTTTGGGGAAGTTTTATAAATCCTTTTTAATGAGCGGCGATGAGGAAATCACTATAAAAGAAGAACTTGATATGATAGACAACTACCTTACCATACAAAACATAAGGTTTGAAGATAAATTCGATGTCATCAAAAATATAGACGAGCAGACGCTCGACTATAAAATACCAAAACTAATCTTGCAACCGCTGGTTGAGAATGCCATTAATCATGGCATAAGGCCAAAGAGAGGCAAGGGCCTGTTGACCATAGAGGCAAAACTAGAGGGTGACCACGTAATTCTCGCTGTGGAGGATAACGGCAAGGGTATGAGCGATGCCAAAATCCGTGATATCGCGGAGGGAAAGTTCAGCGGTGTTGGCCTTAAGTCTACTATAGAGAGGCTAAGGCTTCACTATAATGCCGATAATATAGTAAAAATATATAGCAAACCCGGTAAAGGCACACGAATTGAAATAACCATACATATAATCGAGGAGAATCAAGATGTCTGACTGTAGAATAACGGTGCTCATTGTAGATGACGAGTATTTGGAAAGAAATTTAGTAAAGAGATGCATAGATTGGAACGCATTGAATTTGGAAATAATAGGAGAGGCTTCAAATGCCGATGACGCTTTGAAGCTCATAGAAAGCTTAAAGCCCGATATAATATTTACCGACATACGCATGCCCGGTATGGATGGCATAGAATTTAGCAAAATCGCACTACAAAAATGGCCGGATGCGAAAATCGTTATACTCACAGCATACAACGATTTCGATTATGCCCAAATGGCGCTAAAAATCGGTGTATCCGATTTCCTCCTCAAGCCCATAGACGACGAAGAGGTCTTAAGCACCGCAACCAAACTAAAAGCGCTCATCGAGACCGAGCGAAGCGAAAGGAACGAATTCGACGAACTGAAGAAACAAATACAGGATAACCTTCCTTATTTACGCGAGCGCTTCCTCAATGAGCTCATAAGTGGTTCCATAGAGGATAGCGCTATAGACGAAAAACTCACCTTTTTTGGCATAGCGTTTAACGATAGTGTATATCAAATAGCCGCGCTATCTGCCATAGGGCCAGTTGAAATAAAGGAGGAAAACCGGCTCATTCAAAATCTGCGCATGGTGAATTATGTGAGAAGCTATTTCAAAAAGCTGAATAAGGTTATAGTCTTTGTCGATACGTTTAATAGAATCATCATATTGAGCAACAATGAGAGCTTGGATTTATATAAAATATGTATTCGCTTAAAAAACAAAATAACAAAAGATATAGGTTATAATACAAACATAGGAATAGGCAATATAAAAAGTAGCGCATCTGCCATTAAAACATCTTACAAAGAAGCAATAGACGCCCTCAATTATTGTGCTGCCGCAGGTGTTGACAATATTGTTATGTGCTATAGGGACATACAGGCTACTAGCGAGGAAAGCAAAATCAATAACAGTCGGTTAAGATTTTGTTTAAAATCCGGCTTAGAAAACGAGACCATAGATATCATAAAAAAAGCATTTTCCGGCATAGATGCTGCGAACACTAACGCTATACCATCGGTGCGCATAACCGCTTTAGATATCATATCTATCTGTTGTTCAGTGATGCTAGAAGTCAAAGAGAATTTCGATGATTTATACCTACGCGAAATAGAGTCTTATAGAACAATAATAAATGCCGAATCAGTACAGGTCATAGTCGAACACGTGTTAGCGATAGCCAAAAGCGCTATAAGGGCTATAAGTAAAGAACAGGCCGATAATATGAACAATTTAATAAGCGATATAAAGCGGTTTATTAAGGAGAATATAAGCGACCCTAATTTATCGCTGTCATATGTCGCCAAACACTTTTATCTGAACCCTAGCTATTTAAGCAGAATGTTTAAGAAGGAAACAGGCATAACGTTCATAGAATACCTTATCAATAAGCGCATGGAAAAAGCGATAAGCCTTTTAAAGGAAAAAAATATGAAATCTTTTGAAATCGCAAACGCAGTCGGCATAAATGACCCGAATTATTTCTCCTCGTGCTTTAAGAAATATACCGGCTTGAACGTAAGCGAATACAAAAAATTAGCGCAGCGCGACGAACTTTCATAAGCTGACGTCCGTCTGCCGTATAACTGACGCGATCAGGGCAATATCAAACCTAGCCGTCATGCGAAGTATCGTGCTCTTGCCATCACCGTTGGACCATATAACAGCGGTCATTCCAGGGCCTAAATACGCAGTTACCTCTAAAGAATTATCTGGGGAAATATCAGCTATTTTTGGGCATGTGCGTGGGGTAAAATGTTTTTTATCGTGCCTGCAAACGTGCTATTTATCTATAGTTATGAACATCGCAATTAGCTCTATATACCTCAAAGTCCCGGCCTTGGCATAGAACTAAATCAAGATTTGATCGAAGAATTGGCTGTTCGCTGATAATAATGTTATATAAGCATTTTCTGCTATATTCTAACTACGGTTATCCCAGACCTTTTCTATGAGTATTTTTTAGAACAGGCTAATGAAAAGCATTGTAATGGATACCATTGTGTACCGATTATAAGAAAGGTTTTTCGTTATAAATTTGGTGGTCAATTGCAAAATAAAATACGCAGACATAAATAATTGCCAAATTGTTTGTAACATATAACGCTTGTATTTGTAGTATGCATATAGTAATCTATACGCATAAATTTGTATTTGGAGGTTTTGCTATGCCTAAAAAAGCATTGATTGTACGAGGTGGGTGGGAAGGACATCAACCAATTCAGGTAGCTGACGTATTCCATAAGATACTGGTAGACGAGGATTTTGAGGTGGAAGTATCGGATACTTTAGATGCGTTCCTGGACAAGAAAAAATTGATGGATTTGTCTTTAATAATACCTATATGGACTATGGGCAATATTACTCAGGAACAAGTCAATCCGGTATTAGAAGCTGTAGGAAATGGGGTTGGTCTTGCCGGTTGTCACGGTGGCATGTGTGATGCGTTTAGGGAATGCGTTGAGTGGCAGTTTATGACAGGCGGCAACTGGGTAGCACATCCCGGAAATGATGGTGTGGAATATACCGTTAATATCAAAAGAGGCTCCAGCATTATAGTTGAAGGGATAGACGATTTTGTAGTCAAATCCGAGCAATACTATCTGCATGTAGATCCGGCCGTTGAAGTGCTTGCTACCACTCGCTTTCCGGTAGTAGACGGTTACCATGCGGCTAATGGCCAAGTAGATGCTCCGGTAGTATGGACTAAACGGTGGGGAGCAGGAAGGGTATTTTATTGTTCTTTAGGTCATCACGCCGATATATTTGAAATGAGAGAGCCTCGTGAAATAATGAGGCGAGGTTTTTTATGGGCGGCTGAAGGCAGGGAAGTTGCGAGTCGGGAAGGGTTAAACTAATGAGCAAGGTTAAAGTGGGTATTATTGGTTGCGGAAATATTTCTGATATTTACATAAAAAATTTAACCACTGTATTTGATGTTACCGAGGTAGCAGCTTGTGCGGATATGATGCCTGAACGATCCTGTGGGAAAGCTCAAAAATTCGGCATCCCTAAATACTGTACGGTTGAAGAGCTATTGGCCGATCCTGATATACAGATTATCCTTAATCTTACCACCCCCGGTTCTCATGCTGAAGTAGCAATAAAAGCTTTAGAAGCAGGAAAGCACGTTTACAGTGAAAAGCCACTGGCTATTTCGCGTGAGGATGGTAAGAGGATCATCGATGTGGCAAAAAATAAAGGATTGCTTGTAGGCAATGCGCCCGATACGTTTCTCGGAGGCGGTATACAGACCTGTATCAAGCTCATCGATGATGGTTGGATAGGCAAACCGGTGGCTGCAACTGCTTTTATGCTCTGCCATGGTCATGAGAGCTGGCATCCTGATCCTGAATTCTATTATCAAGTCGGTGGAGGGCCTATGTTCGATATGGGCCCTTATTACCTTACCGCCCTTATAGCTATGCTGGGTCCTGTACGCAGGGTGACTGGCTCAGCTCGGATAACTTTCGTTGAAAGGGTTATCACCAGCCAACCTAAATACGGTAATAAAATAAATGTTGAAGTGCCGACTCATATAGCTGGTATATTGGACTTTGATTGCGGAGCAATAGCTACTATCGTGACAAGTTTTGATGTTTGGGCATCGCAAACGCCTAGAATGGAAATATACGGTAGCGAGGGTACGCTTATAGTGCCTGATCCTAATACCTTTGGAGGGCCTATACTGCTAAAAAGGAATGACACGAATGACTGGAAAGAGATACCGCTAGTTTATGGTTTTTCCGATAATAGCCGCGGTATCGGGGTAGCTGATATGGCTTACGCCATATTGGAGGATCGACCGCATAGGGCTAACGGTGAGATGGCATTTCATGTATTGGATATCATGCAAGGTATCCACGATGCTTCAAAAAATGGGACTCATTATTATCCCATAAGCAAATGTCAGCGCCCTGAACCGTTTGCGCGGGGGTTGTAAATAAATTATATGGAGGAGATAAAATGTTAGCACATACACCGCCTATGGGTTGGAATTCATGGAATACATTTGGAGAGAATATATCCGAGAAATTGATTAAGGAAATAGCAGATGATTGGATAGAACTAGGATTATTAGATGCAGGCTATCAATATCTTGTAATCGACGATTGCTGGGCAGAAAAAAAGAGAGGCAAAGATGGTTTATTGGTACCTGATCACAATAAATTTCCTAATGGTATGAAAGTAGTTAGTGATTATGTCCACTCTAAAGGATTAAAATTCGGTATGTATTCTTGTGTCGGTACCATGACTTGTGCGGGATATCCCGGCAGTTTGGAACATGAGTTTGTGGATGCAGAAACTTTTGCAATGTGGGGCGTGGATTATCTTAAGTATGATTATTGCTATAAACCTCATCATATTCCGGGACATATACTTTATAAAAGGATGGGGATGGCTTTAAAAAACTGTGGTAGGGATATACTTTTCAGTGCTTGTAACTGGGGTGCCGATGATGTATATGCGTGGATTCGCTCGACAGGTGCGCATATGTATCGTTCTACTGGTGATATTGAGGATAAGTGGGAGTCAATCAGAGATATTGCATTAAGTCAAATGGATAAGGATTGTTATAGCGCCTCTCATTGTTATAATGATATGGATATGCTGGTAGTTGGCATGTATGGTAAAGGAAATGTAGGCCGCGGCGGCTGCAGCGATGAGGAATACAGGACTCATTTCTCGCTTTGGTGCATGATGAATTCCCCATTGATGATAGGGTGTGATATACGCGCGATGAATCGAGAAACTGTAAATATTTTAACTAATAAAGAAATAATCGCCTTAAACCAAGATCCCGAAGGCCGTCAAGCTTATCTTATCGAACGTGGCAATATAGGTTATAATAACGTTAAAGTATTGGTTAAGCCTATTTCCGATGGCAGCTTTGGAATTGGTTTCTTCAATATGGGAGATACCGATGCCAGAGGCTCTTTACAATTTTGGGATATTGGTTTACCTTCTCTAACCGGCTATGGCTTTAAAATGAGAGATCTATGGGAACATGAAGATATCGGGGTTTATAAAGAAAATTACACATGTGATTTGAAACCACATCATTGTAAAGTATTTAGAGCAAAGCTGGTAAAAGACTAAAATAAGTATACTATACCGGGAGGAATTTATAATGCGTTTAGGTGGTCCTATATTTGATGATTATTGCGACCCTGAAACTTGGATACAAGCGCTGAAACGTCATGGGTATAGAGCTGCGATTTGGCCTCTTGCCGCCGATGCCGGAGGACATGAGTTGGAGGCTTATGTAGAAGCTGCAGCTAGTGCCGATGTAGTTATAGCCGAAGTAGGAGCATGGAGCAATCCATTGAGCGGAAATGAGACGGAACGTCGTGATGCTATAGCTTTATGCCAGCGACAACTGGATTTAGCCGACAAGGTAGGAGCGCGTTGTTGCGTGAATATTGCTGGTTCACGTGGCGAGCAATGGGATGGTCCTCATCCCGATAATTTGGCGCAAGAAACGTTCGATATGATAGTGGATACGGTCAGAGAAATAATAGATGCTGTAAAACCATCGCGTGCTTTTTATACGCTGGAGCCTATGCCCTGGATATATCCTGATTCGGCTGAAAGTTATTTAGATCTATTGCGTGCTATAGATCGACCTCAGTTTGCTGTGCATTTTGACCCTGTGAACCTTATAAACAGTCCCGCTCGTTATTATAATAATGGCACATTTATATGCGATTTTATAGACAAACTTGGACCGTATATAAAAAGTTGCCATGCCAAAGATACACTGCTTTCGGGTAAGCTTACGGTACATTTGGACGAGGTGCGCGCCGGCTTGGGATACTTGAATTATGCCGTTCTTTTACAACGTCTCGATGCGTTGGATAGCGATATGCCGCTAATCATAGAACATTTGTCATCTGATGATGAATGCGTACAGGCTGCCGATTACATTGGTGCGGTGGCTAAGAATATCGGTGTACGGCTATAAAGACATTAAGGGGCAAGGCAAACCAGCTTTGCTGGCCCTTGATGTCCACTTTGCTATTGCAATTATACGAATAATAATGTAAAATAAAATGCGTTAAGAGGGAGTAGTTGCCCTTAACAGGGCCGATGGAATCAACATGCTGGCTTATGCCTGGTTCCATCGATCGGTGTACCGAGAATGAGACTTTTAGCAGGATGAATAATTCTGCTAAAAGTCTTTTTGTTTACATAAACTTGAAAGGGTGATACATATGAATTGGAAATTGTTTCTTATAGCCTTTGGCATGTTGTTTTTGGCTGAAATGGGTGACAAAACACAATTAGCTGTATTTACGCTGGTGACACAGCATAAACAGCCTCTGCCCATATTTCTCGGCGCCTCTGCAGCGCTAGTAGTGGTGACCCTTATAGGAGCGCTGTTTGGAGACGTTGTGGCAAAATATGTACCTCAAGCCGTTTTGCAACTTATTGCCGGTGGCTTATTTGTAGCTATAGGTATATTCGTGTTATGGGGAGCGGTTCCGGAATTCATAAGAACATATCTGCATTGAAAAATTGTTCTTGCTAACCGCAGTATAAGGTGCTACAATAGAATATATAGTATAGTATATTATATAATATACTATATATAGTATGTATATGCTGGAGGTTGGACTTATGATAACATCTATGATAACATCTATAAAAAAGCGCGATGGCCGTATCGTGGAATTTCAACGCAGTAAGATAGAGGATGCTATATTCAAGGCTGCACAAGCGGTGGGCGGTAGCGATCGCAGTATAGCGGTACGCCTTACCGATAAAGTAGTGGATATGCTGCTTCAAAGATTTGACGGCGGCATGCCTTCGGTGGAAGATGTCCAGGATATAGTAGAAAAAGTCCTTATAGAAGAGGGTTATGCCAGAACGGCCAAAGCCTATATATTGTACCGCAAGCAGCATCAAGATATACGTGAGATAAAGAAAGCGTTGCTTGATGTGGAAGATTTGGTGGACCAATATATAGGCAAAATGGATTGGCGTATCAATGAGAACAGCAATATGGGCTATTCGCTCCAAGGATTAAATAACCATATATCCACTACTGTGACATCGTCCTATTGGCTTAACAAAATCTATCCGGTGGAGGTGCGCAATGCCCATGTCAATGGTGATTTGCACATACATGACCTCGGCTTGCTCTCAGCCTACTGTTGTGGCTGGGATCTTAAAGATTTATTAATAAGCGGTTTTACTGGTGTGGATGGAAAAGTAGCTAGCCGTCCGGCCAAGCATTTCAGGACGGCTTTAGGTCAGATAGTAAACTTTTTCTACACATTGCAGGGAGAGGCAGCCGGTGCTCAGGCATTCTCCAGCTTTGATACGTATTTAGCGCCGTTCGTACGTTATGACGGATTAAGTTATAACGAAGTAAAACAGGCGCTGCAAGAATTTATATTTAATATAAATGTTCCTACGCGTGTCGGATTTCAGACGCCGTTCACCAATATTACGATGGACCTAGTAGTGCCTAGTATATTGGCCGATGAACCCGTTATAATCGGCGGCAAGCTGATGGATAAAACATACAGAGAATTCCAGTGTGAAATGGATATGATAAACGCCGCTTTTGCTGAGGTTATGATGGAAGGCGATGCCAGTGGTCGCATATTTACATTCCCCATACCTACATATAATATTACCAAGGAATTTGACTGGGATAGTCCAGTAGTGGGAAAAATTATGGAAATGACAGCTAAGTATGGCCTTCCGTATTTCAGTAATTTCGTGAACAGCGATATGAAACCCGAGGACGTAAGAAGTATGTGTTGTCGTTTGCGCCTTAATAATCGTGTGTTACAAAAACGCGGCGGTGGTTTGTTCGGCGCTAATCCACTCACCGGTTCCATCGGTGTGGTTACGATAAACATGCCGCGCATAGGCTATATTTCCAAAAACGAAGACGAATTCATGGGCAGATTGGGCCGTATGATGGATATAGCTAAGACTAGTCTTGATATAAAACGCGAAGTGCTCGAAAAGATGACAGAAGAAGGCCTTTATCCATATGCACGTTTCTATTTGAGGGATGTATATGAAAGGTTTGGGTCATATTGGCAGAATCATTTTAATACAATAGGACTGATCGGGATGAATGAGGCGCTTCTCAATTTTATGGGTTGTGACATAACTTCGGAAGATGGCCGTCAATTCGCTTTGAAGGTATTGGATTTCATGAGCGAAAGAATGGAAGAATATCAACAGCAAACCGATATACTATACAATCTGGAAGCTTCGCCTGCTGAGGGTACATCCTATCGTCTGGCTAAAAAGGATAAAGCATTATATCCGGATATAATAACATGCGGCGACAAGGAACCGTACTATACAAATTCAACTCAGTTGCCGGTTGACTTCACCGATGACATATTCACCGCTTTGGATCTCCAGGAAGAATTGCAGTGCAAGTACACGGGCGGTACGGTATTGCACGGTTTTATAGGTGAAAGCATAAGCGATGTGGATTCGTGCAAAGCTCTAGTAAAGAAGATAGCTTATAATTACCGGATACCGTATTATACGATAACGCCGACATTTTCGATATGCCCTGACCATGGATATGTGTCGGGCGAGCACTTCACGTGCCCGCATTGCGGCGGAGAGTGCGAGGTATACAGCCGAGTGGTGGGTTACTACAGGCCGGTGCAATGCTGGAACAAGGGTAAACGCCAGGAATTCTCTGACCGCAAGGAATTTGTGGTATGATATACGACCTCATGCCGGTAACATTAGCCGATTACCCGGGAAAAGTAGCTGCTACTGTATTTGTAAGCGGCTGCAATTTTCGATGCCCATATTGCCATAACAGCTCGCTTATAAAAGTGCAACCACCTCTTAGGGCAGTCAATGATATTTTAGCCTATTTAAGTCATCGCCGTCATTTGCTGGATGGCATATGTATTACTGGGGGTGAGCCGACGCTGTGGGACAGTCTGGAGGGATTTGTAGTTTCTGTTAAAGATGAAGGGCTTGCAGTAAAGCTGGATACAAACGGTTCCAGGCCAGACGTATTGGCTGACTTGTTGAACAAAGGGTTTTTAGACTATATAGCCATGGACATAAAAGCGCCTTTGACCAAATATGGTGACTTTGTGGTGCGACAGGAGGATATATTCAATGTAAAAAGAAGCATCAATATAATTATGGAATCCGGTATAGAATATGAATTCCGCACCACTGTTAATCAAAACCTTATGGGCATGGAGGATTTTGTCGATATAGCAAATTGCATAGCTGGAGCGCATAAGTATGTGCTCCAGCCATACAAGTATAGCGATGGCGTGCTCAACGAACATATCTGCGGTACTAAGCCGTGCGATCCGGGTTTTTTAAAGCGGATTAAAGCTGATATAATCGATCTTTTGCCATCGATTGTTATAAGAGGGTAAATATTACGGAAGTCTTAGCAAAAGACCTTCAGAATGCGGTGGATACCCCGGCCGATTCGAAGGTGGCCATTTCGGCCTGTATGTGCGTGACAGCATCTATAATATGGAAAGCGAGCGCTGCACCTGTGCCTTCGCCCAGCCTCATCCTCATGTGGAGCATGGGATGCAATCCTAGCATATCCAACATTATGCTATGACCCGGTTCTTCGGATACATGGGAAGCTATCATGTATTGTACGGCTTTTGGCTCTAATTTACCGGCTATTAAAGCGGCGGCTGTGGATATGAAACCATCTATGACCACGGGCACTTTATGGGCAGCAGCGGCGAGAATAGTACCTGTTAGCCCGGCTATTTCCAATCCCCCGACTTTGTGTAACACATCTATGGGGTCAGCAGGGTCAGGTTTATTTATATCTATGGCTTTTTGTATCGCGATCTCCTTTGCCGATAGCCCACAAGGGCTTATACCAGTGCCGCGGCCTATAAGTTGGCGTAAAGGTAGATTGGAGAAAGCAGCTAATATGGCGCTGCTAGCGGTAGTATTGCCTATGCCCATCTCTCCTGTAGCCAATAACGTCGAGCCATTAGATATCTGAGCAGTGGCCACAGATATACCACCTTCTATAGCGGCTATGGCCTCATTGCGGCTCATGGCCGGGCCTTTAGCCATATTGTCGGTACCGTATTTTATCTTTTTTACTATAAGATTTGGATGGCTTATATCAGTAGCTATCCCGATATCGCAGCATGCTATATCAGCTCCGGCATGTCGTGCTAGCACATTTATGGCAGCGCCGCCGTTTAAGAAATTCATCACCATTTGTGGTGTGACCTCTTGCGGAAAAGCGCTGACGCCTTCTTCTACAACGCCGTGGTCGGCAGCCATTATGATTACGGTTTTTTTGCCGATTTTGGGTATGGCTTGACCGGTGATACCGGCCAATTGTTTTATTATATCTTCTAATATTCCGAGACTGCCGGGCGGCTTGGTAAGCGAATCCAGCCTTTGCTGGGCATGGGCTACGGCATCCTCGTTTATTGAAGATATAGAGGATAAGGTGTTTTGCAATAGTGTCATAAAAAGGCTCCTTTCATTTCTATAAGTTTATAAAATAAAAAGTTCTTGAACGCAGATCGACTGCATTCAAGAACTTTACCATCATCCCTGTGCTTTATCATAAACAGGCAGGTCTTCTGGCTCGCGGATCATCGCATTTCTCGCCTTCCCAGCACTATAGCCAGTGGCATTGTGAGAAACATTCCCCGCATACAGCGGCGGGACCGCCCGAGAATTACACACGGTTCCCTATTATCTCCTTTCGGAGCACCTGCTTATGCTAGTTATTTTATGTTTCCAGTATACCAATTTGCTTATAATATGTCAATGAATTATTTGTTCTTTTCCACAGCGTGAGGCTCATTTTGTGACTGTTCAGGTATCTCACAGGCTTGGTAACTGATTAGCCTCTGGCTCATGTGTTTCGGATATCGGTGAAACTAAAGCATTGCATTGGTATATGTCCTCTGTAGTCTGAAGAATGTTTCTTGTACGCTTAGCTGCTCGCTCCACTCGAACAGGCTAACGGCCGCAATTCGCATCCGTGCTCAGGCGGCCTGCATCCGGCCTCCGTGCCTTCGGCCACGCCTGTTCTTCGTTCCGCTTGCAGAGCGTACAGCGAAACGTTCTAAGGCCTGCTCCAGACATATACCAATGCTTCTGCTATTTCTGCCCGATTATTCGTAGAGGGCTTAAACATATATGCTGAGCGGGCTTTTGAAGCGTAGGACCACAGCAATCTTTGATTGCGTAGTGGTCCAGCTTCACAGCCGTAGCGAGGCATATATGTTTAAGCCGTGTCCTACACTTCGCTAAGTTTCACCAGATATCCTCCACAAAATCGCCTTGAGGCTAATCGGTACCTTCGCCCACGTGCAACGGTACCTGAATAATCACCTCATTTTTTTGCGTGTATAATAGCTTTTGCAGCGGCCGGGACGATCGCTAAGGATGTTGACCGATATGTTGATTAGAGTTGTTGAAACCATAATTTCACAGCAACCATTCAAAATTTTGCGATTATGAGTGATAAAATGCCGAATTTGTATCTTCCCATTGACGATAGAATTAAAGCTGTTATCATCAATAGTATACAAATATCGTTGAGGGGAGAATTTTTATGGATGATAATAAGATGAATGCGCCTGACGAGATAGCCGCTCATGTATCACAAACATCGGTACAGAAAGCTGAGAGGGATGCTATTAAAACGTTTGTATTAGCTGTACTGGCCGGCGTTTTTATAGCACTCGCGGCTCAGGCGTCTAACATGGCCATTCATACCATAACCAATTATGGCTTGAGCAAAGTTGTAGGCGGAGCGGTATTCTCCGCAGGTCTTATTATGGTGTTGCTGGCAGGGGCAGAGCTCTTTACGGGCAATAACCTTATGATAATTGGTGTACTGGATAAAAGAATTACGATGGGGCAGATGCTGCGCAACTGGATTATAGTATATATTGGCAACTTTGTAGGTGCTGTATTGATTGCTCTCCTTATAAACCACAGCAATCTTTTGAATTCCAGTAACGGTGCACTGGGGGGATTGACGGTTAAAATAGCCGTGTCCAAAGTAAATCTATCATTTGAGCAAGCCTTCATACTTGGAATCCTTTGCAATTGGTTGGTCTGTATAGCGGTATGGATGTCTTACGGGGCAAAAGATGCGATCGGTAAAGTAGCCGTTATATTCTTTCCCATATGGATTTTTGTGTTATCAGGTTTTGAGCACAGTGTGGCCAATATGTATTATATACCTGCCGGCATATTGGCCAAAAGCGATGATGCTTTCGTTCAGGCCAGCCATGTATCTTTGGATATGATAAATAAACTCAACTGGGGTTCGTTTATCATAAACAATTTACTACCAGTGACGTTGGGCAATATTGTTGGTGGAAGTTTGCTTGTAGGTATGATATACTGGTTTATATATAGTTACAAAAGAAATAATGGAGTTGTAAAAAGAGAAAAAGCAAGAAAGGGAATGAGCGCTTAACAAAGGAGGTTAGCTCGCTGTGGATACGTCAAAGGATGTAAGCATATTCGATGTGGTGGAACCGGATATGTTGAAGGACTTGTTGAATTCATTTGTGCTGGCTACTGGATTAGGAGCTATATTCATCGATCCTTCTGGGCAAAATTCCATAGTACCCAATGGGTATGATGAGGTATGCCCGTTTTGTAAGACGGTGCGTTCTTGCCCTATGGGTATAGAACGTTGCAAAGAATCTATGGTAAAAGGCGGAGAATTAGCTTCAAAGCTCGGTGAGCCGTATATATTTCGCTGTCATGCCGGCCTTATAGAGTTTTCGGCACCTATAATGTTCGAGGATATATACTTGGGCAGCATATCATGTGGGCCAGCGCTTATGTGGAATTGGGACGAAATTGCCATAAATGAGATCCAGGAAGCTACTAAGGACCTTCCTGTGAATAAGGAATCATTATTGGTGGCCAGCAGCAAAATAAAAATTCTGACCAGCAAAAGCGTACAAGCGTCGGCCGAGATGCTATTCGTAATGGCCAGCTATATAGCTGAGCGTGGCATAACGGAACTTCAACAGCGTAAAGAATTGAGCGAACAGCAAGCAAAGCTTGCCGAAGCTATTTTTGAGATGAAACGCGCGCAGGAGACGATAAGGTTGTTGGAGTCCAGAACGGAAGAAAACTGCTATCCTGTTGATAAGGAACGCGAATTAATAGGAAAGGTGCGCATAGGGGATAAAACTGGCGCAAAGAAGATTTTAAACGAAATATTGGGAGCCATATTTTTCCAAAATGCTGGGAATCTTGAAATTATGAAAGCGCGGCTGATGGAATTGGTAGTGCTTTTATCCAGAGCAGCGGTAGAAGGTGGAGGCAGTCTGGATAAGCTGTTGGGGTTAAATTACAGCTTTATTTCCGAGCTGTCCGCTATAAATAAATTTGAAGATTTATGCCGGTGGATAGTGAAGGTGCTGGATGCGTTTCTCGATTCGGTATACGAAACCAAAAATATCAAAAATGCCAAAATACTCAGTGAAGCCATGAATTATATACGCCGCAATTATAATAATGATCTATCGCTGGAAAAAGTAGCTCAAAGTATCTATATAAGCCCGTATTATTTAAGCCATTTGTTCAAAGAGGAACTTAATATCACGTTTGTGGAATATCTCACAATGGTAAGGGTGGAAGAAGCAAAAAAACTCTTGTCTAATCCATCGATGTCGATATTAGCCATAGCCTCTGAAGTCGGGTACGAAGATGCCAGCTATTTCAGCAAGGTATTTAAAAAGACTACCGGTCTTTCACCCAATCAATACAGGAATGTATGCTGATAAGCCAGAGCAAGATTATACCCGATTTGGCAAGAATGATAAAGACATAGCGGCATAATGCTGTTATAATATAAGTGAATTATGTCCGATGAAGATGTTTACACACTGGGGAGAGGAGTATATGCATGATAATTATAGGTGAAAAGATAAATACCAGTATCAAGGCTATACGGCCGGCAGTAGAGAATCAAGACGCCGGTGTTATACAGGAGGTGGCTTTGAAACAGGTAGAAGCTGGTGCGCATTATATAGATGTGAATTGCGGCACGTTTCCGACCAAAGAACCAGAATTATTGCAGTGGTTGGTAGAAACAGTGCAGCAGGTAACCGATAAGCCATTATGTATAGACAGTCCGAACCCGAATGCTTTAAAGAAGGCCCTGGCCGCCAATAAAAACGGTAAACCATTGGTTAATTCCATAACCGCCGAAAAGGAGCGCTATGATGCTATATTGCCGTTGATAGTAGAGTATGACACCTCTGTAGTGGCATTATGCATGGACGATAGCGGTATGCCCGAAACGGCTGATGAAAGGCTTGCCATAGCCGAACGCCTGGTTGAAAGCCTCAATAAAGAGGGTATTAAATTGGAGGATATCTATTTCGATCCTATGGTAAGGCCTGTGGGGACAGGTTCACATTATGGCGTAGTAGCATTGGATACCATATCGAGGATTATGAAAGAATTCCCCGGCGTGCACACTACATGTGGCTTGAGCAATATATCGTTCGGTTTGCCCGGACGCAAGCTTATAAATCAGGCTTTTTTAATACTGGCTATAGGAGCAGGATTGGACAGCGCCATACTGGATCCGTTGGATAAAAGGATTATGTCATTTGTATACGCTGCAGAGTTGTTGAAAGATAAGGACCCGTATTGTTTGAATTATATCACCGCTTTCCGCGAGGGGCGGTTGGATATATAAAATTTTAAAAGAAATAATTTATGAGGAGGAATATATCGATGGCAGATTTTCGGGCTATAGCGGATGCGCTTAAAGCTGGCAATGCGCCTAAGGTTAAAGAATTGGTGCAGGCGGCAGTGGATGAAGGCGTGGATCCGGCTGAAATAGTAAATAACGGCCTTATAGTAGGTATGAGTGAGATAGGCGAATTGTTCAAACGCAATGAGGTCTATGTACCCGAGGTGCTTATAGCAGCAAGGGCAATGCATGCCGGTATGGATATTGTAAAACCATTGTTGGCTGAAAAAGGCAACATAACTATAGGCAAGGTTATCATTGGTACTGTCAAAGGAGATCTTCATGATATAGGCAAGAACCTGGTGGCCATGATGTTGGAGGGCGCTGGTTTCGAAGTTATCGATCTTGGCGTCGATGTATCGCCGGAGAAGTTCGTCGAGGCTATAAGGGATCATCAACCTCAGGTAGTGGGTATGTCGGCGTTGCTGACCACAACTATGCCGTCAATGAGGGATACCATAGAGGCGATAAAAGCAGCTGGTCTGAGGGATAGCGTAAAGATAATGATAGGTGGTGCGCCTATAACGCAAAACTTTGCCGATGAAATAGGGGCTGACGGATATGCTCCTGATGCTGCATCCGCAGCCGATCTAGCCAAGGAACTTATAGGTAAATAACATTTATTTTACAAAAAGGCAGCTTTCGGCTGCTTTTTTGCTATTAAGGCTTAAGGAGATAGTGATTGTGGAGATATTGAAGAATTTCAAAATAAAGATTAATAAGGCAAATGTGCTTAAATATCTGGGTTACAAAAATCCTGAGGATGTATCGTCGGCTGTAGAGGCCGATGTCGATGCTCAGATAGAAGTAGCGCAAGGATTACTGGAACCTGCGCTGATATATGAAGAATATCCTATAAAAGTAGATGAGGATCGACAAAAGGTATATATCTCCGAAGATAAAGCGTGGGATAGCCGCTTTGTATCTACCTATATGAAGGGCTGTGATACGATGATAGTGCTAGTATCTACCATAGGGCCCAAGCTGCCGGAAGAGATAAACAAGGCCTTTGCCCAAGGGGATTATTTAAGAGCAATGGCATTGGACGCTATAGCCGATAACGCTATAGACAACATCAATAAGCAATTTTGGGTTAAGTTAGTGAATAGGGTAAAAAAGGAGAGTAAGGGTATAACCGGCATGCTTAGTCCGGGCCACAGCGATTGGAGTCTAGAACAACAGAAGCTGCTGTTTGAACTTTTGGATGCGTCGGCCATAGGCGTATCGTTGACCGATTCATGCCTTATGATGCCCATTAAGTCTACGTCGGGTATATATGGTATAGGCAAGGAAATACCGATATCAAAATCATCGCATAATTGCGATATGTGCCCGATAAAGGGCTGTTTTATGAGAGAGGTGGGCTAAGTTTTGTTTAACGTGGTTGTAAAAATGGATGACGATGACCTGCTATTGCAGGCGCAAGATGGGCAAAATCTGCTCAAATTACTAAGAGATAACGATGTACCTATACCTTCGGCATGTGGTGGACGGCAGTTTTGTGGTAAATGCAAGGTAGAGGTACTCAAAGGCGATAAAACATTAGGTTATTATACTGCAGGTGAAATGGATAGCCTTTCATATTTGGAACGGCAGATGGGTTATCATTTGGCTTGTGCTATAGCTGTATCCGAGGATATGGAGATAGCCATTGTGAATATGGAGGAAGAGGCTCGTATAATGACCGACAGCGCGTCGTCTACGTTTGCATTGGAGCCGGATATATACAAATATCACCTAGTGCTGCCTAAGCCGACTATATCAGATCAACGCAGTGATTTAAAGCGCATAGAGGACGCTGTGAATATAAGAGATGATGTGGACAGAAGCATATTGCGCCGTCTGCCTGATATATTGAGGAGCAATGATTTTAACGTTACAGCCGCTTTTGTAGGCTATGAATTGATCGATGTAGAGGGCGGGGATACAACGGCGCATAAATACGGTATGGCCATAGACATAGGTACTACGACGGTGGTCGGCTTTCTTATGGATATGAATACAGGGCTTCAGCTAGACGTTTATTCATTTTTAAATCCACAGAGGAGCCGTGGAGCAGATGTTATATCGCGTATAGATTATACTATAAACAATGAGCACGGCTTGGAAGAATTAAGCCGTATGATAACGGACGATATAAACGATATGATAGAAGCGTTTACCAATAAAAACAATATATCGCGCAATAATATATACGAGGTCGCTGTAGTGGGCAATACGGTGATGATGCATCTCTTATTTGAGCTACCCGTGAAATATATAGCCACGTCGCCTTTTATACCGGTTATAGCCAAACGTTATTTCGTCAAAGCAAAGGACGCGGGTATCAACATAAATCCCAACGGGTATGTCTATCAAATACCCAATGTAGCCGGTTATGTAGGTTCTGATACCGTTGCTGCCATATTGGCATGCGATATGGCGCAACAGGATTCGATAAGCCTGATGCTGGACATAGGAACTAACGGCGAGATAGCCTTGGGCAATAAGGATATGATCTATGCTTGTTCAACAGCAGCCGGTCCGGCATTTGAAGGAGCGCAGATACGCAATGGCATAGGTGGCGTCAAAGGGGCTATAAACAAGATAACGCTGGATGGCGGCGTGGACTTTACTACTATAGGTGGCGAGCAGCCGATAGGCATATGCGGATCGGGTATAGTGGATGCCATATCGGAGATGCTCAAAGCCGGCATAATAGATGAATACGGCCGCATAAGGACGCGCGACGAGCTCGCGGGTACGCCGTTTGCCGACAGAATAATCGAGATAGATAATAAGCCCGCGTTCCTTTTGACGTATGTGGATAATGGCGAGAGTATAGCCATATGCCAGAAAGATGTGCGCGAGCTGCAACTCGCTAAAGGCGCTATCGCTGCCGGCGTGCGCATACTCATGAAAGAGGCTGGCATAACGATGGATCAAATAGAGCATGTTTATCTGGCTGGCGGTTTCGGCAATTATATAGATTACAACAGTGCATGCAATATAGGCTTGTTGCCTATGGAACTGCGCGATAAGATTACTGGTATAGGCAACGGGGCGGGTGCCGGCGCTAAGATGTGCCTCATGTCGCAGCAGTATATGAAGAAGGCCGAGACTGTCAGGGATAAGATACATTATATAGAGTTATCCACGCGCCCCGACTTTCAGGATATTTTTATTGATTTGATGGGATTTTCAATATAGACAAAAGTTTCTTTATATGTTAAACTGATAGTGTAGATATCAATATTTTGTAAAGTGTAAATTCGATGTATAAGGGGGCGACGGCGTGAGTCTAGCCAAACGATTTGTCTTTATAGTATCGGTTGTATTATTGGCCGCATTTATCACGGCCGATGCCCCTTTCTATGCTCAAAATACGCATCATGCCCAAATTGGCAAACAGATGATGATGGCTTCCGCTTCAGCCACTCAGAATGGCATTACGGTCATGACTTACAATATACATCATGGCCGCGATATGAGCGGCCGTGATAATTTGGATAGTATAGTTCAAGAAATACGCTTATCAGGTGCGCAGATTATAGCGCTGCAGGAAGTGGACAGATATATGCCTCGTTCAGGGTTTAAGGATCAAGTTAAATATATAGCCGATCAATTATCCATGTATTATGCTTATGGAAAAACAATAGATATATTGAGTATAGAATACGGAAATGCCGTAATAAGCGCTTTCCCTATATTAAAACGGGAGAACATAATATTGCCCGGAAGCAGCATAGAGCCCAGGGCGTTGCTGAAGACCGAAATCGCTGTGGGAAATGATATTTATAATGTGTGGGCCACTCATCTGGGATTATTGCGTGAAGATAGATTTAAGCAAATAGATGCTATAAATGCCGCTTTGGCTCAAGAGAGCAAACCTACTATATTATTGGGTGATTTCAACAATATTTGTTCTTCGGATGAGATAAGTGACATATCCGATAGATTAAAAGACGTTGCCGCATTGCTTGGCAAGGGTGATGCAGGTACCTACGCTTATGGAGATAATGCGCCTAACGTGCGCATAGATTATATATGGGTAACCGACGATATATTGCCTGTTGAATATCATGTAAATTTATTGGGCTTATCCGATCATGCCAGTGTAGTGGCGAAGTTACTGTTGAATGGCAAAAAGAATTTTTAGGAGGACTTATATGAAAAAGCTGCTTATAATTACGGCATATATGGTTATTCTAAGTGCTGTGATATCAACGCCGTTATCGGCTTTAGCTGCCGATAATATCGTATATGTGATACCGGCTAAAGGCGAAGTGACGCCAGCTATGGCGGGATTCGTATCATCGTCCATAGAACAAGCAGGTAAGGAAGGTGCGTCTGCGATAATACTCGATATAGATACGCCGGGTGGATATGTCCAGTCGGCTATGGATATTAAGGATGCTATAATGGACTCTCCGGTTCCTGTAATATCATATGTGAATAAACGTGCGCTGTCTGCCGGTGTACTTATAGCCATAGCAGCGGATCATTTGGTCATGGCTCCAGCTAGCCATATGGGTGCTGCTGAGACCATACCCAATACCGAAAAAAATATAGCAGCTTGGTCAGGCGAGCTCATGGCCACCGCCGAGCAGCGCGGCAAGGACCCTCAGGTGGTGGCTGCTATGGTGGATAAAGATATAGAAATACCCGGCCTGGTAGAAAAAGGTAAACTACTGGATTTAACGGCCAATAAGGCATTGGAGATAGATTACGCTGAAGCGGTATTAACTGATATAAATGATGTTTTAGCGGAGTATGACATGAACGGATATGCTGTGAAAAATATAGAGCCAGATTGGCGCATGAGATGGGCGGCTTTTATAAGCAGTAGCGCAATTGCTCCTATATTGCTGGGTATAGGTATAGTGTCCTTGCTTATAGAGATATTCACGGTAGGATTCGGCATATTCGGAACTATAGGCATTATATCCTTGGCGCTGTATTTTGGAGGCAATATGTTGGCAGGCTATAGTGGATGGGAGGCTATATTGCTGTTTATAGCCGGTATAGTGCTGTTGCTTATAGAAGCTGCTGCGCCAGGGTTGGGTGCGGCAGGCATAGGAGGTATAATAGCTGTGATAGCCAGTATATTTTTTGCATCGCCATCGCCCACATCAGCCATTATATCTATAGTAGTGGCTATAGCCATATGTGCAGTGGGATTGCCGTTGGCGTTTAAGTATTTTACTAAAAGCCGTTTATTTGATCGCCTCATATTATCAACGGCTGAAAGGGGGGAGAGCGGGTTTATCGGCACTACTACATCTGCCGATTATATAGGTAAAACCGGTGTAACTGTCACACCGCTGCGCCCGGCCGGTACGGCTTTAATAGATGACAAACGCGTCGATGTAGTATCCGAAGGGGCTTTTATAGATAAAGGAGCAAGGGTGCGCGTAATTAAGGTGGAGGGTCCACGAGTGGTGGTAGAGGAAATAGTTGAGCGATAACCAAATAGAGATGGAGGAAATATTTTATGGAATGGTTGATAATACTCATAATTATAGTTATACTGGCAATAGTGGTTTTGAGTTTTGTGCCGTTGGGCTTATGGATATCGGCTTTGGCCGCGGGGGTACATATAGGCATAGTTACGCTTATAGGCATGCGCTTGAGGAGGGTTGTACCCGCCCGCATAGTGAATCCGCTCATTAAGGCTACTAAGGCGGGTATAGATGTCGATGTAAATAAGCTGGAGGCACATTATCTGGCTGGCGGTAATGTAGATAGAGTGGTCAATGCTTTGATAGCAGCACAAAGAGCGGCTATTCCGTTGCCGTTTGAGCGAGCAGCAGCTATAGACCTGGCAGGCCGGAATGTGTTGGAGGCCGTTCAGATGAGCGTTAATCCCAAAGTAATAGAAACACCTCAGGTATCAGCGGTTGCAAAAGACGGTATAGAGGTCATCGCCAAGGCGCGTGTAACCGTGCGCGCCAATATCGACCGCTTGGTAGGCGGCGCTGGAGAAGAGACCATCATAGCCCGTGTGGGAGAGGGCATAGTTACAACTGTAGGTTCGGCAGCAAATCATAAAGAAGTACTAGAAAATCCGGACTCGATATCTCAAACGGTGTTGGAAAAAGGTCTGGATGCAGGTACGGCTTTTGAGATACTTTCCATAGATATAGCCGATGTCGACGTTGGCAGAAATATAGGTGCGAGATTGCAGATGGATCAGGCTGAGGCCGATAAGAATATAGCGCAGGCCAGGGCCGAGGAGCGCCGTGCTATGGCAGTAGCTCAGGAGCAGGAGATGAGGGCGAGGGTTCAGGAGATGCGCGCTAAAGTCGTCGAAGCTGAGGCCGAGGTACCAAAGGCTATGGCGCAGGCTTTGCGCGAAGGCAAGCTCGGTGTTATGGATTACTACCATATGCAGAATATCCTATCTGATACGCAGATGCGCAATGCCATAGCTGAGGAAAATAAATCCGAAAAACCAGGGGATGAGAGGTAGAGATTATGGACGAATGGATTATACCTATTATCATATTGATAGGTATTATGATGTCCTTAATTGGTGATAGAAATACGAAAAAAAATAATGACAGTAAAAAGAAGCATGTTATGCCACCGCCGCCACCGCCTAAAAGTGCATTTAAGCCTGCGCCGGCATCTGCTGACAAAGCGACTGTTATAGCCGTTTCTGCTACCTCATTGCCTAAACAACCAGAGTCAGTGCCACGGCAAACAACCATATCTAATACCAGGTGCGATGGTGATGATTTCAAATTGCGTGTCAGAGGCGGGGAGTTGAAGCGCGCGATGGTGATGATGGAGGTATTAGGGCCTCCAAAATCGGAGAAGCATAGAAGATGATCCCGTAAGCCTGTCCATATGGATGGGCTTATTCTTTTTTAAAACGACAGCGCATACATTTATGGAGAAGGAGTTGAAGTGTATGCCTAAGCGTTCGTCCGAACAATTAAAATCATTTTTGTCCAGCATGCTGGATTTACCACAGGATGTGGTATTGGACCTACCAAGATTGATAGCACTGGGCAAGACGCAACTTTATATAGAGAATCATAAAGGGATTATAGAATATACGCCGGAGCGGATACGCGTAAATTCCGCTATAGGTGTTATAAGGCTGACCGGCAAGGGCATGTCCATAAAGACCATCGAAACGGAGGAGATACTTGTTAGCGGTCAGTTGACGTCTATAGAGTTTCTATGACAAATATAACCGCGGGGTGTAAATATGTTTGTATCTGCTATATGGCATTATATTTTTGGATATGTTATCATCAGAGTAGAAGGAATGTCGCTGGAGAAGTTTATAAATTTATGCCTTCAGCGTGGCATTCACCTATGGGATGTGAGGCGCCAATCCTATAGCGTACTTAAAGCGCGTATAAGCATAAAAGGGTTAAAACAGCTTATTTCAATATCGTATATAACGCATTGCCGCATAGAGGTATTGTCTAAACGTGGGTTACCTTTTTTATTTTCGCGCCTTAAGCGCCGATATATGTTTATAGCTGGATTTATATTATTTTTTGTTATAATATATATATTATCCTCATTTATATGGACGGTGGAAATAAGCGGCAATGCAAGGGTATCTGGGCAGCGCATTTTGGAAGAACTGGCGGATAGTGGTTTGAAGCCGGGTATACGCAGAGAGGGTTTATCTATAAATGATATTGAGAATGATATGCTTATTAAGATGCCCGAGTTATCGTGGATTGGAATAGAATTAAGGGGTACCAAGGCTATAGTGCGCATCGTGGAAGCTGTTATGCCGCCTGAACGCATCGATATAGATCAACCGTGCGATATAATAGCATCTAAGGACGGCGTTATAAGCAAAATTACAGTCATGCAGGGCCAGTCTGTGGTTAAGGTAGGTCAGACGGTTAAAAAAGGCCAACTCCTCATTACAGGGGTTATAGAAAAAGAAGGCATGGATACGCGCTATGTACATGCCATGGGTGAGGTATTGGCGCGTAGGTGGTATGAAGGGCATGCCAAAGCATCGATTGTATCGGTACGCAAGAAGCGTACCGGCAGCGTGATGAGCAAAAAATATATGATAATAGGGAAAAGAAAAATAAATATAAGCGATCCCGATATAACTTACTCCAGTTATGATAAAATAGAAGTAGTAAATATATCATTGGACAAAATAGGAATACCAATGAAAATGATTACCGAAAAATATTATGAAACTATAGAGGAAACGTCTACTCAAGACATAGAAGCTGTACAAAAGAAAGTACAACAATTGGCTATAGAAGACGCAAAGAAAAATCTGCCGCAAGAGGTAAAAGAAATAGCTGATGAAACTGTAACTTTCAGCATGGATGATGATGGTACAATACATGCCGATGCTTTATTAGAAGTAATAGAGCGCATCGATCAGGAGCAGGCAATAGAGATACCTATAGAGGAGGAAAACAATAGTGGTAATACAGCTAAACGTTGATAGCATGGAGGAGATAGCTGGTTTGTTTGGGACATTTGATGAAAATGCCAAGCTGATAGAAGAACAGACCGGGGCACGGATTGTGGCGCGTGGAACCGAACTTAGGATAGAGGGTACCGAAGAAGAGGTTATGTTAGCTCAAAAAGTGGTAAATGATTTGTTGGTCAAGATACAGCGCCGCGAGCCCATAGATAAAATAAGCATACAATATGCCATAGACTTGGCTAAAGAAGGAAATGAAACTTTTATAAAAGAAAAACTCAGCGATGTAGTATGTGTGACTCACAGAGGCAAACAAATAAAATGTAAAACTATAGGCCAGAAAGCCTACGTAGACGCCATTCGCAACAACGACCTGGTATTCGGCATAGGGCCGGCCGGTACAGGTAAAACTTACCTGGCAGTGGCTATGGCGGTGGTGGCTTTTAAGAACAAAGAGGTGGCACGCATCATATTAACCAGGCCGGCTGTGGAAGCGGGAGAGAAGCTTGGCTTTTTACCAGGTGACCTACAGGAAAAGGTTGATCCGTATCTGCGCCCGTTATATGATGCCATGTACGATATAATAGGTGTGGACAGCTTTCAGAAGATGATGGAACGGGGCGCTGTAGAAGTGGCACCGCTGGCCTATATGCGCGGTCGGACGCTAGACGATGCATTCATAATATTGGACGAAGCGCAAAATACGACGCCTGAACAAATGAAGATGTTTTTGACGCGTATGGGTTTCGGCTCTAAGATGGTGGTGACGGGTGATATAACGCAGATAGACCTTCCGCACGATAAGATATCAGGGCTTATGCATGCCGCTCGTGTGCTGCGCGATGTAAAGGGTGTAGAATTCGTTTATCTTACCGAAAAAGATGTGGTACGTCACGAGCTGGTGCAACGCGTGATAAAGGCATATGAAGCGTATGAAAAAAACAATGCTCCAGCTTCGCAGTCATAGCGAGGCGACCTTATATTGCGTGGGGCGTATAGCCATAATACGCATCTTCGATTCGTAATATGACAGATTCAGCGTGTGCAATGATATAAAAGCCTACGCCCGCTCAGCATATATGTCAAGCCTTATGCCACGTACACATATTACGAATTACAGATACGCATTAAATAAAGGTGAATAGTCACAAATAAACAGCGGATGGAGGGACTGAGATGAACATACTTATAGATGACCGACAGTCGGTTATGGAGATAAGGGATGATGTCTATGACTTGCTGGAACAGGTTGTGAAGCGTTCTATAGAGCTAGAGGGACTGGAACCGGACATAGAAGTCAGTATAATACTTATAGACAATGAACAGATAAAGGAATTGAACAGAGATTTCAGGGGCATCGACAGAGAAACCGATGTTTTGTCCTTTCCGGCCATCGATTATGAAAGCGATGAGGGTGAGCCTGTGGAGGATATAAATATGGATACCGGTGACCTTATATTGGGGGATATAGCGATATCGGTTGAGAAGGCTGCTCAACAAGCTGAGGAATACGGCCACTCTTTCTATCGTGAAATGGGTTTTTTGACCGTGCACGGTATGTTCCACCTTTTAGGCTATGACCATGAGGACGAAGAAGAAGCTACTATTATGCGTCAAAGAGAAGAAATGGTGTTATCATCCCTGGGACTAGAGAGGGAATGATGGTATGCTCGATGTGGACATGCTTATAACGAAGGTCAAAGAAGCGCGTGAGCGTGCTTATGCGCCTTATTCGCATTTTCGCGTAGGTGCGGCATTGCTGACGCAATCCGGCCGCATATATACCGGCTGCAATATAGAGAACGCTGCATATGGTGCGTCTAACTGCGCTGAGAGGACGGCTATATTTAAAGCTGTATCCGAGGGATATAGTAGTTTTAGCGCCATGGCCATTATTAGTGATGCCGAGGAATATATATTCCCATGCGGCATATGCCGTCAGGTTATATGGGAATTCAGCCACGATATAGATATATTCGTCTGTACCGCCGATGGCCGCTGGCAACGACATAATATAAAAGAGCTTTTACCGCATGGATTTCAGATGTGAATGCCTCTAGCATTTTCTTGGCTTATGATATATACTATTAGCGATATGCTTATGTAAAGGGGTGCTTGAGTGTTTAAACGCATACAGGGAAATGCCAGAGGATGTCTTATGTTTGAGCCGCTTTTTGTTATACCGTTTAATATGTACGCTACTTATGCATCGGTATATATGCTCGAGCTCGGTTTAAGTGAGACACAGATAGGCTTAGTGACATCTATATGTCTGGTGGTTCAAATATTTTCTTCGTTTATAAGTGGATATCTAACCGACAGGATGGGCCGTAGGTCTGCGTTATTGGTGTTTGACCTCATAAGTTGGGGTATACCAATTTTTATATGGGCTGTAGCGCAAAATTTCTGGTATTTTTTAGTAGCTGCTATAATAAACGGTTTCCAGAAGGTCCCGAATACGGCTTGGTATTGCTTGCTGGTAGAAGATACCGATCCGAAAGACCGCTCTTTTGTATTTACCGTGTTACAACTTATAGGCGTATTGGCTGGTTTTTTTGCTCCTTTGGGAGGTTTACTGGTTAGACATTATACGTTAATACCGGCTATGAGAATTATGTATGTGATAACAGGTATAAGTATGATTACCATGTTTTTAGGCCGGAATAAAGCCACTCATGAAACCGAGATAGGTATAAGAAAGCGTCAGGAAAGCAAGCAAGCAGGCCTGAAAAAAGGTTTAGCCGAGTACAGTTATGCCATAAAGCTGATGTTATCCAATAAGCCGCTTATGCTTATATTTGGCGTTTACATATTGAACAACTTTCAGATGACAATGCGTGGGACTTATTTATCCATATATTTAGTAGATGCATTGAAACTCAATGATGCCCTTATATCAGTATTTCCGGCTATATCTTCGATAGCTATGTTAGTTTTAATGTTTTTAGCTGTACCGAGGTTTAACGCTGAGAGATATGAAAGGTATATGATGCTCGGTTTTAGCATATCTATTGCGGCTAATATTATGCTGATATTAGCACCTATAGGCAATGTGTTATTGGTAATTATAAGCACCATATTAGCGGCAGCCGGTGCTATTATAGCCAATCCGTACCTGGAAGCGGCAGTGGCCAATGCCATAGATGATGAAAATAGGGCTAAGATATTTTCTATCCTTACGGTATTCATACTGATATGCATATCGCCAACAGGCGTTATAGGTGGCTGGACATACACTATAGATCCCCGCGTACCGTTTATACTGGTAACATTGGCGTTTATAGGAGGTATGGCGCTTATGGCAATATTTGTTAAGCAACAGAAATTGCATAAAGATGCTTGAGGGTGACGATTATGTTAAATGATGAAAATGCATCGGTCAAGCCTAAGGGTAGCTCCGTGGCCTTATTTTGTATAATAACGGCGCTTTACTGGTTTTCTCTATATGCATATATACCCATATTTACGCCATATGTAGAATCATTAGGCGCTGGGCATACCATGACTGGCCTTATAGTCGGATCTTACGGTCTTACGCAATTGTTATTGCGTATACCGTTGGGTATTGTATCGGATAGACTGCGGAAACGCAAGATATTTGTGTCGCTGGGGATGTTGTTATCTTTGGGCAGCAGCCTGGGCTTGTGGCTGGTGCCTGGCGTGTGGGGAGCGTTGATATTCAGGGGATTGGCGGGTGCGGCTGCCTCTACATGGGTGGCGTTTACAGTGCTATTCTCCAGCTATTTTAATGAGGGGCAGGCCCAAAAAGCTATAGGTACTATAAATGTCTTCAATTCTTTGGGCCAGATGCTGGCCACGTTTGCAGGGGGCTGGCTGGCGCAAAGTGTGGGGTGGCAATCCACCTTTATACTGGCCGCTATTGTAGGAGCTATAGGCTTGGTTGCCAGCCTGTTTGTGGCTGAGACTCGTGTTCCGACAAAACAACCGTTACAGGTGGAACAGCTTCTTAAGGTTGGCAAAAGCGTCAGCTTGCTTACAGTATCCGGGTTGGCCATATTATCGCAATTTGTCACATTTGCCACGGTATTTGGCTTTACTACGGTGCATGCACAATCTATAGGTGCCGGAGAATTCGAAATGGGTCTTTTAACGCTTATATCTACATTACCTTATATGCTGGCCTCTACTTTAGTAGGCTCGGTTTTTGCGACGCGTTTCGGTGAAAGGCGCACCGTGACAATTGGTTTCGCTATAGTGGCTGTATGTGCTGCTATAATACCGTTTACGCGTAGCATGTCTGGCTTATACATATCCCAGGCTATAGGAGGCTTTGGCCGCGGTATGGTCTTTCCCGTGCTTATGGGCTTGAGTATAAAGACAGTGGAGCCCGATAAAAGAGCCACTGCTATGGGTTTTTTTCAAGCTATTTACGCCGTTGGCATGTTCGTTGGGCCGTTTTTGGTAGGCCTTATAAGCGATGCTGTAGGCTTGACCGGCGGCTTTTTAGCTACGGCCGCGGTAGGTACTGTGGCAGCGTTTGTAGCCTGGGCCTCGCTTAAACCGTTGAGCCGGTCTATATAAAGTGTTATAATAGATACGGATTTCGAAAGGAGGACTTGAAATTACTATGCCGAGTTATGATATGAAATGTAAGCATTGTAATAATGAATTTACTACAATGGTAAGCATAAGAGCAAAAGAAGAAGGCGAAATAGCATGTCCGCACTGCGGCAGCCATGATGTAAATCAGATTTTTAAGAACGTCAACTTTATCAAAGGCGGCGCTTCTGCAGCTTCATCGAGCAATAGTTGCAGCACCGGTGGTTGTGGCTCTTGCCACGCCTGCAGCGCGTAAGGGGCTATGGGAAGGGTCACGTTTATAACCGGAGGAGCCAGGAGCGGTAAGAGCGCATTTGCTGAAAGATTGGCGCGGCAGTATGGCGACGATGTGGCTTATATAGCCACATCTATCGCTACCGACGCCGAAATGGAAGAGAGGATACGCTTGCATAGGCTGCGCCGGCCGGCCGGGTGGACTACATACGAATCATATAAAGGCATAGGAGATATAATAAATGGTACTGATAAAAGCGTAGTATTGTTGGATTGTATAACCATAATGGTTACCAACCTTATGTTAGAATATGATATAGATTGGGATCATTGTACCATCGAGCAAATCGATGCTGTCGAGCATGCTATAAGAGCCGAGATAAAGATAATGCTCGACGCAGCGAAAGGTGGTAAAGCCGATCTTATAGTCGTATCGAATGAGGTGGGCATGGGGTTGGTCCCCGATTATCCTCTGGGCCGTATATTCCGGGACATAGCAGGCAGAGTGAATCAACTCATTGCGGCGCAAGCCGATGAGGTGTACTTTATTATATCGGGCATACCGCTTAAGCTTAAGTCCGGTGGCACAGGTGGCTTATGATATGTGGCTTGTAAAATGGATCAAGAGGTTTATATTGGCCGTACAGTTTATGACCAAGATACCCATATCGGTACAATTGGATGTAGATGAGCGGGACTTTGCTCAGAGCATGCTATTCTACCCCATTGTAGGCCTTATCGTAGGGGCATTGATGGCAGGGGTATACTATATTTTCAGCCTAATAGCAAGCGGATTGTTGCCTCCTGTTGCGGCGGTTTTATCAGGAGTGGCTGTAACCGGTGCATTTCATCTCGATGGGTTGGCTGATGTATGCGATGCCCTCTTGAGCAATAAAGACAGAACGGGTATGCTGGCTGTTATGAAGGACAGCCGCATAGGTACCGGAGGCGCCGTGGCCATAGCCTCTATCCTTATACTTAAAATAGCGGTGCTGACTGAGATGAGCGGGAACATCGCATATGACGCATTGCTGTTGGCCCCTGTACTGGGCAGAACTGGCATAGTTACAGCCGCTGCGATATCACGATATGCGAGAGCTGAGGGCGGGCTGGGACAGCATTTTATAGATAAAACAGGCTGGTTGCAGATGCTCTGGACTGCGATTATAGCTTTGGCTATAGCTGCTTTGGCGATAGGATATGCAGCGTTAGTGCTTTTAGCAGCCGAGTTTTTAACGACGGTGTTGTTTGCGAAATATATGAAGTTTAAAATAGGTGGTATGACAGGGGATACTCTCGGCGCTACATGCGAAATCACAGAAGTAGTAGTACTGCTAATATTCTCCGTATATATGTGATAACCGCGATTCGTAATATGTAACTGAAACGGGTGGCATAAAGCGAATCGAAGATGTGATAAGCCGAAGCTTGCTGATTGAGGCTATAAGGGGTATAATTAATGCGTAAATTTATAGGAGGTGTTTTAAATGAGCGATTCCATAAAAGTAACGGTTTGGAATGAGTATCTTCATGAGAAAAAAGATGAAGAGGTAGCTCGCGTATATCCAAAGGGTATACATAATGCTATAGCGGAGTACTTAAATACACAGCCAGGTATACAGGCCAAAACCGCAACGCTGGATATGCCGGAACACGGTTTAACGGATGATGTCCTAAATGACACAGATGTGCTGATGTGGTGGGGGCATATAGCCCACGATCAGGTCAGCGATGAAGTGGTGGATAAGGTTTATAGCAGGATTATGGACGGTATGGGGCTCATAGTACTTCATTCCGCGCATTTTTCAAAGATATTCAAAAAGCTTATGGGTTCAACTTGCAATCTTAAATGGCGCGAAGCCGGAGAGAAAGAACGCTTGTGGGTGGTGGAGCCTGGTCATCCAATAGCAGAGGGATTGCCCGAGTACATAGAGATACCGCATACCGAAATGTACGGCGAGCGTTTTGACATACCGCAGCCTGATACATTGGTGTTTATAAGCTGGTTTGCTGGTGGAGAGGTATTCAGGAGCGGTTGCTGCTATAACAGAGGAAATGGCAAAATATTCTATTTCCGCCCTGGCCATGAAACTTTCCCTATATACTATCAGCCGGAGGTGCAAAAGGTGCTGAGCAATGCCGTGCGTTGGGCGGCACCAGCAGATGGTCCAAAGCCTAATTTCGGTAATGTTAAACCGTTAGAGAGTATATAATAGATAAAGCCGGAGGTATATATACCTTCGGCTTTAATAAAATGAGATGTTAATCCTCTAAGTCGAGCAACTGCGGAGGGTATAAAGGCAGTTTAAAAATCTCTTCACAAATATTTTCCGCGTATTCTTCTGCCGGCGGTATTTTGCAGAACCCGAAGGCCGGTATCAAGAGTTCTACTTCGGCTACTACTTTTAATATCACGGTTACGCATACAGATATGCTAAAGCGGAAATCTCCCATATAGCATCCGCTTACGCATACTGCGTTGACTATCGATTCTACTTGTGGCGGTATAACCGATGCGGGAGGCATGAAGAGTATTATATCCTTGTGAACAGTTATAGTTGCCAATCCACTACCTTGGGTGCCGTCAGCATCCGTGAAGATGACCTCTATCGGTATGTCTACATCCGTTCTGACCCTTGCAAAGTTGGGCCTGTTCTCTATGGGCGTTATGGTCAGATTCCTTATGGTGCCTTCTACTGACGTGGTTCGGCAGCTTACAAAGGTTAAAGGAGGTGTGAATGTTACCGCAGGTTTTACCTTGGTCAGCGTTATAACGACGTTATCCAGTTGTTCTTGCTGGAGACCGGCATCGTATACCTTTTTGACCTCGACGCATACCTTCTCCGCAATTCGTCCTATATTTCCGTCTTTGACAGGACATGGCATGTTCTCTATGCCTACATTTTTATCCGAATAAAATGACATTTATCAATTCACCCCTTATAATAGTTTCAATATATATCTCATATATCCTTTGTACAATATCATGATATGCTATAATAGCTGAAAGTGTCACTACATAATCACCGTCGAGCATAAATCGGAATATAGTGATTAATGTGGGGGATGATATTACATGGAATTTACAGGCAAACGGTATTTCATAGTGGATACCGATAAGGGCAAGATGCAGATCTATTTGGATGATAGAAAGCTTATGTGTCAAAACTCGTCCAGTCAGGACATGGTGGCTGAGAATATAAAGGATTTTGATATCGCTTGTGAGCCGGATGGGACAATACGCTTATTATGTTGTAGTTTCGATGGGCATATGCTCCTTTATAAGTATGACTGGCACTCATGGAGTGGTAAGGTTATATACGATTACAGCAAGGATGATGCTGGTATAAGCCAAATAAATATTTTAGCGTATAAATCGGAAATACATCTTGTATATCTATTATCGGAAAACAAACGATCGCAAGCTGTATTTCACCATCATTGGAATGGCCGCGAGTGGACCAATGCCGTCATAGCTACTCCGGAAGGGATGGCTATAGAGAACATTTATATGCTTTATGATGACAGCAATAATCCGCATATAATAATGATCGGACAAAGATCCCAATCGTATTGCATATTGCATACCTATCTTGATGGTGTACGATGGAAAAGTGTCGAAACGCTTTATTCAACACGAAAACACATCGATGATGTATCTATATGTGCGACGCATGATATAATGCATATGATATGGCATCAATATGGGGATCAAAACCATGAGGTAATGTATGGCAAGATTACAGGCAATCAATGGCAAAAGCCGACGATGCTGGCAGAATGTCAGAGCAAAGTCAATGGTACTGCTATATCCGTCGATAACGAGGAAATCATAGCGCAGTGGATGGCAGATGAGAATCTCCATCAGTGCACATCGAGTGACGGTATTGCATGGCAAGAAGATGAACTCATATGTGCAAAAGATGATATAATAAAATGTAAATATATTAAAGAAAAAGGAGTTTTAAGATGCAATAAGGTCGATGCATTTACAATTAGAGGCGAATGGTGTATTATAAGAGGTAAGAGGAGACGGTCAGATGCTATGCAACAGGATGATGCTCAGACGCTGGTTCAACAGATGGCGTTATTAGTGGATTTATATACAGACATAAAAGGTATATTGCTGCAGATGAATGCTGATAGTTATGCGGGACGCATAGCGTCGCTGCGGGATGCGCAGGCCAGACAAAAGCAGGTCGGACTGGATATTAATCAATTGCGCCAGATAAACGAAGATATAATGAAATCATCGATGCACCTGCAGGAGCGCAATCAATTGCTGGAACGCACTAATCAAACGCTTGAACAAAAAGTAGCCGAATACGAACGATTGCTCGATAGTCTCAAGGCCGAAAATATTGCGCTGAAAAAACAGATATTGGAGCAAATGAAACTTAAACAAGCTTAATTTAGCTCTATTGTGCGGCTTTGATATGATAAAACTATAAATTATGCGATAGAAGGGGATAATAATGCCCGAGATTATGACTGATGAAAAACAAATGAATAATTCGTTGCCCCAGCCCAGGCCGTGGTGGAAAAAAGCTTTGTCGCAGGTAACTATATTCTTAATAAGCCTGGCTATAGTACTGGGAGGCTTGACACTGGCCGGATGGAAGCTGTATCAGCATTACTTTGGGCCTATGGCTCCCGGCAGCGATGAAGTAATAGAGGTAGAAATACCATTAGGATCATCTACCACTAAGATAGCCAATATATTAGAAGAAAATAAATTGGTCCGCAGTGCCACTATATTCCGATATTATGTCGATTTTTCCGGTAATTCTGGTAAGCTAAAGGCTGGAATATACAAGCTTAAGCCGAGCATGACCATGAGCCAGATGTTGGAAGAAATGCTTACAGGTAAGGCCATGGCGGCTACCAAAACATTTACTGTAGTGCCGGGCTCTACGGTAGAGAGCATGGCTAATAGCCTTGTCAAGCAAGGCCTTATAAAAGATACCAAGCGCTTTTTGGAGCTGGCTAAAAGCGATGAATTCGATACCTATTGGTTTATAGCCGATATAGAAAATGCTGATAAACGCCGGTATAAACTTGAGGGTTACTTGTATCCCGACACATATCAGGTATATGCTAACGCCAATGAGGAACAGATAATAACAAAAATGCTGGATCAATTTGAAAAAGTATTTTCGGAGGAATACAAACAGCGTGCACAGGAGCTCAACATGACCGTGGACCAGGTGGTAACATTAGCCTCGGTTATAGAAAAAGAGGCCGGTGCAAAGGATTTTGCCAAGGTATCAGCGGTCTTTCACAATCGCATAAAAAAGGACATGCCCTTGCAATCGTGCGCCACGATAAGTTATATAAAGGGTCAGACGATATTGTTTGCTTCTGGTTCCGATATCAAGATAGAATCGCCTTATAATACGTATAAATACAAAGGCCTGCCTGCTGGTCCTATATCAAACCCAGGCAAGAATGCTATACAAGCTGCTCTATATCCTGAACAGTCGTTCCTTGACCAGTATTACTATTTCGCCGTGAGCGACCCTGATACCAAAGAGACGGTGTACAGTAAGACGCTGAAGGAGCATAATAAAGTGGTGGCTCAGTACAGAGATGTATGGTTGGAGTGGCAGAAGGAGCATTCAAGTAATTAGATCGGGAATATATAGCATCCCTTTAGGCCATAATATGGATATGGCGAAAGGGATGTTTTTTTATGGATGAAAAAAGCGTAAAGCGTATATATCGCATAGGTATGGGTATGTTGATATTATTTGCGCTGCTTATAGTAAGGTTGGGTTCAGCTCAGCTCATAGATGGCATGGCCTATGCCGAGAAGGCTGTAAAGCAGCGTACGGTGCGTATAGCTTTGTATAATAGCAGAGGGCGTATATTAGACCGCAGCGGCATACCATTTACTGACAGAGAAACAACTAAAAAGCTTATCGTATTTCCGGCCATGGTACAGGATGATAGCGTTTATGGATATATATATTCTGTTACAGGAAAAAAGCGCGATGATATAAAAAAAGCTGCCGATAACCGCTCTTATGTAGTGCTCGACGTATCGGATAATACAACAGCTATGCCGCGAAACGCTGGCGGTATATTGTTGGCGGAAGTCCCACGCCGTTATAGCCAGAGCATGCTCGCGTTGCATGTCATAGGATATACAGATAAGAGCAATAGAGGCGTTCAAGGCATAGAGAAAGCATACGACAGCTTGTTGAAAGGTACCGGTTCATACAGCATAAACGCTGTGGTAGATGCCAAGCACCGTATGGTACCTGGGATAGGCTATACCGTCATAGACGAACGCAGGGGTGCACAAGACGTAACTCTTACACTAGATTACCATATACAGGGGGTAACTGAACGAGCCATGGATAAGAATAAAAATACGGGAGCGGCGGTGGTGATGGATGTGCATACCGGCGATATACTGGCTATGGCCAGTCGACCGACATTCGATCCGTATAGTATAGCGAGGGCTGATGGCGATGCGCTTTTAAACAAAGCTTTGCTCGATGTATCTCCGGGATCGATCTTCAAGATCGTGGTAGCGGCGGCCGCGCTGGATACAGGCAAAGCTGATTTAGATACCGAGTTCAAGTGTGACGGTTATGTGGATGTAAGAGGACGCAGGTTTGGTTGCGATGTGCATAAAGATGGAGCGGGTTTTTTGGATATGAGACAGGCATTCGCAGTATCATGTAACTCATATTTCATTCAACTAGCACAACTGGTAGGAGGAGACAATATAGTACGTTATGCCGAAGCCTTTGGCCTTGGACATGCCATAGATGGTATACCCGATCAACAACCGGGGTTACTTCCTATTAAAGAAGAATATGCCGGACCGGGCATAGGTAATCTGGCCCTTGGTCAAGGCAAAGTAGAAGCCACACCGTTGCAGATAGCCACTATGGTGGCTGCTGTGGCCAATGGAGGTGTTAAGCCTGCTGTGTCACTTGTAGAGGGGCAGGGCAGCGACCAATCGGTGCGCGTAGTCTCTTCGTCCACGGCCTACAAACTCATGACATTGATGAGAGAGGTTACAATAAACGGTAGTGGCAAACGAGCCTATTCCGACATGGTAGGCGGTACCGCGGGGAAAACCGGTACGCCCGATATGGGGCCTTACGCATGGTTTGCCGGGTACTTTCCGGCCCATGCACCCGAGTATGCCATAGCCGTATTGACTTATAATGATGGATATGGAGGTCAGATGGCAGCGCCTATATTTAAGGATATCGCCGAAGGCATCTATAAAATTTACAAATAAAACGGTACATGCACATATCATAGGTATCGCTCATATACTTTAAAGTGACATATTTATCGGTGAGGAGTGCATTATCATGTTATTGAGCATTATAGGCGGCGTTATCCTATCGTTAAAAGAAATACTGTTGCTGACATCATATGTGTCGAATAATAATTCATTTCCACAACCGTTATCCTACGAAGAGGAACGACATTATCTCGAATTATACGAACAGGGCGATCAACAGGCTAAAAATATACTTATAGAGCATAACTTACGCCTGGTGGCTCATATAGTAAAAAAATACAACAATGCGGTCAAAGATCCGGAGGATTTGATTTCGATAGGCACTATAGGCCTTATAAAAGGTATAACCACATTTGACTCGAACAAAGGCACAAGGCTGGCTACTTATGCAGCCAGATGCATAGAAAATGAGATATTGATGTACGTCCGCGCATCCAAAAAAGAGAAAAAAGAGGTATTCCTGCAGGAACCCATAGGTACCGATAAAGAAGGCAACGAAGTGACGCTGATAGATATACTAGGTACCGATGAAGATACTATTACCGACCAGGTATCGGATAAAATGCAGATAGCCAAGCTCTATAAAAAAATGGGGTCGGTACTGAAAGACCGCGAGCGCCTTATACTGGAGCTGCGCTATGGTCTTATCAACGGCAATGACAAGACGCAGCGAGAGATAGCGCAGATGCTCGGCATATCGCGCTCATATGTTTCGCGTATAGAGAAAAAAGCCTTGAATAAGCTGAATAAAGAGTTGCAGACCGAGGGATGCCATTAAGCATCCTTTTTAATTTATATAATGCTTCAGAAAGCTTACTGTGGCATAGTGATTATTAGGCTTGCTAACTGATTAGTCTCCGGCTCATGTGTTCCGGATATCGGTGAAACTAAAGCTCGTTTCGGGAATTTCCAACCACCTGTTTAGAGAAGGCTTAATATATATGCTGAGCGGGCTTTTGAAGCGTAGGACCACAGCAATCTGTGATTGCGTAGTCGTCCAGCTTCACAGCCGTAGCGAGGCATATATATTAAGCCGTGTCCTACACTTCGCTAAGTTTCATCAGATATCCTCCACAAAATCGCCTTGAGTCTAATCGTTACCGTCGCCTATACATAATGGTACCTGAACAGTCACTAGCATATGATAAAGTGGCAAAAATATATCTAAAGATATATTGAAATAACTTGTTTAATAAGATAAAATAGAAGTAATTAGAGGAATATTCAAATATTGCTTATGTTTATCGTAAAGGATGAAATCTGTGGCGGTCTAAACACGTGTTTAGGAGGAAAGAATGGATAGTACAGATATAGCGAAAATAGCCGGAGTTTCGAGAAGCACGGTATCAAGGGTTATAAACAACTATGCTAATGTTCCTGAGCAGACCAGGGAAAAAGTTATGAAAGTGATAAAGGAATATAATTATGTGCCACATGCGTCTGCCAGATCTTTGGTTAAGAAAAAAAGCCAAACAATTGGCTTGTTTATAATAGATGTTCATGAAAAAATGCATCCAGGTATATATAACAATACGTATTTTTCGCCTTTTACTGCGTCTGTTATAGATTATGCCAATAGAAAGAATTATTTTGTTTTGACCTTCAGCGTTTATAGATATGATGAACTAAGAAAAGTTCTGGATATTTTCCGAGAGGGGAGAGTAGACGCGGGCATTTTTATAGGCGTAAAGAATGGTGAAGAATCCCTACAGAAGATTATAAATGAAGGATATAAAATAGCTATTGTAGATTATGAAATAACCGGTATAGAAACTGCAAAAAATGCCTTGGTTATAAATGCTGATAACGAAGGTGGTGCTTATAAAGCTACTACATATCTTATAAAAAATGGGCATAAATCAATAGCTCATATAGCGGGTGACTTGAAAAAACTATCTGGCATACAAAGAATCAATGGTTACAGGAGAGCTTTGCAGGAGGCTGGTTTGGAGTACAAAGATGAGTTGATTTTTTATGGGGATTTTGATGCTGAAAGCGGTTATAAAGCGGCAAAGGAGATAGCTAATATTTCTCCAATGCCTACTGCTGTTTTTGCTGCCAACGATTCCATGGCGATGGGTGCTATGGAAGCCTTTAAAGAAGATGGCATAAAAATACCGGATGATATTTCCATAGTAGGGTTTGATGATATAGAATTGGCTTCATATGTACATCCGCCATTAACCACTGTCCGCGTTTTTCTTCATAAAATGGCTATGCTTGCGACGAATCGCATTGTAGATTTGATAGATTCTGGTACCACGAATTGCCACCACGATATTGTTGCTGTGGAATTGGTCGAAAGAGCATCGGTGAGAGCACTTAGGTAAGATAAGACGAATGGACTGTGGATGTACTTTTTGATAGCAGTTGTGAACACGTGTTTATTACTTTGAAGGAGGAGAGTAGTTATGGGATGTTCGAAATACGATAGGGTTTCAGAGTTAACGAAGCGCGAGAAGGATATTGTAAAATGCATAGTTAAAGGAATGTCTAATGAGGAAATAGCGAATTTATTGAATATAAGCGTTGGCACAGTTAAAATACATGTACATAACATACTTCAAAAGAAAGAAATGAAGAGAAGGGTAGACGTTATTCTGGAAGCGCTTGCCAATGGGCGGACTAATCAAAGAGCCTGAAGATCTCGGACATTAATACGAGCGACGAATATTCGAAAGAAATTACTTGGGCCAATGTTCTCATTTCGGCCAATAGGGGATAGTTCTGTGGATATTTTGGGGGCAAAGGAGTTAGCCATGGACAGATATTCAAAGAAGGGAAGATGAATTGTGAGATATGGTTATTTTGATAATGCCAGTAAGGAATATATTATTACTGATCCAAAACTGCCGGTAAAGTGGATAAACTATGTGGGGGGATTGTATTTTGGTGGCTTTGTGGATCATACGGGAGGGTCGTTGATTTGCAAAGGAGATCCGGCTATTAATCGAATTGTAAAATACATACCGCAACTTCCGGATTCGGATTTTAAAGGCGAAACATTATATATCAGGATAAAAGAGAACGATGGATATAAATTTTTTTCGCCTTTCTATGTACCTACGCTGGACAATTATGACCTGTATGAATGTCATGTGGGCTTGGGTTATTCAAGGATTATTTCTGAATTTTATGGTATTAGGGCTGATATAACGATCTATGTTCCTCATAAAAGCGACAGAGTGATCCGGGATATAAAGATTAGAAATTTGCGGAATAAACCTGTTGATATAGATGTTATTCCAGTTGTCGAATATACCCATTTCGATGCCTTAAAACAGTTTGACAATAACGATTGGGTTCCGCAGACCATGCAATCAAAAGCGGTGTATGAAGAAAATGGACTTATAACAATCACTCAGTTTGCATTTATGAGGAAAAATTCCTCGGTTAATTATTTTACTTCAAACAATTCTGTATCCTCATTTGAAACCGACAGAAGGCTATTTTTAGGTAACAATGGTTATGGAACATGGGCATGCCCCATTAGTCTATATAATGATGAGTTAAGCTCTTATGAAGCTTTAAGAGGAGATAATATCTGTGCGTTAATGCACCATCTGGGGCAGATGGATCCAGGGGGGGAGAAAAGGGTTATTACACAATTGGGACAGTGTGAAAATGTCAAAGAGGAGAAGAAAATAATCGATTATTATAGAAATGAGGAAAATGTTGATAAGGCATTCAGCGATTTGAAGAGTTTTTGGGATAAGTATCTTTCTACCCTGCATGTTGAAACGCCTGATGAAGATTTTAATACGATGGTTAATATTCATAATCCCAGGCAATGTTATATTACCAAGAATTGGTCCAGGTATCTGTCCTTGTATCAGATGGGACTTGGATCTAGAGGGATGGGATTCAGAGATAGTTCTCAGGACGTGCTCGGAATACTCGGCAATATGCCCGAAGAAGGTTGTGAGCTTATAGAAAAACTTTTGCAGGTACAAAAAATCGACGGTAGTGCTATGCATCAGTTTAATCCTGTTACTATGATTGCAGATGAAGGGGATGCTAGAGAAAGACAAGATCGTCCTAAGTACTATGGAGATGATCATCTATGGATTGTTTTAGCTGTTTCCACTTATTTGAAGGAAACGGGCGACATAGATTTTTTAGATCTCAATATACCATTTTATGACAAAAATAAAGATGGCTTGCCTTTGGAAAACGGAACTGTCATGGAACATTTACAGAGAGCAATCGAGTTTACTCATGATAATATAGGTCAACACGGTCTAGCTTTATTGGGTTTTGCGGATTGGAATGACACAGTTAATCTTCCTGCTGGAGCAGAATCGGTATTCAATGCCAACCTTTACGGGTATGCACTTCTTGAGATGATGGATATAGCAAGATACTTAAATGAGGTTGAACTTGCAAGAAAATATCAAAACTATCATGAGACTATGAAAAACGCTTTTAACGACGCTTGTTGGGATGGTGAATGGTATATAAGATATTTTGATAAAGACGGTAATGCGTTAGGGTCCAAGAATAATGATAAGTGTAAGATTTATGTTAATGCTCAATCATGGCCGGTTATTTCCCGATTTGCGCCCGCTGATAGGGCAAAGAAATCTTTAGGGGCTGTGTATAAATATTTGAATACATCTAAGGGCATTAAACTCAGTGCGCCTGGATATAATGGATACAATCCGGATATCGGAGGTATAACGACCTATCCGCCCGGAGCAAAGGAGAATGGTGGTATATTTCTTCATGCTAATATCTGGGCTATTATTGCAGAAACCATTGTTGGTAATGGAGATAGAGCCTATGAATATTATAACCAAATAAACCCGGTTACAAAAAATAATAATATTGATGAATTTGAGTGTGAACCCTATGTATATCCTCAAAATATCTTGGGCGATGAGCATCCTCAATTCGGTCTTGCCCGAAACAGTTGGTTGTCTGGAACGGCTTCATGGGCATATCAGGCGGCAACGAGATATATACTTGGTATTCTGCCTTCGCTGGAAGGGCTGATACTGGATCCTTGCATACCTGCACAATGGAATGGTTTTAGAGTGACTAGAAAATTTAGAAATGCTATTTATATTATAGAAGTGGCGAATACAGCGCATATGTCAAAAGGAATAAAAACGTTGATAGTGGACGGAAAGAAAATTAGGGGGAATATCATTCCTATTTATGATGACGGGAATGAACATATAGTCAGAGCTATCATGTGATAATAATTTCGTCGTTTTCAATATAATCTAACTGTTGTTTTACATGCTTTTGCTTTGTAAGAGGTATATACCTTCGATTCGTAATATAACAAATTCAGCGATGCAAGGATATAAATCCTACGCCCGCTCATGAAATATTGCGTAGGCGTACTCAATGAGTGCAGCGCAGAGCAAACGTAGGTCGGGCATGGACGCCCGACCAGCCGGCATTGAGCATGGACGCGAATTGCCGGCGTTAGCTTGCTCAAGCGAAACGAATTGTAAGTACGCCTACGCAATATTTCATGAGCGGGCGTAGGATTTATATCATTTGCATCGCTTTGTATCACCCGTTTCAGTTATATATTACGAATCGAAGGTATATACATTGCCTTGTAGCCTTCCTTCTATCTTATAACACATAATTGGTGCAGTTTATAAAAATAGTAAAAATATATCTTTGGATATATTGCAAATATTTGTTTAAAAAGGTAAAATAAAAGTAATTAGTAGATGTGTTTCAGCACTGTCTATCGTAAGGAAGATTGGTAGCGGCTTTATTGAGTATAAGCATTTTTACAGTAAAAATGTGGGGGATGATCTTTATGGTCTAGATATTTGCAATAGCGAAATAGTTTCTGGATTTTTTGGTTATGGGAGAAAAGATACGATGTAAAAAACGATTGGAGGAAGAAAATGAGTAGGAGAAGAAGTATATTAGCTTTTGCAATTGCTATGGTATTGGTTTTGTCATCGTTATGTGTTCCGGTTGCTGTAGGTAATAAGGCTAAAGCTGCTCCCTCCTTCAATTATGGAGAAGCATTGCAGAAGTCTATCTATTTCTATATGCAGCAACGCACAGGGGATTTACCGGATAACAATCCAGTAATATGGCGTGCTGACTCGTGCTTAAAAGATGGTGCGGATGTTGGCAAAGATCTTTCAGGGGGATACCTGGATGCCGGAGATAATGTTAAATTTGGATTGCCTATGGCATCGACTGCGGCAACGCTGGGATGGGGATTATATGAGTACGAAGATGCTTTTGCAAGCTCTGGGCAACTGGATGAAGCCTTGGAGGCCATACGTTGGGCAACGGATTACTTTATTAAATGTCATACTGCACCGAACGAATTTTATTATCAAGTGGGTTCGGGCAGTAGCGATCATGCATGGTGGGGACCTGTGGAAATTGTAGAAGATGTAATGCAACGCCCGTCATATAAGATTACCACATCATCACCTGGTTCGTGTGTTGCAGGAGCTACGTCTGCTGCTTTAGCCATAGCTTCTATAGTATTTGAGGATAGTGATCCGTCATATGCATCGACATGCCTTACACATGCGAAACAATTGTTCGACTTTGGCTGGGCAACACAAAGCGATGCCGGCTATACCGCTGCCAATGGTTTTTATGACTCGTGGAGCGGATTTTGGGATGAACTTTCGGCTGCCGCTGCGTGGTTGTATATAAAAACTGGCGATGAGACATATTTAACTAAAGCTGAAACAGCGGCAAACAACTGGGGAGATGAAGGCCAAACAGGCTACTGGGGATATAAGTGGACACATTCATGGGACGATATGCATTATATGGCTCAAATGTTGTTGGCAGAGATTACAGGCAAACAAATATATATAGACTCTGTAGAACGCAATCTCGACTTTTGGATGCCAGGAGGCGGGATCACTTATACGCCTGGCGGGTTAGCATGGTTGGATCAATGGGGTTCATTGCGATATGCCGCCAATGCTTCCTTACTGGCTTTTATATGGTCAGATTCGCCGATAGGAACTGCATCAAAGAAAGCAGGGTATAGGCAATTTGCAGAGAAACAGATCAACTATATACTGGGGAGTAACCCCCGGAATGGGAGTTATATTATAGGATTTGGGAATAATTCACCGAAAAATCCTCATCACCGGACGGCACACGGATCATGGGCGAACAGCTTGAGCGAACCGCCTGAAACCAGACATACGCTCTATGGAGCACTAGTAGGAGGGCCCAATGCCAGTGATTCGTGGACGGACAGCAGAGGGGACTATGTAAGCAATGAAGTGGCGTGCGATTATAACGCTGCATTGGTCGGCTGCCTGGCGAAGATGTACTCGTCGTACGGTGGCGCACCTCTCTCGGATTTTCCACAAGCATATCTGACACAAGATAAAGCACAGGACAAATATGCCGAATACTATGCTAATGCAAGGGTAACATCGGAGCAAACCAACTTTACCGAAATAAGCGTGGATCTTACAAATCACTCGGCATGGCCTGCACGTTCTCTCGATAGGATGTCTTATAAATACTTTTTCGATATAACCGAAATAGTGAATGCTGGACATTCTGCCAGTGAAATTACTGTGGCTAAAAATTATAGCGAAGTACCTGTTACTGTATCAGGGCCGACTAAATGGAGTGGTAATATATACTACATTACTGTAGACTATAGTGGATCAAAGATTTTCCCTGGAGGACAATCAGAGAGTGCTCGAGAAACGCAGGTGCGTATAGGCGTACCGACTGGAGTCCCTTGGGATCCATCGAATGACTGGTCGCATAAAGGATTGACTAATACGGCCAGCAAGAGCGACTATATACCTGTGTATAATGCAGGTGTGCTTTTGGGTGGACAGGAACCCGGGGGGACACCACCGTCGGATACGACACCGCCTGCAGTGCCTACAGGATTGACGGCCACAGCAGTAAGTTCGAACAGCATAAGCCTCGATTGGGCTGATAATACGGACAGCGACTTGGCTGGATATAAAGTATACAGAAGCACGGTCAGCGGTTTTACCCCTGGTAGTGCCAACTTCGTAAAACAGGTAACAACCAGCGCTTACACCGATACGGGTTTGACTGCCGATACAACGTATTATTATAAAGTGACAGCGGTGGATACCAGCGGTAATGAATCACAGCCTTCGGCACAGGCCAGCGCTAAAACACAACAAGGTGGAGGTACAACACCGCCGGGAGAATACACAGAGATAAGCCTGCCGTTTACCCACGACGGAGCAGGGGAATATTACTGGAAGACAAATAAACTTTCCACTGACCCCAATGACTGGAGCCACTATATAAACTCGTGGAATCTCGATCTTCTTGAGATCAACGGGAAAGACTACACCAATGTATGGGTGGCACAGCACCAGATAGCCCCTTCGTCAGACGGCTATTGGTATATTCACTGCAAAGGGAGTTTCTCATATTCTCATGTAGAGATTAAATAGGTAATGCAAAAGAGGGAGGACTGTACGTTTTCCCTCTTTAATATTTAAAGGGGGTGGTTGCCATGAGCTAGAGCTAAGGAAACATATAAGTATATGGAAAGGTACTATTTTTAGATTGATGAACTGGAGGAAGAAAAAATGATCAAAAAGAAGATACTGGTTTTTGCGATTGTTGCGGTATTGGTTATGTCGTTATTATGTGGGTCGACTGGAAATCCGGGTAAGATTAAAGCAGCTTCTTTAGAATCATCTGAGGAATCCGTGTATTATAATCGGTTTATGGAACTCTTCAACGACATACAAACCAAAGGATACTTAAGCCCGGAAGGCGTACCGTATCACAGCGTGGAAACATTAATGGTGGAAGCGCCGGACTATGGACATTTGAGTACCAGTGAGGCGTTTAGCTTCTTAACATGGCTGTATGCGACATATGGCAAGCTTACAGGAGATTGGTCATATTATAAAAAAGCTTGGGATGTAACTGAAAAATATATAATACCGGATCCTGCAAAAGATCAACCTGGAGTAAATACTTACCCGGCGAATGATCCTGCGGACTATGCGCCAGAGGGCGATTTACCACAAGACTATCCGGTTGCTGGAGATACAAGTTTTCCTACCGGAGTTGATCCTATATCTGATGATTTGTACAGCACATATGGCAGCAAGGCTTATTATCAAATGCATTGGCTGTTGGATGTGGATAATTGGTACAAATACGGCAATCATGGAGATGGGACGAGCAGGTGTTCATATATAAACACTTATCAACGTGGACCACAAGAATCTGTATGGGAAACCGTTCCGCACCCTTCATGGGAGGACTTTACGTGGGGTGCTAAGAATAATGGCGGTTTCTTGCCTTTGTTTGGTAAATTCGGCACACCGGCAAAACAATGGCGGTATACGTCAGCCTCGGATGCCGATGCCAGGCAGGTACAAGCTTCGTATTGGGCATTACAGTGGGCTCGTGAACAAGGAGCAGAATCTCAGATAAGCAGCTATACAGCTAAAGCTGCTAAAATGGGGGATTGGTTGCGTTATACGATGTTTGATAAGTATTTTCGTCCGATAGGGGTACAGAACAGCAATGCAAAGGGTACCGGCTATGATAGCTGCCATTATTTATTGTCATGGTATACATCATGGGGTGGAGATACAGGAGGAGCATGGAGCTGGCGTATAGGTTGCTCACATGTGCACCAGGGATATCAAAATTTGATGGCGGCTTATGCTTTGTCTAAGGAACCAGCTATGAAGCCTCTATCCCAAAATGGGCAGAAGGATTGGGGTACGAGCTTAAATCGTGAAATAGAGTTGTATCAATATCTACAGAGTGCTGAAGGAGCCATAGCTGGTGGGGTTACCAATAGCCTGAATGGAAGATATGAACAGTACCCTTCGGGTGCAAGTACATTCTATGATATGGTTTATGATTGGCAGCCTGTGTATCATGATCCGCCAAGCAATAACTGGTTTGGATTCCAAGCATGGTCGATGGAAAGAGTAATAGAATACTATTATCTTACTGGTGATGCAAAAGTTAAGCCGCTAGTGGATAAATGGGTTGATTGGGCTATGAGTGAAACCCATCTTAAAGCCGATGGTACGTTCGAAATACCGTCTACTTTGAACTGGAGTGGCCAACCCGATAAATGGACAGGTACACCTACGGGTAATCCAAACCTTCATGTAACAGTGCAAGATTGGGGAACGGATGTAGGCGTAGCAGCATGTTTCTCTAAAGCACTGACATACTATGCGGCTGCATATGAGAAATGGCAAGGCAGTGCCGATGAAGATGCTAAACAAATGGCTAAAGAATTGTTAGACAGGATGTGGACATTATACAGGGATGATATCGGAGTGGCAGTACCGGAAGAAAGGGCTGATTATTCAAGATTCTTTGATGAAGTTTATATTCCGAATGACTACACTGGCGTAAATGCTCAAGGGGCTACATTGAAAAACGGAATGACATTCATAGATATGAGGCCTGCGTATAAAAATGATCCCGATTATCAGAAAGTATTAGATGCTCATAATCAAGGTAAAGCACCAGTTATGACATACCATCGTTTCTGGGCACAGGCAGATATAGCTATGGCAAATGCCATGTATTATGTTTTCTTCGATTCGGAGGGCCCGATAACACCTCCGCCGTCGGACACCACACCACCTGCAGTACCTACAGGATTGACGGCCACAGCAGTAAGTTCGAGCAGCATAAACCTTGATTGGGCTGATAATACGGACAGCGACCTGGCTGGATATAAAGTATACAGAAGCATGACGAGTGGATTTGCACCTGGCAGCTCCAACTTCGTGAAGCAAGTAACGACCAGCGCTTACACCGATACGGGTTTGACTGCCGATACAACGTATTACTATAAGGTGACTGCAGTAGATACCAGCGGTAATGAATCGCAACCTTCGGCACAGGCCAGCGCTAAAACACAACAAGGTGGCACAACACCGCCAGGAGAATATACTGAGATTACTTTACCGTTTACCCACGACGGAGCAGGGGAATATTACTGGAAGACAAATAAGCTTTCCACTGACCCCAATGACTGGAGCCACTATATAAACTCGTGGAATCTCGATCTTCTTGAGATCAACGGGAAAGACTACACCAATGTATGGGTGGCACAACACCAGATAGCACCATCGTCTGATGGTTACTGGTATATTCACTGCAAGGGGAGTTTCTCATACTCTCATGTAGAGATTAAGTAAACTGTTATCAGAGAGGGAAAACTGTATGTTTTCCCTCTCTGATATTTCTTCAATTGCGTTGTATATATAGCAAACCGTAAAGCAGGCATAGGGTTTATAAACATTGCAAATGCTGAATTTAGGTATCTTATGAATCGCAGTAGTATTAAAGGGGATGGTTTCTATAAGCCGGGTTTAAGTAGGTATGTAGGCATATAGAAAATATTATTTTAGAGCAGATAAATTGGAGGAAGAAAAATGAGCAAAAAGAAGATACTGGCTTTTGCGATTGTTATGATGTTGATTGTGTCATTATTATGTGGTACTGTGGTACACTTGAATGAAACTAAAGCGGCTCCTTCGATCGCATCTACAGGTATAGATGTGAGCAGTTTAAAAGGGGTTAATCATGCACATACCTGGTATCCAGATAGGCTGGTTCAAGCTCTGCAAGGCATTCAGTCATGGGGAGCCAATTCTGTGAGAGTTGTCTTAAGTAATGGATGCAAGTGGGCAAAAAATAGTGCTAGTGATGTAGCAAATGTGATATCTAAAGCTCAACAGCTCGGTTTTACAGCAGTTATATTGGAAGTGCACGATACTACAGGATATGGAGAAGACAGCTCAGCTTGTTCGCTTAATGATGCCGTAGCCTATTGGAAAGAAATTCAGAGCGTTCTTATAGGTAAAGAAGACTTCGTTATAATAAATATAGGTAATGAACCATATGGAAATAATAATTATCAAAACTGGACACAGGATACTATTGATGCTATCAATGCGTTAAGAGAAGCAGGATTTAATCATACTATCATGGTAGATGCACCGAACTGGGGACAGGATTGGTCATTTACAATGAGGGATAATGCTCCAAAGGTATATGCAGCGGATCCGAATAAAAACATGGTGTTTTCTATCCACATGTATGGGGTTTATAACACGGCTCAAAAAGTGCATGATTATTTCCAAGCATTCAAAGATATGAATTTACCTCTGGTAGTTGGTGAATTTGGAAACCAGCATTCCGACGGAGATCCTGATGAAGAAGCTATAGTGAGCTATGCAAAACAGTATGGTATTGGATACCTTGGTTGGTCATGGTGCGGTAATAGCGGTGGTGTGGAGTATCTCGATATGGTAAATAATTGGGATGCGAACAGCCCTACTTCTTGGGGAAACTGGTTTAAAACCAATGCTCTTGCAGAAATTACGCCGCCGTCGGACACCACACCACCTGCAGCACCTACAGGATTGACGGCCACAGCCGTAAGTTCGAGCAGCATAAACCTCGATTGGGCTGATAATACGGACAGCGACCTGGCCGGATATAAAGTATACAGAAGCACGTTCAGCGGTTTCACACCTAGTAGCGCCAACTTCGCGAAGCAGGTAACAAGCAGCGCTTACACCGATACGGGCTTGACTGCCGATACAACGTATTACTATAAGGTGACGGCAGTAGATACCAGCGGCAATGAATCACAACCATCGGCACAGGCCAGCGCTAAAACACAACAAGGTGGAGGTACAACACCGCCGGGAGAATATACTGAGATTACTTTACCGTTTACCCACGACGGAGCAGGGGAATATTACTGGAAGACAAATAAACTTTCCACTGATCCCAATGACTGGAGCCACTATATAAACTCGTGGAATCTCGATCTTCTTGAGATCAACGGAAAAAACTACACCAATGTATGGGTGGCACAACACCAGATAGCACCTTTGTCAGACGGTTACTGGTATATTCACTGCAAAGGGGGTTTCTCATACTCTCATGTAGAGATTAAGTAAACTGTTGCAAAAGGGTAGGCCATACGGATTTTTCTCTTTGGTTTGTACTTAGTGGTTTGCGGTGCTTTTTAATAGAGTTTGTGCAATTGTGATGGCATTAAAAACTATAGTTTTCTCAGCTTTATTAAGGGCATTGTAGCATAAAGAATTTCTATATCGGTGTGTAGCATATGAGGCGATCCTTGAAAGATCATTTAGTGTAGAGCATTTTGAGGTTAAGTAAAAGAATAAAGAATGATTGGAGAAAGAAAAATGAATAAGAGAAAAATGTTGGCTTTTATGATTGCTATAGTATTGATCCTGTCATCATTGATGACTTCGACCATCGTAGTGAGGAAAACCGAGGCGGCTGCTTCATCTATTGTTGCAAGTCACGGGATGCTAAAGGTTGTTGGTAATAAGGTATGTGATGCTTCGGGAAAGCCTATTCAGTTGAAAGGTATGAGTCTTTTTTGGAGTCAATGGTCTACTCCTTTTTGGAACGCAGATTTAGTGAATAACCTTGCATCTACCTGGAATGCTACGTTAATACGTGCTGCTATGGGAGTAGATGAGGGAGGTTATATATCAAATCCTCAGGTAGAGAAACAGAAAGTAATAACGGTAGTAGATGCGGCAATTAATGCCGGAATATATGTTATAATAGACTGGCATAGCCATGATATTCATACTTCTGAAGCTGTTGCATTTTTTGGCGAGATGGCACAAAGGTACAAGAACACACCCAATGTAATTTTTGAGATCTTTAATGAACCGGATTATGAATCGTGGGCACAGGTAAAAACTTATTCTACACAGGTTATAAACACAATACGTTCGACCGGAGCACAAAATCTTATTCTGGTAGGTTCTCCTACGTGGTCCCAGGATGTAGATGTAGCTGCCAATGATCCGATTACTGGGTTTAGTAACATTGCATACACCCTTCATTTCTATGCTGGAACGCATAAACAATACTTAAGAGATAAAGCAATTACTGCCATGTCAAAGGGGCTTGCCCTTTTTGTATCCGAATGGGGAACTTGCGATGCGTCAGGTAATGGTAATTTGGATCTTACGGAGTCGCAAAGATGGATAGATTTTATGAATCAATACCAGATAAGCTGGGCTAATTGGTCTATGAACGATAAAGCTGAAACAGCATCGGCTCTTGTTGTGGGCGCGAGTACTACAGGTCCATGGCCGGATTCTCAGCTTACTGAGTCGGGTAAATTCGTAAAAGCCAAAATAATGGAGAATACACCTGTGCCGCCATCGGGAGGTACAACACCGCCGGGAGAATATACTGGAATCGGTTTACCATTTACCCACGACGGAGCAGGGGAATATTACTGGAAGACAAATAAGCTTTCCACTGATCCCAATGACTGGAGCCACTATATAAATTCTTGGAATCTCGATCTTCTTGAGATCAACGGAAAAGACTACACCAATGTATGGGTGGCACAACACCAGATAGCACCTTCATCAGACGGTTACTGGTATATTCATTACAAAGGGAGTGCTTCCTCGGCTCATATGGAGATGAAATAGTTTTGTATTGGAGGGGAAAAGAGTGTACTTCTTTTCCCCTCCATCGAACCAGGCGAAAGGATGATGTTAATAGCTTTTGTCATGCTATTAAATGATCGATTTAATTAAAAAGGAGGAGCCCTATATGATAAAAGGAAATATAAAAAACAAATTTGTTCTTTGGTTAATAATACTTGTGATGATAGGCAATGTTGTTATTTCAACAATGTCAGTTAATGCAGCGGAAGGAACACCGGATATGCAGGCATATGTTGAAGCTATGCAGCCAGGTTGGAATTTGGGTAATACTTTCGATGCCACTGGCGATGAAACGTCATGGGGTAATCCGATTACTACAAAAGAATTGATAAATGCCGTGGCTGCTCAGGGCTTCAAAAGTATCCGTATTCCTGTAACATGGGATCAGCGCATAGGAAGTGCCCCGGAGTATACTATAAATCCTGAGTTTTTGACACGGCTTAAGGAGGTTATAGATTGGTCTTTAGACGCCGGTCTCTACGTTATGCTCGATATGCATCATGACTCGTGGCTATGGGTTATTAATATGAAATCGCAGCACGATGAAGTGCTAGCGAGATATAATGCGGTTTGGCGGCAAATTTCCGAATATTTTAAGAATTATCCTAATACCTTAATGTTTGAAAGTATTAACGAGCCGTCCTTTACTCAGGGGTGGAGTAGCACGGTGGATCCGACAGACTTAGCCTTGTTGGATGAGTTAAACACGTCATTTTATAATATAGTACGCAATTCGGGAGGCAATAATACTACTCGGCCGCTTGTTTTACCTACACTGGGATGCTCTCCGACCGAACCTCAAATTAGCAATCTTATTGGTACGATATCTAAGCTAAATGATAAAAATATAATTGCTACCGTTCATTATTATGGATATTGGCCGTTCAGTGCAAATGTTGCAGGTACGACGACGTTTGACGAAACGACAAAAAAAGATCTGGAAGACACTATAGATCGAGTTTATAATGCATTTATGAACCAAGGTATCCCGGTTATAATAGGAGAATATGGATTATTGGGGTTCGATAAATCGTTGGATACTATAGAGCATGGTGAAGTGTTAAAGTATTTTGAGTATTTGACATATTATGCAAATGCAAAAGATATCACGCTTATGTTATGGGATAATGGTCAGCATTTTAATAGATTTTCTTTTGCGTGGAGCGATCCAGATCTATACAATGTAATAATAGCGGGATTCAAGGAACGTTCTTCATATACCGAGAGAGACTTTATCTATCTAAAAAAAGGGTTACCAATCCAAGACGTTAATACTAAGATTTATCTTAACGGTAATTCTCTGCTATACATTAAAAATGGCGATGAAATTTTGAGTGACGGTGTAGATTATAGTATTACTCAAGACACCTTAACTTTCAAATCATCCTTGCTTCAAAGATTAGTGACGGGTCAATATGGAGTAAATAGCATTTTAACATGTCATTTTTCAAGAGGTGCTGATTGGAAAATTAAAATTATTTATTATGACATACCTGTATTAAAGGAATCTGCAGGCACAACTTCAGGATTTTTTATACCGACTGATTTTAACGGTGATAGTTTGGCAACGATGGAGGCAACTTATACTAGTGGAGGTAATGCTGGCCCTCAGGACTGGACGCCTTTTAAAGAATTTGGTTATGCATTTACTCCTTTATATGATTCAAATCAGATAAAATTAACCAAAGAGTTCTTCGATGAGACTAGAGATGGTGAAATATTGCTTAAAATGCATTTCTGGAGTGGAAATGTTATAGAGTATATAATTCAAAAAGCAGGGACAACGGTAACTGGGCATCCATTGACGCCAGTGACTCCGCCACCATCGGATACGATACCGCCTGCAGCGCCTACAGGATTGACGGCCACAGCAGTAAGTTCGAGCAGCATAAACCTTGATTGGGCGGATAATACGGACAGCGACCTGGCTGGATATAAAGTATACAGAAGCACGGTCAGCGGTTTTACACCTGGTAGCGTTAACTTCGTAAAACAGGTAACGACCAGCGCATACACCGATACGGGCTTGGCTGCCGATACAACGTATTACTATAAGGTGACGGCAGTAGATACCAGCGGCAATGAATCACAACCATCGGTACAGGCCAGTGCTAAAACACAACAAGGTGGAGGTACAACACCGCCGGGAGAATATACTGAGATCACTTTACCGTTTACCCACGACGGAGCAGGGGAATATTACTGGAAGACCGACGATTTTTCCACTGCCCCCAATGACTGGAGTCGCTATATAAACTCGTGGAATCTCGATCTTCTTGAGATCAACGGGAAAGACTACACCAATGTATGGGTGGCACAACATCAGATAGCCCCTTCGTCAGATGGTTACTGGTATATTCACTGCAAGGGGAGTTTTCCATACTCCCATGTAGAGATTAAATAGGTAATGTAAAAGAGGGAGAACTCTACGTTTTCCATCTTTAATACTTAAAGGGGGTGGTTGCCATGAGCTAGACTCAATAGCTGCTAAATTGTATTTGGTGATATGCTTGCATGAAAAACATAATATGCAAAAACGATTGGAGGAAGGAAAATGAGTAGGAAGAATGCATTGGCTTTTATAGTTGCGATAGTGATGGTTGTATCGTTACTATGTGGCCCGGCTATAAGTTCAAATGGAGCTAAGGCGGCTCCTGTCACTGGCGAGAAGTTTTTGGGTAATATCTTTAGCGGTAGTTCGGAACCACTAAAGTTCAAACAGTATTGGAACCAGATAACACCGGAGAACGCAGGTAAATGGGAATCTGTGGAGGGTTCTAGAGATAGTATGAATTGGGGTACTCTGGACGCCATATACAATTACGCAAAGAGCAATAACATGCCATTTAAATTTCATACTCTTGTTTGGGGAAATCAACAACCTTCATGGATAAGTTCACTTTCACAAACTGAGCAACGTGCGGAAGTGGAAGAGTGGTTTGCTGCTGTAGCAGGTCGTTACGATGATCTCGATTTTATAGACGTAGTGAATGAGCCTTTACATGCCCCACCTTCTTATAGGAATGCTTTAGGCGGGGACGGAAGTACTGGATGGGATTGGGTAATCACGGCCTTTCAATTAGCGCGTCAATATTTCCCGAACAGTAAACTGCTTATCAACGATTACGGTATTATTGCCGATCCCAGTGCTGCGCAGAGATATGTCAGCCTCATCAATTTGCTTAAGGCCAGAGGACTTGTCGATGGGATAGGTATTCAGTGCCATGCCTTTAATATGGATACGGTGAGTGTGTCTACTATGAATCAGGTGTTGACTATTCTTGACAGCACCGGACTTCCGATATATGTATCTGAACTGGATATGAATGGCGATGATCAGACGCAACTCCGACGCTATCAAGAAAAATTTCCTGTGCTATGGGAGCATTCATCAGTAAAGGGTATAACTGTCTGGGGATATATAGAAGGTCAGACCTGGCAGAGTGAAGCATACCTTCTACGTTCCAATGGCACAGAACGACCGGCGCTGACATGGCTAATGGGATATGTTGGAAGTGGTTCTCCGCCACCATCGGATACGATACCGCCTGCAGCGCCTACAGGATTGACGGCTACAGCAGTAAGTTCGAGCAGCATAAACCTTGATTGGGCGGATAATACGGACAGCGACCTGGCTGGATATAAAGTATACAGAAGCACGGTCAGCGGTTTTACACCTGGTAGCGCTAACTTCGTAAAACAGGTAACGACCAGCGCATACACCGATACGGGCTTGGCTGCCGATACAACGTATTACTATAAGGTGACTGCAGTAGATACCAGCGGTAATGAATCACAGCCTTCGGCACAGGCCAGCGCAAAAACACAACAAGGTGGAGGTACAACACCGCCGGGAGAATATACTGAGATCACTTTACCGTTTACCCACGACGGAGCGGGGGAATATTACTGGAAGACAAATAAGCTTTCCACTAATCCCAATGACTGGAGCCACTATATAAACTCGTGGAATCTCGATCTTCTTGAGATCAACGGGAAAGACTATACCAATGTATGGGTGGCACAACACCAGATAGCACCATCGTCTGATGGTTACTGGTATATTCACTGCAAGGGGAGTTTTTCATACTCTCATGTAGAGATTAGGTAAACTGTTATCAGAGAGGGAAAGCTGTATGTTTTCCCTCTCTGATATTTCTTCAATTGCGTTGTATATATAGCAAACCGTAAAGCGGGGATAGGGTTTATAAACATTGCAAATGCTGAATTTAGGCATCTTATGAATCGCAGTAGTATTAAAGGGGATGGTTTCTATAAGCCAGGTTTAAGTAGGTATGTAGGCATATAGAAAATATTATTTTAGAGCAGATAAATTGGAGGAAGAAAAAATGAGCAAAAAGAAGATACTGGCTTTTGCGATTGTTATGATGTTGATCGTGTCATTATTATGTGGTACTGTGGTACACTTGAATGAAACTAAAGCGGCTCCTTCGATTGCATCTACAGAGATGCCTGGCGGAAGATTAACGGGTGTTAATTGGTTTGGTTTTGAAACCAGCAATTATGTTGTTCATGGGCTATGGTCTCGGGATTATAAATCCATGTTGCAACAAATTTCAGATCTTGGTTTTAATTGTATACGTATTCCATGGTGCAATGAGATGATCGGTAAATATCCTAGCTCGATTCAAATAAATCCAGACGGAGTTGATGCATATACGGGAAAGAAAGGCTTGAATCTTGATTTGGCAGGATTATCCTCACTTGAAGTATTGGATAAAATTGTTGAAGAAGCTGGAAGGTTGAATCTTAAGATTATATTGGATAACCATTCCAGGGCTGCGGGCGGTTATATGAATGAGCAACTCTGGTATACCGATTCATACTCGGAGCAAAAATGGATAAGTGATTGGGTCATGTTGGCTGAACGATATAAAAATAATACAAATGTGGTTGGATTTGATTTAAATAATGAACCGCATGGCATTGCCACATGGGGTGAGGGAAACTCTTCTACCAATTGGAACGAAGCGGCTAGCAGGTGTGGGCAAGCTATACTGAAAGTAAATCCGAAAGCCCTTATTATGATAGAGGGCGTAGAAAAGTATAAAGGAGATTCTTATTGGTGGGGAGGTAATTTAAGTGGAGTAAAAGATTACCCTATAACAGGTATTCCTGCAGGAAATCTGGTATATTCGCCGCATGATTATGGACCAACTGTATTCAATCAAACATGGTTTACAGCACCTGATTTTCCTAATAATATGCCAAAAATATGGGATGACCATTTCTGGTTTATATATAAAAATGGTATAGCTCCTATTATGCTAGGTGAATTCGGTATAAAAGAAGAAGCTGCTGCAAATCCAGCATCTGGTGACTATAAATGGATTACCTCACTTATGGCTTACATTGGAGATAAAGCATCATGGACTTTTTGGTGCTGGAACCCTAATTCCGGAGATACAGGTGGAATATTGAAGGATGATTGGGTTAGTGTAAATCAGGCAAAATATAATATATTAAAGCCATATTTGGCTCCACAATTTGGAGGTAGTTCTCCGCCACCATCGGATACGATACCGCCTGCAGCGCCTACAGGATTGACGGCCACAGCAGTAAGTTCGAGCAGCATAAATCTTGATTGGGTGGATAATACGGACAGCGACCTGGCCGGATATAAAGTATACAGAAGCACGACCAGCGATTTTACACCAGGTAGTGCCAACTTCGTGAAGCAGGTAACGGCCAGCGCTTATACCGATACGGGCTTAACTGCCGATACAACGTATTACTATAAAGTAACAGCAGTGGATACCAGCGGTAATGAATCACAACCTTCGGCACAGGCCAGTGCAAAAACGCAGCAAGGTGGCACTACACCGCCATCTGGAGAATATACCGAGATAAGCCTACCGTTTACCCACGACGGAGCAGGGGAATATTACTGGAAGACAAATAAGCTTTCCACTGACCCCAATGATTGGAGCCACTATATAAATTCATGGAATGTCGATCTTCTTGAGATTAACGGAAAAGACTACGCCAATGCATGGGTAGCACAACATCAGATAGCCCCTTCATCAGACGGTTACTGGTATATTCATTACAAAGGGAATGTTTCTTCAGCGCATATAGAAATTAAATGATATTGTTGTAAAAGATGGAGGGTTTTACGTTTCCCCACTCTGGCATTTAAGTAACTATTTTTTATCTATAGGATCAGCCACTAGATATGTCTGTAAGGCAACTAAGATATAAAATAATTGAATAACTGCAGTTTGTAATATGAACTGAAATTATGAGATGCAAATGATATAAAGCCGGAATATCTTTCAAACCTAACAGATGTAGGTTTTATATCATTTGTATTTATAGAATTTACTATATTGTGAATTGCAATTGAATACTAATGCCGTGTAAAATGGGAATATTCGAAGACGAAGGATAGGAGGAAGAAAGAATGAGTAAGAAGAAAATTTTGGTTGTCGCTATTGCTACGGTATTGGTTATGGCATTATTGGGTAGTTTGACTGGAAATTCAAGTAATGTCCTAGCAGCTTCTAGTATTAAATATAATTATGCAGAGGCATTGCAAAAGGCCCTATATTTCTATGATGCAGAAAAATGCGGTCCTGGTGTCTCGAACGGTCGTCTCGAATGGCGAGGCGACTGCCACGTGAACGATCAGTTCTGGGGTGGCTTTCATGATGCTGGTGACCATGTTAAATTTGGATTACCACAATCGTATGCAGCATCTACAGTAGGATGGGCAGTATATGAGTTTAAAGATGCTTTTATGCAGATTGGTGAATACGATCATATTATAGAAATCCTTAGATGGTTTAATGATTATTTTATGCGATGCTGGGATGGTTCACGATTTGTTTATCAAGTTGGAGAAGGTTCGGTAGACCATAATTACTGGGGTCCCCCGGAATTACAGAAGGACTCTGAGTACCCGAGACCATACTATGCAACAGATACACATCCTGCTAGCGATCAAGAATCGCAAGCTGCCGCATCGCTGGCTATAATGTCTCTTATTTTAGAAGATGAGGATCCGACTTATTCAGCTGAATGCTTAAAGGTAGCTGAGGAATTATATGCTGATGCAAAAAATAACAGAGGACTCGGTTATAGTGGCGGTTTCTATAATTCTAGTTATGACGAGGATCAGATGAGCTGGGGGGCTATATGGCTTTATCTTGCAACTAAAAATTGGGATTATATAGATGACATCATTTCAGTGGATTCCTCGGGTAATTATACTGGCTATCTAAAGAAAATCGTTACTGGTCCCAACGGAGATTGGCAAAATATCTGGACACATTCATGGGATACGGTTTGGGGTGGAGTTTTTGCTAAATTAGCTCCTATTACTAATGACCCGCAACACTGGGAATTTTTTAGATGGAACCTCGAATATTGGTCTCATATTCCGCATGAGAATGCTGGTGATACTTCATTTATTTCGTGGTCACCGGCAGGATATGCATTCTTAGATGGTTGGGGTTCAGCACGATATAACACTACTGCACAGTTTCTATGCCTTGTTTATAGGAAGTACACTGGTGACGCAAGGTTTGCAGACTGGGCAATAGGACAAATGGATTATCTTCTCGGCGATAACCCGTTAGGGATATCATATGAAGTAGGTTATGGCCCTGAATATCCTAAGCATCCTCATCACCGTGCGGCACATGGTTCGTCTATCAATAGTCCAGACGATCCGCCAGAAAATAAGCATATTCTCTGGGGAGCACTTGTTGGTGGGCCGGATATAGAGGATAATTATAATGATGATATCTGGGATTATATTCATAATGAAGTAGCTATTGACTATAATGCAGGTTTTGTAGGAGCGCTTGCCGGATATGTATATTATTATGGGATGGATCAAGAACCACTGGATGATTTTCCGCCGCCAGAACCCCCGGTTGATGAATATCTTATAAGTGCAAAATTAGAGCAAGAAAATAATTCACGGACGCAGCTAACAGTGGCAATTGATGCCCAGACAGTTCATCCTCCGCGATATGAAACTGGTCTTTCATGCAGGTATTTTTTTGACATAACTGAAATGGTTGATGCAGGTCAAACTATTAATGATGTCTCTGTTGAGACTTATTATGATGAATGTTCTGTAATTGATAGAATTCCAGCATCAATTAAAGGGCCATATGTTTGGGATGAGAATAATAATATTTATTATGTTGAGGTTGACTGGTCTAACGTACCTATCTTTGGCGATCGTGAATATCAATTTGGGCTTGTTAGTGCTCAGGATCAAAATTATACTTATCACTGGGATCCAACAAATGATTATAGCAGAACTGACATTACAAGCACAATGGCTGTTACGCAGAAGGTACCCGTCTATGTTGATGGAAAACCTGTTTACGGTGTCGAGCCGACTGGCATACCATCTCCGCCGCCATCGGACACCACACCGCCTGCAGCACCTACAGGATTGACGGCTGCAGCAGTAAGTTCGAACAGCATAAATCTTGATTGGGCTGATAATACGGACAGCGACCTGGCTGGCTATAAAGTATACAGAAGCACGATGAGTGGATTTACACCTGGTAGCGCTAACTTCGTGAAACAGGTAACGGCCAGCGCTTACACCGATACAGGCTTGGCTGCCGATACAACGTATTACTATAAGGTGACTGCAGTAGATACCAGCGGTAATGAATCACAGCCTTCGGCACAGGCCAGCGCAAAAACACAACAAGGTGGAGGTACAACACCGCCAGGAGAATATACTGAGATCACTTTACCGTTTACCCACGACGGAGCGGGGGAATATTACTGGAAGACAAATAAGCTTTCCACTAATCCCAATGACTGGAGCCACTATATAAACTCGTGGAATCTCGATCTTCTTGAGATCAACGGAAAAGACTACACCAATGTATGGATGGCACAACATCAGATAGCCCCTTCATCAGACGGTTACTGGTATATTCATTACAAAGGGAATGTTTCTTCAGCGCATATAGAAATTAAATGATACTGTTCTAAAAGGGGATATATCTGCTAAGCCGTTGTTTCCGGAGCGATAACAGAAAACTCTATTGTGTAATTCAACGAGTATATATGCAACTATGATAAAAAAATTTAATCATTTAGATAAAAATATATCTTTAGGTAGATGTAAATACGTGTTTACAAGGTTATAATGACCTTAGTCAATATCAAATTTGTAACTACTCAGCTTAAACATATGCAGGCAAAGTCAGCGAGTGGTTTCACGAATATTTTTAGCACAGAAAGAGGGAACTGATCAGTTGTCAAGCTCATAGTCTAGGCGAGTGGTTACATAAAATTTTTAAGGGGGTAGAAATTTAATGGAGAAGATGAAGAAGCTGTTGGCCATGGTAATTGTGCTCTGCCTGGTAATGACTTTGGTTATCGGTTGCGGCACGGAAGAAACTGGAGATGCAAATGAGCCAGTTAAAACGGAGGAGCCGACTAGTACTTCTGACGCTGAAGAAACAACAGAAGAAGCTAAAATTGATGTGCCAGATGATGGAACCGAACTTGTGATTTATTCCTGGAATGAAGAATTCAAGGGTATGATGGAAAATTACTACTTGAAGGATCATCCGCTTCCGTCAGGAGTAAAAATAAGTTGGGTTATAAATCCCAGTGAGGGTGGTCAGTATCAGGAAAAACTTGATATGGCACTTGATGGTAAAGAGCCTATAGATATCTTTTTGCTTGAGGCTGATTATGCTAAAAAATATGTTAATACCGATAACACCATTCCACTTACAAAAGTCGGTATAAGCGAAGACATGATGAAAGACCAGTATCCATATACGATTGATGTGGTAAGAGATTCTAATGGGGTACCAAAAGGTTCATCATGGCAAGCTACGCCCGGTTTGTTCATGTATAGATATAGTTTGGCTGAAAAATATCTTGGAGTAAAAGAACCCGATGATGTACAGAATTTAGTGAAAGATTGGGATACTTTTGTCAATACGGCCAGAACCGTAAAAGAAAAATCGGGAGGTAAAACCAAATTTATACCTTCAGTAAACGACATATGGCAGGTTATAAGGACCGTGCGTAAGTCTCCATGGGTTGTCGACAATAAGCTGGTTATAGATGACCAGGTGGGATGGTTCATGGATCTTGCTAAGACGCTTACTCAGGAAGATCTGACAGCCAAGTATTTACCATGGAGTCAGGAATGGAATGCAGGCGTAGGTAATGATACCGTAATGGGTTATTTCTTCTCTACGTGGGGTATACAATGGACCATGATATCCAACTGTGGCGGTACAAAACCAGGGGAAGGCACGTATGGTGATTGGAGAGCTGTGAAAGGTCCACAACCTTATTATTGGGGTGGTACATGGCTGGCCGTGTCTCCTCAGTGCGACAACGGTAGCTTGGTAAACGATATAATCAAATACTTTACCATAAATAAAGACACCATGAAGAAATACTGTCTTGGCTCAAAGGATTACGTAAATAATCAGCCTGCGATACAGGAAATCATCGACAGCGGTTACTCCTTTGACTTTCTCGGAGGCCAGAACCATTACGCTTTATTCCAAGAGGTAGCACCGTTGATCGATACCTCGGCGATGTCCGGTTATGATCAAAAGATCAATGATTTGCTTATGGAACAAGTAACGAAGTATGCAGAAGGACAAATAAGCAAGGACCAGGCATTGGAAGATTTCAAGAAGGCAGTACTAAATGCTTTTCCTGAGCTTAACGAGTAATGACCAGGCATCTTATGACTTTGCGTTTTGATTAAGATAAAAAGAGATGTATTGAAAGATAGAGCAATGCCCCGTGCACTGCTCTATCTTACCTAAAAAGCATTTTAAAATGAGGAGTGAATGATATTGATAGAAACAAAACCAGAGAATATAAAAAGGAGGGTAAGTACAAGAAGAAATAAAATTAATTATGCTAGATACGGCTATTACTTTATCCTTCCTTTTTTTATAACATATGCGATATTTCAATTGTATCCGCTTTTATACACGATTTTCCTAAGTTTTACCAAATATATAAAACCAGCGGGTGGAGCAGCTATCGGACCAGAATTTATAGGATTAGGTAATTTTGTTGACATTTTTACAAACAATCGTGCGTTTGGAGAATTTACATTTGGGGCTTTTTCAAATACCATAACTATGTGGACTATAAATTTTATACCGCAAATACTCATATCATTATTGTTAGCAGCGTGGTTTACGGATAAGCGTTTAAATATACGAGCACAAGGAACTTATAAAATGCTCATTTATTTACCCAATATCATGACGGCTGCTAGTGTATCTTTATTGTTTTATACATTGTTTTCCTTCCCGCAGGGCCCGATTAATATACTTCTTCAAAAAGTAGGGCTTTTGGAGAAACCATTTGACTTTTTAAATGATGGCACCTCTACGAGACTCATAGTTGCGTTTATAAACTTTTGGATGTGGTATGGTAATACTACTATAATCCTTGTGGCAGGGATACTTGGCATAGATCCTGAATTGTTTGAAGTAGCGGAAATAGATGGTGCTACATCAGGGCAGATATTCCGTAAAATTACCCTTCCGCTTATTCAGCCTATTTTGTTGTACGTATTAGTTACATCATTGATAGGCGGCATGCAGATGTACGATGTTCCTAAGTTAATGACGAGGGCAGGTAGTCCTGCTACTAATGCGATAAGGACAGTAACGATGTATATACAGGAATTAGTCGGTACAGGTTCTAAGGATTATGGCCATGCGGCCGCTATTTCTGTTCTTTTATTTATTGTCACAGCTATCCTAAGCCTTACTTTATTTTGGCTCATGCGCGAAAAAGATACTGAGGGACAAAAGAGATAGAAAGGCATTGAGAGGTGAATTTATATGAATGAAAGATCTTATTCTCGATCATTAAAGATAAGCAGATTTTGGGTTAATTTTATATGTATTTTGCTCTGCATATTGAGCGTTATTCCATTTTGGATAATGTTTGTAAATGCGACTAGGGATTCTGCTTCCATACAGCAGTCCATTTCGCTCATACCATCAAAATACTTTTTCAAAAATGCTAAGACGCTTTTGGATAGAAGCTCTTTTAATTTGCCAAGAGGTCTGTGGAATAGCTTTAGCATTGCCGCTTCTTCTACCGCATTTGCGATTTATTTCTCTTGCCTTGCGGCATTTGGTTTGATAATGTACGATTTCAAACTGAAAAAAGCAGCTTTTACTTTTATATTAGCTGTGCTAATGATACCGGCACAGGTATCTGTGGTAGGGTTTATAGCATTTTTAATGCAAATAAATCTTATGGATAGCTATGTGCCGCTTATCGTTCCATCAATAGCTTCGCCTGCGGTGGTATTTTTCATGCATCAATATATGAAAGTAGCGTTGCCGGTTGACCTTGTTCAAGCCGCGCGTATTGAAGGCTGTGGGGAATTTAGAATATTTAACAGCATAGCTATACCGATTATGGTTCCAGCCATGGCTACACAGGCTATATTTTCATTCGTATTTAGCTGGAATAATTTGTTTATGCCTACTATGGTTATAAATTCACAGGAGAAGTTCACAATACCTATGATGGTGCAAATTTTGAAAAGCGACAGGTATCGAACAGATTTTGGTACTGTTTATCTTGGCATAACGCTTACTATATTGCCTATGATGATTATATATGCTTTCCTTTCAAAATATATTATACAGGGGATAGCTTTGGGGGGTGTTAAATATTAATGGACCATGACAATCTACGATTGCGCAGTGGTTCAGTTTTACAGCCGTAGCGAAAGTATATATGTCAAGCCTGCAGTGTCCTCTTCCAGCTTTATATCATTTTTATGCGCTGAATTTGCCATTTTACGAATCGAGAAGATAAAAATGAACTATTGAATGTGTAAAGAAGAGATGATAAAATTAGTTATATAAAGCGATGAGGAGTTATAAAGCTTGGCTAAATTACAACCTGATTTATATGTTAGATCTATATACGATATCGATCTCAATATGCTAAAGAAACGTTCAATATCATGCCTTATAATGGATATAGATAATACTTTGACACCTTGGAACAGCAGTGAGATAAGCGATAAGCTATGGAACTGGGTGCAAAAAGCTCATGGCGATGGCTTTAAAATATGCCTGCTGTCCAATAACGGACAAAAGCGTGTGAAGGAGCTCTCGGCTAAGTTGGGAGTGGCTTATATATACAATGCTGCAAAACCACGGCGTCGATCATATCAGAAGGCTCTGGATATTATGGATACTACTTACGAGCACGCAGCGGTGATAGGCGACCAACTGCTGACCGATATACTGGGCGGCAAGCGCATGGGCATGTTCACCATACTGGTCGATCCGATAGATGAAAGGGAATTTATAGGCACCAAGGTGATGCGCTGGATAGAAGGAGTGCTATTCAGGCGTCACCCGTTTAAAAAGGAGGAAACACGCTCTTGATAGATGCGTCTACGCGATTGATAGCATTGATAGGCCACCCGGTGGAGCACAGCTTATCGCCGCGCATGCACAACGTCATATACAGGCATATGGATATAAACGGCGTATATATGGCATTCGACGTTTTGCCCGAAAATGTGGGACAAGCAGTACATGGCTTCCGAGCGTTGCAGATAAGGGGCTTCAATGTGACGGTGCCGCATAAGCAGGCCGTCATGCCATACCTAGATGCCACAGACCGAACGGCGTCGGTGATAGGCGCCGTCAATACCGTGGTAAACGATAGCGGCGTGCTAACGGGCTACAACACAGACAGCTCGGGCTTTATGCGTTCATTAGAGTATCGCGGCATAGACGTACGAGGCAGGGACGTGTTGTTGCTCGGGGCCGGCGGCGCGGCTAGGGCGGTAGCGACAGCGCTGGCTATGCATGGAGCCGGTAGGGTGACGATAGCCAACCGTACGCCCGATAAAGCTGCCGCCTTGGCCGATGATATAAACAACTACGTCGGAGGCAGTGTATGCTCTGGCGCACCGCTAAGCGACATAGGCAGTATATCGTGTCCTTATATGCTGGTGAATGCCACATCGGCGGGTATGTGGCCGCATGTCGAATCATGTCCCCTGCCGGCTGATTATGACCTTTCAGGCGTAGCAGTGGCATATGATCTCATATACAACCCGGAGCGCACGCTGCTGCTCAAAAAAGCTGAGGAGCACGGTTGCATGCCTGTAAACGGTTTGGATATGCTTATATGGCAAGCCATAGAGGCCATAGGGATATGGTTTGATATAGAAGTAAAGTATGAGTTAGCATTAAAGGGAATTAAAAACATAGAAAATTTTTCATAAGAATATATTGTAATTTAATTTTCATTATGATATAATGACGGCAATAAGAGCACTACATTTTTAACAATTTCTGCTTCGTGTTGTAGCATGAATATAGGGCTTTTATACTACATAATGGTTTTGCATAGGGCTTGTGTGAATTGTAGGCGAGGGCAATAGGACAAACAATGGATCTAAAAAAAAGAAAGGGGATCTTGACGATGAACGATAAGAAAAACAGGAAGCGCAGAGGTTTTACGCTAATAGAACTCGTAGTGGTAATAGCCATACTGGGCATACTTGTAGCCATAGCGGTGCCAAAGCTGGGCGGTTCTAGAGAGAAAGCAGCGATAAGCGCGCATAACGCTAATGTGAGGACGCTGGAAAGTGCTGCTACGATGTATATAGCGGATAATGGTAATCCAACGAGTGAAAAAAGCGATTCAGGAACTGGCGATATAGCGGCTTACGTCCAAGAGTGGCCTAAACCACCCAAAGGTACAGGTGTTTCTGCTGTTGAGAGTGCTACTACTTATACGGTTAAGATTTCTACAGATGGTAAGGTAACAGTTATACCAGCTAAAATTGAGACACCAGAAGAAACTGCTCCTTAATTTATAATAAAACTTTAGTGTTCTACAAACCCTGTACAAATGATATAGCCGTGCCAATGTAGTTCACAAAGTAACAAGTACATATTGAAAATTGAAAGAAGGAGAGCAATGCGCAGGAGAGGGTCAAAAGGTTCAGCATTGATGCTGACGGTTATGATGTCGCTCATATTGCTTACACTTACAGCAGGCATGAGTTTTTATGCTGTTGCGGAGGTCAAGCAGACAGCGCTTCAGCAAAAAAAAATGCAGGCTCACTATATAGCGCGCTCGGGTGCCGAACTTGCCGTCAAATGGTTGACTTTTATGAGCAGCGACCAAGCATCTGACTTTGCAGACCTCTCCTTTCCTGTTTATTCTGCTGAAACGCCTTTCGGCGATGGCAGTTTCCTTATAACCATAGAAAATGATACCGATACGCTTACCGTCATATCCAGAGGCAGAGTACGGGATACTTCCGGCTTTGTCGAGGATACAGTGGTTGCAGTAGTAGAAAAAGTAGAAGCCAGCACCTCTGTTCCCATAGAATACGCTATATTTGGTAAAAATAAAATAACTGCTAGCGGAGGCGGTAATATAACTGGTGATATAGCGATTAACTCTGGCAAGAATGGCGCCATAAGCTTTAGCGGCAATCCGAGCTTGCAGAATTGTACGATTCACATACCTGAAGGAGCTAATCCTAATGTGGTTATTAATAAGCCGCACTGGTATATCTTGCCTCCTGTCAAATCGGATGTACCTCCGGATAAAATTTATCCGTTGCCGCAACCGCCGACTGCTCCGAGCTTTCCTATTTTTCCAACAGATTTGCCCGATAAAGGTGATATTGTATTATACTGGGCGCTAACTACACTTACCGTACAAGGGAATGCTTTATATAATAAAGTTGAGATACCTTATAACGGATGTGTACTAACTGTTAATGCACCATCTGATACTGTGATACATATACGAAAACTTAATATATCCAGCGATGGTAAGATACAGATAAATGGCAATGGTAAAGTAGCCCTGTATATAGACAATTATACAGGTAGCGGGGGCTTTTTTATAACAAGTCAGCATCCTGAGAATGTAACAGTATACTGGAAGTCGGATTTTAATCTGGCAGCAGCGGCAACCATAGGCGGTGATGTCCATGCGGAACGAAATATTAGCATATCTGGTGGTGCTTCTATAAATGGTGATATATATATGGGAGGCTCCAGTGTCAATATAAGCGGTAATGCTCATATAAGCGGAGCTATACACAGCGGCAATGCCTCTGTTGCTTTAAGTGGTGGAGCAGAAGTGGCAGGCGATATATATACCAGCGGGCCAAACGTCGACTTAAGCGGCGGTATAAAAATAGGTGGCTCTATATACGGTGGTAATACCGATATCATATTCAGCGGTAGTGCCACGGTAGAGAGGAATATAGTTACCGCAGGCGATACGGTTAATATGAGCGGTGGTACAGATATAGTTAATGGTGTTTTATATGCTCCCGCAGCTACTGTAGTCATGAGCGGCGGAGCTAATATAAATGGCGCTCTTATAGCGGATACTATAAATATGAGCGGTGGGCCTTCCATCACATATAACAAAGATGCCGTACAAGATGACCCAATAAATGTAGGGAACTCTACCGTAACATTTGAGATGGGGTATTGGAAATGATGCCGATTTACCGCAATAAAGGCATGACCTTTGTAGAGGTACTGATCTCGCTGGCTATATTGGGCATACTGCTGGTGATATTGACGGGCATACTTTCAGGCGGACTCTTTAACATAACCCATGCCGGCAAAAAGACGTCGGATGAATTTATAGCGCAGCAGCTAATGGATAAAGCCATAAACGATCCGTCTTTTTCAGATGCCAGGGTTACGGTGGAATCTGCCAATATGTCTGTTCCTATAGGTGGGGATAGCGCTTTGATTGCCGGCCGCAAGATAACCGTTAGAGTGGGCGATGTTAAGCTCACTACATTTGTGGCGGCTTCGGATTGAGGTGGCGCGATGAAACGCAAAGGTTTTACACTGATAGAGGTCCTAATGGCCGTAGTGCTTTTCAGTGTGCTGATTACAGTGGCATTTTCAATGTATTTTGTCGCTACGCAGACTTTCAGCATAGGTGTTGATCGGAGCTTTGCTCAGAAACAGGCAAGAACCGCCGCTGATTTCATAACAAAAGAATTGCGGACGGCTCAGACTGTATCTGTTAATCCGGGACCGTTCAGTGGCAAAGATCATTGTATACTGCAATTGAAAGATAAAGACGGTGAAAAGTATCTTGTAAAAACAACTTATAAACAAGGGGGGCAAACAAGCGATGCGTTTATTGTGCCTTTAAGCGAAATGAGATTTTCATCAAGCAATTCAAATATGTTGAACGTCTACGTAAAAGCCGGCGACATAAGGATATATGAAATAAATTTTGACGTAAGATTGGAAAATATCAGCGCTGTGTCTATTCAACAGGATAGTGCTGTGATATACTATAGCAAATATTAACTCAAATGCAAAGGGGAAAAGGCTTTGATAAATTTAGGACGCATTATAGCCGTCGATATGGGTACATCGTCGGCCAAAGTAGTAAGGGGGCGGAGGTCCGGTAATGCAATCGCCGTAGACAGGTATGCGAACATACCGCTGCCTGTCGGCTATAAGAGCTTTGATGCCATAAAGGACAAGGATGCGGTGGTGCGGGCTATGAAACCGGCATTGGCCGATGCCGGTATAAAACGCGGCAGGTGCATTTTATCTGTGTCCACATCGGATATCATAGCTCGGCCCATGGTTTTGCCTGATATGCCCGAGCCAAGCTTAAAAGAGAATATAATGTACGAATTAAACCAATACATGCCTGTGGATACTGAGAAATACGCGGTGGATTATAAAGCGGTAAGGGATACCGAAGATGATAGTTCGGCCGCGCGTATGTACATAATAGCGGCAGCCGTTTCGAGGACGCTTCTGAAAGATGCCGTAGAAATAATGCATGGGCTCGGCTTGGATGTATACGCCATAGATTTGGATTTCAATGCGCTGGCCAGGTTTTTTACATTTATTGATAATGTTGAACATACTGCGGATAAAGACGACAGCATGGTAATTGACATAGGTCATGAATTTGTTCAGGTCATCATATATAACGCCGATAAAATATACATAAACAGGATTATAAATAGTGGCAGCTACGATATTGATGTTATGGTTGCCAATACGTTGGACAGCAATCCCACCGATGTTTCCGATATGAAATATAGCCCTTCACCCGATGCCCAGCACGAGGTATATGATGCCGTTATAAATGTATTTGAAAGTATTGCTGCAGAGATTATACGCATAATGGATTATTTTAATGCAAGGTACAGGGGACATGCCATAGAGCGGATTTATTTAAGCGGCGGGGGAGCATATATAAACGGTATAGACGAATATATAGGGCAGGCTCTAGGCATACCAGTATCGGTACCAAAACCCGGACAGTGGCTTAAGTTGCGAAAACAGCAAGATGAGGATAATTTTGATATTCCGAATTTTGCCACAGCTTTGGGCCTACTGCTGAAGGGGGAGTGACATATGAAGGATTTCAATTTTATGCCTGTGCTTTCGATGAAACAAAACGCAATTATCAGCACAGGAACGGTTATGGCCATAATAGTAATGGTATTGGTATTGGCTGTGGCGATAATATATCCCTATTACCATACATCTGTTTTGGAGCAGCAACTCGCAGATATACAGCAGCAGATCGATAGTGCCGGTGCCTCAAATGCCGCTCAGAAAGTCTTGGCATCAAAACTGGAGAAGCAGATGGCTATAATTGATGATATAAATAAATCAAAGGTGCCCTATTCCGAGGCTGAGGCACGCATGATGTTGCTGGTACCGGACGGTATTGTTATCAGCGATATCAGCTATAGTGGCACCGATGTTAAATTTAGCGGTACGGCACCTGATGTTGCCAGCATAATATCCTTTATGGAGGCACTGGATACGTCGGGATATTATGTAAATAATACTTTCGACAACATCGATGGTGGACAACAGGCAGGCATATACAGCTTCGATATATCTACACATATAGAAAGTAAGGATTGAGGGGAAATGAAATATGCAGCTTAGTAAAAGGGAAAGAAACCTTATAGCAATTGCTGTAGCATTGCTTATATTCGCCATATATTATAATATCATCTTGATGCCGTCTATGGAGAACTGGCAATTGCTCGAACAGCAGATAGCGGATGCGACTAAGGAATTGGATGAAGTGGCAAAAGTGGCTGACATAGGCGCATATAAAAAGATACTGGTCAATAAAGGTGGAATAATGGGTACATATTTGGATAGCCCCGACATATTGAAGCATATATCCGCCATAGCTGCGGTACACGAAGCTGTTATAAATTCCATAGTACGTTCCGAAGCACAAGGCAGTGCAGACAGCGAATACAGCACTGTTTCTTTTAAGATGAACATTTCCATGCCGCGATTGGCAACGGTGGAGTTTTTACAAGACATAGAAAACAATATACCGTATGTACATATTGTGAAAGAGGTAAGTATAAATGCGGCTCAACAGCCTGAAAGCGGCTTATGCGATATGTCTTTGACCGTTGATATATACTATTCTACTAAATATGGGGTAAACGATGGGCAATAATATATACCTTACAGGTTTTATGGGTACGGGCAAGACAACTGTGGGACGACTGCTGGCTAAAGAGCTGAATATGAATTTTGTAGATACCGATGAATTCATAGAGCAGGGCATGGGAATGACGGTGCCCAGTATATTCGGCATATATGGCGAGGCTTTTTTTCGACAATTGGAACACAATGCATTGATATCTATAGCCTATAGACAGGGTGTGGTGGTATCCACCGGCGGTGGCATAGTGCTGCGCGATGACAATATAAATATTATGCGCCGCTCGGGCGTCATGATATGCCTCGATGCGTCGCCTGATACCGTTATGCGCAATGTCGGCAGCGGCAAAGGGCGTCCTGTGCTCGATGGCGGGGATCTGCGCCGAAATATAATTGAACTTATGGATAAACGGCGACAGTTCTACTGTCAGGCCGATATCATTGTGAATATAGATGATAAAACGCCTGAGACTATAAGCGATGAGATAATAGCTTTATTGAAACAAAGAGGATTTTTTGCATGATATTTATAAACGAATTATTAAAAGAAACCGTGGCGCGCAAAGCGTCCGACCTTCATATCACTGTCCGTATGCCGCCTGTTATAAGGGCTAACGGCGCTCTTACGCCGCTGCCCGGCGAAGCGTTATCGCCTGAGGATACCGAGAACCTGGTGCGTCAGATGATGGGGCAGAGGCAATTGGAACAACTTGCTGAAGAGGGCGAATGCGACTTTTCATTTTCGGTGGCAGGGTTGGGACGATTCCGAGTAAATGTTTATAGGCAAAGGGGTACGTACGGTGCGGCCATACGCGCGCTGCCGGCTCAGCCTCCAGCCATAGACAGCTTGGGTTTGCCCGATGTCGTAAGGCAACTGGCCGAGACAAATGTAGGCATAGTACTTGTTACCGGTCCTACTGGCAGCGGTAAGTCAACAACGCTAGCGGCAATGATAGACTATATAAACGAGCACAGAAGCTGCCATATACTTACGATGGAGGACCCTATAGAATATCTGCATAAGCATAAAAAGAGTATAGTGAATCAGCGAGAGATAGGCAGCGATACAAAAAGCTATGCTGCGGCTTTAAGGGCGGCCTTGAGGGAGGACCCGGATGTTATATTGGTAGGCGAGATGCGTGACCTTGAGGCCATATCTATTGCTATAACGGCGGCCGAGACCGGCCATCTCGTGCTCTCGACGTTGCACACCATAGGAGCGGCCAGGACCATAGACCGCATTGTAGACGTTTTTCCGCCTCATCAACAACAGCAGATAAGGGTGCAACTATCCATGGTCATACAGGGCGTGATATCCCAGCAGCTTATGCCAAGAGCCGACGGTACCGGCAGAGTGGTGGCTGCGGAGACTATGTTAGCCACGCCGGCTATACGCAATCTCATACGCGAAAATAAGACGTATCAGATAATAAGCGCCATGCAGACTGGAACCAGGCTCGGCATGAGGACTATGGACAGCGCTATACAGGAGCTTTACAGCAAGGGCATTATAACCAAGGAAACCGCAGCTATGCATTTTGTGGAAAAGAGCGTTATGTAAGGGATAAAGGAGGCGATGATATGCCTAGGACGCAGAAGAAAAGGCTTGGGGATTTGTTGCTCGAGTCCGGCCTGATAACCCAGGAGCAACTTAATACAGCTTTGGATATACAGCGCCGGACCGATGACAGGTTGGGCGATATATTGGTGCAGCAGGGTTTTATTACCGAACGCCAGATGTTTGAGGTACTGGAGTTTCAACTTGGTATACCTTACGTGGACCTGGACAGGACATTTTTAGACATAGGCGTTGTGCGCATGGTACCCATACAGGTAGCCCGCACGCATAATGCCATACCAGTAAGGATGGACGGCAATATGCTGTGGCTTGCTATGAGCGATCCATTGGACATCATAGCCATGGATGACATACACAGGATAACCGACAAGGATGTTGTACCCATGCTGGCCGATGCCAAGGCCATAGAGAGGGCTATAGAGCAATACTACGGCGACCCGCATGCCGAACAGGCCATAGAGGAGTACAAAAGGGAGATAGCGGCCACAGCCGAAGAGGTCATGAACGATATGGACACCGCAGAAGCCGAGACCGCTCCTATAATAAAGCTTATAAATTCTGTTATAGAGCAGGCGGTCAAGATAGGCGCTAGCGATATACATATAGAACCTATGGAAGATGAGGTGCGTATACGTTTGAGGATAGACGGGCGACTGCAGAACTATCTGACCGTGCCTCAGAGCTTTCATGCACCCGCCATAGCGCGTATAAAGATTATGGCCAATCTCAATATAGCCGAAAAACGCCTGCCGCAGGACGGTAGGATAAATATAAACGTGCTTTCGCGAGATATAGATCTGAGGGTATCCACAATACCCACCGTAAACGGTGAAAAAGCCGTGATGCGCGTGCTGGACAAGACCAATTTTCTAATACCGAAAGACCAATTGGGCTTTGACGAGAAGCATCTGTCCGAGTTCGATAAGATACTGCGTGCACCGAATGGAATGATACTGGTGACCGGCCCTACAGGCAGTGGTAAATCCACAACGTTGTATACCATGTTAAACGAGCTCAATGACCCGGCGTATAATATAATAACCATAGAAGACCCTGTGGAATATATGGTAGACGGCGTAAATCAGATACAGATAAATACAAAAGCAGGGCTTACGTTTGCCAGCGGCCTGCGATCCATACTGCGACAGGACCCCGATATAATAATGGTGGGCGAAATAAGGGATGGCGAAACGGCGGAGATAGCCGTCAGAGCCGCTATAACAGGTCATGTGGTGCTGTCGACACTGCATACCAACGATGCGCCAGGTACGGTCGTGCGACTGATAGATATGGGCATAGAGCCTTATCTCGTATCATCTTCGGTAGTGGCGGTGATAGCGCAGCGCCTGGTCAGGCGCATATGCCCGCAGTGCAAGGAAACCTATGAGCCGCCGATTTCTCAAAAAAGGATGCTGGGCATACCAGATGATGCTGAAGTATATCATGGTCGCGGTTGCCCTCTGTGCAATGGTACGGGCTATAAAGGAAGACAAGGCGTGTTTGAGATAATGCGTCTGACCAGAGCTCACAGAGATGCCATAACGCGGCGGGTTACGACGGACGAATTAAGGGAATTGGCTGTTGTCAACGGCATGTCCACGCTCAGGGACGAATGCGCAAAACTCGTGCTAAAAGGTATTACCACCGCCGACGAGGCCATAGCCACGGCGTATGGCAATGATTAAAACGGAGGGAGACTACTATGCCTTTGTATGCTTATAAGGGTGTAAATATTGACGGAACAATGCAGGCGGGGCAGTATGAGGCTGTGGATAAGGATGCCGTCATGGCTATGCTGAGGGAACGAGGCTATTATCCTGTGGAAGTAAAGCCTATAAGAGATAAGCGTTCAGGCGGTTGGCTGGCCACTCTGCAGCGCGTTCCTTTAAGAGATATATCGGTATTTTGCAGGCAGTTTTCTGCGGTTATAAAGGCGGGCATACCAATAGTACAGGCCCTGGATATAATGCGCGAACAGGTTGCCAATAAGAGTTTGAAAGAGGCTCTGGCCGAGATATATCAAAGCGTTCAGGTGGGTAAAGCGTTATCTGACAGCATGGAGGAGTATCCCCGCGTTTTTCCGGCTATGCTGGTCGAGATGGTAAGAGTAGGTGAGCTCAGCGGCACATTGGATATATCGTTGGAGCGTATGGCCGATACGTATGAGAAACAGTATAAACTGCAGCAGAAGGTGTCCAATGCCATGATATATCCTGTTGTGGTGTGCGCAGTGGCTATAGCCGTTGTTATATTCATGCTGATCTTCGTCGTTCCTACATTTGTAAGCATGTTTACCGATTCGGGTATGGAGTTGCCGCTGCCTACGCGTATACTTCTGGGCTTGAGCGGGTTTGTGCAGAACTATGCTGTTATTTTGTTGCTGCTAATAGCGGTGCTAGCATTGGTATTGTTTTATTATATATCCACTGATGCCGGACGGCGCTGGTTCGATGGCTTAAAACTTAAAGTGCCGGTTGTAAAGGACTTTATGATACGCTCGATAACGGCGAATTTTGCGCAGATATTGAGCACGCTTTTGGCCAGCGGCATAGATATAAACCAGGCTCTCGATATAGTAAAAGGCGTTATTAAAAATAAAGTAGTGGAGGGGCATATAGATGAGTTCATAGAGGATGTAGAGCAGGGCGTGACGCTGGCTGATACGATAGGCAAAGCGGAGCTTTTTCCCGTTATGCTGGTGCAGATGACGCGCATAGGCGAGGAAAGCGGTTCATTGGACGCCATGTTGGCCCAGACGGCGCAATTTTATGAAACGGAGGCTGAGAATGCTGCCACGCGGCTTACTTCGCTTATAGAGCCGGCTATAATCGTGGTGCTTGGACTCGCTATAGGGTTTATCGTCATATCAATAGCGCTGCCGATGTTTACTATGATAAGCACTGTGCCCGCCGGAGCATGATGATATGGAATATGTTCTCTTGATTTTCATATTTTTATTCGGCACGGTCATAGGCAGTTTCTTGAATGTATGCATACACCGTATACCGAAAGGATTGTCCATAGCTTATCCGCCCTCATATTGCCCGAAATGCGGCCAACGCATAAAGCCTTATGACCTCATACCTGTTGTGAGTTATGCGATATTGGGTGGCAAATGCCGGCATTGCAAAGAGCCGATATCAATAAGGTATCCTATTGTAGAAGCACTGACCGGCATTGCTTTTGTCGTATCAGCACTGACATACGGCTACAGCATAGAGCTCTTATATTCGCTGGCGCTGGTCTCATCGCTTATGATCATATCGTTTGTGGATATAGATGAGGGTATTATACTGGATGCGGCGCTTATACCCATAGTAGCTGTCGGAATAATAGCGGTTGCTGTGGACCCATCGGGAACATGGCAATACGCTGCTTTGGGCGCATTGGTCGGTGCCTGCATAATAGGTACGATCTACATTTTGTCGCTTATTATTTTGAAAAAGGAAGGCATGGGTATCGGCGATATCAAGCTTATGGCTGCGGTCGGCACCCTTTTAGGCTGGCAACGCACGCTGCTGGCCTTTTTTATAGGCGTATACATAGGGGCTATAGCAGGGATTATAATGATAGCCTTAAAGAAAAAGGATATGGCCAGTGAGATACCGTTCGGTCCATTTTTATCGATAGGTACAGCGATATCATGGTGGTTTGGATATGAATTCATAAACTGGTATCTTTTTTTGGCGTAATATGTTATAATTTGTACATGAGATGCGATAGAGGGTTTACATTTATAGAGATATTATGCATTTTAGCCATAATGGCTATAATATCGGGTATGGCTATGCCTGATATCAACAGTTGGCTGGACAGAGAAACTGTAGAATCTTCAGCAAGGCAGATTACCGTGGCTATACGAAAGACCAGGCAGATGGCTATGACTTGCGGTAAAGACATGAAACTGGAATTATACAGCGACGGCCGTTATAATATAAGGGAGTATAATATTACAAAGCCAAGCCTTGAAACAGATCGACTTAGCGGACGCTTGGATAGCATTGTATCGAATTTTAACGATGACCTTTATGGCATAGAAGTCGTAGGCTTTAATGCTTATGGCAGGCCTAGGCAAGGCGGTACAATAACGTTATGTGCCGGGGGAGAGCGTGTAGAGGTCAGGGTGCTGCCAGTAACCGGCAGGGTGAAGGTGTATCGATGAACGAATACAAAGGATTTACCCTGTTGGAGATTATTGTCGCTATGGCTATACTGGGCGTTATAGTTATTCCATTTTCAGGCATATTTGTTCAGAGCACGAAGGTTCAGGCTACAGCGGGCGATATATCCCGAGCCGGGTATGTAGCCCAAAACGTCATCGAGGATATAAGAGCCGGCTTAGTGGTGAATACCGGTCAGCGTGACGGCTATTATGTAAAAGTACAGATAGAAGATTATGTTAGTGATGGCAACGCCGTTGGTGATGAGGATAACGTGCTCAAGAGGGTCGATGTGAAGGCATTTGAATCGGAAAATGCAGATGAGCCTCTGGCTGTAAGGCAGACCATAGTGGCGCTACCAAGGTAAAGATGATGCGTAATAATAAAGATAGAGGATTTACGTTGGTAGAGGTTGTAATAGCAGTAGCCATAATGGCCATAGTGCTCGATGCAGCCTATATGTTGCTATTAAGCGGTCGTATATCATTTGAGCGCGTATCGGCATATACCGACGTCGAACAAAACGTGCGTTTTGCCATGGGGGATATAATGAGGGCATTGAGGGCAGCCGACGGGTCGCAAATAGTGGCTGATGTTTTAAAAGATCGCATAACGGTTGGCAAAGCTACTTTTTACAGATATGGGAGCTCGTTGTATGAAAAAATAGACGGAGTGTCCAACGAAATGGCATACTATATAAAAAGTTTCGATGTAAACCGAACGGGCAATACTATAAATATCGTTATATGCGGCGATGATGAAAAAGGCCATAGTTTTTCTATGAGCGGCTCATATACGATAAGGGAATAGATATCATGTGGCAGCATAAGGGTTCAGCTTATATAGTAGTGCTCCTGTTGGTATCGGTGCTGTCCGTTTTAGCCTTGAGCATCATATCGATTGCCATGTCGGATTACAGTATAGCTAAGTCGGATGACAGCAGCCATGATGTCTATTATATCGCCGATGGCGGAGCTACTGCGGCGCTATATGAGATTAAAGCCCAGGTCAAGGAGACGTATGACCGATTAAAACAAGAGGCCGAAACCCAAGAGGTTTTGCCTGTGGAGCAGTACATAGAACAGCATTTTTATGATGAAATCCTGGCATCATATAGCATGAGGATAGATTTTGACGATGGCGAGGATCGGTATAGCGACGTCAACGTTGTGTTCGGCAACAGCGATAATACATATACTATACAGTCTCGTGGCCATGTAAAAAATGCTGTGAGCATGGTGGAGGTCAAGGCCGAGGTGATTCTTGGGCAAACAGCAGTATTTGTGGAAGTGAATGAATGGAAAGAGGTGCGGTGATATGGCGCATGCTATGAGAAATTATATGGAGGATGTGGTGGAGCATACGTTAAAACTTATTTTACCGGATTTGGACGTGTGCAAGTGCGAGATATGCCAGATGGATATGATGGCATATGCATTAAACCATCTGCCGCCCAAGTACGTGGTGACACCTGAAGGCGAGCTGTATTCAAAGTTGGCCGAATTGGTGCAGCAGTCGGAGGTAGATGCAGAGGTAGCGCTTATAGAGGCTGCTAAAGTAGTCTCGAAAAATCCGAGGCATAACAGGAAGAAAGGATAATATCATGGCAGCAAAGTTTGGGCCAGCAGGCAATTCCAAGAGTTTTTACGATCAAGGCAATTCATCCAGCGTAGATATGCCGCGTTGGCTGGCCGATATGGGTTTGGATGCATACGAGTATCAATGCGGCCGCGGCGTCAATATAGGACAGACTACGGCTGCGGCACTGGGGCAACAGGCTGAGAGGTACGGAATAGTGCTTAGCATACATGCGCCGTATTATATCAACCTGGCATCGGACGATGCCGAAAGGATAGAAAAGTCCATAGGCCATATACTGAAGTCGGCCAGAGCAGCCAAATGGATGGGTGCGAGTCGCGTCGTTATTCACCCGGGCAATGTGGCCGACGGCCGCAAGCCATCGCTTGAACGGGCTAAGAAGGCGTTAGCCGGGGCGTGGCGTCGGTGCAAAGACGAGGGGTTGGATGACGTGCATTTATGCCCGGAAACCCTGGGCAAGAAGAACCAATTAGGGGACTTAGGGGAAATTATGGAGATGTGCAGGGTCGATGACAGCTTTATACCTACCGTAGACTTCGGCCATTTAAACGCGCGGGATATGGGGTGGATCAAAAGTATACAGGAATATGAGGACATATTGCGCGTCATAGAGGATAAACTTGGGCATGACAGATTGAATCATATGCATTGTCATTTCAGCCGCATAGAGTATACCGAAGGCGGAGAGAAAAGACACTGGACGCTGGATGATGCGCAGTATGGACCAGACTTCGAGCCGTTGGCCGAGGCATTGTGCCGTTGGGATATCTCTCCTATCATAATATGCGAATCCCGCGACGTAATGGCTGAAGATGCCAGAAAGATGAAGGACATATACATCAGCGCATGCAACAAGGCGTAAGAGACATTCTTCAGACTGCGAAGGTTTATGGTAGCGAGGCATATATGTATAGCCTATTCTATGCGCATGCTTATGTCCAGCGCGTTTACGGAATGCGTCAGCGCACCTGAGGATATTATATCGATGCCTGTAGCAGCTACATCTGCGATGTTAGACTCATCTATATTGCCCGATGCTTCGAGTATAGCCCTGCCGGCAGTTATCTCAACAGCCCGGCGCATCATATCTAAAGGCATATTATCCAACAGTATTATGTCAGCATGGCATTCTATCGCTTGCTGCAGTTGCTGCAAGCCTTCCACCTCTATCTCGATCTTCATGGTATGGGACAGGTTGCTTTGGACTTTGGACAACGCCGCTTTTACACCGCCGGCCAGCTTTATATGGTTGTCCTTTATCAATACGGCATCGGCCAGATTATAGCGGTGATTTATACCGCCTCCTACGGCCACGGCATAGCGGTCGAAATATCTTAATCCTGGGGCAGTCTTGCGCGTATCGGTCAACTCAGCTTTATAAGGCTTTATCATATCGCTCAGGCGACGCGTATATGTAGCTATACCGCTCATACGCTGAAGCAGATTCAAACATAACCGCTCGCCTTTTAAGATAGGGTTCATAGGCCCTTTTACCTCGGCTATTACTGTCTGCGTATCTATGAAAAAACCATCCTGTACTAATGGGATGAATTGTATTGCAGGGTCGAGAGTATTATATACCATCTCGGCAACGGGTAAGCCTGCTATCACACCGCTTTCTTTGGCCTTTATATAGGCATGAGCAGTTACCTTTAGGTCCACCAGCAAATCGGTGGTTATGTCGCCCCAACCCAAATCCTCCTCAAGATATCGTTCAATGTGTTTTTTAGCTATGAATCTGTCTATAATCGGTATCATACGCTATATTTTCTCCTTTGATTATTATATGATGCTTTAACATATCATTTTTGGCCGGATAATCGGTCCTGTAATGACTGCCACGGCTCTCGCAGCGGAAAAGAGCGGCGCGTGCCATAGCATAGCCCACAATTATCAAGCTTTGCAACTCATATATATCTGGCCTATCAGCCGATAAGCCCAATATCCATTCATACTGTTCAAGCCACCGTATAGCTTGGTTTAGTCCGGTTCCATCTCGTTCTATGCCGACGTATCGCTCCATTATGGCTTGGAGTTGGCGGCCGATTGCCGCTATTTCATCGGGCGTTAAAAACGTTTCAGGTAAGCGCTGATGCCACCACTTAAAGCGTCTATGTTCTGGCATAGTGTTTAATGATGAGGCGTGTTTTACCGCACGCGCTGCGAATACCAGACCTTCTAACAATGAATTGCTGGCCAAGCGATTGGCGCCGTGTACGCCGGTACATGCGCATTCCCCGCAGGCATAGAGCCTTTCTACATCCGTTTGCCCAAAGCTGTCGGTCTTTATGCCGCCCATTAGAAAATGAGCCGCCGGCGACACCGGTATATAGTCCTTGGATATATCTATGCCTATCTCGGTGCACTTAGCATATATAGTAGGGAAGCGGGCAGCGAAATATGCTTTGTCGATGCTTGTTACATCAAGATATACGTAAGGTGTATCATGTTTTTTCATCTCGGCGTATATAGCCCGCGCCACTATATCCCTGGGCGCTAACTCTTTAAGCGGATGATAACGCTCCATAAACCGTTCGCCGCATATATCGCGCAGTATGCCGCCTTCGCCTCTAACCGCTTCGGATATGAGAAAACGCTGGCCGTTTTGCTCGTATAAAGCGGTGGGATGAAATTGCATAAATTCCATATCGGTCAATGTGCAACCCTTTCTATAAGCCATGGCTATGGCGTCCCCTGTGATGAGCGGGCTGTTTGTGGTATTAATAAAAAGATTGCCAGCGCCACCGCCTGCCAGTATGATAGCTTTGGCCCATAGGATAAAGCGTTGCTCGCTTTGAATATTCATAATCAATACGCCATAGCACTTATTGTCGTCGACCAATAGGTCTAGTGCGAGATATTGGCTGTATAATGCCACGCCTTCTATTGCATTGGCTATATTGGTTACGATGGCCTTGCCCGTATAATCGCCGGCGTGCAGTATGCGTCGATGAGAATGAGCGCCTTCCATGCCAAGGGCATAGCCGTTTTCATCCGTATCGAAAGATACACCTAAATCTATCAGCCGTCGTATGTGCGTTGGAGCCTCGTTTATCATAATGGTTACATTTTCCTCATTGCATAAACCATCACCGGCTGTCAACGTGTCCGCTATATGTGAGGCGAAACTGTCATTGTCATTCCATACGCATGCTATGCCGCCCTGTGCCCTGTATGCGTCTGAACTGTCAAAATCGCCTTTATTTATAAGGGCGGTGCTGCCATGCTGCTTGGCCAGATGCGCGGCGTATAATCCGGCTATGCCACCGCCTATTATTACATAATCGTATCGTTGTTGAAGCAATGACTTGGAGTCGAAGTTTACGCAGTATGATGTCACGTTCATAAAGCCAGCATTCTTTCTATCGGCAATAAAGCGCGGGAGCGTATATAATCATTTACCGTTACACGCGGGCTCACGGTTTCCAGCGCTTTGAGCACATCGTCCAACGATGTCAGCTTCATGTTCGGGCACATTAGTTTTTGAGATGCCGGATAAAAGCTTTTATTCGAGCAAAGCTGCTTCATGCGGTGTATAACGCCGATCTCTGTGCCTATGATAAATTCGGTCGCATGGCTGTCGCGTACATGCATTACCATACCGCCGGTGCTGCCTACGAAATCAGCCATGTGCACTACGTCAGGGCGACACTCCGGGTGGGCAAGCACCTCAGCTTCGGGATGCAACCTTTTGGCTGCCAATAGCTCCTCTGCTGTAAGCCGATCGTGCGTATTGCAGTAACCGCTCCATAATATGAGATGGCGTCCGGTTTGCTCCATAATGTATTGGCCGAGGTTTTTATCGGGTATAAATATGATTTCCTTATTGGCTGGTATGGAATTGACCACTTTTACTGCGTTGGCCGATGTGCAGCATATATCGCTTATAGCTTTGACCTCGGCTGTGGTATTTACATAGCTGACCACCACTGCGTCCGGATGCTGCTCTTTCAGCGCGGCCACGTCGTCGGCGTCAGCCGTATCAGCCATAGGGCACCCGGCCTTTATCTGGGGCAGCAGCACGGACTTATCCGGGGACAAAATATATGCCGTTTGAGCCATAAAATGTACGCCGCAAAATACGATCACGTCGGCGTCGGTCACCGATGCTTTGCGAGCCAGCTCCAATGAATCGCCCACAAAATCGGCTATATCCTGTACCTCCGGACGCTGATAAAAATGCGCCAGTATAATGGCATTGCGCTCCTTTTTCAGTACGCTTATCCTGCGTGAGACGGTTTCATCCATTTACAATGCCTTCTTTACTTTAAAGTACTATTGGTTTTATTATATCATAACACGTTTGCATTTGTATGTCTACACAGATGACAAGACAACAATAATAAGTTTCAATTCGTAATATAGAACTGGAAACGCTGATATTGTGTCGAACCTATAGCAGGCATAGGATTTATATCATGCATGTGCTAAACTTGCTATATTACGAATCGCAGAATAAAAACATCTTGAGAAATCCACGGCATAATGTTAACATAGTATAAGCTGATAATAAATCGTTTAATCGTTTGAGAATGGAGGTAATTTTTTGATAAAATCATCTACATGGAAATTGAGCAGGAGTTTCCTGGTTACACATGCCGTGCTGGCTATAGCCTTTTTTGCTTTTTTGCCTGCGGTATTGGGGTTAGTTAACCTTTTGAGCGGTAATTTGGGTACAAGCACGCCGCCGACAAACGCATCGCAACAGCAGGGCGACGTAGATCAACAACCTGCTCAACAGCAACCGGGTACTGATGATAATACTGCTCAGCCGAATGCACCTGATGCACAGCAGCCTGTTGAAGAGCAGTCAGAGCCAGGTACCGACAACCCTGTTCAACCGGATAATGCTTTGCCAGATCAATCCGGAACCGCTCAGCCGGGAGAAGTACTGCCGGCCGAGCCTGAGCGGAATCTTACAGCCGAGTTTATAGCCGGCCTTATCACAGCTGCTTTATATCTTTTTATAATGGCTGCGGCAGCTCAGGGTTCAGGTTTTGCAGATAAGGAACGCATATTATATAACGGTTTTATAGCGGGTGCTATAGCCTCTATACCCGGTTTGGTATTAACTGTAATGTTGACATTAAGTGGCGGCGATGTGCTTTGGATAAAGGTGATGCATCGCATATGGATGAGCCCGTACATTGAGATATACAGCGTACATGAGGATATCATGATAGCGCTGGCGTATGTGACGCTGCCTCTAATGCCTATAGCGACCGGCGTAGGCTATTTGAGAGGGATAAAGAAAAAGGATGAGGTCGTAGCGAAATTAAAGGCTACGGCACCTAAGCCTGATAAAATATAGAAATGGGGTTATGTTATGCTGCAGAAACTTATGATAGAACAGCGCATTATAGATGCGGGTGTAGTCGCGGTTGTGCGTGCCGAAGGCGTACAGCAGGCTCTGAATATAGCCGATGCATGTATGCAGGGTGGCATATCGGCTATAGAGATCACTTTTACAGTACCCGGCGCAGTAGAGGTTATAAAAGAATTGAACTTCCATTATGGAGACAGGCTTGTGTTGGGCGCCGGTACGGTATTGGATGCCGAGACGGCTAGATTGGCAATAATAAACGGCGCTAACTATGTGGTGAGTCCATCGCTGAACATTGATACTGTTAAATTATGCAATAGATACCAAATACCATGCATGCCGGGCGCTATGACCGTAAAAGAGGCTGTTGAAGCCATGGAGGCAGGGGCTGATATTATAAAAATATTTCCCGGTGAATTATTTGGGCCGAATATTATAAAAGCTTTTAAAGGGCCATTGCCACAAGCATCGTTTATGCCCACCGGCGGTATAAGCCTGGATAACGCCGAGGAATGGATTACAGCAGGAGCGGTAGCGCTTGGTGTAGGAGGCGCTCTGACCGGCAGGGCTAAAGACGGGGATTACGCTGCTGTCACTGAGACGGCACGCAAGTTTATCGATATAGTGCATCGGGTGCGCAGTAGATAGGAATATGGCAGATTTTTCATCGGTGATAGATCAGATAATTATATTGATGATCTTATTGGCTATAAGCTATATAGCGGCTAAGGCCAAATTCATAAGCCCATCAGATAAAGACGGTGTATCGAACGTCATGATAAAGATAACACAGCCAGCGCTAATTATAACCACTTTAAGCGGTTATAATTTTTCTGCCCAGATACTCATAGATAGTTCCCTGATAGTGTTATTTGCTATAATTTCTTTAATTGTATCCTTTGCTATGGGATGGTTATTGTCCGATAAGCTGAATATACCTGAGGAACGGGCTGATGTATTGCGGTTTGAGCTGATGTTTGGCAATGTGGTATATCTCGGTTATCCTGTGTTATCAGCACTTATGGGCGACAAAGGTATATTCTACGGTAGCGTTTTTACTATAGCCAACGATACGGCTTTGTGGACGCTTGGATTATGGTTGTTGACGCGCAGACAGAATGATCATGCCAACGGTTGGAGAAATCTTTTTAATATGAATACTATATCGTTTTTTATAGGCCTGGTGATGTTCCTAACAGGTATAAAGTTGCCCCGCCTGGTATTTGCCGCATTAAATCCTTTGGGGAAAACCACTATATACCTCTCGATGATATTTATAGGAGCGGCGTTGGCTGAACTCGATATAAAAGAGGCCGTCACCAATGGCAGCACGTTCGTGCTTTCTATAGCCAAATTGGCTGTTATGCCGCTTTTGCTGTATGGATTGCTGACGTTATTGCATGTAAACGATCTGGTGAAGCTGGTGGTGGTCGTGCAAGTGGGTATGCCGGCCTCAGCGCTGGGACCGGCATTAGCCCGCCGCTATGGTGCAGATTATACCTATGGAGCGCAATGCGTGTTGATGTCTACATTGATAAGCCTGATAACATTGCCGGCGCTCATATGGTTGCTCAGTATATAAGCGAAATTATAGTAGCATATTTTGGGGTGGACTGAAAACATGCGGTTCAAGCGGCGATGCTTTCTTTATAGCGTCCAATATGGGCTCTAATCTTTCGTAGAATACTATTACTATATCGCCCGGTTGCGCCTGACCCATGGCGGCGCTTATGGCGTCAGTTTCCGATAATATGATATTCATGCTGCTTTTTGGCATGCCTGCTCTCAGCGCTCCTTGCTGAAGCAGGCGGCTTACTTCGCCCGTTTGCCTTCCTCGTAGCTCTATATCCTCTTTTATTATTATGCGATCGAATCCATAACCTGCTATGCGGCCCATCTCGATAATATCTTCATCCCTTCGGTCACCTGGTGCCCCTATGACGCCTATAAGCCTGGCGGGATTCATTTGTTTTAACGCGCTTATGACCGATTTGTAGCTTTCGACGTTGTGTGCGTAATCGACTATAACCCTGAAGTCGCGGACATTGAATATATTGAATCGCCCGGGGTTTTGCAGCGAGTCGCTGTAGAATGTCCGAAGAGCCTTTTCCATAACCGATACAGGTACTTTTATACCATAGCCAGCTGCTACGGCTGCCATGCTATTCTCAATATTGTAGGTGAGCTTTCCTTCCCATGTGGCGGGTATCTCATCAACGGCTATAACATTGTATATATTTTCACCGTCGAACAGTACTATATAATCGTCTTTTAGATATACCGCAGGCCGCCCGTTGTCTATCTGATGCTGTATCAGGATGTTATTTTGATTAAAGGAGAAGTAAATTAGGTTGCAGCGTACGCGCCTAGCTGCTTGTACCGATATAGCGTCATCAGCGTTGAGCACGGCATAGCCGTTATCCTTAACTGCTTCCACTATCAGGGATTTGACATGCAGCATATCCTCCAATGTGTGTATACCATCTATCCCCAGGTGATCGCCAGTTATATTGGTGATGACGCCTACATCGCTGAGATCATAACCTAGTCCCGAGCGTATTATGCCACCTCGTGCGGTTTCCAATACGGCAGCTTCCACCGATTTGTCGCTTAATATTATCTGTGCACTAGCCGGCCCTGTAGTGTCACCTTTCATTATGCACTCATCGTTGATATATATGCCTCCCGTTGTGGTCATACCAACATTGAGGCCCTGGGTGCGCAACATATGGGCGATTATGCGCACGGTGGTGGTTTTGCCATTGCTGCCTGTAACTGACACTATGGGTATTGACGAGCGTTGCCCTTGAGGATAAAGCATGTCTATTATGGCTTTGGCGGCATTTCTCGGTTTTCCTTTATAAGGATAGTGATGCATGCGTATGCCGGGTGCCGCATTGATCTCGATGATGGCACCGTTTACGCCGTCTAATGGAACATCTATATCCAAGGCCGTTATGTCTATACCAGCTACATCTAGGCCTATAATTCTGGCAGCGCGCAGTGCCAAATCTGCGTTGTAAGGATGAATTTTGTCTGTGCGATCAATTGCTATCCCGCCGGTACTGAGGTTGCCGTTTACCCTTAAATACACTTTTTGCCCGCTTTGAGGTATGGAGTCGATGTTTAAACCGTTTTTGTGCAGATAGGATGTTACCTGTTCGTCTATTTTGATCTTAGTGAGAGGACGTTCATGATCATCACCGCGCCTTTCGTCACTATTGATCATATTTACCAGTTCGACTATAGTGTGGTGGCCGTCACCTACGACGTAAGGCGGTATCTTCTCGGATACGGCTATTATCTTATCTCCTACTACCAGTACTCTATAATCGCGGCCCTTTATATATTTTTCTACTATTATCTCTTGGTCGAACAGGCTGGCGCTTTTGAATGCTTGCTTTACAGCCTCGGGGTTATTAAGTTCTAACCATACGCCTTTGCCCTGATTTCCGCCTTTAGGCTTTACTACCACGGGATAACCGATGCTTTCGGCTATCGATATCGCTTCGTCCGCTTCTGAGCAGCTTTGACCAATGGGAACGGGTATACCGATATCTGCTAATATGGATTTTGTAATCATTTTATCACAAGCTATATCCACCGCGATACAGCTTGTATTCTCGGTTATAGTGGCTTCTATTCGTTTTTGATATTTACCATAGCCTAATTGCAGTATACTGCCATCGCCTATACGCATTATCGGTATATCGCTTTCTCTGGCGGCATTTACTAGAGCTTGTGTACTGGGACCGAGCTGTGCGCCGGCGGCCTTGACTTTTAGCTTTTTTAACCTGTTATCGGTATCAATGCTTTGCTGATTTATCAATGCCTCCGTAATGTCTATTGCCAGCCGCGCAGCTTCTAAACCGACACATTCGACATCATATGCGAATACTATTAGATATTGAGAATTTCCATCTATGCAGCGGGCTTTGCCAAAGGATACATCGTAGCCCAGGCAATGTTGTATCTCCAATGATAGGTGTTCTATAACATGGGCCAGATAGGTTCCCTCATACAGACGTTCTACGAAACCCCCCTCGTATCCCGGCGAGCATCTATGTTGTCTCAAGCCGGGAAACATTTGAAGTAAACGTTGATTGAAATCTGTTATATCCTTGGTAGCAACATTATCGAAATTTTCGAGATCTATCACCAGCTTTATAACCGGTTTGTGGCTGAATATATTTCTGCCTTTGTATGCTTTGAGTTCACAGATGTGCAATGCTTGTCTCCTCCTGTTTTGTGTCATAAGTTAACAATGGTTGACGTATGTTCATATCAAACCCGTAGCTTGCTGGAAGGATATGCAATGTTATATTGGTTAGAGCCAATGGTTGATCGGGTTTTAGTTCCGATACATTGGTATAGTCGATATGTATACCATCCAATACCGTTACGGCTCCAGAACCTATGACGCGGAAACAGCCATTCGGCATAACATGTATGGCGGTATCTTCATCTATGCCTATGCCGAGCATATATGGATTTTGCGCTATAGCTGATAGTAATCTGCCTATCCTTCCCCGTTGTGCAAAGTGCTGGTCTATTACCGCACCTTTCAATAATCCAAGGCCAGGCGCCATTTTCAACGTACATTTTCGAGGCGAATCGTCATCTTCACCTGATACTATCATAGTTTGGCTCATCGCCGAAGCGCCGGCGCTGGTGCCTGCTATGAGCAGTCCATCTTCATAGGCCCGCAATAACGCCTCATCTGCCAACGTGCCGCCGAGTATACTGCTTATGCGAAGCTGATCGCCGCCTGTAAAAAAGACGCAGCTGGCATTGTATATTGCATCGGCATATTTTTGCTTATTAGCGTCCTGTCTGTCGTTTATATTCAACACTTTTACATCTTTTACTCCCAATTGATCGAATATATCTATATATTCATTGCCAACCTCTTTTTGATATTCGGTAGCGACCGTGATTATAAGTATAATGCTGTCGTTGCCACCGCTTAATAACACAGTTTCTTTTAATATTCTGCGGTCGCCGTATTTATCTTCGGCGCCACCTATAATGATCAAATTTCCTTTGACCTTATTATTCATAACCATCCTCCAATATATACCCTATATTTTTACTATTTTAGACTATGTTTATTCATTTTTAATTGCTACTGTATGAATGTATATGATATAATAAACATAAATCTATGCAACCGTTTGTCTTAACGAGAGGAGATGAATTATGGGCATTACCATTAAAGATGTTGCTAAAGCGGCTAACGTGTCGCCGTCTACGGTATCGCGCGTTGTGAAAGACAGCCCGCGCATAAGCCAAGAAACCAAAAAACGTGTCAGACAGGCAATGCGTGAACTTGGCTATCATCCGAATGCAATGGCTCAAAGCCTTACTAGCAAGAATACAGGTAATATAGGCATAATGTTGCCACGTCCAAATGACGAGGAATTCAATCATCCGTTTTTTCCTGAAGCATTGCGCGGCATAAGCGCAGTGTTGCGTATACACGATCGTGATATATTGCTCAGCCCTGCCGGTAATGAAGTGGAGGAACGTCGAGCGCTTCAACGCATGGTGCTAAGCGGCAAAGTAGATGGTGTTGTACTATTATCATCGCGTATTTCTGACGAATTGATAACGTGGCTGTATTCAATAAACTTCCCATTTGTGGTGATAGGCAATCCCAGGCCATTAGGTTTGGAAAGGGTATGCTGGGTGGATAATGATAATATAGAGATAGGCAGGATGATAACTCAATATCTAATAGATAAGGGCTATGAAGATATAGGTATTATAACCGGCGATCTAAGATTTATAGTGAATATAGATCGTTTAGAGGGGTATAAACAGGCTATGGAGGCTGCCGGCAAATCAACCAACAGGGCTTATATGGCAGAAGCCGATGTTTGGGAAGACGGAGGTTATAATGCTATGCTCAGAATACTGCGCAACGGCAAGCCATCGGCTGTCGTGACCGTGGATGATCTGTTTGCTATAGGAGCTATACGGGCTTGTAGGGATAGGGGGTACTCTATACCATATGATATAGGTGTAATAGGTGTTAATAATATAGGCGTAGATCAATATCTCATGCCACCGTTGACATCAGTCGAAATATATGCTTACGAACTTGGAAAATCAGCGGCTGAATTGCTGCTGAAAAGGATCGAAATCGGGCCTGAATACAATGATTGCGTTATTATTCACGGAAGGCTTGTAGAAAGAGTCTCTTGCTGACGGGTATGTATTATTGCACATTTGCGAAATCATTTGCCTTAAAAATTGAAATAAGTTGCGCATATTATGCTTTATAATTTCATAATATGTTACCTAATTTTTATAGAATATGTACAAAAAACTACTTGACAGTTATATAAAATGCGCATATAATAAAGATATGATGCAAAGCTGTGCGCAATCGATTTAATTATTGCAAATATGGTTTGCATAATTATGCTTAAGATTGCGCATGTGTGCAGTGCAGACGATATATAAGTAGCAAAGGAGAGGTTAAAGGATGTTTAACAAGAAACTGGTTGCTGCTATATTAGCAGCGGTATTGTTGCTGAGCGTTGTGCTCGTAGGATGCAGCGGTGGTTCTAAAGCGCCGTCTTCGTCAAATGGCCAGGGCCAGAACAATGGACAAACCGACAATAACAATGCTGCTTCCAGCGGCGAAAAAGTTACCATCACGTGGTCCACATGGGGTAATCCCGGGGAATTGCAGCGGTTCCAGGAGTTGAATGCCGAATATATGAAACTCCATCCTAATGTGACTATAAAATTTATGCCGGTGCCCAGCGGTTATGATGACAAGATATTGACACAGGTAGCTGGCGGTACTGCTCCGGATGCTTTTTATGCAAGTGAGACTCTTACCCGCAAGCTTATAAAGCAGGGTAAGATCGAAGAGCTTGATTCTTATCTTGATAATTCCAGTAAATTGAAAAAGGATGAATTTATACCTGTATTGCTGGAAATGGCTCAGAAGGATGGCAAGACTTATGGTTTGCCCGTGGATTGCAATCCGTGGGTTCTATATTACAATGCGGACCTTATAAAATCAGTAGGTATGAAGACGCCTCAGGAATATTATGATGAGGGTCAGTGGACATGGGATATCTTTAGCCAGATTACCTCGAAACTTGTTGCCGCCGGTAAGAAAGGCTATATTCTCGAAAATTCATGGGGGAATGTATACAGCTGGCTTGCCTCTAACGATGGCAAAGCAGAAATCTATAGCGAAGATGGTAAAAAGTATCTGTTAGATTCTCAAAAGAATATGGAAGGTTTAAAATTCTTGTCCGATAATATTAACAAAGGCAATATAACTTATGCGGGTTCATTGCCTCAAGGCCAGGGCCCTGATGCTATGTTTATGTCCGGCCAGGTTGGCTTTACATCTTTCGGTCGCTGGACGGTGCCTATATTTAAGAAGGTTAGCTTTAATTGGGACGTAATACCGTTCCCAACTAAAGATGGCAGCAAAGATCCTCAAAGCGGTATAGCCCAGGCGTTTATGGTGATAAATAGTAGTGCTAAAAATAAACAGGCTGCATGGGAGTTTGTGGAATATTTTAACGGCAAAGAAGGTCAGACCTTTAGGCTGAAGGGTAATGGTAATGCTGTACCCTCGATATTTGGGATAGACGAAGTGGTGACTAGCGATACCAAACCAGATCATAGCGAATATTTTATAAATCAACGCAATAACGGTTTCGCTCCTTTTGTACCTGAGATGGGCGTGCCTGAGGTACAGAAGGATATATGGGATAACTTAGACCTTGTATGGCTTAAGAAAGCGACTGTAGAGGATACAGTGCCTAAGATAGTAAAATCTGTAAACGATAAATTGGCTAATGCTGAGCCATAATAGATTAAGATGATCTGAATGACATAGGAGGGCATATGCATACCATATGCCCTCTTTGCACGATTCAAGAGTGAGGAGGTAAATAGATGGACGAGATTAAAAAATCCACTCATGATGGTGCCTGGGCAGCTTTGTTTTTAGCGCCGCAGGTCATAGGGCTTATAGTTTTTTCGATAGGCCCTATAATAGCTGCTATTGTATTGAGTCTTTTCCAATGGGATGCTGTAGGGACACCGCTTTTTATAGGATTTCAGAACTTCATAGATATATTCAGCAGCGGTTCGGATTTTTGGATAGCACTAAAAAATACTCTCTATTACAGCGTTTTAACCATACCAGTAGGAATAATACTGGCTTTAGTACTAGCAGTCATCTTAAACAATGTTAAAGGTAAAATGATATACAGGACTATATATTTTATGCCTCAGGTTACTAGTTCAGTGGCTATATGTATGGTATGGCTGTGGATGTATAATGGCGATTTCGGTCTCATAAATCAGCTTTTATCTTATGTAGGTATAAAAGGACCGCAGTGGTTAACCGATACGCGCTGGGTTATGCCTGCAATAGCTATATTATCAATATGGTGGGGATTGGGTTACAATATGACTATATTTCTTGCCGGACTGCAAGGTATACCTCGCAGCTATTATGAAGCCGCTACTATAGATGGTGCAAACGCTCTGCAGCAGTTCAGGCATATAACATTGCCGCTTATATCGCCGACCACATTCTTTCTGACTATAATGGCGGTTATCAGTTCATTCCAAGTGTTCGATCAGGCGTATATAATGACTGGTGGTGGGCCGGCTAAAGCCAGTACTACACTGGTCTATTTGGTATGGGATACGGCATTCCAAGAGTTTTATATGGGTAGAGCCAGTGCCATAGCTTTGATGCTGTTTGTAATGATATTGATAGTAACGTTGATCCAGTTTAAATTTTCCGATCGCTGGGTCAATTATGAGATATAAGGGGGGTGAATTCTATGGCGCAGAATGAAAACACGGCGTTGGAAGTAACAGCTCCACGATCAGTTAAGACCAGCCGTATTATATCGCAGATCATATTGCATACGATATTGATATTGGGGTCGGCTGCCATGATAATACCATTTTTATGGATGATATCGACATCGCTTAAAGATTTTGGGCAGGTATTTATCATACCTCCTAAATGGATACCGGATCCCATAATGTGGTCGAATTATCCTAATGCGTGGAATGCGCTGCCGTTTGGCAATGCTTATTTGAACAGCATAAAGATAGCGGTTATAGTTGTGGCTGTCCAGCTATTGACCGCTTCTATGGCCGCTTATGCTTTCTCTAAGTTAAAATTCAAGGGACGCGATGTATTGTTTACAATATTCCTGGCTACTATGATGATACCGGGCCAGGTTACAATGATACCAACTTTTATATTGATGAAGTATCTCGGATGGATAGATACTCATCTACCGCTCATAGTGCCAGGCGCATTATTCAGCGCTTTTGGTGTGTTTTTGCTCAGACAATTCATGATGAGCTTGCCGAAAGAATTAGATGAGGCGGCCATTATGGATGGAGCTAATCATTGGACGATTTATTGGAGGATATCCCTTCCTCTCATAGTGCCAGCTATGACGGCGTTGGGTATATTCACCTTTATGGGCACGTGGAATAACTTCATGGGGCCGTTGATATACCTCAACACCCCTGAGAAATTTACGGTGCCTATGCTGCTCAATCAATTCAAAGGCCAGTATATCACAGATTGGACACTTATGATGGCAGCGTCGGCTATAGCTATAGTGCCAGTACTCATAATATATCTTATAGGGCAAAGGTATATAATAGAAGGCATAGCTTTAACAGGAATGAAAGCATAAGATTATTTGGATTTATGGCGCCTCGAACGGGGCGCTTTTTTATATATTGTATTATGTTCAGATAATTCCGACATATTCTGTAACCCTTCACTTTAACGGTATTATGCGTTATAATAAGGAGGATTGTCATTTATCAAATGGGGAGATAAATTAAGAGGAAAGGATGATAGGGGGATTATGAACGTGAAGACCGTGACTTTTAAGGGCGGTATTCATCCAAGGTATAATAAAGAGTTTACGGCTTCCAAGCCCATACGACCAGCCGCGTTGCCGCGAATAGCGGTGATACCGCTGCAACAACATGTGGGTGCTCCGTGTAAACCGTTGGTTAAGGCGGGCAATGAAGTGAAAGTAGGCCAAAAAATAGGCGAAGCCGGCGGTTTTGTCAGCGTGCCGGTGCATGCCAGCGTATCGGGCAAGGTAGTGGCCGTAGAGCCTCGGTTACACCCTAGCGGTCAGCAGGTCATGTCCGTGGTGATAGAATCGGATGGACAGGATACGGTGGATGAAAATGTACAGCCTAAGGGTGATATCGATAAGCTATCGGATAAAGAAATAATAGATGTTATAAAAGAGGCCGGTATAGCGGGATTGGGAGGAGCCGCGTTTCCTACGCATGTCAAACTGTCACCGCCGCCCGACAAGAGGGTGGAGTTGGTTATAATAAATGGTGCCGAATGCGAGCCGTATCTCACATGTGATCATAGGCTTATGCTAGAGCAAACTGACGATGTGGTATATGGTACCAGAGCTATAATGAAGGCTTTGGGTGTGAGCAAGGGTATTATAGCCATAGAAAATAATAAGCCCGATGCTATAGCGGTTATGCTTAAAGCAGCGTCGGGTTATGCGAATAATATAGAAGTGGTGGCGTTGAAGACCAAGTACCCACAAGGTGCCGAAAAACAGCTTATAAAAGCTATTACGGGCAAAGAAGTACCGTCGGGCGGACTGCCGGCCGATGTAGGTACGGTGGTGGATAATGTGGGCACAGCGGCTGCTATAGCCAGGGCCATCAAGACAGGTATGCCGCTTATAGAGCGCGCGGTGACGGTTACAGGCAGGGGGATAAAGGAGCCGGCCAATCTCATGGTGCGCATAGGTACGCCTTTCTCGCAGCTCATAGATGAATGCGGCGGATTTGCAGACAAGCCCGGTAAGGTGATAATGGGAGGGCCGATGATGGGCATAGCTCAGTATTCGCTCGATGTGCCTGTTATAAAAGGTACATCTGGAATATTGGTATTGACAGAGGAAGAGGCTCAGGCACCGCAGGTTCAAGTATGCATACGATGCGCACGCTGTGTGGAGGCATGCCCAATGGGTTTACTGCCGTTGTATATAAGCCGGTATGCGCTGGCCGGTATGTATGACAAAGCCGAGCAATATAATGCTATGGACTGCATAGAATGCGGGTGCTGTTCATTTGAATGCCCAGCCAAGCGGCCGCTGGTGGAGTCTATAAGGTTGGCTAAGCGTGCTATAGCGGCTAATCGCCGTAAAGCCGGTTGATAGGGGGGCAGAATGATGGAGAATGAACAACTTGTTGTGTCGTCTTCGCCGCATGTAAGGTCGGAGAGTTCGGTTTCCGGCATCATGCTCGATGTGGTTATAGCGCTTGTGCCGACTATTATAGCTGCGGCCATATTCTTTGGCATGAGGGCATTGTTTATAATAGGAATATCGATAGCAACTGCGGTATTGACCGAGGCGTTGATACAATACCTTATGAAGAAACCGGTGACCATAAACGATTGGAGCGCTGTGGTAACGGGCCTTTTGCTGGCATTTAATCTGCCGCCTACGGCGCCGTGGTGGCTGGCCGTTATAGGTTCTGCGTTCGCCATAGCCATAGTAAAGCAATTGTTCGGTGGCTTAAGCTATAATTTTCTCAATCCGGCGTTGGCTGCTAGAGCCTTTCTCTTGGCTTCATGGCCGGTGAGAATGACGGCATGGGTGCAGCCCGGGGTCGATGCTGTGACTACAGCTACGCCGTTGGCCATATTGAAGGGTACGGAGGCTGCGGGGCAGTTGCCATCGCTTATGGATATGTTTGTAGGCAATATAGGCGGTACCATAGGCGAGACATCGGCCCTGGCGCTTTTGATAGGTGCAGCCTATCTGCTTTATAAGCGGGTCATAAATTGGAGGATACCTTTTGTATATATGGCTACGGTAGGTGTTTTAACATGGATACTGGGGCCGGATGGGGCATTTACGGGCCAACCGCTTTATCATGTTCTCGGCGGCGGCCTGATACTGGGAGCATTTTTCATGGCCACAGATTACGTTACATCACCAGTCACGCCGTTGGGACAGATCATCATGGGCCTGGGATGCGGCATAATAACGGTGGTTATAAGGCTATATGGCGGTTATCCCGAAGGCGTATCCTATTCTATATTGTTTATGAATGTGGCTACGCCGCTTATCGAACGTTATACTGTGCCAAAAAAATTCGGGGAGGTGAAAGGCCGTGCGTGATATATTGAATCTGGGCTTTAAACTCCTTCTTATAACGGCGGTAGCGGCATTGGCGTTGGGGGTAGTCAATGCCATAACCAGGGAACCTATAAAGGCTCAAATAGAGAAAATGGATGCCCAAGGCCGCATAGCCGTATTTTCTGAAGATACCGAATTTATAGAGCTCGATGCCGATAAAATAAAGGCGATGAGCCCGGATTATGCCATGGTAAGCCAGGCGTTCCAGGCTAAAGAAGGCGGACAAGTTGTAGGTTATGCTATAAAGACTATGCCCTCCGGTTATGGTGGCGCTATAGAACTGACGGTTGGCATATCTACCGACGGTACTTTGACGGGTATATACGTGGGCAATAATGCCGAGACGCCGGGGCTGGGGGCCAAAGCGAGCGAGCCTAAATTCAAGGATCAGTTCAAAGGGAAAAAGGTCGATACACCGCTTGAGGTAATAAAGAGCGGTCAGGCTAATGATAATCAGGTACAGGCCATATCTGGAGCTACTATCACATCCAAGGCTGTGACAGAGGGCGTCAATACGGCTATGAAGCTTTATAGCGAGGTATTGAGCAATGACAATGATGTGCAGCAGTTGCTTGTTCAGGAGGGGGGACAATGATGAAAGGCGTTATAAAGGATTTCGTTAATGGATTATGGAATGAAAATCCTACATTCAGGCTAGTGGTGGGCATGTGCCCGACATTGGCCGTTACCACAAATGCGACAAACGGCGTTGCTATGGGTTTAGCTGCCTCTTTCGTGCTGGTGGGCTCCAATGCTATGATATCGGCTATGAGAAACTTCATATCGCCAAAGATACGCATGCCGGCTTTTGTCGTGGTCATAGCCAGCTTTGTTACAATAGTAGGTATGGTAATGAAAGCCTTTTTGCCAGAGTTGGACAGGGCGCTGGGCATATTCATACCACTTATAGTGGTTAACTGCATCATAATGGCACGCGCTGAAGCATTTGCGTCCAAGCAACCGGTGGTAAACTCTATAGCCGATGGCCTGGGTATGGGATTAGGCTTTACGCTGGCATTGGTTATATTGGGTAGCATAAGGGAGATTTTGGGCAACGGCAGTATATTCGGCATAAATCTATTCGGAGCATCGTATGAGCCGGCTCTGCTACTTATCATGCCGCCAGGTGCTTTTATGGCATTGGGATTGCTGATAGGCCTTATAAACTATCTTACGCGTAAACCAAAGGATAATGCAGAGAAAGAGGGGAGCCATTGATGGACGCTGGGCGTTTGTTTTATATAGTGGTTAGCGGCATATTGGTAAATAATTTTATTATGTCGCGCTTTCTGGGTATATGCCCCTTTCTGGGAGTGTCCAAGCGTGTGGAAACGGCCCTGAGCATGGGCATAGCCGTCACATTTGTCATGGGCATGGCTTCGGTGGTGACTTATGTAGTACAATATGCGCTGCTTGAGCTATTGGGCCTGGAGTATCTTCAGACCATAGCTTATATATTGGTTATAGCGACGTTGGTTCAATTTGTGGAGATGGTTATACAAAAGACCAGTCCTACGCTTTATCAGGCGCTGGGCATATATCTTCCGCTTATAACCACCAACTGCGCTGTGCTTGGCGTTACCCTATTGAATATGCAATATCAGTATAATCTTTTGGAGAGCCTAGTCAACGGTATAGCCGGTGCTTTGGGCTTTACATTAGCCATAGTGCTTTTTGCGGCTATAAGGGAGCAAATGGATTTTGCGCCGATACCCGAGAGCATGAAAGGCTTTCCGATAGCGCTGGTATCTGCCGGCCTTATGTCGCTGGCGTTTTTGGGCTTCCAAGGACTGGTCAAATAAACGAGGTGGATATTTATGAATATAAATGATATATTGATCCCTGTGGTTACATTGGGTGGATTGGGATTGATTTTCGGAGCCATACTGGCTTTTGCTTCATCGCGCTTTGCGGTGGAAAAAGATCCGCGCGTCGATGAGGTGCGCGAGGCACTGCCGGGCGCCAATTGCGGCGCCTGCGGTTATCCGGGATGCGATGGGTTGGCCGCTGCTATAGTGGCTGGGAAGGCTCCTGTTAATGCTTGTACTGTCGGCGGGGCTGCCAGCGCCGAAAAGATAGGAGCCATCATGGGAGTGGAAGCGCAGGCTGGCGAGAAACAGGTGGCACGCGTGCTTTGCCAGGGTGACCTGGAGGCGGCCGCTCAAAAGTATAAATACGTGGGTATAGAAAGCTGTGCCGCGGCCAATGCATTAGGTGGCGGCAGCAAGGCCTGCGGATATGGTTGTTTGGGCTTTGGCGATTGCGTTAAGGCTTGTCCGTTCGACGCCATAGATATAGTTAACGGTGTGGCGATCGTCGATGAGAAAAGGTGTACAGGCTGTACCATATGCGTTGCGGCCTGCCCGAAGGGTATTATACAAATGGTGCCTCAGTCAAAGCGCGTTGTGATATTGTGCGCGTCTTTGGATAAAGGTAAGTTGGTGCGGGGTTATTGCAAAGTGGGTTGCATTGCATGCAATATATGCGTGCGCAAGTGCCCGGAAAACGCTATAGTGCTGGAGAATAATCTGGCGCATATAGTTTACGATAAATGCACCAATTGTGCCGAGTGCGTGGATAAATGCCCGGCAAGCACTATAAAAAACTATGATGGTGTTTGTGAAGAGAGAGAAACAGCAGCCTTATAAAATAGTGTAGCCTGCTTAACGGAAAGGGCCGGTATTATAGCCGGCCCTGTTTTTGTGAGCAAAAAGCAAGCCAATATACGAATTTTTCAAAAATTTATTATGAAATTTATCGCATAATGTAGTACAATATAAATAAGCTATTTTAATTTCAGGAGCGGTGGAATGGTAGATCAACAAAAGATTGAACAAGCTATGCGCATGATGATAGAAGCTATAGGCGAAGACCCTGAACGTGAGGGGCTTAAGGATACTCCCAAAAGAGTGGCCAGGATGTATGCCGAATTGTTCAGCGGTATCGAAGAAAATCCTCGAAAGTATCTCGAAGTATGGTTCAACGAGGATCACGAAGAAATGGTATTGGTAAAGGATATACCTTTTTATTCCATGTGCGAACATCATTTTTTGCCGTTTGTTGGCAAGGCGCATGTTGCTTATATACCGACAAAAGGTAAAGTAACGGGTTTGAGCAAACTGGCAAGGGTAGTGGAGTCGGTGGCTCGCAGGCCGCAGCTTCAGGAACGCCTTACAAGTCAGATAGCTGACATATTAATGGAGTGTCTGGATCCTCAAGGCGTAGTTGTCGTGATAGAAGCTGAGCATATGTGCATGAGTATGAGGGGCGTAAAGAAGCCGGGTACCACCACCGTAACCTCGGCGGTGAGAGGCATATTCAGGCGAGATGCCAAATCGAGAGCCGAGGCTTTTGCTTTGATCAAGGGATAGGAGGAAGTAGTAACATTGGAAAGGGTAGATAAAATCCTGCAACATCCAAAATACGTTGAATACATGCAGAGGATAGCAACTGATGAGAAGGATAGAATTTTTTGCCGCCACGATCTTCAACATGCTATAGATGTGGCGAGGATAGCCTATATATTGGTATTAGAAAATAAATTAATAATGAAGAAAGATATGATATATGCTACTGCTTTGCTGCATGACATAGGAAGATGGAAGGAATATGAGGAGGGTACCGAGCATACTGAGGCCAGTGCTGAATTGGCAGCCGATATATTGGTAGACTGCGGCTTTGATGCCGAAGAAAGGGAATTTATGCTTAAAGCTATCCGCGATCATAGAAAAAGTGGCACTCAGAGCACTTTCTTGAGCTCAATAATCTATAAAAGCGATAAAATGTCGCGATTATGCATTGATTGCAATGTGCGCGATCAATGTAAACGTTTTGCAAACGGCGGAAAGATAAATCTGTATTATTGAGGCGGTATATGTATGCATAAATCTATATTGATAAGCGATAAGGAATGGCAATGGGGTAAGCGCACTTATATAATGGGTATATTGAACGTTACTCCCGATTCGTTCTCTGATGGTGGCCATTTTTACGATATAGACAGCGCTGTAGCCCAGGCCAGGCAGATGGTGGAAGAAGGGGCAGATATAATAGATGTCGGTGGCGAATCCACGCGACCGGGTTTTAAACCTGTATCGACTGATGAGGAAATAAACCGTGTTGTACCGGTCATACAACGTTTAGCTCGGGAATTAGATATACCAATATCGATAGATACCTATAAGGCAAAGACCGCTATAGCTGCCATCGAAGCTGGCGCTGATATGATAAACGACATATGGGGATTTAAAGCCGATATGAATATGGCGGCTGTCGCAGCAAAATATAAGGTGCCGATCTGCTTGATGCACAATAAAAATGAAGCGGTTTATAATAATCTAATAGAAGATGTGCTGACGGAATTAAAACAGAGCATAGATATCGCTCTAAATGCCGGTGTTGATACAGGAAATATAATCGTAGACCCAGGCATAGGTTTTGGCAAGACGTGGGAGCATAATCTCGCTATTATGAGACATCTTGAGGAATTTAAACGATTGGATTATCCGATACTGCTTGGAACGTCGCGTAAATCGTTCATAGGTAAGGTGCTGGATTTGCCCGTTGACGACCGCCTGGAAGGCACGCTTGCCACAACGGTTGTAGGTATAGTAAAGGGCGTGGATGTCGTGCGCGTTCATGATGTCAGGCCCAATAAACGCGTAGCTGTTATGACCGATGCTATGGTGAGATGAATGGATAAGATAATCATAGAGGATTTGGAGGTTTACGCTTATCATGGTGTGGCCTCGGAAGAAAAAGCATTAGGGCAGATGTTTCTGATATCGGTCGAAATGGATATTGATCTTATTGCAGCCGGACACAGCGATAATATAAGCGATACGATTCATTATGGGCACGTATGCGGTGATATAGAAGACATAATTGCCAGCCATAGTTATAATCTTATAGAGGCTTTAGCGCAGGATATAGCCGATCGTTTGCTGCAACATTATCCGAAAATACAAAATATAAAAGTTGTAGTTAAAAAGCCGTGGGCACCTATCCGTAGCCATGTAAAATATGTAGCGGTGGAGATAGAAAGGATGCGATTGACAGATGAGCGCCAAGGTTAACAGGGTTTATCTGGCTCTTGGTTCTAATATCGGCGATAGGGATAGGTATATAAGAGAGGCTATAGATATGCTGAACGGGCATGAAGCTATAAAGATCGTCAAAGTATCGCCGACTTACAATACAGCCCCAGTGGGTTATACCGATCAAGCCGACTTTTTAAATGCGGCTGTAGCTATCGATACGACGCTTTCTCCGCGCGAATTGCTGGTTGTCTGCCTTGATATAGAAAAGCGATTGGGGCGTGTCCGCACTATACGCTGGGGGCCGCGTACAATAGATATAGATATAATATTTTACGATGACCTTATAATAAACGATGATTTACTGACAGTGCCTCATCCCCGTATGCACGAGAGAAGGTTTGTGTTGCAACCTTTATGCGATATAGCGCAGAATGCGGTGCATCCTATATATAAAAAAACTGTTGAACAGATGTATGATGAATGGAAAACGAAAGGGGATATAAATTTTAATGTATAGCCAGGAAGATCTTAAAAAACTCAGTGGGCGTGTAAAGACGATAGTTATTATTACGGCTGTTATATTTATAGGCTTTCTTATAGCGGCCATATATGTTGCTGTTAACAATGCTCAATGGATCGGACAGCTGATTCTTATAATAGGCGTTTGTATAGATATATTTATATGGGGAATAAAGGCGACGCCCACCTTATGCTACAGAGGATTTGTGAAGGAAATATTGACCGGCTTATCGCGCACTGAGCGAGGCCGTGTGATAAGCATAAGCGATGAACCGGTCTATAAGGATAACAGGCTTTTTTATTACGAGGTACTCATAATGCAGGATGATGGGACTCAGCGTATTCTATTATTGGATGTGTATAAAAATGCGCAAGACTTACGCGAAGGTGCAAAATACGATTTCAAGATACACGATAATTATATAATCGACTATGTTGAGGTTTAACAGTCAGTCGTTTAAGTCAGGCAACAGGTTCAAGGCATCGCTTTTGGCGTCTGGTTCCTGAAGATTTACGTAGCTTTGCGGTACATTGCCTACTATGACGGTCTCGGCTATGGGTACTTGGCTTACGACCTCGAGTTCCTGGCTGTTTAACGGTATTACCACCTTTATATGGGCTTTTACGCGCAAATATATCTTATGCCGGGTTTGATTAATGCCGGCATTTTCAAACTCGGTCACAAAGTCGTTTACTACAGAACCTACTGGAAGTATTTTAATATTTATGTACGGCCCTCTGCCAGCCAATATGTCCCCTCCCAATACCGAACCTATCGGTACCTTTACAATAGTGGATGATACCGATTTCATTTCATCCAACACGGCCAGAGCCGTTTCTGAGCTGAGCTTGTTCATACGCATAGTATTGGCTTGTAACATGGTAACACGCCCGTTGTCGTCGGTTATGGCTGTTATGAGCTGATCATAGGGTATGCCGTCGGCAAGTTTTTTGTTTACGGCAACGTTTATGGCTTGCGTGGCTATCACCCTGGCTTTGGCCGAGGATAATGCCAACACGGTAGGGGCTATACTGCGGTCTATCCATTCAAAAATCAATGCAAATATTACGACTGCAACGATCAATGCTATAAATAAATTCCACTTATGCCTCTTTTTAAAACTATAAAGCCTGTACATTATAACGCCTCCCTTCTCATTAATATATGAGATAGGAAGGCGCATAGTGCTAGTCCATGGGCAGTATTTTAGCAAACCGCCGCTTGCCTACCTGTATTATATCACCGGATTTGAGCCGTACATTTTCTTCGGAGGATTTTTGACCATTTATCTTTACAGCCCCCTGCTGTATGAGACGGCGGCCTTCGCTGGATGTGGGAGCTAATTTATGATCAGCTAAAAAGCGTGGCAACCATATGCTGTCCTTAAGCACATCAGCAGGCACCTTTATCTCTTCTATATCATCTGGTATATCGCCCTTTTGAAATATGCTCACGAATTGTTTTTCCGCGGCCTGAGCTGCTTGTGCACCATGGTACAGCGTAACTAGTTCCTTGGCCAGTGCCATTTTGACATCTCGTGGATTTAACAGGCTGCTTTCCATTTGCTCTTTGAGTTCGTTTAGTTTGTCTGGGTGTATGTCGGTCAGCAATTCATAATATCGTATGATGAGCTCATCTGGTATAGACATGGTTTTACCATATATTTCATCCGGGGATTCATTGATGCCTATGTAATTGCCAAGGCTCTTGCTCATCTTTTTAACGCCGTCGGTACCCTCTAATATAGGCATAAGCATAGCCACTTGCGGTTCTTGACCGTATTCCCTCTGAAGGGTGCGGCCCATGAGTATATTGAATTTTTGATCGGTGCCCCCTAATTCTACATCAGCGGCTAAAGCTATAGAGTCATATGCCTGCATGAGTGGATAGAAAAATTCATGTATTGATATAGGCTGTTGCGATTCCATGCGCTTTTTAAAATCCTCGCGTTCCAACATACGCGATACAGTATACTTGGAGCAAAGCACTATAACATCTTCAAAGCTTAATTTGGCCAGCCATTCACTGTTAAAGCGTATTATAGTTCTGTCAGGATCCAATATTTTATATATTTGTTTTTGATAGGTTTTAGCATTTTCTAATACTTGTTCTCTGGTAAGCTGTTTGCGTGTTTCGGACTTACCGGTAGGATCACCTATCATACCTGTAAAATCACCTATTATCAGGACTATTTGATGGCCGAGGTCCTGAAATTGTTTCAATTTCCGCAGCACTACGGTATGACCCATATGTATGTCGGGGGCGCTGGGATCCAACCCCAGTTTTATTGTCAATGGTTTATTTTCTTGATGAGACTTTTCTAACTTTTTCCTTAGATCTTCTTCGCTGATTATCTCAGCTACACCCTTTTTCAATATTTTCAGTTCTTCGTCGATGGTCATGGGTACATCCTTTCGTTTATTTTATAAACAAATTTATTTTATCATAATAAGTCGCCAAATTCAAAAAATATTGCAGGTTGGGGCGCATGTAATTTTATTGAAGCAAATTATGGTAAATATAATACAGCATGCACCGCGGAAACAACGGCATAAGCCAGGAGCAGGCCTTAGAACGTTTCGCTGTACGCTCTGCAAGCGAAACGAAGAACAGGCGTGGCCGGAGGCATGGAGGCCGAAGGCAGGCCGCTTGAGCATGGAGGCGAATTGCGGGCGTTAGCCTGTTCGAGTGGAGCGAGCAGCTAAGCGTACAAGAAACATTCTTCAGACTGCGATGGCTTCATGACATTGCGTAACGGATTGCTTCTGGAATATTGTGTATTAATAAAATTCCATGATGCCTATTGAAATTTCTTTGGATATGAGTTATTATTAAAGTAGGAACTAGAAAATATAATTCTAGGGGGAATGATAAAGAATGCTGATGAGAAACTGCGCTGGCGGTGTGGTCTTCAATGACGACAAAGTGTTTTTACTAAAGAATGATAAGGGCGAATGGGTATTGCCCAAGGGTGTGATTCGTAACGGGAATCTCGCTACAGAGGTGGCATTGCGCCGGGTGAAAGAAGAAGCCGGTATAGGTGCTGAGATAATCTCAACGGCGGGAGAAACCTGTTACGAATTTTTTTCTATATCTAGACAATGCCCTGTATGTAATCAGATAACATGGTATATAATGCGCGCATTGGATGATAAGTACCATGTAAACAAGGAAGAGGGATTTACTGATGGTGGCTATTTTCCTATCGATGAGGCTATAAGGAAGATAACGTATAGCCAGGACAAATCTCTGGTAAGCTTGTCGTATAAAAAGTATAAGGATTTGTTGCTTGCCGTTTCATAATATATGCAAAGCACGTATAGGACTGTAAAAGATTATGCCAGGGAACAGTATGTAGTAAAGCGTTCCAAGTTTATAGCATCAGTAAAGCCCGTTGTAAACGAGGACCAAGCCGTGGCGTTTTTAGTTGATGTGCGAAACGAGTTTTACGATGCCACCCATAATTGTTATGCTTATAATATATTGGTTGACGGTTCACCTTTATGGCGTTTCAGCGACGACGGTGAGCCAAGTGGGACAGCAGGTCTGCCGATATTAAACGTTATCGAACAGAGATCTCTTTCAAACGTTGCAATAGTGGTAACGCGTTACTTCGGCGGCATATTGCTTGGTGCAGGCGGATTGGTACGGGCTTACTCGCATGCTGCTGCTTTGGCTGTAAATGCGGCGGGTATAATGGAAATGCTGCCTGCTAAGACGATATGTGTGATAACGAGTTATAATCTTCTTAGCGGTATCCAAAAATTGGTTTCGGCTTTTGAGGCCCAAATCGGGGGAACAGACTATAAAGATAGAGTGAAAATGTCTATAATTGTTAAAACTGAGGTGATAGATAGGTTTATAAAATCTCTGCATGATATAAGCAAAGGCGATATAGATATACGCATAGAGAATGATACGTACATGCATAACTAGCGGTTGCTCATTTTGTTATGAGCAACCGCTTTTTTGTCGATTACATAAAAAGCGCGATAAGGTCAATAATAACGTATGTAGGAGTCAAATAGATAAAAAGAGGTGAATGCTATGATTAGAGTTGGCCGAAAAATTGCGCTTTTTATGATAGTGATGATTTTAATGGTGATAACTGTGCTTATAGCCATGGTACAGAATAATGTCGATGAGAAAACATATTATGGAGCAGAGTTTGTATATGAACAACAACAGAAAATATTGCATTTTACCTAGTTTGTGGTTGATAAATTCTAAAAACGTAGATGAAAAAGAAAGCGTTATATGCCAAAGAAAACTGCCGCGGTTAGCGCATAGCGATAAAACAGCAGACGATAAATAGAAGAAAGGATGTGGATTATATGGATGCTGTTAAGCAACACCAACAGGAGGAATATCAGCAATTTATAAAGGATAAGATTCCCAAACCGAATTTGCTGCGAAATGCTATAGCGGCTTTTGTGGTAGGAGGACTTATATGCGATGTTGGACAATTTATAAGCAATTTTGGACAAAGCTATTTTAACCTGAATAAAGACGATACATCGGCTTTTACGGCTATAGTGCTGGTGTTTTTAGGCGCTTTGCTTACGGGATTAGGTATATATGACCGAATAGGCAGGTTTGCAGGGGCAGGTTCTGTGGTTCCCATAACGGGTTTTGCTAATTCAATAGTATCGCCGGCTATGGAGTTCAAAAGGGAAGGCTATGTACTTGGTGTTGGAGCCAAGATGTTCATCATAGCTGGACCGGTGTTGGTATATGGTTTTTCCTCTTCGGTGGCGTTAGGTATATTGCATCTACTATTTTCGAGATAAGGGGTGAAGTTTTTGGCTGCAAATAGCGTGGGCAAACAGACAGTGAAGCTTAATAATGCGCCGTCAGTAATAGCTACGGCTAGTATCGTAGGCCCTAAAGAAGGCCAGGGACCATTGGGACAATATTTTGATAAGGTGTTGGATGATGATCTGTACGGCGAAAAGAGCTGGGAGAAAGCCGAAGCTAAGTTCTTTCAGGAGGCTGTGGAAAAGGTTATAATAAAAGGGCACAAAGATAAGCAGGAGATAAATTACCTGCTTGGAGGTGACCTACTCAACCAGCTTATATCGTCCGATTTCGCCGCCCGGCAGCTCGGCATACCGTTTTTCGGATTATATGGTGCATGTTCTACCATGTCAGAGGCCATGGCACTGGGGGCTATGCTGGTGGACGGTGGTTATGCGGATAATGTAGTATGTGCTGCATCGAGCCATTTTTCAACGGCAGAGAGGCAATACAGATTTCCGCTGGAATTAGGCGTCCAGCGGCCGCCTACGGCTCATTGGACGGTTACTGGTGCAGGCGCAGCTTTGGTTTCCAATCAAGGAGAGGGGCCTTATATAACAATGGTGACTGTCGGTAAGGTTGTGGACATGGGTATAAAGGACAGCAATGATATGGGATCGGCCATGGCGCCGGCGGCGGCTGATACCATAATTGCGCACTTTATTGATACCGGCCTTACGCCCAATGATTACGATTTGATTATTACTGGTGATTTGGGCAGATACGGAAAGGACATAGCTGATGAGCTTGTAAAAAAGGCTGGCTATGACATATCGGCTAAGCATTTTGACTGCGGTGTAGAGATATTCAGCCCGTCACAGGATCCTCATGCTGGGGGGAGTGGCTGCGGTTGCTCGGCGTGTGTATTGGCAGCTTACTTAATACCGCATATGTGGGATGGAACATATAACAGCATGCTATTTCTGGCTACCGGAGCACTCCTTAGTCCGACTAGTTCCCAGCAGGGCGAATCTATCCCGGGCATAGCTCACGCTGTGTCCATTCACAGGACGAAGTGAGGCGATAGAGTTATGGAATATGTCAGAGCTTTTATCGTAGGTGGGACTATATGTCTTATAGGGCAGGTATTGATGGACACCACTAAGCTGACAGCAGCTCGGATACTCGTATTATTCGTAACAGCGGGGGTCGTTATGGCTGGCTTGGGTATATATGAACCGATAGTAGAATGGGGTGGAGCAGGTGCTACCGTGCCGTTAACCGGATTTGGTTATTCGTTGGGCAAAGGGGCTATTGAAGAGGTAAAAAAAGCCGGATTATTAGGTGCTTTTACAGGAGGAATAAAAGCTACTGCCGGTGGTATAGCAGGAGCAGTGACTTTTGGATATATAATGGCAGTGCTTTTTAATCCTAAAACAAAGCCGTAAAACAAAGCCCGGAATCTCCGGGCTTTATTTTATCATTGGCCATTGTTTGTGCCTCGGCCGTTATCAGGGAAGAGTTTATCCAGCAGGCTTTGCTTTTGTGAAGAATTGTCCTTGTTTGGTCGATTATGCTCGCCTGGTGGATTACCCTCGTCTGGTGGGTTATCCTCGTCCGGAGGATTACTTTCATCCGGAGGATTGCCTTCGTCCGGTGGTGCATTGTCATCCGGAGGATTGCCCTCGTTCGGAGGCTGACCCTCTTCAGGCGGCGGGGGATTTATTATCTGTTGCTGCTGGTCATACCACTCTTTCGTGTGTATATTGCATTGATTAGCCGGATCTTGAGGATTTTTTAATTCGTATTTGCTATCTGTGACTTTAGCTCTCTGGCTGGCGCTCAACGCTGTATAATAAAGCGAATTATCCGGTCGCTTTACCATGGCTTTTGTTTCAACGCTTTCCTCCGGGCAGTACTGTGTTGCATATTTGCCGGATTCTTTGCATAGCTGTACGGCCACGTGCAGATCACATGTTTTAGTGGGCTGAGTTCCTCTGATAAAATATTCTGTTTTGACAGTAGAACCTCTGGGGTCATTGTAGCAGAGGTCGGTAGGCAGTTCACCTGATACCGTGCATACCTTGACCTGTATGATACCGCTTGGCGTTTTATCATATATAGGTTTATTTTTCAATTCATTGTGTATAGGCTGCATGAATGCCTTCCAGAGACCACCTGCATTTCCGCCCCCGGTTGTACCCTTACCCAAAGGTTTGTTGTCGTCGTGGCCCATCCATACAGAGGCTGAATAGTACGGTGTAAATCCTACGAACCATGCGTTGGTTAGATCATCAGTAGTACCAGTCTTACCAGCCGACTTCATCCCTCTTAATTTGGTAGGAGTACCGGTGCCACTTGATACTACGTCTTCCAACATATCGGTTAATATGAAGGAGGCCTGTTCGCTTAAGACTACATGCTTATCCCTGGATTTATCATCGAGCAATATATTGCCGTCTTTGTCCTCGACTTTTGTGAAAGCCAGCGGTTCTATATATACGCCGTGGTTGGCTATGGCACCATAGGCTGCGGCCATCTCAAGGGGTGATGCGCCTGCCGCACCCAGCGTGAGGCCGGCTGGTGTTTTCTCGCTTGGTAGAATGTCCAAACCGAACTTGGTTACATAATTATAGCCGTTTTCCACACCTACATCCTGCATAAAAGCCCTTGCTGCTACGATGTTTATAGAACGCTGTATGGCTTTTCTCATAGTAGTGAGACCCGTATACCCCCTCTCCCCATCGAAGTTGCCCGGATATCCGCGTTCTGACCGCCAGCCGGGTATAGGAGCAGGTATATTTTCATAAGTGGTAGCTGCTGTAGCAGTACGCATATCCAAAGCAGGACCGTATACGCCCAATGGTTTCATAGTGGAGCCTACAGGGCGTTTTGACTGATAGGCCCTGTTGAGAGCGAATCTTGTATTATCCGGGTAACTTCTGCCCCCAACAAGTGCCTTTATCTGTCCTGTATGATAGTCTATAATAACCGCTGCGGTTTGAGGTTGTATAGCTTTTGTTTCCTTACCCTCTTTGGATACACCTGACAATAGCTTAGGATAATTCTTATATGAAGCTACTGCATTTTCCAATGTTTGTTGCATTTTGGGATCGACGGTAGTATATATTTTAAGGCCGCCTGTTGCCATTACGCCATTTGCCTTTTCTTTGGCCTTGTCTTTACCTAGGCCTTCGCTGATGAATTTTTCGGCTAATTTTTGTTCGACGCTTACCAAGGCATAATCGACAAAGTAAGGCATGACCTGACTATCATATTTCTCCTTGCTTTCCTCTTTGGATATAGTCTTTATAGGCTCAGCCAAAGCTTTGTTATATTCGGTTTCATTTATATATCCTAATTCATACATTTTGTACAGGACAGTATCGCTGCGCTGCTTTACAATATCAGCCTTATCGGTACGCCAGGGGTTATATAACGATGGGTTTTTGGTAATGCCTGCGAGCGTGGCGATTTCACGCAAGCTGAGATCCTTCAACTCTTTACCGAAATAACCATTAGCAGCGGCTTTAACACCATAGAAAGAATTTCCGAGATCTATGGTATTTAGGTAAGCAGCTAGTATCTGATCTTTGCTATACTTTTTTTCAAGGTCCATAGCCAGGTAGGCTTCTTGTATTTTGCGCTTATATGTCTGTTCGGGAGATAACATCGTATTTTTTATGAGCTGTTGCGTTATGGTGCTGCCGCCCGATACGCTATCGCCGGTCAAATTTGATATAAACGCCCTCGCTATACCCTTTATATCTACTCCGTTGTGCTGACGAAAGCGTTCATCCTCTATAGCAATAAACGCATCCTGCATATCTTTGGGTATATCAGAAATATTGACCCATTCACGCCAAATAGCCCGGCCATCCTGGACGCCGTGGATTTTGGTTATCAGATTTCCATTGCTGTCATAAATAAATGATGCTTGGCTCTGTTCGCTTATTTTAGCTATGTCTAATGGCGGTGCGGCATCCACATAGGCTTTACCTATGCCTATTACAGCACCTATGCCGGCTATTATGCCTATAAGCACTATGACCATTAAGATCTTTAAGCTGGTCATAAATATCTTAAGAAACACATTCGGTTCTTTTTTTCTAGGCTCAAATGCATGATTCTTATTGGCGGACTGACCTTTATGTTTTTGTGACCTCGGCTTGAAGGATGTGTCAGTACCGTTGTTATTATAAGCCATCTTTTTACCTCCTGTTTTATAAACTTCAATACATATATTGGGCAGTAACAATGGCTGAATTTAAATCCCTTATATTATATCATATATGTCAATTCGCATAAATGAATTATAAATTACAAAAGTTTTAATTTTTATTAATTATATCCATGATTTGGTGCATTAATTCTTAAGTCCATTGTTATAACAAAAATAACGGTTCCCAATAAAATTAGAGAACCGCTATTTAGAGTCATGGTGCCGAAGGTGGGAGTCGAACCCACACCTGGGGTGAACCAGACCGGATTTTGAGTCCGGCGCGTCTGCCAATTCCACCACTTCGGCATTATATTGTCGCTGACGAAGTATATGATAGCATAATTGCGGTATAAATGCAAGATAAAAATTTTTGCTAATTGCTGGCTAATTATCAGGATACGATGTAAAATTATTTATATAAGGGAACTTTTTTATGATTTTATACGTCTAATCTAGAGACGAAAGGAGCTGAGGACTATGGGAGGGGACAGGATGGCGGATTTCGATGCTTTATTCGATGAGTATAACGATAAGGTATACGGGCTGGCCTATAGACTGATGGGTGACAGAGATGATGCTATGGACATATCCCAGGAAGTATTTGTAAAAATATTTCGCAATCTTAAGGCTTTTAAAGGGGAGTCTACCCTGGCCACATGGATATACCGCATAGTATATAATACATGTATGGACGAATTGCGCAGGCGCAAGATAAAGCAGGTGTCCATCGCTGATAAACCTGATTTAGTGGATGATAACATCTCTGTAGAAGAGATATACGAAGCCGATGAACGGAAAAAAGCGGTACATAATGCCCTATATAAACTGGATGATGACCAGCGTGCCGTTATAGTCATGCGCGATATACAAGGCTTATCATATGAAGAAATCGCCGACGTGCTGCAATGCCCTCTGGGCACGGTAAAATCGAGGTTAAGCAGGGCCCGCTTTAATCTCAAAGAAATTTTAAAAGATTATATGGAACTTTTTGATGAAGTCGACGTCTAAAGTTATAGAAAGAAGGTGAGTGAATGGATTGCGACAAAGTAAAGGAATTATTGCCATTATATATTGATGATGGGTTAAGCGATGATGAGATGAAAGCGGTAAGCGAGCATTTGGCTGACTGCTCACAGTGCATTGAGGAATACGAGCACTTAAAAAATATTGCTGCGGCATGCAAAGATTTAGGATTTCCGGCTCCGCCGCCTGATTATAAAGAACGCGTGGTAGCTGCTGTCGAAAGGGATAGCAAAAAACAGCGCAAGGGCATGTTCGGCGCCGCGGCAGCCGTTATAGCGGCAGCGTTGTTGGTATTTATAAGCATATCGTCGATAGGCGATGTAACCGGTATTAATGCGGTTGCCAACAGCTTGAGCGATATAGAACAGCAAGCACAGACAGCGCCATCACAAAACCAAGCGTTTACAGAGTCGGATTCTTTTATGGGGGATGAGTCGAGGGCTGTGTCTGAAGCTACTGGAAGTTCTCCCGGAGAAGAAGGCATGGCATCGATTACCGAAGCTCCTCAGAGTAACGACAAAGCTGATCAGGATACGTCTACCGAAGAAGCTCCAGATACAAGCAAGAGTGCTGAACAAAACCTGGCGATAGCGTCGGCCAATGCTGAGCAGAGAAAGATAATAAAATCAGCATACCTTTCGTTGGAAACCGACAAATTCGATAGTACGGTTAATTCCATAATAGGCAGGGCTACAGCGCTGGGTGGTTATGTATCGAATTCGGAGTACAATAACCGTAATGAAGGTAAAAGGACGGCCCATATAGAGATTAAGATACCTCAGCAATCCTTTGAACAGTACCTCAGCGATATGGGCGGATATGGCAAAGTAGTGGAGGATAGGAGGAGCGGTCAGGATGTGACAGCTCAATATATCGACACCGAAACGCGGCTCAAAATGCTCAAGATTAAAGAGGAAAGGCTGATGGAGCTACTGAGCAAAGCGGAAACGTTGCAGGATATGTTTACAATCCAGGACCAATTGACCAACACGCAGATAGAAATTGAGCGGCTGACAGGGGATCTTAAACGTTGGGATGATATGGTTAGCTATTCTACGGCTATTGTAGATATATATGAGGTTGCTAAGATAGAGCCCGAGCCGGAGGATAATCCTAATATGTGGCAGCGTATTGGCAAAGCGTTTATAGGCTCTATAAAGGCCATCGGCAGATTCTTTGAGGGCTTTGTGGTCTTTTTATTCGGTGCCGTACCATATATTGTGCTTATAGGAATATTGGCATGGGGCGTTGTGACGTTTCTAAAGAGCAAAAGAAATGTATAAAATTAGAAGGAGCGTAGATCATGAATAATAAATTTTTAGCAATAGCTACGGTAGCGGTAGCGGCGGTGGCTATAATTTTGGCCATAGGTATATTCGGCATAAGTGACGGGCAAGAAGCAGATAAAGCAAAGGTAATGTATGCGGCAGATGATGTCAAAATCGATAAATCTATACTCACCGCAGCAGGTGAGGGTAAAGTGATGGCTAAACCGGACAGAGCCACTATAAACATGGGCGTACAGATAGACGACAAAGATGCTAAGACGGCTCAGACACAAAATGCTCAAAAGATGGATGCTGTGGTGAAAAAGCTGAAGGCTTTAGGTATAAGCGATGAGGACATAAAGACCTCACAGTACAATGTATTTCCACAGTATGATTATAGTGAGGATAAATCCACGCTCAGAGGTTATCAAGTGGTAAATATGGTCAACGTTACTATAAAAGACACTGCTAAACTGGGTGATATAATCGATCAAGCAACACAGGCTGGCGCCAATCGGATGGATAGTATTGCCTTTACTATAAGCGAGCCGGATAAGTATTATAACGAGGCTATAGCCAAAGCCATAGAGCAGGCCAAGGAAAAAGCCAACGTCATGGCTAATACGGCAGGCGTGAAGATAAAGGCTACTATAAATGTAAGCGAAACTACGGCAGGATATCAGCCGGTATACGATATGGGGGGAATGGAATATGCTAAGGATCTAGCCACGACCGCTGCTGCTCCTACTCCCATAGCTTCAGGCCAGCTAGAAGTTAAAGCCAATGTAGTAGTGACATTTGAGATACAATGAGCCCTTCCAATTATAAAGGCAGGAATTACCTGCCTTTCTTTTTTGCTTGATTTTAAACCGTAGGTGTGGTATCTTTGGTATGAACAGGTGAAAGGAAGAGGAGCATATTTGCAGCGACGAAGGCATGTGTATTACGATCTCCGTCATAATGTGCGGATGAACCTATATAATGGTATAGCCAGTTCTATAGCTATGAATTTGGTAATACCGTTTGTAGGTATTTTTGCCATGAGGCTGGGAGCAAATAATTTCGAAGTATCGCTTTTGAGCTCATTGCCAGCATTGGTTGCTATTATAGTTACTGTGCCTGGTTCAGCTTTTATAGATAAGATAAATGATAAAAAACGTGCTATAGGTATACTGATCTTAAGTGGCAGATTCTTTTTTGTGCTTATGGCATTGGTGCCTTTTTTGCCGAAACATATAAGGCCCATGGCACTTGTAATCGTATACGCCTTGATGAATTTACCTATTTCGATAATGAGCGTGGCATGGCAATCATTTATAGCAGATATTATTCCTTTAAGGCAGCGTAGCAGTGTATTTGCCGTAAGAAATATATGGATAAGTATTGCCAGCGCTGTTGCGGTCATAGCGGGCGGGTGGCTGTTGGATGCCATACCGTTTCCGACTGGTTATCAAATAGTATTTGTTATAGCCTTTTTTGCAGCTTTATTTGAATGGCACTATTTTATTTCTATTAGAGAGAATAAAGTTACTCCTGCTGCAAAGGCATCTCAGCCGCAGGAGGATTCGTTATCTATAAGGGATATTTTGAATCAAGCGTTGCATGAGCCGACTTTTAGCCGTTTTTCTATTACAACGTTGCTTTATCATTTTAGTTGGATGATGGTTTGGCCGGTATTTACCGTATATAAAGTGGATGTGCTCGGTGCTAATAATACATGGATGAGCATATATACCTTAGCGGGTTCTATGGCGTCCGTTTTATTTTTCCGTTATTGGGGCAGGCTAGCTGATAAAAAGGGCAATAAACTGGTATTATCTTTAGCGGCTATGGGATTAGGTCTGACGCCTTTAGTTTGGCTTTTCATTCATAGCCTGGAGTTGGCTGCTTTAGCCGATTTCGTAGGTGGTATTTTTACCGCAGGTTTTAATTTGGTATTTTTTAACAGGGTATTAGAGATCGTGCCAGATAAGGGGCGTACCAGTTATATCGCATTTGTAACCACGTTGGTACAGGTAGCTGCTACGATATCGCCGCTGGTGGGTATATGGCTGTATGAGTCGTTGGGTTTTGCTGCTACTATGATTATAACAGCTATATTTAGAGTAATTGCAGGATGGTTATATTTCAGATTATAAAGGAGAAATACTATGAGCGACAAGATCATGCTGATAGACGGTAATAGTTTATTAAACAGGGCATTCTACGCTTTGCCGATGCTTACTAATGCTGAAGGACAATATACCAATGGTGTGTATGGCTTTTTAACAATGCTCTATAAAGTTATGGAACAGGAGAAGCCGACGCACATAGCTGTGGCGTTCGACCGAAAGGCTCCTACTTTCCGTCATGAGCAGTACGATGGTTATAAAGCCAAGAGAACCGGTATGCCAGATGAGATGGCTAGCCAACTGCCTGTTTTAAAAGAAGTATTGACAGCCATGAATATAAGAATATTTGAGATGGATGGTTATGAAGCCGATGACATACTTGGGACATTGGCAAATATGGCACATCAGAAAGGTATGGAAGTGGTGTTGGTAACAGGTGACAGAGATGCATTGCAGTTGGTCAAACCTGACGTAAAAGTTATTATAACCAAGAGAGGCATAACCGATGTAGAGGTTTGTGATGAACAAGCTATTACCCAAAGATACGGTATAAAACCAGAACAGCTTATCGATGTTAAGGGACTTATGGGGGATGCCTCGGACAATATACCTGGTGTGCCGGGCATAGGTGAAAAGACCGCTTTAAGGCTTATAAAACAATTCGGTAGCCTGGAGAGTGTATTAGAGCATATAGATGATGTGTCTGGGGATAAATTAAAAAAGCTGCTGACAGAATATAGGGAACAGGCCATCATGAGCAAGCAACTGGGTGCTATACAATGCTGCGTGCCTATAGATGATGATCTGGATAAATGCCGCTGCAAGGGCCCTGATGCAGTTAAGCTTAAAGAAATTTACCAAAGGCTGGATTTTAAGTCGTTATTGTCGAAGATACCTCAGAACAACGATGAAGAATTTGCAGATAAAGATCCCATTGGATCTGATGTATACAATGTGGGTGATGATGATATAGAACAGTTGGGCAAAGATTTAAGCAATGTAAATGAGTTATGCGTGTATTCCAACGACGTATTATCCTTATCCGAGGACGAGCTGAAAGTATATAATATTTCTGTTAAACAATCAGTGCCGGATATAGTAGCCGCTGTTTTATCTAATCCAAAAGTACATAAACACGTATACGATGCTAAAAGACTGATAGTCTCTATGAATAAATCCCATATAAATGTCAAAGGCATAGACTTTGATGCTATGATAGCTGCTTATTTATTAGATCCGTCACAGAGTAATTACGATATAAAGCGCCTTGTCAAACAATATCTCGAGATAGATGACGATGCCGCATCGCATGCGGGCTACTTGTGGCGTTTGATGAATATCATGCTACCGCAGATAAAGGAAAATGAAATGAATGCTCTTTTCTATGATATAGAAATGCCGTTGACGCGCGTACTGGCTGATATGGAGATAAATGGATTTACTGTAGATGTTCAAATGCTGAAAGAATTGGCCGATGATTTTGAAAGAATGATAGATGGATTGACTAAGGAAATATATGCGTTGGCTGGAGAAGAATTTAATATAAATTCGCCTAAACAATTGGGCGCTATACTATTTGAAAAGTTGAAACTCCCGGTGGGCAAAAAGACCAAAACCGGTTATTCCACCGATATAGAAGTACTGAAGCAATTGCAGCTCCAGCATGATATAGTTCCCAAAATAATAGATTATCGGCAATTGACCAAACTAAAGTCTACATATATAGACGGGCTGATGAATATGGCTGATCCCATAACGCATAAGATCCATTCAAAGTTTAATCAAACTGTTACGGTGACTGGTCGTATAAGCAGTACAGAACCCAATTTGCAGAATATACCGGTGAAAACCGAATTGGGCCATCAGATACGCAAGGCATTTGTCCCGAGTTCATCCGATTATCTGCTGCTCGATGCCGATTATTCTCAAATAGAACTGCGCGTATTGGCGCATATGTCGCAGGATCAAAACATGATAGATGCTTTCTTAAAAGGGCAGGATATTCATGCGCGCACCGCCTCGGAGGTATTTGGCATCCCGTTGGAACAGGTAACGCCGCTGATGAGGAGTAGGGCTAAAGCGGTCAATTTTGGTATAGTATATGGCATAAGCGATTTCGGTTTGGCCAGGAACATAGGTATTAGCCGCAGCGAGGCAAAACAATATATAGAGCAATATTTTGCCCGCTATAACGGTGTAAGGCGTTTTATGGATGAAACCATACAATTTGCAAAGAAACATGGTTATGTTACCACTATGTTTAAACGTCGCCGTTATTTGCCGGAATTAGCATCGTCTAACCGCACCGTTCGATCCTTTGGCGAACGGGCGGCTATGAATACACCTATACAAGGCACTGCTGCCGATATAATAAAGAAGGCCATGGTTGATATTTATAACGCTCTTAAAGAAAATGAATATCGTTCCAAACTGATACTCCAGGTGCACGACGAGCTTATAATAGAAGTGCATAGAGATGAGGTAGATGAAATAAGGGATTTGGTTAAAGATAAGATGGAGGGCGTGGTGAAGATGGATGTGCCGCTGGTCGCCGACATACATGTCGGAGAAAACTGGTACGATGCCAAATGATATGAAAATTATAGGCTTGACTGGCGGTATAGGCAGCGGTAAAAGCACTGTGGCAAGTATACTAGCTGATAATGGCGCCTATGTTATAGATGCTGATAAAGTGGGTCATAAGGTGTATTATAAAGGTGGGCCGGCATGGGATGCTGTCGTTAAGGCTTTTGGGACAGGCATATTAAATGAGAACGGTGATATCGACCGCAGGAAGCTGGCAGCTATAGTTTTTCATGATAACAAAAAGCTGAACATGTTGAATGCCATAGTGCATCCAATTATAGCGCGGGAGGTATCGCAGCGTATCGACAATGCCAGGGGTAAAGGTGTTGAATTGGTGGTTGTAGAAGCAGCTTTATTGATTGAGTCGGGATGGTATAAAATGGCGGACGAGGTTTGGCTGATTACTGCCGATCAAGAGATACGTTTGCATAGAATAATGCAGCGCGACGATATATCCATAGAGGAAGCGCGCCTGCGTATGCAAAGTCAGATGCCGGATGATGAGAAGGCCGAATATGCCGATATTATTATAGTAAATAATAATGGTATAGAAGATTTGAAACATAAGGTTAAAGAAGCATTGCAGCGAGAGGGAGGGCAATGAGGGGACGTATAATTGCTTTAGTTTTTGTAGGAATTATTATTGTTGGTATTCTGGTTTATCATTTGCCGTACTTCCAGCGTATAATCTATCCACTGGAATATGATGAGTATATATGGCCTACGGCATATGAACATGGTATAGACCCACGGTTGGTGGCTGCGGTTATATACGTGGAGAGTAGATTTCAACCTGAAGCTCGGTCTCATAAACATGCTATGGGCCTTATGCAGATAACACCGGATACCGGCCGATGGATAGCGCAGCGTCTCGGTATAAGCGGATACCATGAGAATATGTTAAATGACCCTAAAACGAATATAAGATTTGGCGTATGGTATATTGAAGATCTGAAACGGGAATTCGATGATGATATGGTGTTGGTATTGGCGGCATATAATGCAGGACGAGGCAATGTAAAGCAATGGCTGGAAAAAGGCTTGATCGAGCAAGGAAAAGGTACAGATGGCATACCGTTTGCTGAAACCAAGGAATATGTGGCTAAGGTTATGGATGCTTATGAGCATTATAAAGGATTATATAACGATTAAAGGAGAGGATGAAATATGATGGAGAAGATGAAGGTGGCTCGTATGGTGGGTATAAGGGATATGCGCATGGAGCAGGAAGATATACCGACTATAGAAGATGATGAAGTGCTCGTGAAGATCGAGTACGTAGGTATATGTGGTTCTGATGTGCACTATTATGAATATGGGCGTATAGGAGATCATGTGGTGAATAAACCGCTCATACTTGGCCATGAGTGCGCCGGTACAGTGGTAGAAGTGGGCAAGGATGTTGTTTCGCTTAAGGCCGGCGACAGGGTGGCATTGGAGCCGGGACGTACTTGCGGTAAATGTTGGTACTGCAAAACCGGCAGATATAATCTTTGCCGTGATGTGGTATTCATGGCTACACCCCCTGTGGATGGAGCTTTTGCGGAGTACGTGGCTTATCCTGCGGATATGGCGTTTAAGCTGCCGGATAATGTGAGCACTATGGAAGGTGCATTGGTGGAACCATTGGCTGTGGGTATACATGCTGCCAACCAGGCGGATGTGAGATTGGGACAATCTGTGGCCATACTGGGTGCCGGTTGCATAGGTTTGATGGCATTCAAGGCTGTTAAGGCTATGGGTGCCGGAGACGTTTATATAACCGATACGATAGATAGCCGCTTGCAGTTTGCTGCTAAATATGGAGCTAAGGTATTTAACCCTAGAAATGAAGACGTTGTAGCATCTATACAGGGGCTTACGAATGATGAGGGGTCGGACATAGTGATAGAAACGGCTGGTGCAATACCCAGTACAAGACAGACGATAGATATAGTAAGACGCGGTGGCACGATAGTGCTGGTAGGATTGGTTCCGGATGGAGAGGTTTCGCTAAATGTGGCACGTCTAATAGACAAGGAGGCCCAAATAAAGACGGTTTTCCGCTACAGGAATATTTACCCGAGCGCTATAAAAGCCATAGCGGATGGTAATATAGATGTTAAATCCATGGTAACGAATACTTTTGATTTCGATGATGTTAAACAAGCGTTTGACTATGTTGTAAGCAATAAAAGTGAAGTAATAAAAGCTGTTATAAAAATGGAGTAAAACATATGCTGATAAAGCGGCTAAATGATATGCCCCTTAGAGATAAGCTGATGGTGTCTTATTTTATAATATTGGCATTGGCCCTGTCAATATTTGGAGCTTTTGCTTTTGAAAGAGCATCCGCTGTTATAAAGCAGCAAGTACAGGCTTCCACTCAACAAACTGTTATTCAAGCGAAGAATAATTTGCAGTCTTATATGCGGGACGTGGAAAATGTTTTGATGAAAATCCATGTTGATTCAACTGTACAAAATGTATTGGGTAAGCCTCAGCCGAATAATGGTTTTCAGCTAAACAGAGATATCAAAAACTTGGAAAGTGCTATATTAGGAGCCGATATTTTCAGGAAAAAAACATCTTCTATTCAATTGTTTGCGTTTAATAAGGCTGACTATCCTTCTATAAATTTAGGTGATTCTATATTTTCCAGCAATGATGTAGAGCAGGAGGATTGGTTTAGACGTACGGTTGAAATGGGCGGAAAGATATATTGGTATATAAATGGGAGGCAGATATGCTCGGCGCGCCTTATAATAGACGTTAGCGATCCTCGACGCGTATTAGGAGTAGTAAATGCCAGTGTAGATATAACACAATTTCTTGGAGGAGTGGATAGGATAAGAATTGGTAAAACAGGCAAGGTATTCCTTGTAAACGATGATAGAATAATAGCCGGTACAGAAAGCGAATTGACGCGTATGCTAAGCAATGAACCGGGCTTTTTTTCTACGATATATGAAAATAAGCAAGGCAGTGTGTTCAAAGGATTAAACAAAAATGAATATTTAATAATATATGATGAACTGATCGGCCCAAAATTAAAAGTGGTAGGCACCGTACCTACTTCAGAACTTGTGGAAAATATAGGAATAATACGCAATGCTTTATTTTTAATAGCAGCTATAAGCCTTATTATCGCTTTTTTATCATCTATATTTATTTCGTATAAAATATCGGCGCCTATATATGCATTAGCTGATCGTATGAAGAGCTTTGACAGCGATCAATATACCAAGGTTCCCGTATATTCAAATGACGAGATAGGCGAGATCTATAATAGTTTTAACAAAATGCTGGAAAGAATCCAGCAGCTTATAGATGAGGTCAATGAACAAAGCCGCAGAGAGAAAGAGGCTGAAATGAAAGCTTTGCAGGCCCAGATAAATCCGCACTTTTTATATAACACCCTTGATTCTATAAATTGGCTGGCTATAAAAGCTGGGGCTGACGATATAAGCCTTATGGTCAATTCATTGGCCAATTTTCTTCGTTTTAGCCTGAATAAAGGCAGAGAATTTATCAGCATAGCTAATGAACTGGAACAGGTAAGAAGTTACATTATTATTCAAAAGTTCCGGTTTAAAAACAAATTCGATGTGATCTATCATATCCATGAAGAAGTATTATCGTATACCATAATAAAGCTCACACTTCAACCACTAGTAGAAAATGCTATAAACCATGGCTTTGATGGAATAGAGTATAAGGGATTGATTGAAATAAAAGCCTATAAAGATGAAAAGTATATTCATCTTCAAGTTAACGACAATGGCAAAGGCGCTGATATAGACAGCTTAAACAAAATGCTGCTTGAAGGCGGGGGAGAGTCGATGAATGAGATGGGGTATGGTATACGAAATGTCAATGAACGCCTTAAGCTTTATTTTGGAGAGGGCTGCGGTTTGTACTTTGAGGATAGCCAATATGGAGGAATAACAGCAAATATTAAGGTGCGCGCCGTACTATTCGGGCGGATGGAGGAAGGCTGATATGATTGGTCTGCTAATAGTAGATGATGAGGAGACTATAAGACAAGGACTTAGGGATTATATCCCGTGGAATGAGATGGGCATAAATATCCTGGGCACAGCAGAAGATGGTATAAACGCTTTAGAGAAAATAAAGGAACTAAAACCAGATATTGTAATGGCGGATATAAGGATGCCGCGTATGGACGGTTTGCAGCTAGCCCAACGGCTTAAAAATATAGCTCCGGAAATAAAGATGATATTTCTTACTGGCTATGATGATTTTTCCTATGCTAAACAAGCTGTAACCTTGAACGTAGAAGATTATATATTAAAGCCGGTTTCTCGCAACGACCTTATAGAATGTATACAAAGGGTCAAAAATAAGTTGCTCGATGAAGAAAAAGAGCGCGAGGAAAGAACGGCGTTGAGGAAACATATTGCGGAGAGCTTGCCTTTTCTAAAAGCATGGTTTTTTAGCGCTGTTGAACAGAAAGATGATATATGGCAAAGATTATCAGCCATAAATATAGATCTTGAAGAAGAGGCATTCATAGCCATGGTTGTAACCATAGACGATGTAAATATCCAAGATGCGGATGGCGACTATTATGCCTTGTTTAAATTGTATAATAGTATAAAACTCATACTCGATGAAACAGAGAATACGAAATCAGTGGCATTTTTCGAGGATCGTACTTTTACGATTATATTGAGTTTCCCTTGTAATATTACTCAGAATATTATGGGCGATATTGTACTCAATATAGCATATAAGATAAAAGACTTACTGGATTATGCCCTCGATGGCTCATATACTATAGGGGTAGGACAGTTGGTAAATGATATAAAATATATTGAAAGTAGTTATAAAGGTGCTCTGGAAGCCTGTGAACATAGATTCTATATGGGGGAAAAACAGATCATATATATAAGCGATGTAGAGCCTGCGATAAAAGAACAGCGGCATAAAATGCCTGAAGGTGAAGAATTTATGACTATTGTTAAGGTGGGCGATGAACAAAGGGCCAAAGCTTTTTTAAGAGATATGTTTGAAGATATGAGAGACCGACGCGAGGATATCGATATTGTAAAAAGAGCATGCCTGGAGCTTATTGTATATACGTCCAGGGCTATGTATGAGATAGGTGAACGTCCGGAAGTGCTCTTTAGCAAAACCGATCCATGGTATGAGATAAATAGGCGTTTTACAATAGATCAGCTATATGATTTTATGGCTGGTGTGATAGATGTTGTAATGGGACATTTATCCATACAAAGGAAATCCAGAAATCAAAAAATAGTAGACGAGGTAAAGAGTATAATAGCTACAGAATATGCCAAGGATATCTCGTTGGAAACAGTGGCGGGAAAGGTATATATATCACCGTGTTATTTAAGCTCTATTTTCAGTCAGGAGGCTGGGATAACATTTAAAGAATACCTTATAGAGGTGCGTATAGATAAGGCTAAAGAATTATTGAAAGAGCCATCTGTTAAAATATACGAAGTCGCGGAAAGCGTGGGCTATAACGATTCGCATTATTTTAGCCAGTTATTCAAAAAATATACAGGACTTACACCTGCTCAATATCGTGATTCTCAAATATAAAAAGAAAACAAACCAAATAAAAAGTTTACCATATTTATCATTTCTCCCTTTTGACTTAGTATATAAGTGTAACAATTTCATTGTTAAATAAATCAAAAGGGAGGCTTTTTCTATGAACAAAAGGTTATTGGCTTTAGTATTGGCTGCCGTAATGTTGGTATTTGTGCTTTCAGCGTGTGGCGGTTCGCAAACATCGGATAATGGAACAGGTGATAATGCCGCTGAAACACAGCCGGGCTCTGAAGGAACGGATAATTCAGCATCAGAGGAAGCAATTACTGTTACTTATGCTCGCGGCAAGGATACAACGACGGCTAATCAAAAGATGTTAGAAGCATTTGAAGCAAAATATCCAAACATAAAGATTAATTATCAAGAAATGCCGCCGCAAAGCGATCAGCAGCATAACGCATTTGTAACGGCCTTGAGTGCAGGTGATGATAGTGTGGATGTATATCGATTGGATATTATATGGCCAGCGGAATTTGCCGCAGCCGGATGGGTAGAGCCATTGGATGATTATTTCACGGAAGAGGAAAGGGCAAAATTCCTGCAAGGACCGATACAAGGGTGTACTTACAATGGCAGCATATATGCTGTGCCTCTTTACACTGATGCAGGCGTTCTATATTATCGTAAAGACCTAGTATCCACGCCTCCTGAAACATGGGATGAGCTTTACAATATAGGCAAACAACTCATGGATGAAGGCAAAGTCGATTATGGCTTTGTATTCCAAGCAAATCAATATGAGGGCCTTGTTTGCAATGTGTTGGAGTATATACACAGCAATGGCGGCAAGGTATTAGATGGTTCAAATGTGGTGTTAAACAGCGAAAATAGCATAGAGGCATTAAATATATTTAAGAAGATGCTGGATATCGCGCCCGAGGGAGTTACTACCTACATCGAGAATGATGGCGGAGCGATGTTCCAGGAGGGTAAAGCGGCTTTTATGAGAAATTGGCCTAACTGGTGGTCCAATTTAAACAAGGATGAATCTGCCGTCAAAGACAAAGTAGGTATAGCGCCTATCCCGAAAGGACCTAAAGGCGATGCTACGGGTAAGGCCACCCTTGGAGGATGGAATCTTTCTATAAATAAAAATTCAAAAAACAAAGATGCAGCATGGAAATTTATAGAATTTATGACCGGTGAAGAGGGGCAAAAAATACAATCGGTGGAAGGCGGTTACCTGCCTACACGGCAAAGCTTGTATAAAGATCCGGATGTTATAAAGGCCAATCCTCATTTTGAAAGCATGTATGACGTGCTGGTCAATGCTCTGCCGAGGCCGGTATCGCCCTTCTATCCCAAGATATCTGAGTCAATTCAGATAAATACTCATAAGTTCCTTATGGGAGAAATCGATGCAAAGACGGCTGTAGAAAATATGGCTAAAGAAATCCAAGATACCATGGCGCAATAAATAGGAGTTTAACTGGCAATCGGCCGAGTAATCGGCCGATTGCATTATAATTAAAGGAGGTTTACATTATGCAAAGACATCGTGGAATAAGAAGCACCGGTATACCGGAAGATGTTTTGGGCTATTTAATGGTAGCGCCGGCCCTTTTATGTATATTGATGATAGCGATATATCCGGTCTTCAGAACATTTTCGTTAAGCATGACCAATATGAAGATGCAGTTTCCCGATATGGCTAAATATATAGGATTGAATAACTATGCAAAGCTATTGCAGGATAGCAGATTCTGGAGCGCTACGTATAATACATTGTTCTTTACCGTCGTGTCAGTAGCGATGGAATTGGTTATAGGATTCGCAATGGCTTTGATTATGAATATGCCGTTTAAGGGAAGAGGGCTCGTGCGTGCAGCCGTATTGGTGCCTTGGGCTATACCTACAACAGTATCGGCCACTATGTGGAAATTTATGTATCATGACCAGTTTGGCGTTATAAATGATATATTATTAAGGATGGGGTTTATAGATCAATATAGATCGTGGCTTGGCAGCACATCGTCGGCTCTTTGGTGCGCTATAATAGCCGATGTATGGAAAACAGCACCATTTATGGGGCTTCTTTTATTGGCCGGTCTTCAAACCATACCAGGGGAATTATATGAAGCGGCCACCGTTGACGGTGCAACCCGGATAAAACAATTTTTTAGCGTAACTCTGCCGCTTATTATGCCAACTATGCTTGTAGCGCTTATATTCCGTACTTTAGATGCTTTCCGTGTATTCGACCTTATATTTGTATTGACCGGGGGAGGACCTGGTAATAGCACTGAGACGCTTTCAATGTATGCCTATACCACTCTGTTCAGAAATCTGGACTTTGGCCTTGGGTCCGCTATAGCGGTGCTGATATTCATATTTGTGTTCTTAATAAGTCTGGTGTATATCAACCTTTTGAGCAGGCAAAATGACTGAGAGGAGGGTAAGAAGCATGCATAAAAGCAAATTGTCTAATATAGTTTTTTATATATGTGTGGCAATATTTATGGTCATAATAGTGTTTCCATTTTACTGGCAAATAATAACGTCATTCAAACCACCCGAACAATTGTGGGATATACCGCCCGGATGGTGGCCGTCAAGGTTTTATTTAGGTTCATATATAGCAGCTTTTACTCAGCGACCGTTTTTGACTTATTTGAAAAACAGCGCTATAGTAGCGACATCTACTACAGCATTTGCGGTGTTTGTTACTTCTTTTGCCGGATATGCACTGGCAAGGCTGCATTTTAAAGGCAAAAATGCTATATTGGCTCTTGCATTATCGGTTTCTATGTTTCCAGGCATAGCCATAGTAAGTCCGCTGTTTTTGATGATGAAACAATGGAACCTCCTGAATTCGTATGTGGGCCTTATTTTAACATATACTACGATAACTATACCGCTTTCGATGTGGAACCTCACTACGTTTTTCAGGACAATACCTGCTGATATGGAAGAAGCAGCAAAAGTGGACGGAGCCTCGCCGTTCTATACCTTTATAAGAATAATATTGCCGTTGGCTGCGCCAGGCATATTTACAACGGCTATATTAGTGTTCATAGCAGCGTGGAATGAATTCTTATTTGCATTGACATTCAATACTAAAGATGCTTTGAGAACGGTACCTGTCGGTATAGCGATGTTCCCAGGAGAGTACACTTTACCATGGGGTGACATATCAGCCGCATCCGTAGTGGTGGTGCTGCCGCTTATCATTATGGTGCTTTTATTCCAGCAGCGGATAGTGTCCGGCCTTACTGCAGGTGCGGTGAAGGGCTAAAATATAAAGGGAGCGGCATGAGTTAATGGCTTATGCCGCTCTTATTACATCATCATTCCCAACCTTTGCCGCCTATGCCACGGGATAATATTTTTTCGCCATAACCGCTTTTTATATATGTTGCCATAGGATCCGGTTGAAGCCCCATTTCTTCCCTTACAGCTTCCAAAAGGGGTTGTACATCGGTTTCAAAAGCCTCTCTTACGATAGCCTCGGCTGCCATGACGTCATCGGCTTCTTGTGCTTGTTTAAGTTCATTGCGGTTTACGAGCAACGCCTTTGCATATGCGGTCTGTATATTTAGCACTGAGCGTATCATAGCAGGTATCTTGGGCTCTATGCAGTGGCTCTGGTCGATCATATATGCTATGTTTGCAGCCGTTTGAGCCGTACTTTCATCTAAACTGGCCGTTATAAGCTCATTGAATATCAGAAATAGCTCATAAGGATTTATGGAACCGACTATGAGGTCGTCGTCTGCATACTTGCGGTTATTGAAGTGGAAGCCGCCTATTTTACCTTCGTCTAACAAAAATGCTACTATGTGCTCGACATTGGTGCCCTGTAAGTGATGACCAAGATCTACCAATACCTGTGCCTTCGGCCCGAGCTTTGATGAAAATGTGTAAGACATACCCCAATCTGCTATATCAGTATGATAAAAAGCAGGTTCGAAGCACTTGTATTCTATCAACAGGCGCATGTTATCGCCGAGGGCATCGTATACCTCTTTAAGACATTGCTCCAGATAATGTTTGCGCATACGAAAATCGCCCTGGCCAGGATAATTTGTACCGTCGGCCAACCATAAGCTGATTATGTTGGAATCTACCTCTTTGGCAATATCTATGCATTCCAGCATATGTTCAGTGGCTTTACGACGTATGTCAGGCTTGACATTGGTTAAACTACCGAATTTATAATCATCATCTTGGAATAAATTCGGATTCACAGCCCCTATTTTTAAGCCCAGTTGAGCGGCATATTCTTTTACCTTGCCATAATCATCGACTTTATCCCATGGTATATGTATAGCTACGGTAGGGCACATGCCGGTATATTTGTTTACTTGAGCTGCATCTTCCAGCTTCTCAAATAAATTTCTCGGTACGCCGACCTGCTTGAATGTCTTAAAACGCGTGCCCGAATCGCCATAACCCCAAGAAGGCGTTTCCACCTTGAAAGACTTAAGGCGTTCCTTTACCCATCCTATGTTTACGCCTTTGTCTTGTTGTTTTTTCTCCCAAAGTTTATATTCATCTGACATTGATTTTTCTCCTCTCCATCTGATATTACCATTAGCAGTATTATAACAAATCTATAAACATTGAGCAACAAAAATAGTCAAAAAATTTTTTGAATTAAAAAAGGATTCTTTTGATTTATGTCGTATATATACTGTATAAACAAAAAATTATAGATAACTTTTGCTGAAGAAAAGGGGAAATGAGTGTATGATGAAGAATGCCAGTCCATATGCACCTGTTGAGTTAAGATGCGAGTATTTGGTCGATTTTTTAGGGATAGACAATCCCAAGCCAAGATTCTCTTGGTTGCTCGACCATGATGAGAAAGGCCAATACCAGACAGCATATCAGATTGTAGTGGCCGATAACACGCAAAGCGTGGGAAACGATGAAGGCAACGTATGGGATAGTGGACGCGTGGAGTCGGATAACTCTGCAGGTATGGTTTATCAAGGGCAGCAGCTTAAGCCATGCACGCGATATTTTTGGAAAGTGCGTTGGTGGGATAAAAATGGGCAAATTAGTCCGTACAGCCGTGTAGCTGTTTTTGAAACCGGCCTTATGGCTGATGACAATTGGCAGGCTAAATGGATAGGCGATAAGAGCCGCCAGGAAGTCGTTGTACCAGGTGGCGACGGATTGAATCAAGGCAAAGGCTTTACGCTATATATGGGAAGCCTGTTCAGGAAAGAGTTTGTTCTGAGCAAAAAACCGGTTCGGGCCAGAGCGTATGTATCCGGTATAGGATATTATGAAATGCGCATAAACGGCAAAAAAGTGGGTGACAGGGTACTTGAACCCGGTCAGACCGACTATAAGAAAACGGTGCTTTATTCTACATACGATATAATGCCATATCTTAATAATGATGCAAACGCTGTAGGCATTATGCTAGGCAACGGACGCTATGTTAAGGATTACGGTTATGATTTCCCGAGGCTTATAGCGCAGCTGCTTATAGAGTATGAAGATGGAAGCAGCGATGTAATAGTCACTGATCAAACATGGAGGACACATGCTGCGCCTATCCGCGAAAATGGCATATACTACGGCGAGACATACGATGCACGCATGGAGGTCAAAGGATGGGATGAGCCCGGCCTAAACGATGAAGGTTGGGAGGCTGCTGAAATAGTATCGGCTCCCGGGGGCAAGCTAATATCTCAGGCCATGCCGCCTATAAAGGTGACCAAATCCTTCCCGGCCGTTAGGCTTACCAATCCTATGCCCGGTGTATATATTTATGATTTCGGCCAAAACTTTACCGGTTGGGTTAGGCTGCAAGTCCAAGGCTCGGCCGGTACGACGGTTAAACTCAGGTTCTCGGAGCTGCTGTATGATGATGGCACGCTTAATGTCAACGTTAACCGAAACGCACAAGCTACCGATACCTATACATTAAAAGGTGAGGGAATAGAGGTTTACGAACCACGCTTTACTTACCACGGTTTCAGATATGTTGAAATGACAGGCTTTCCTGGTACACCGTCTTTGGACACGCTGGAGGGCAGGTTCTTGCATACAGCGGTAGAGCCCACGGGCGGCTTTGAGTGTTCCAACCAACTGTTGAATAATATACACCGCAATATAATTTATGGTCAACTCAGCAACCTCATGAGCGTACCCACCGATTGCCCGCAGCGTGACGAACGCATGGGATGGATGGGAGACGCGCAACTGGTGGCTGAGGAAGCAGGCTATAACTTCGACATGGCGGCTTTTTGGGGAAAATATCTGGACGATATAAAAGATTGCCAAAAAGAAGATGGCAGCGTTTCCGATGTGGTACCAGCATATTGGCCTATCTATCCGGCCGATCCGGCATGGGGTACAGCTTATATCTCCATAGCATGGGAGTTATATAGATTTTACGGCGATGTAACTGTGTTGGAGCGCCATTATGACAGCATGAAACGATGGGTGGATTTCCTCACCGCTCATACCGATGAAAGCGGATTGGTTAATTATTACCATTACGGCGAATGGTGTGCTCCGGGCAGCATACCACCAAAGAACATGCCTTGGGAGATAACGTCGGCCTTCTTCTATTATCACGATGCTTTGATGCTATCTCAGATAGCCAGGCTTCTCGGTAAAGATGAAGATGCCGAATCGTATAGGCAGCTATCAGGCAATATAAAGGACGCTTTTAATAATAAGTTCTTAAACGCCGAACACGGCTGCTACTCGTTCTCCAGTCAAACATGCAATGTGCTGGGCCTACAATTTGACATAGTACCCGAGGATAAAGAGAAGACGGTCGTAGACGTGTTGCTTAGGCAAGTGATAGAATCCTGGGATTATCATTTCGATACGGGCATAATAGGTACTAAATATATCCTGGATACGCTTGCAAAATATGGCTATAAGGATGTAGCCTATAAGATGATGACGCAGGAGGATTACCCCAGCTTTGGCTATATGATAAGAGAAGGCGCCACTACGGTATGGGAGCGATGGGAAAAGCTCACCAACAGGGGTATGAACTCGCATAATCATATAATGTTCGGCACGGTAGATGCTTGGTTTTATAAGGATCTAGCCGGTATAATACCAGAGCAACCGGGATTTAAGCGTGTGACTGTAAAACCGGTGGTGCCAAGTGGCCTGGACCATGCTTCGGCCAGTGTTAAAACTGTGCGCGGTATGGTCGGCTCACAGTGGAAACGTAACCAAGACTCGTTCCATCTCGAGGTTACCATACCTGTCAATGTTACAGCGCGGGTTATGGTACCTAAATTGGACTTTGACGATGTAATGGTAAAAGAAAATGATGTGAGCGTTGATAGCCAAAATCTTAGCACCTGTTGCGATAATGAGGAAGAGTATTTTGTATTCGATGTAGGTTCGGGCGTATATACCTTCGAAGTAGAGAGAGCATAAGATACAGGAATGACGAGTGGAGGCGGCTTACAATTGCCTCCACTTAATTTTTTGTTTTCCATATAGAAATTTTTTATAGAAAAGCGGATTTTTTAAACGAGTAGCGAATATACAATATGCAGAGAAACGTTTCTTTAAAAATAATGTTAATTTGTTCATATATACACAATAAAGCGCCTATAAAATGGTTAATACTTGCTATATAGCGAAACGTTTTTCAAGATAAGAATTGGAGGAATTGGTCAATGCCTAGGGAAATACCTATTTGCGTTAACAACTGGATATTTGGAAACGCTCCTTTGAGAGAGGTGGTGGAGAGGGCCACGAAAATGGGTTTCGATGGCATAGAACTGGTAGGAGAACCAGCGATATATAAACCTGCGGAGATTAACGGTTTAGTCGGAGCTTATGGCCTCAACGTATGTTCAATATGTGGAATGTACCCAGGCCCGGAAGAGGGCGATTTACGAGCCTTATGCCATCCCGACAGAATTGAAAGGGAGAAGGCCATAGATTATGTGAAAGCCTGCGTAGACCTGGCTAAAAAGATAAACGCCCGCAGTGTGCTGGTAGCACCCAGTCTGGTAGGACAGCCTGGGCTATTTGTCAGCAAAGCCGATGATATACAACGGGCTGTCGAATCTATACATAAGGCTGCTCAATACGCCGAGGACCAAGGCATAATGCTTACGATAGAGCCGATAAACCGTTATGAAGTCGGCTTGGTAAATAGTCTTGACGATACCGTAGCCATGGCTAAAGCTATAGGCAGCGATTTTGTAAGGATTATGGGCGATACATTCCATATGCAGATAGAGGAAGGCGATGGTATACCAAATGCCCTAAGACGAGCCGGTAGCTATTGGGTGCAGCATATACACGTGGCTGATAATACTCGAGAGGCACCGGGTATGGGTACCATGCCATGGCGTGAAATCATACGAGCATTACACGATATAGACTATGAAGGTGTCATATCCATGGAACCATTGCCCAAAGGTAAAGCGCCTTATGACGCGAGAAACGGCAATATACCTGCTGACAAGCTCGATATGGATCTCAAGTTCGGATTGGAGTTTTTAAAACGGGAACAGGATACGGTTATGAGGTATAAACCATGATATCATGGGAAACTTTTTGCTATTTCAGCGATAGGTTGTTCTATTATATACAGAAGCATGCAAGGGGGTAATGATAACATTGAGTAATTATGATGTTATTAAAGAAACGTTTGAGAAAGTTCAAGGGATCTTTAAGGCTGATACCGGCTGGTATACACCTCCGGGCGTACTTCATGCTCCAGGGTCGTATCTGACTTATGAGCCTCAGTGGAACAGCGATGTCAATGCTGTTTTTGAGAATATAACGGCAGGCGAGATATATCCTTATGAATTTTTGGTGGAAAATTGTCCTGAAGATAAAAAACACGATATGGAATATATCTTAAGCCTTATGGATTGGCAAAAGAATATTGATCCTCATTATAAGAAACATTATTTCCGCCCGCCTATCAAATGTCTTATTCAGGATGATGGTTATAATGAGAAGTGGATCGTGTATGCCAATGATTATATAGCAGCGAAGGAATTAACCGTTATGCCAGGCCGAACAGCTATAGTAAAAGATGATGCGGCCTACGGTTGTATCATCATGCAGGGCCATGGCTGCTTTGGCGTATACGACTGCGAGACGGCTATAATGCTTCGTTACGGGCAGTTGAGTGCTGATGAATATTTTGTAAGTGAGGCTGCTGCTCAAGAAGGTGTAAGAATAACTAATAAGAGCAAATGGGAGCCCATGGTTATGTTAAAACATTTCGGCCCAAATAATCCTGATGTACCAAAAACTGTACTATAGAAAGGAAAATATTTATGAATACGATAGTTTTAAAGAACGATAACTTGTACTTGGAATTTGAAGCGTCCAATGGAGCGTTGATCGGGCTGACTGCTGTAAATACTGGCTGGAAGATGCTAGACCGATCTCAGTTGGGGCTTTCATTCCGGTTGCTGATACCGCTGCCGGGCAGAAGGAACAATCCTGTGTATGGGGAGAAACAGAAAGTGTCCGATATACATGTAAGCCCCGACAATAGCAGTGCTGTTTTTGTTTGGAATGGCGTTGCTTCAGAGTATGGCGGCAGGCATGATATAAAGCTGACGATGGAAGTTAAGCTAAATGCCGAACAAGTAATATATGCAGTGCATATTGATAACAACTCGGAATATACAGTGGAGAACGTGTATTGCCCATACTTGGGTGACATACAGCATCCACCGGCCGATAAACAGTTCGAAGCGTTTATCTATAATTATGGTAGCGCTCAGCAATGGGCATTGTGGCCCATATACCAGAATACACGCGGCTATTACGGTGTGGATTATCCTATGCAGTTTGGGCCACCATCAGCCTGCGGTGCACCTACTGCGCCTTTCTGCCTATTGCATGGAGCTACTCAAGGTTTATATGTGGGTGTCTACGAGCCTAGTGCTGAATTGGTGGCATGGCATACCGAGCTTAGGCCGGGCTATGGTAGTTCCATAGATAGCCGTGTACCCGAGGAGTTTAACATCAGCGGCAAAGATGTGGCTACTCGCTTTGCCGCAGTACATGTACCCTATATACAACCAGGAGAATCACGCGATTTAACGCCCATTATGCTGCAGACCTTTGAAGGTGGATGGCAGAAGGGTGTGGATATATACAAGCAATGGCGCAATAGCTGGATGAAGACCTCAGAAGTCCCAACATGGGCTATGGAACCTCATGCCTGGCAACAAATTCACATCAATTCGTCCGAAGATGAACTACGCATCCCATTCCGCGATTTGGTGAAGATCGGCGAGGATTGTGCGAGGAACAAAGTTAAAGCTATTCAGTTGGTAGGCTGGAATGATGGCGGGCAGGACCAGGGCAATCCATCTCATGATCCTGATCCGCGTTTGGGTACCTTTGAGGAACTCAGAGAAGCTATAGCCAAGATACAATCTATGGGAGTTAAAGTAGTATTATTTTCGAAGTTTACATGGGCCGACAGAGCTACCGAACGATTCAGGAAGGACTTGATAAAGCTTGCCGTAAAAGACCCTTATGGTGATTATTATATGCATCAAGGTTATCAATATCAAACGGCTACCCAATTGTTAGATATAAACACAAAACGTTTAATACCGATGTGCTTTTTAAGTGAAGAGTATCTGAGAGTGTGCGAAGAAGAATTCAAGAAGGTGTTGGAGCTGGGCGCCGACGGTATACTGTTCGATGAATGTCTGCATCACGGACCGGCTTTGCTATGCTTCGATACCAGCCATGGTCATCGCTATGGTGCGCCGGTTTATGCCAATGACCGTAAGCTTATACAAAACTTTGCTCGTATGGTACAGGATAAGCCGGATTTTCTTTTTGCCGGTGAAGCATGCTACGATTGGGAATTTGAGGCCTATCATCTGTCGTATCATCGCAGCGAAAGCAAATATCACATACCCTTAATGCGTTATATGCTTCCTAATATGCCTATTATGACCGCTGTTACCGGTTTCAATGATCGCAATATGATCAACCAATGCTTGATGTACAGATATATAATAAGCTATGAACCATATAATTTCAAAGGGCGTTTAGGCGATTTTCCAGAAACCGTGGCTTATGGCAGGCAAATGGATGCTCTAAGGACAGAGTTGCGCGATTATTTCTGGGACGGAGAATTCCGACATGAATGCGGTGCAGCTGTATTTACTATGGATGGCCAACCCTATCGTCCATATGCAGTATTTATCAATGCAAAAAGCGGTCGCGCTGGGGTGGTTATAGCAAATTATGATGAATACGATGGCGTGACGGTTAAGGTTGAACTGGATAATGCCGACTCGTTAGAGCGTTATCGGTTGGTTGACGATGATCAGTGGAAGTCTGTCGAAGAGGGTATAAGCATACCGCCGTGCTCGGCAGTGGTGATTATATAAAATATTAAGTATGAGGAGATGAGCGGTACTAGTGGCAACTATAAAAGATGTGGCTAAGTTGGCAGGCGTGTCTATTTCCACCGTATCCAGCGTGATAAACAAGAACAAGAACGTCAGCGATGAATTGAGACAGGGGGTAGAGGCTGCCATTAAAGAATTGGGTTACCAAACCAATCCGGTAGCCCGTAGCCTCAAAAATCGCCGTACCGGTGCTGTAGGGGTTATTATACCTAATATAACCAGCATATTTTTTGCTCAAGTTTTAAAGGGCATGGAAGACAGTGCTTATCGGTTGGGATATAATCTGATATTATGTGATTCTAATCAGGATGTGGACAAAGAAAAACAATATATACGCCTGCTGGAAAATCGCTGGGTAGAAGGTATTATATTGGATTCCAGTGCTGATGCGAGGGAACATGGCGCCTATATAAATCATTTAATCCAGAGGGTAATAAAGGATAAGGGCATACCTATCGTTTCTTTGGAAAGGGGCTTAAAAGATACCGAATTCAGCGCTGTTGTAGTGGATAATGAGCAGGCCGGTTATGAGGCTACGAAACATCTCATAGAACTGGGGCATAAACATATAGCTCATATAGCCGGACACTATAAATTTCCAATGTCTCGTGATCGGCGAAGGGGTTATAAGCGGGCACTAGAGGAAAACGGCATTGTTTTTGATGATGGACTGGTAAAACAAGGCGATTTCTCACCTTTGAGCGGTTACAACGCTATGAAAGAATTGCTTATGGAAGGCAGGGATTTCACAGCGCTTTTCGCCGGCAACGATCAGATGGCTATAGGTGCCATGAAAGCTATAAAGGAATCTGGTTTGAGGATACCGGAAGATATGGCGGTGGTAGGCTTTGACAATATACCGGCAGCATCGTTGGTAGATCCACCCCTTAGCACTATCAATGTGCCTAAGTACCGGATGGGAGCCATAGCTATGGAAATGCTGGCTGAGCATATAAAAAATCCAAATACATCATCGCACATTGAAATATTGCCTAGTAACCTCATAGTTCGATCGTCATCCGATCCACATGCTAACGGTAGCTGGGACCTTTTTGGATGGTAGTCGGTAAATCGTAAAATAAAAGAAGGTTTTTTTCGGTTTTCTGCCGAATATTGCTTATATGATAATGCTATCGTTGTAATCTGGCTCTCAACCCAATAAGGTAGCTTAACAGAAGGAGGAAAACAGCATTGCCCTTTGAAGGAGAAGCTAAATGGATATGGTCAAAAGATGGCTTTTTCACCAATGTAAATACAAAGACCCCGTACAAAACTGCATATTTTAGACGCTCTTTTGATGTACCAGCTCATGGATTGCATTTGACAGTGCATGTTTCGGCCGATAGCAGATATATATTGTATCTTAACGGCCGTTTGGTAGCTAGAGGACCAGCCAAGGGCGACATAGCCCACCAATTTTATGATACCGTGGTATTAGATGGCTGGCTGCAGACCGGCCAAAATGTGCTGTCTGCAGTGGTTGTAAGTTTTGCCGATGCTTGGCCGACTTATGGGGGCTTTGGAGGACCCAATAGCGTTATGTCTGTCACATCGGCCTTTATATTAGATGGTTGTCTTGCGAATGGTGACGGTCGCATAATAGAGGAACTATATACCGACGAAAAATGGAAAGTTATGGATGATATAGCTTATGGACATCATCCTGACGGTACAATCACAGGTATGAGCGAGGATCTGGATGGATGTGTTTATCCGTGGGGTTGGCAGGCTGTGGATTTCGACGACAGGGCATGGCAACGGCCTTTTGTATTATCTCACGGAGTACGACCGGATACAGTAACCGATAATCCTTTGCCATATAGGTTAATACCGCGTATGATACCTATGATGGAGGAAAGCAAAGAATGGTTTTCAGCAATATATCAGAGACAAAGGATAGATTTTGATGACCGAGCATTTTTAACCGGTTTTGACCCGATGGTAATACCTGCGAATACTACAGTTAGCTTTGTACTGGATGCCGGTAGCCTCGCTACTGGTTTCCCGATAGTGGAGTTAGAGAAAGGAGCTGGCGCTACAGTACGCCTTACCTATTCTGAAGCATGGTACGAAAATGAGCGCAAGAGTCCATATCACATACCCGACAAAGGCTATATAGAAGGCGTGCATGATACGCTGCACTGTTCTGGGGATACAATCTCTTATGAACCAATGTTGTGGCGTACCTTCAGATACGTAAAAGTTGATATAGCGACAACCGATAAATCGCTTGTGCTTAAGAACATATGCTATCGCTTTATAGCATATCCATTTGAAGAATTAGCATATTTCGAGTCATCAGACCCTAGGCATAAAAAGATATGGGATATGTCGTTGCGTACCATACGCTTGTGCAGCCATGAAACATTTGAGGACTGTCCGTATTATGAACAGATGCAATATGCCAGTGATAGCCAGGTGGTCTCACTGATTGCGGGCTATGTATCTGGTGATTGGAGATTATCTAAACAAGCTATATTGCATTTCAATTGGTCGCGCAATTATGAGGGTATAACTATGAGTCGATACCCGAGCCGTGTGCCGCAGATAATACCGTCGTGGTCACTGTTATGGGTCATAATGGTGAGCGATTATTGGATGCATACCGGGGATGAGGATACTGTTGTGCAATGCCTGGACGGTGTGGCATCGGTGCTGCACTGGTTCGAAAGCTACTTAAACAGAGAATATCTTCTGGAGAAGCTGCCTTATTGGGAGGTAGTGGATTGGGTAAAGGAATGGGATTCGCCCAATGGCTGTCCTCCAGGAGCGCAAGGCGGTGTAACCGCTGTCATCAGCCTTCAATATGCCGCGGCTTTGCTCTCGGCAATTCGTATGATGGAGGCATTTGGCCGCCCACAAGATGCTCAGCAATTCACCGATACATATAACACTATCATAGAATCAGTGCAGCGTACATGTTGGAGCGAGCAGTACGGTTTATTCCGTGATCGGCCGGGCTATGATGAATTCAGCGAGCTGGGTAACGCATGGGCTATACTGGCCGGAGCTGCTTCGGATACCCAAGTTGAGCAGATGGCAAATAAACTGGGACGAGATAAACGCATGGCTAAAGCTACTTTATATGGTAGGTTTTATGTTTTCAGAGCGTTGAGCAAGGCCGGCGCTTATGATGTGGCGGGGCGGTTGTTGGATATTTGGTATGAGATGATGCAATCGGATCTTACCACATGGCCAGAAGAGCCATATCTTGCCCGTAGCTTTTGTCATGCATGGTCAACTGCACCAATATATGAGTTTTTGGCCGAGATATTGGGCGTAAAACCCCTGAAGCCGGGTTTTAAGGAAGTATTGGTTAGCCCGCATGTGTTGGATTTGGACTATGCACGAGGTGAAGTGCCTACCCCTTACGGTGTTGTTCATGTGGAGTGGGAGCGGCAAGATGATATATTACAGTGCTTCATACGACTGCCCAAAGGGGTAAATGGACGGTTTGTGCCGCCCGGCAATATGGAGTCCCATGTAAAATGGGAAGAATACATTAAATAGGAGATGGTATTGCTGCAATGGCTGCAAAAATCATGCCCGTTGATTTAAAGTGTGAATATGCGGTAAATCCGCTTGGAATTGATGTTTCGAGCCCTTGCCTTAGCTGGGTTTTGGAATCGCATGCTCGCAAACAAGCGCAGACCGCGTATCAGATACTGGTCGCCACTAATTTGGAATTGCTTGGCGAAGATATCGGTGACCTGTGGAATAGCGGTAAGATCGCTTCGGATGAATCCATTCATATAGCTTATGAAGGTAAGGCGCTGAAGTCTTATCAGCGCTGTTTCTGGAAAGTGCGCGTATGGGATTCTGATGGGAATTTATCAGAGTGGAGCGAGCCGGTATTTTGGGAGATGGGTATATTATACGCTCATGAATGGGCATCAAAATGGATTGCTGCCGATCTTTCTTTTAGTCAAACTGCGCCTCTTTTCAGGAAGAAGTTTCGATTGGATTATGATGTCAGTAAGGCGCGTGCGTATACATGTGGATTGGGTTATTATGGTTATGAGGAAGCGGTCGCAGCAAGCCTTGCGCGCGATGTATTGGACAAACACTCAGGACATCATTCTACCGGTATCACAGGCTCAAGGCATCTCTATTGGGCCCTTGGATTTTATGGTTATGGAGACATTGTGCAAACTATTCTTCATCAGACAACATACCCCAGTATCGGTCATCTTTTCTCGCTGGGTGCTACTACATTTTGGGAAACATGGGGTGAACATGATATTGACGAGAAATGGGGTCCTCGGTCGCTTAACCACCCTATGCAGGGTGGACTTGATGCTTGGTTTTATCAAGGCATAGCTGGGATTAATTCCATTGCCGAAGAGCCGGGCTTTAAGCATATCGTTTTGCGCCCTCAGCTCATAAGGGATCTTACCTTTGCAAAGGCGGAATATGAGTCTATCCGGGGTAAGATCGTAAGCGAATGGAGAAGAAGAAAGGATATTTTTGAATGGAAAGTAAGTATTCCTGCTAATACGACAGCAACAGTTTATATTCCGACTACAGATTTCGCCCATATAACAGAGAGCGGTATCCCCATAGAGCAGGCGGAAGGTGTTTTATCCCTCGAAACAGAAGATAAATATTCGCTATTGCGCATCGGTTCAGGAACGTATAATTTTGAGGTTTTGCTCGATACAATATGAAATAAGTACATATAATAAAACAAAAATTCGAGCATATTATTGTTGATATTTATATAGTTTGTGATATAATTGATTCATAATCTAAGGAAGAGGTGTATATGATGGGGGCTGTAAAATTAAGCTGGAAGGATTATTATGACAAGGTTTATGCCTGCTGGCTGGGCAAGAACTGCGGCGGGACATTAGGTACCCCGCTGGAGCGCGCTTATGGTCAGGAGGAGATGTTCGATGTGTGGTGGTATCCTCAGCTTCAAGAAGGTGGCATGCCGAACGATGATCTGGAGATACAGCTCATCTGGCTAAAGGCCTTGGAAGAGAGAGGCTTGGGAATAAAGGCTAGGGATTTAGCTGAATACTGGTTGGACTGCGTTCAGTATAATTTTGATGAATATGGCTTACATAAAACAAATCTTCGACAGGGACTGTTACCTCCTGTATCCGGTTTTTATAATAATTGGTTTAAGGATTGCATGGGCTGTCCTATACGCTCCGAAATATGGGCGTGCATAGCACCCGGACGTCCGGATATAGCAGTGCGATATGCTTATGAAGATGCTATAGTGGACCATGCCGGTGGAGAATCGGTATATGGTGAAATGTTCAATGCTGCCGTGGAGGCCGCCGCATTCGTAGTAAACGATCGCGATAAGCTATTGGATATAGGGCTATCGTATATACCGACAAGCTCGCAGACTGCTTTAGCTATACGCAGTGCCATAGAGGCCTATAAATCCGGCATGGATTGGAAAGAAGCCAGAAACTATGTACTACATAAGTGCTACAGTCCTATAGCACAATATTCGCCCGTCAATCTTGGCTTTCAGACCATAGGTTGGCTTTATGGAGAAGATTTTGCCGATGCCATATGCAAGGCCGTAAATTGCGGCTATGATACTGATTGTACCGGAGCCACCCTTGGTTCTATACTAGGTATAATGTACGGTACAAAGATTATACCGCAGGAATGGTCAGCGCCGCTTAGCGATACCATCACCACAAACGCCTCATGGGGTGGCATAATGAACCTTGAAGAGCCGAAAAACCTCGATGAACTGACAAAACGTACCTGCGATATAGGCAAAAAAGTGTTGGCCTATAATAAGACTGAGATTGAAGTTAACGAGAGCATTACCGATCTACAACATGTGGATACTGGAGCGCTTTATGCACCGGATGAAGTAAGAGAGCTGTGGTCGTTATCACCTATGCAGGTGGATTTTGATATTACAACTATTAAAGCATCCATCGATTATATCGATCAGCCTGTGATAAAAGCGGGGGAATCAAAAGGGATAAAGCTTACATTAGAGAATCCGCGGCCTATGGATCTGACGGCTGTCGTAACTATAAATATGCCAAAGGGGTGGGCTTGTGGTCCTGCTTGTACAAAGAGCGTAAATATACCGTCTAGAGGGAAAAGCGAGGCCATATGGCATATAACGGCGGACGATGTAAGGCTTATAGAACAATCCAATCGCGGCAGTATCCACATAGAGATAAACGGAAGGCCACAAGGAGAGGATATACCTGTGGTTTTGTTGGGGTGCAAACGTTGGTTGATATCGCCTGTAGATGCGGCTTTTAATCCGGATGGCGATGATGTAAAACAATGGCAGGTAGTCGATTTTATTGACAATGCTTTGGTTGTAGAGCCGTATTTTAACGGTAAGTCCGGCAGCATATATTTGTGCCATTATGTATACTCTCCTGATGATCGAACAGCACATGTCGGTGTGCCTTCGAACTGTCCTATGGAATTGTGGGCTAACGGTATAAAGGTACATGAAGTGGAACAAAAGCGGATACCCAGGCCTAATTATAGTGGCGATGGAGCCAGCTATGTCGATGTGTCGATTAAGCAAGGCTGGAATCAGTTCATTGTTAAGCTAACGCGGCAGAATGAACCTGTAGATGCTTATTTCACCTTGTCTACAGGTCATCCTTATTATCATGGCATGAGCGATGTGATCGAATGCCGTTTGCCTTGGGAATGAGCTTATACTAATGTTTCTATAATGACAGCAAGTGTAGATGCATAACGGGCTAAAAAACTAAAACAGGGGGATTTTAAATGAAGAAGTTGAGGTTATTCACAGTATGGATATTGGCTTTCGCTCTATTGCTGTCTATGGTATTGGTTGGTTGTGGTACTGCTACGACTGAAGACGAGAAGCAACCCGCCGAGACCGTTGAACAAACGACGGACCAAGGAGGAGAAGAGGCCGAAAATAAGTCCGAGCAAACCCAAGGTACTCCAACCGAGTTTAAGGAAGCGCCTATGTTGGCCAATATGGTTAAGGCAGGGAATTTACCATCGCTGAAAGAACGTTTGCCTAAGAACCCCAAGCTGACAAACGAGATGCCGGCTGATATGCTGGATTATGAAATAGGGCAATATGGTGGGGCACTTAGAACTGTGGCATATTCCCCCGATTGGGATGCCGATGTGTTTATAATGGACAACGAGCCTTTGATCAATACGCCCGGCATACTCGGCGACGAATTCACGCCCAATATTGTAGAAAGCTATGAAGTAAGCAGTGATCAAAAAGAATTCACATTTCACCTTCGCGAAGGATTAAAATGGTCTGATGGACAACCGGTTACTACTGACGATATAAAATTTGCATATGAAGATGTATTATTGAATGAAGAACTCACCCCTGCTTTTCCGGCATGGTTAAGGAGCGGCAATGAACCCAATGGTACTCCGATGAAATTGGATGTGTTGGATCAATATACTTTTAAGATTTCTTTTGATCAACCTTATGGAGGATTTTTAGCACAATTGGCCATAATAGGATGGAGAGGGTATACGGATCTTTTAAAGCCCAAGCATTATCTCCAGAAATTCCATCCCAAATACACATCTAAAGAAGAACTGGATAAGCTCGTAAAAGATGCTGGTTATGAAACGTGGATACAACTTTTCGGTTTCAAGGATATAACCAATTGGGAGTTGACCAGGAAAGAAGCTATAGGTTTTCCAGGACTCTATCCATGGTTGCTCGTTTCGGTGCAAAATCAGGTGTATACGTATGAAAGAAATCCATATTACTTTAAAGTGGATGCCGAGGGCAATCAGTTGCCGTATATAGATAAATTGGTAAGTACTCAGGTACAGGATGCAGAGATGAGTACTATGAAGCAGATAGCTGGTGAGGTTGATTTTGCGCGTGAGACTATGGCTATGACTAAGGTGCCGATGTATAAAGAGAATGAGAAAAACGGCTATAAGACTTATATGGCCAATATGCATGTTATACCAACCGAGGTCTTTCTAAACCAAACATATGATGATCCTATATGGCGCAAGGTCGTACGTGATAAAAGATTCAGGCAGGCTCTTAACTATGCTATAGATCGTAATGAGATAATAGATGCGGTTTATTATGGATTTGCCGAATTACCTACCCTCGTAGCCAGCGAATACGATCCAGAGAAAGCCAACCAATTGCTTGACGAAATGGGTATGAATAAGAAAGATTCAGAAGGTTTCCGTTTGGGACCAGACGGCAAACGTTTTACCATAAATTTTGAAGTGGCTAATCTAGCTCCCGACATTATACCAGCCACACAATTGGTGGTAGAATTTTGGAAGAATGTCGGCATATATAGTACTATGAAGACGATAGATAATACTTTATGGAGCCAGAGAAATGCTGCTAACGAACTTCAAGCATCGGTGATGTGGACATCTGCCTGTTTATGGTATAATGTAGTGGGATTTCCACAAGATTACGCTTTTTCAGGACGCTTGTGGTGGAATTGGTATAGTACAGGTGGTAAGCAAGATAAAGTCGATATAACTGATTCCAGTGGAAAAACAGTAAAAAGTATAACGCCTGAGGAGCCGCCGGAAGAAGTTAAAGCTATATACGATTCTATAGCTAAAATGGGTGTATTGCCGCCAGATGAAGCTAAAGCAGAATATGAAAACTTTAGAAAACTAATGTATAATAGCTTACTGAATCTGACTTTGGTTGAAAATGCTAAACAACCTTTTATAGCCAATGCCAAATTGGGCAATGTATCGGATAAAGGGTATGCTATCGCTGCGAATTACAGCGGTGAACAATTCTTTTATAAGAAATAATTCATGTTTGTATAATGTGGTTCAAGTGTAGCATAACATCCTATATTTGGACCACATTATCGGGAAAATCATTTGCTTCGAGAATGAATAGTGTTTATTTGTGTACAATTGTTGTTTTATGCAGTAGATAATAAGTGCAAGAATATTAGATTTGAACAAGTAATTAATGTATAAATGAACATGATTGTGCATATGTGGACGAGAAACGATGAAATATGAAGCTATGAAGAGCTATATAATTATAATAATAATATATGCTTAAAAATAAATAATTATGGCGATTGATGAAGGAATTATGTTGATATATAATTGATTTTATCGATGATTGTGTATAATATAAAGAGAGGGGGTTATCATGTTGTTAAAAATAGGCTGGCCATAAAATGATAACAGTGTACTTTAAGGCGAATTTTAGTTATATTTCTCATCTCTATTTTGACAGCAAGTATGCATGCATAACGAATTAAAAATTAAATTTGGGGGAGGATTTTAAATGAAAAAGTTAAGATTATTCGTAATATGGTTATTAGCTGTCGCTTTGTTGTTACCTACTGTTTTAGCTGGTTGCGGTACCTCGACTGAAGGCGAGAAACAGCCTGCTGAGACCGGTGAACAAACAACGGATCAAGAAGAACAAGTCGAAAATAAGCCCGAGCAAACCCAAGGTACTCCGACGGAGTTTAAGGAAGCACCCATACTGGCCGATATGGTCAAGGCAGGGAATTTACCATCGCTGAAAGAGCGTTTGCCTAAAAATCCTAAAGTAACGAACGAGATGCCAACCGATATGCTGGATTATGAAATAGGGCAATATGGCGGAACGCTTAGGACCGTAACGTATGCCCCCGATTGGGATGCCGATGTGTTCGTTATGTGCAATGAACCGCTGATCAATACGCCCGGTATACTCGGCGAGGAATTCACGCCCAATATTGTAGAAAGCTATGAAGTAAGCAGCGATCAAAAAGAATTCACATTTCACCTTCGCGAAGGATTAAAATGGTCTGATGGACAACCCGTTACAACAGATGATGTTAAATTCACATATGAAGATGTTCTACTGAATAAAGAACTCACACCTATATTTCCTAATTATTTAAGGGCTGGCAATAGCCCAGACGGTGCACCGGTAAAATTGGAGGTATTGGATCAATATACGTTTAAGTATATATTTGATAAACCATATGGTGGTTTGCTAGCTGTTATGGCTATACAGGGATGGCGTGGGTATACGGATTTCCTTAAACCCAAGCATTATTTACAAAAGTTTCATCCTAAATACACATCCAAAGAAGAATTGGATAAGCTCGTGAAAGAAGCAAAATATGAAACATGGGTACAACTATTTAGCTTCAAGGATATAACCAACTGGGAAGTGACCAGGAAAGAAGCCGTAGGTTTTCCTGGCCTTTATCCGTGGATATTGACATCCGTGCAGAATCAGGTATATACGTACGAAAGAAATCCATATTACTTTAAGGTGGATGCGGAAGGCAATCAATTGCCGTATATAGATAAAGTGGTAAGCACGCAGGTGCAGGATGCAGAGATGAGCACCATGAAGCAGATAGCCGGTGAGGTTGATTTTGCACGAGAGACCATGGCCATGACGAAGATATCAATGTATAAAGAGAACGAAAAGAACGGCTATAAGACTTATATGGCAAATATGCATGTTACCCCAACCGATATATGGCTCAATCAAACATATAATGATCCTACCTGGCGTAAGGTCGTGCAGGATAAAAGATTTAGGCAGGCTCTCAATTATGCTATAGATCGCAGTGAGGTAATAGATGCCATATATTATGGTTTTGCTGAACCATCTACAATAATACCCAGCGAATACAGCCCGGAGAAAGCCAATCAATTGCTCGATGAAATGGGCTTAAATAAGAAAGATTCGGAAGGTTTCCGTTTAGGACCAGATGGCAAACGCTTTACCATAAACTTTGAAGTACAAAATGCGGCACCTGATATAATACCGCTTACGCAGCTAGTTGTAGAATATTGGAAGAACGTTGGCATATATACTACGATGAAAACTATAGATTCCACTTTGTGGGGTCAAAGGAATGCTGCTAACGAGCTTCAAGCCAGCATGATATGGTCACATACCCCATTATGGTATATGGCTGATTGGCTGCAAGGTTATTGGGCGCCGTTATGGTGGAACTGGTGGGGTACACGTGGCCAACAGAAGAGGACTGAGGTTAAGGATGCCGAGGGCAAGGTGGTAAAGACTATAGCACCTGAAGAGCCGCCGGAGGATGTCAAAGCATTTTATTCAGAGATCGATAAAATATCCGTGGAGTCCCCTGAGGGAGCTCGTCAGGCTTATGAGAATATAAAGAAGATGATGAACGATAATATCTATTATTTCGTTCATATAGAAAAGGTTAAACAGCCGTTCCTGGCTAATGCCAACCTAGGTAACGTATCAGATAAAGGGTTTGCTATAGCCGCTAATTTCAGCGGCGAGCAGTTCTTCTATAAGAAGTAATGTGCAATTTATTCAATATGGTTCAAGCGCAGAATTAAGTTCTACGCTTGAACCACTTCTGGATGTACTAAAATATGTTAGAGAAGGGATGAACATGGGATGTTAAACTATGTGGGTCGTCGTGTCCTTCAATTGATACCGCTTCTGATCGCCATATCGATAATAATATTCGTTATAATACAACTCCCTCCCGGGGATTATTTAACCATGTATATACAGCAATTGGAGTTGGCCGGTACTGATGTGAGTGAGGCTCAAATTGAGCTGTTAAAAAGCCAATATCATTTGGATGAACCATTAGTTCAGCAATATTTTAGCTGGATAGGAAATATCGTTTTTCATGGAGACTTCGGTTTATCGCTTTTATGGAATCAGCCGGTTACCGAGGTTATTGGTGAGCGTATAACGTTGACGATAGTCGTATCGCTTATGACGTTGATTTTCACTTGGTTGATAGCCTTACCTATAGGCATATATTCTGCCACACATCAATACTCCATAGGCGATTATATCTTTACATTTATAGGGTTTATCGGCGTATCGGTACCAGGTTTTTTAATAGCTTTGGTTATTATATATGCAGTTTTTTCTCAGACGGGCGTAGCTATGACCGGCTTATTTTCGCCGGAATTCGTAACAGCACCATGGGGGTGGGCCAAGATTATAGATATGCTTAAACATATGTGGCTTCCCGTAATAATAATAGGTTTATCCGGAACAGCTGGTCTTATTCGAACCGTAAGGGGTATGCTGTTGGATGAATTAGGTAAACAGTATGTTATAACAGCACGTGCCAAAGGTGTGCCAGAGCGGCGTTTACTTTTCAAGTACCCCATTCGTGTTGCCATCAACCCAATAATAAGTACTATAGGTTGGACATTGCCGGGCATTATATCCGGTGAGGCTTTGGTATCTATAGTGTTAAATTTGCAGACGATGGGGCCGGTATTGATGAAAGCTTTACAAAGCCAGGATATGTATTTGGCAGGGAGTTTTTTATTGATAACTAGCACGTTAACTATTATAGGTACTCTCATATCTGATATATTGTTAGCTTGGTTGGATCCAAGAATAAGGTTCGGAGGAGTAACTGAAGAGGGATGATGTTTAATATAGAGCAGAGGGGGACGGTATTATCATGTCAGTAAACTTTCCTACAAATGAAAATGCAAAGCTCAACGATCATGGTAAACAGCAAAAAAAGGCAGAGAAAGAAGAAGCTTATTACGTTGCTTCACAATGGCAATTGATGTGGTGGAAGTTTAGAAAGCATAAATTAGCTATGATAGCAGCCCCGGTGCTTATAATACTTTACCTAGGGGCTATATTTGCTGATTTTCTGGTGCCAGCAGTACCCGAGCAACGTTTCCCGGATTATAAAAATGCGCCACCGCAGGTTATAAGATTTTATGAGGAAGGTGAAGGCTGGCAGAAACCTTTTGTATATGAAATAAAACGCCATACGGACCCTGAAACATTTCAAAGGGTATATACTATAGATAAGAGCAAAAAATATCCGGTTCACTTTTTTGGTAGAGGGGTTGAATATAAGCTATTTGGATTATTTAATACTAATATACATTTGATTACATCTGATGGGCCGTTGTTTCTGTTGGGTACGGACGCGCTCGGCAGGGATCTGTATACGCGCATACTATACGGTTCAAGGATATCTCTTTCTATCGGTTTGGTGGGTGTTGCAATAACTTTCGTTCTGGGTTTATTGCTTGGTGGCATATCGGGATATATAGGCGGTGTTACGGATACCATTATACAGAGAATTATAGATCTGATAATATGCATACCTACCATCCCGTTATGGATGGCATTAGCCGCGGCGCTGCCTAGGAATTGGTCGCCGGTTAAGATGTATTTGGCCATCGTTATGATTACATCTATTATAGGCTGGACAGGCTTGGCCAGGGTGGTTAGAGGTAAAGTGTTGTCATTGCGTGAAGAAGACTTTACGACAGCAGCAAGGTTAGCTGGAGCTGGAGACATGTACATTATAACCAGGCATATGATACCATCCTTTGCTAGTTATATAATAGTCTCACTGACGCTGTCGATACCTTCAACTATTTTAGGGGAAACCTCGCTGAGCTTCCTTGGATTAGGACTTCAGCCGCCGGCGGTTAGTTGGGGCGTGCTATTACAGGATGCGCAGAAGCTTGATACAATCGCTCATCAGCCGTGGCTTTTACTGCCTATAATATGGATAGTGGTAACAGTTTTAATGTTTAACTTCTTGGGTGATGGATTGCGTGATGCCGCGGATCCTTATAAATAAGGGGGAGATCTTGAATATGCTAGAGAATACTTTGCTGGAAGTAAAAGGCCTAAAAACATATTTTTATTTAGATGAGGGCGTCTTGAAGGCCGTAGACGGGATTGACTTCGCTATACAAAAGGGCAGAACATTGGGTTTGGTCGGCGAAAGCGGATGTGGCAAAAGTGTTACGTCTCAAGCGATCCTCAATATAGTACCTAAACCGGGCAAAATAGAAGGAGAAGTATTGCTTTATAAAGATGGCAGCGATAAGCCGCTTGATTTGGCCAAGCTCGATCCTTTTGGTCCTCAAATAAGAAGCATACGCGGTGCCGAAATAGCTATGATATTTCAGGAGCCTATGAAAGCATTTCATCCAATGTATACGATAGGTAATCAAATCATGGAGGCACTGCTCTTACACGTTACTGATAATGAAGCGGAAGCGAGAGATATTGCATTGGATATGCTGGGACGTGTTGGCATGCCCAATCCAAAACAACGAATAGATGAATACCCGCATCAGTTATCGGGAGGTATGCGGCAAAGGGCTATGATAGCTATGGCATTATGTTGCCGTCCGTCAATTCTGATAGCTGATGAACCAACCACAGCACTGGATGTGACTGTACAAGCGCAGGTTTTACAATTGATAAAAGAGTTACAAGATGAATTGGGCATGGCTGTAATATTTATCACTCACGACTTGGGTGTTATTGCAGAGATGGCCGATGAGGTAGCGGTTATGTATCTCGGAAAAATTGTAGAACAATGTGATATAAATACTATATTTGATGAACCGTTGCACCCATATACCAAAGCTTTATTAAGCTCTATACCAGAGATAGGCAGGCCTGCCAGGAGCAAATTGAATGTTATTGAGGGCACGGTACCAATACCCCTTAATATAGGTAAGGGCTGTGGATTTTATTCGCGCTGCAAAGATGCTAAGGAAGGGTTGTGCAATACCGAGGATCCGCCGATGACCGAGGTAAAACCCGGACACTATGTGAGATGTTTTCCGAATGAATGATACTTTATTGATTTAAACGTTGGATAAAGGAGGCTGGTTTTGTTTATGGATGATACAATTGTGGAAGTGAAATCACTGAAAAAGTACTTTCCAATAAGAAGCGGATTTTGGAAAAGAACTACCGGCTATGTAAAAGCTGTAGATGATGTAAATTTGTACGTGCGTCATGGGGAGACACTGGGTTTAGTGGGAGAGTCTGGCTGTGGTAAAACTACATTGGGTAGATGCATATTAAGGGCTATAGATCCAACTGATGGCTCTGTTGTCTTTAATGTCGATGGTGATAAAGCGGTTGATGTGGTTACTATGGAAGAAAGGGATATCAGGCCGTTTAGGAAAAATATGCAGATGATATTTCAAGATCCATATTCTTCATTGGATCCAAGGATGACTATATTGGATATAATAGGAGAGCCGCTGACCGTAAATAAGATGTTAACAAGAAGACAGTTAATAGACCGCGTAGAAGAGCTCATGGAGATCGTAGGTCTGGACAGGAAATATTTGCGGCGCTATCCGCATGCTTTCAGTGGTGGTCAAAGGCAAAGAATAGGCATTGCCAGAGCATTGGCTACTAATCCTAAATTTATTGTATGCGATGAGGCTGTTTCAGCGCTGGACGTTTCTGTACGTGCTCAAATATTAAACTTATTGTTGGATCTCCAAGAGAGATTTAAATTGAGTTATTTGTTTATCTCTCATGATTTAAGCGTGGTTCATCATGTGTCTCATCGCGTGTCGGTTATGTACGTAGGTAAAATCGTGGAAACCGCTAAAACCGATGAGCTTTATAGAAATCCTAAGCATCCCTATACAGAGGCATTGCTATCGGCTATTCCGAGGCCGAATCCGCATGTTAAGATGCAGCGGATAATCTTACCTGGGGAGGTAGCAAACCCTGCTGATCCTCCGCCTGGTTGTTATTTCCATCCGCGTTGTCGCTTTGCACAGGATATATGTTCCAAAGAGATACCGGAGTTTAGGGAGATAGAAAAAGACCATTATGTGGCGTGCCATTTGGCTGAACAGTTAATGCTTCAAGGAGTAGAGATATAATGTCGATCATCATTATCCTTTTGCTGACCGTTGTTATTTTAACATTGGTCATGCTGGCTAGCATATGGCAGATAAATGCAGCAGCCAAGTTGATGGTAGGTACTAAGCACCATGACATGGAATATATTATAAATACTGGCAAGGTGCCGCAAAGTTGGTCAAAGCCATTTGAAAAAAAGATTGCAAAATTAAAACGAAGAGCAAATAGTCAAATGGAAATTCTTGAGTTAAAAGAAAAAGCAAATGAGGATTATATGCATAAACTGAGTAAACTTATAGACTATGCAAAAACAACTAAACTGGTCGATAGTGAGGAAACGCGACAAATATTAGTAGAAAGTCTCGATGTTGTGTTTAATGAATGGAAGGAAAAGAATGAAAGAGGATGGTTGCTTGGAGAATAAAATAAGCCTGCAGGAGCATTTATTGGTATATGCATTGATTATTATCACAGGTGCGTTGGGGCTGCTGGATTGGTTCATGCTCAGGGATATGATATTGGCTCTTTTATCATCGAGTTCTCTTGACCCATGGAGCTGGGGAGCTATAGATAAAATCTGTTTTATTATTTTGGGAATAATGTGGCTAATACTTATATTTGTGAGTGCTCATTGTTATGAAAAAGGAGTTGTCAGAAAAAAACTTTGGCGCTATTTTTCTTTTATAACAGGGATAGAGCTAATAATATTATTTGTGACCCATGTTATACCGATTATAGTCGGTCAAGCTCATTATAGTGTTTTGCTTACAATATTAGAAGCAGTGGGTGGTACCGCATGTATAATTGGCTCGTTTTATATTAAGTCCCCTAGTTTTTAGTGTAGAATAGCTGTTGCGGCAATGCCGGGAGTTAGAACATTTAATGGTATCGCTCTAATTCCCTTTTTCCCTTTCATTGTTGATATGTGCTGTTATAGGAACATGTAGTAGCAGGTTGTGACGAAATAGCAAGGGGGCAGATTTGGTGACTGCGTTGGTTATGATTTTACGCAAGATGATCAACAACCGATATCTGGTTTTATGTTTGCTCGTCGGTCTAATAATATCTATTGCATTGGTTAGCAGTATACCTATGTATGGTGAGGGCGTATTGCAGAGAATGCTGACAAAAGACCTTGAGGAGTACCAGGTAACATCCGAAAGTTATCCAGGTGCCTATAAACTTAGCTTATATTTTAAGACCGAAACCCCTGCAAAAGATAAGGCTAATATTTATGAAAGGCTTAACCGGTATATAACTGAAGATGTACCGAACCGCTTAAATGTTCCGATAATTACAGCAGTTCAAAGTTTGGCTTTACAGCCTTATGAAATGAAGCCAGCTGATCTTACCAAGGCTGATCCCAATGTAAGTCGATTTGGTAAGATTCAGGCATTATCGGATTTCGATAGACATATCAAGCTTATAGATGGCCGAATGCCTAATAAACAACGTGTAAATGATGTTTTTGAAGTACTGGTAACCGAAACCGTTTTGGAAAAACTAGACACGGTTTTGGACACGGTATTTTTAATGAATATGCCTCAAGATACAGGACTGGGGCAGATAAAGATCAAACCGGTTGGCGTTTTTACAGCGAAAGATCCTAATGATCCTTATTGGCTAGGAACAGCCTCTATCAACGATCAAAGCCTTATAGTGGATATGGATCTCTTCAAAAGTTTTTTCGCAGAGCAAAAAAAGCCGTTGATTAAAACCAGCGATTGGTATTATGCTTTGGATTATAGAAAGATAATGGCTAAAGATATAAATGCGTTTTTGTCTCGTAATGATTCTATAATAAAGCATGCTAATAATATATATGACGGTTTAACAGTGAGTTCACCTATAAATGATATCTTGTTGAAATATCAAGAGCAGGAAAAGCAAGCTAATATATTGCTTTTAATACTGAACGTACCCGTGTTGCTGATGTTAATTTTTTACATATTTATGGTTGCATTTTTGATTATAGATGCGGACAGAGATGAGATAGCCGTGTTGCGCAGCCGCGGTGCCAGCAGAGGACATATATTGTTTCAATATCTATTTGAAGGAATTATATTAGCGGGAGTAGGCTTTGCTGTCGGGCCATTGTTGGGACTATTGTTGACCAAGCTTTTAGGTATATCCAATGGTTTTCTGGAATTTGTAAACCGCAAGGCTATACCGGCGATGTTGAGCCGCACCGCATATCAATATGCGCTGTTAGCCGCTGTAGGGTGTATTGTTATGTTTCTGGTACCGGCTTATTTTGTGGTACCGGCTTATTTTGCCACTAAAGATACTATAGTCAGCTATAAACAGCAAGAGGCGCGATATATAGGAAGCTCATGGTGGCAAAGCTCGTTTGTCGATATAATACTTATAGCAATAGGCATATTCGGCCTTTATTTATTTGACCAGTTTCAGCAAATACTGGCTGTTACCGGCGTGGACCCGACTGATATCCAAATAAACCCGCTGTTATTTTTTGCATCAACATTGTTCGGCTTGGGAACAGGATTGTTGTTTTTGCGTATATATCCTTGGCTTATAGAAGGCATATACAGGATTGGACGCCGTTTTTGGACACCATCGCTATATTATGTTCTTATAAAAGTTAGCCGTTCATTGCGGCAATATGAATTTCTTATGATCTTTCTAATAATGACTATAACTGTCGGACTATTTAGTGCTAATGCCGCAAGAACGTGGAACCGTAATATGGAGGACCGTATTCGTTATCAGATAGGAACGGATATAGTCATAACCACTGTATGGGAGGGCCAGTTTGTAACTGCAGGCAGTAATACTTCTTCCGGTACAGGTTCGTCCGCTGAACCGGAGAGGCTTCAATATACCGAACCACCTTTTTTAAGCTATCAACAATTACCGGGAGTGGAACATGCGGCTAAAGTATTTAAAAAACAAAGGGCAGATGTAGAAGCATCGGGGAAAATTATAAATGATGTGCAATTGATGGCTGTAGAACCTTATGAATTTGGCCAAACGATATGGTTTCGCTCGGATTTATTAAAACCCTATCATATAAATGATTACTTAAATTTACTTGCTTATGAACCGAGCGCGGTTCTTATATCCAGATCGCTCAGCGAGAAGTATAGCATTAACCCCGGGGATTATATCGATATAAGTTGGGCTGGGGCGGATGCGGCCAATTTTGTAGTATATGGTATAGTGAATTATTGGCCAACATGGAACCCTTTTGATCAATCTATGAAACGAGGGTCAGAATTAAGGGATAATCAGCCTATGTTGGTAGTTGCGAATTTGCCTTACGTGCAAAATAATATGGCATTGGAACCATATGAAATATGGCTGAAACTAAAGCCAGGCGCCAGTAGCGCTGAGCTATATAATGAAATAAGAGAAAGAAAGTTGCCTGTAATGGAGCTTAAGGATGCTGATCAGGAGATAATAAAGTTAAAAAATGAGCCGATGCAACTCGGCATGAACGGTACTATGACGTTAGGCTTTATTGTATCATTGATCATAACGTTTTTGGGCTTTTTATTGTATTGGATAATTTCTATGCATAAACGCACATTTGAATTTGGCGTATTGCGTGCTGTTGGCATTTCGCTATATCAGGTGGTAAGTATGCTGGTATGGGAACAAATTTTAACATCGGGTATAGCTGTTATATTTGGTATAATTGTAGGTGGGATTACGAGCAGATTGTTCGTTCCCATGCTACAAGTAGCTTATGATATAAATTCTCAGGTGCCGCCTTTTAGAGTTATAGCTCAGATAGAAGATAGAATGAAGATTTATATTATGATAGGAATAATGTTTGTGGTAGGACTTGTGGTGCTAGGTCGCATATTGGCCAGGATAAAGATAAGCCAGGCTATAAAATTAGGAGAAGAATAATGAAAGGTGGAATGTTGTATGGAATGGAAAGCGGAATGGATATGGGACGATAGCGGTTTACACCCAAGAAACTATTGGGTGTGTTTTAGGCGCTGTTTTGAAGCTCCGGTGGATATAGATGATGCTGTACTGCATATTACAGCGGATTCCAGGCATGTGGTCTATGTAAACGGCCAAAGGCTGGGTTTCGGTCCGGTACGCAGCTGGCCTTTCGAGCAATCCTTTGATTCATACTCCGTAAAGGATTATCTAAAACCGGGCGTCAATGTTATAGCTGTACTGGTCACTCATTACGGTGTGGGCACATTCCAGTACATAGAAGGCCGCGGTGGCCTTTTAGCCCAACTGGATTTTTGTAAAAATGGACAGTTGAGCGGCAGCATTTGTACCGATGATGAGTGGCGAACAGTACCTCATGCCGGCTATAAAAGGGAATCGGTGCGCATAAGCTGCCAGCAAGCATGGGCCGAGATATACGATGCCGGTAAGTTTGATAACGGCTGGGCATCGATGGATTTTGATGACAGCAATTGGAGCTATGCGAAATCAATAGGCCGGGTTGGCATGGAACCTTGGACCAAGTTGGTTGAAAGGGATATACCATATCTGACCGAAGAACCTGTGTATCCACGTCGCATCGCATCAATAAAAGGAGTCATGCCGGTTAAGCAGCATGTATCCATTGACCTGCGGCCCAGTCTTTTTCCAGAGGAATACGATGCCAACCCCAAAGCTCATCTGGGGTATCTGGCTACCGTAATATGGTCTCCCAAAGCTATGGAGGGGCGCATGATATTTCCATTTGGCAAATGGGTCAGCGTTTGCGGTGATTTCCGGATAAACGATGAAATATATCATTTAAATGAAACCGGCGAGGTTAATGTGCGTTTACAGGCCGGCGACAATCTCTTTATAATGAATACCAGCGGCGCATATCATGAGATGTTCGTACATATGGCCTTTGATTTCGAGGAAAATATAACATTCAGAGCTCCTTTGAATGGTGAGGGGGACGAATTTGCGACTATCGGCCCGTTTGATAACAAGACCGTATTGAAGATAGGTTATCCGCAAGATGATACCTTGAGCGAAACCCCGGAGTATCATGCGATATGGGAAATAAAAGACGAAAGTGCGCTGACGCCTTATAGTCGATGGATAAATCCTGTATTGTCTGAGCATATGTGCGTAGATAATGTATATACATTGTCCACTGTAAAGAATACCATAGCTGAATACGATGTACCTTACGAATATCACAACATGGTTATAGCCAATGATAACTGTACTATAATAAAACCGTTTGAAATCGGTGATACGGAATTGATTATAGATTTTGGCCGTGAGTTATCCGGTTTTATAGCTTTCGATATAGATGCTCCTGCTGGGGCAGTTCTGGATTTTTATATGTTCGAGAGTATGCACGATGGCATTATAGAGAATACTACAGGACTTAACAATACCATGCGCTATATAACTGCCGATGGCAGGCAACGATATAGATCCTTTGTGCGCCATGGCTTCAGATATATTATGCTAACAGTAAGGGACCTAAAGAGCCCTATTAAAATCTATGGTATAAAAACCTATTTAAGCACTTATCCTGTTGCAGAGGTTGGCCAATTTAGGAGCTCGGACTACTTGCTCAATCGAATATGGGAAATATCACGTGATACCACGCGTTTATGCATGGAAGATACATTTGTAGATTGCCCTGCTTACGAGCAAACCTTTTGGGTGGGCGATGCCCGCAATGAGGCTTTGATAAATTATTATACATTTGGAGTATACGACATAGTCAAGCGTTGTCTCAATCTGGTGCCGAAGTCCATGTACAGAACGGCATTGCCCGAATCGCAGATACCCAGTGGCTGGCAGAATGTTTTAACGGCATGGACGCTGTTTTGGATGAACGCCTGTCGCGAGTATTATGATTTTACGGGAGACAAAGCTTTTTTAGAAGGGATATATCCGTCACTGGTTGAAACAGTTAAGAACTTTACAAAGTTTATCAATAAAGACGGTTTACTGGAGATAACGGCGTGGAATATGCTGGACTGGGCTCCTATGGATACGGTGGATAGCGGCGTGGTTACGCATCAGAATGCATTACTGGTAAAAGCCTTGAAGGACACCGCTTATCTGGCAGATCAACTGGGTAAAGGAAATGACAGCGCTATGTTTGTGCGATTTGCAGACCACCTTAAGGATGCCATAAATCGATTCCTGTGGTCGGAAGACGAGAAGGCTTATATAGACAGCATCCATGCCGATGGACAGCGTTCCAAGGTGATAAGCCAGCAAACCAATGCCATAGTGTATCTATGCGACTGCGCCGAAGGTGATAGAAAACAGATAATAGAAAAATATATGTTCGACCCGCCGGAACATTTCGTCAAGATAGGCAGCGCTTTTATGTCATTCTTTTATTTCGAAGCTTTGCTCAAGCTGAATCGTATGGACGAGATTCTGGATAATATAAGGCAAAACTGGGGTACGATGCTCGATTACGGCGCCACTACATGCTGGGAAACTTTTATAGGGTGGTGGAAAGGCGGCCTTACGCGCAGCCATTGTCACGCATGGTCGGCGGCTCCGGGGTATTTTCTGGGCGCCTATGTATTGGGTGTGCGTCCCATAGAGCCAGGGTTTTCGAAAATCCTAATCGAGCCGCAGCTATGCGATCTCAAGTGGGCCGAGGGCTCTGTGCCCACTCCGAGGGGCAGAGTGGATGTAAGCTATAGAGATAGGGGCGATTACCTCGATATATCTGTCGAAATACCCGAAGGTAGTACCGCGCATATAGTATTTCCGGGAAATAAAAAAGTCAGATTCAACGGCAATTTCGTTGATGAAGATTTTATAGATATTTAAAATACAGCTTGTATGGATAAAGGATAATATTAAATTCATTTAAAGAGATTTGTAAAGGAGGTCTTCATGATGTCATATGCTGAACAAAATTGCATGGTCGAATGGTTTTATGTTTCAAATAAAAAATATAAGGATCCATTCAATGAAGTAGAGTTATCGGCAGTTGTAACCGATCCGGATGGACAAGAAAGGGTAATACCGGCTTTTTGGGCAGGTGGGCAGAAATGGTGTATACGCTATTCATCACCAAAAACAGGTCGTCACCATTTCTGTACCGTATGCTCGGATGTTTCTAACACAGATTTACATGGCAAAGAGGGTGATATTGAGATATCGGTTTATAGTGGGGATAATCCTTTGCTAAAGCATGGGCCTTTGCGTGTATCGGATGGCAAAAGGCATCTTGAGCATATTGATGGTATGCCTTTCTTCTGGTTGGCAGATACGTGGTGGATGGGATTGTGTAAAAGATTGAAATGGCCAAAAGATTTTCAGACACTAGCATTAGATAGGATAGATAAAGGTTTTTCTGTTATACAGATAGTTGCCGGCTTATACCCTGATATGAAACCATTTGATGAAAGAGGAGCTAATGAGGCTGGCTTTCCATGGGAAGAAGGATATGAACGTATTAATCCAGCGTATTTTGATAAAGCGGATGAAAGGATCAATTATCTTATAGATTTAGGATTGGTTCCATGTATTGTAGGTTGCTGGGGTTACTTTCTTAATTTTATGGGGATTGAAAAGATAAAAAAACACTGGAGAAATCTTGTGGCAAGATACGGTGCCTATCCTGTAGTATGGTGTTTGGCAGGTGAATATGATATGCCTTATTATCTGTCTACGGATCAAAAAAGAGATAGGGAAGCGCAGAGGCTGGGGTGGAAAGAGATAGGGACATATTTGCGAGAGGTAGACCCGTATCATAATCCTATAACAGTTCATCCGGGCAGCTATACCAGAGAGGTACCTGGTTTTGCCGATGTATTCGATTTTGATATGTTACAGACTGGTCATAGCGACGACTCCATAGGGAATACGGTATTCAGGATTCATCAGTCTTATCAAGCGGAACCGGTTATGCCTGTGATAGATGGAGAGGTTGCTTACGAAGGGATAGGTGGTCAGTGTAAAGAGCAAGTTCAAAGGTTGATGTTTTGGGCTTGTGTATTAAATGGTGCTGCCGGGCATACATATGGCGCGAACGGCATCTGGCAGGTAAATACCAAAGAGAAACCATTTGGTCCCAGTCCACATGGTATGAGCTGGGGAGATACTCCGTGGGAGGAGGCATATAAGCTGCCTGGTTCTTATCAATTGGCACTTTCAAAAAAACTTTTAGAGAGGTACAAATGGTGGTTATTTGAGCCACATCCCGAGTGGATAGAAGTCAATGTATCCGAAGAAAAACGAGAACATAATTATTATCCTTATATTGCAGGGATACCGCAAAAAGTTCGGATTATTTACTTACCTTTTTTCTATCCTGTGTTTAAGATAAAAAATTTAGAAAAAGGGGTTTCTTATAAAGTATTTCTTTTTAATCCTATAAGCGGCGATGAGATTGACTGTGGCATTGTTAGGCCAGAAGACGGAGAATGGTCTTTATCGCGTCTCCCGATCTTTCAAGATTGGGTGCTTGTTATGGAAAGCATAGATAACGCATAGGGAAAATTTCTTTAGAATTATGGTAGATGAGTTGTAATATTTAGCAGTCTCCATTAGCTGGAAACTGCTAAATATACTTTTATACGGCGTGTTAATTCCGGATAATCATAAAAGGTGTATAAATGGAGTACTGCCTTTTGTAATCAGAATTTTCCGGATAATAGATCCATTTTCCGTTTCATATAATACCTGAAGTTTTCTAATGATATATCAGGCGGGACTGTGTGATCGACTGTAGGTATGAATCCTCCTTCCTCTATTAACGGATATAGAGAGGCCAAGTGTTTATCTATGTTTTCTTTAGTTTTTGCCAATTCCCTCTTATCAACGCCGCCCCAAAGCCTTAAATCTTTGCCGAACTTCTTACGTAGCTTTATGGGATCCATATCGGCAGCTCTTTCCATAGGCCATATAGCATCCACGCCTGCCTCCATCAAAAGAGGAATCAAAGCCTCGCAGTTACCATCAGTATCCACACATACGTAACGAACACCATGGCTTTTAAAATAATCCACTAATCGGCACATACGGGGAAAGATGAACGTTTTATAGGTATCCGGACTTAACAAGGGGCCGTTTTTCATAGACATATCTTCATTGATAAATACGTAATCTACGTCGGTTTTTTCCAATATAGGGTGCGATACTTCGATGGTGAAATCTGCTATAAACTCCATCATCTCATGCATAAGCGCAGGTTGATCATACCATGCATAACACACGTTCTCGGTTCCCATCCATTCTCGGGCTCTCCAAAAGAAACCCAACGTGCTACAATTTCTGCCAAGTACCAGCACATGTTCTCTTTGACGCCATCTCGGTAGCATTATCTCCTGCCACTGTGGTGGATATCTACGGCCTAAGTTAGCTACATATCGTTTTTTGATCTCTCGGAAATCGTTGATGTTCTTGACCGGAAAGCTCAGAAATTGATCCATACTGGCTCTGGTCCCCCACGCCGTACCTTCGATCAAAGCCTTGCGTATGACGCCGTTTTCATCGCGTATGATCTCATATCGATCAGTTTTCTCAAGGGTTTCGGTTTCAAAAGGCGGTATCATCCCATAATTGACGTTTATATATTCTCTGGCATCCATATTGAAATATTCCTCGCCGGTAAACCAATCCCAATGTAGATCATACATATTTAATCCTTCTTCGTGCCATCGATCCATAGTTTGACCCCAAACGCCGACTTCGTGATTGGGTATTCTATCTACGGATTTATACTCCATGGTGTTGATAAATCTCTGACGACATGAAAGCGGTTCTTGAGTAAACATAAGATTCTCCTCTCACTATAATTCTGGGATCATTATAATACAATTTTCTATAAAGCTGTTAGCACAAAAAGATGATAATATAGGGCAATATGATTTTTAGCACAAAAGGCCAATCTTTTAGCATTGTTGGCTCATAAAGGGAAATAATCCGTATCAGTACGAAACGAACCAATAATAAAAGCGAAGAAAAGATATTTTATGCAAGAAGATATTTGTTTTGTATAAATATTGTACTGTTCTTTTGTGTTACAATTGAGATAATTACAGAAGCAATGAAAATGGTGAAGGGAGAATACAGTTGTGAGTTTGAACAGACATATGAACGACCGGGAACGGTTTTTGGCTGCTATGAGATATAAACCGGTAGATCGAGTCCCATACCGCGAATTCGGTGCTTGGCCTGAGACTATTGAACGCTGGCTTAGCGAAGGGTATGAACCGAACAATCCGCCGATTTCAACAGATTACTGGGATTGGCAAGGAGGATGGTTTTTTCCTAATCCGCCATTTGAGCATAAAGTCATCGAAGAAGATGAAAGAACGGTGCTTTATATAAACCATGAAGGTATATTGATACGCGAGCGTAAAGATAACCCTATGTCGTCAATGCCGCAGTTTGTAAGGTTTCCTGTGGAAACGCGAGAGGATTTCCGCACCTTCTGGAAGGAAAGGATGCAGCCGGATTTAGCCGCTCGTCTTGGCCCAAATTGGAAACAAAAGCTGGCTGCTTATCGTCAGCGTGATTATCCGCTTGTAGTCATTGCCGATCGTTGGGGTGGCTTCTTTGGGCCGTTGAGGAATCTATTGGGAGTAGAGAGATTGTGCATGCTTTTCTATGATGATCCGGCATTTCTGGAAGAGATGATGGAAGCAGAGGCTGACTTCATGATACGGATGATGGATCAAATCCTGGATTATACTGATGTTGATGTTTTCGGGTTCTGGGAAGATATGGCCTATAAGAATGGTCCGCTGGTTAGCCCTGAGTTGTTTCGCAAATTTGCTTTGCCAAGGTACAGGCGTGTGGTGGATTTCTTGCACTCAAGAGGGGTGGAGTTCATATCGCTGGACAGTGATGGCAATATAACAAAGCTTATTCCCATTTGGCTGGATGCGGGTATAAATGTCCTTTATCCATTTGAAGTGCAGTGTGGCATGGATGTACTCAAAGTTCGCAAAGAATACGGCCGCGACCTGCGCATGTGGTTTGGTATAGATAAACGAGCCGCGGCGCATGGGCCGGAGGCTATTGATGCAGAGCTGGCACGTGTTGCGCCGCTAATACATGATGGTGGCTATGTTCCCGGACCTGATCATTCTTTCCCGCCTGATGTTTCATTTGAAAACTACTGCTACTTTATGGAGAAACTGGCTGCTATTGCGCGAGCTTAAAGCGCTTAAATTAAAGCATTCGACATACAATCTCTGGAATTAAGAGGCCAAATCGAGCAAAAGGAGGGCTCATTATGCTGTTTAATGCAAGCTGGCCATAAGAAAATCGGTATAATTTCTATTTTGGCAGTAAAAGGGCATGTGTAACGTATCAAAAATTAAAATTAGGAGGCAATTTTAAATGAGAAAGTTAAAGCTGTTTACAGTATGGATGTTAACTATAGCTTTGTTGTTGCCCATTATAATAACGAGTTGTGGTACTTCTACAAATGAAGATGGGGAACAATCTACTGAACAAACTGGCGAAGAGACAAAGGATCGGGGAAAAGAACAAGTTATGAGTGAATTCGAACAAACCCAAGGTATTCCTACAGAACTTAAAGAGGCTCCTATACTAGCTGATAAAGTAAAAACAGGTGACTTACCACCGATAGAAAAACGGTTACCTAAGGAGCCCAAAATAGCCAATGATATGCCAGCTAGCCAGATCAAGTATGAGATTGGTACCTATGGGGGCGTCCTAAGAACAGTTACGCATGAACAAGGATTTGATTCCACAGTATTTTGCATATTGAATGAACCGTTGTTAAATTCACCTGGATTGTTAGGGGAAGAGATAACTGGTAATGTTGTAAAAAACTACGAGGCTAGTAGTGACCAAAAAGAATTTACTTTTCATATGAGAGAGGGCTTAAAATGGTCTGATGGTCAACCGGTAACGACAGAAGATGTAAGGTTTGCAGTAGAGGATGTGCTATTTAATGCCAAGCTGACACCGGTTTTCCCGGCATGGTTAAGATCAGGAGGTAAAGTAGATGGTACGCCAATGAAATTGGAAATTTTGGATGATTATACTTTTAAGATAATATTCGATCAGCCCTATGGGGGTTTCCCCTTGACATTGTCTATAGAAGGTTGGAGAGGTTATACTGATATTTTGAAGCCAAAACATTTTTTGCAAAAATATCATGTAAAATATACTCCATTAGAACAGCTTGAGCCGGAAATCGAAAAAGCTGGTTTCCAAAAAAGCGATTGGGTTAGTCTCTTCAACAAAAAAGACGTACTTAATTGGGAGTCGGTAACACCCGATGCCATAGGTTTTCCAGTACTTAGTCCATGGATGCAGATAAAGGCTACAACTAGCACAGTAGAATATGAACGAAATCCTTATTACTTTGAGATAGATGAGAAAGGCAATCAATTACCATATATAGATAAGCTTAATACCACCTATGTACAAGACCTTCAAATGGTTATTATGAAAACGCTGGGTGGTGAAGTCGATCACTCCGGTGAATTAATCTCTTTGAATGACTTGCCGCTTCTTAAGGAAAATGAGGCTAATGGCGGTTACAAGATCTATATGCCAAATATGCATAGAACGGGTGCTGACATTATACTTAATTTCAACTATGATGATCCAGTTTGGAGAAAGGTTATCTATGACATACGTTTTAGAAAGGCTTTAAATCTGGCATTAGATAAAGACGAAATAGTGGATACAGTTTACTATGGCATGGCAAAACCGGCTGAAATACAAGGTACAGAGTGTGATATTAAAGAGGCTAATAAATTATTGGATGAAATGGGCATGAAAAAAGGATCAGATGGTTTACGTTTAGGACCAGGTGGAGAGAAATTCTCTATACCGCTTGATGTCCAACCATGGAGGCCGGATACTGTGCCCTTAACACAGTTAGTTGTTGAACAGTGGCGCGAATTGGGACTAGATGTTAGCATGAAACAGATTGATGCTAGTTTATGGAACACACGTGTAGCTGCTAATGAAATTAAAGCTACTGTGATAGGTACGCATGGTCCGGTATTAGGAGCTGGAAATCCAGATTGGGCTCAAAGTTATTGGGCGCCACTATGGAATATGTGGTGGGTGAGTAATGGGCAAAAAGGTGAAGAACCACCTCAAGACGTAAAAGACTTTTATCAATTGATCGAAGATATGCGTGGTGCGCCAGTTGAACAATCTATACAGTATAATGAAAAAATAAGGGCTGATATGAGAGATAATCTATGGTATTTTGTAGTTGCAGATAATATAAAACAACCTGTCGCTATAAATGCTAAAATACACAATTATACTGATAATGGATTTAACATAGCGCAATTTTTTGGTGCTGAAAGGTTATTTTATGGGAAATGAATAATCTACCAACTATATAAACACTAATTTCCGGGTATTGTATTTACATTCATACCCGAACTTTTTGATGACATTTCAAGAGTATGAACGTAGAGAAATTGATGATTGTATATCCTTCTTAGGTACTCGCAAAAACCAATCGGACATATGAGCCAAGTTAACAAAGCTGAAGGAGGATGCATATGATGAATATATTGTTTATTATGGCGGATCAATGGAGAGCTGACTGTTTGAGTTGTGCCGGTCACCCCGTTGTTAAGACACCATCTCTGGACAAATTAGCGCAAAAGGGTGTGCGTTTTGAATCCACTTATGTGCAATGGCCAGTATGTGGCCCCAGCCGTACGTGCTTATATACCGGCCGCTATATGCATGCGCATCGGTCTACGTGGAACGGCGTGCCGCTGCCGGAGGACGAACGCAGTATAGGGCATTATTTTACAAGTAATGGCTATGATGCCGTATTGATAGGTAAGGGACATTACAGCGCAGACGATGAGAGACTGCCTCAACTCATTCGGTGTGGCTTCGACCCTGAAAGGGACCGCTTGAATGACGGCGGTATGGATGTATTGGCTACCGAGGGCTGGGATTATGGTAAGTTCTTGATGAGCAAGGGATACATATCCGATGATCCCATAGATGATTTTGCCATGACTGTAAAAACGCCTCAAGGAGAAAACATATCTGCTTGGGATTTCAAAGCCTGTCCATATCCGTTGAGGGTGAAAGCCGAAGACAGCCCGCCGGCTTATCTTACCGATAAGGCTATGGAATTTATGCGCAGTCATGAGCAACGGCCATGGATAATGCATCTATCTTACACATACCCTCATTGGCCAATAGCTGCTCCAGCGCCATATAACGCTTTATATGACCCTGCTCAGGTACCTCGGCCATGCCGAAACCAAGATGAATTAAAGCACCCTATCATGGAGCCTTTTAGGAAGGAGCGGCGCAGTTTACCTTTCGACAACCGCTGGGTATGGCAACATATGCGCGCGACCTATTATGGCATGATGTCGCTGGTTGATATGCAATTAGGGCGGCTTTTCGACTATATGGAACAGCATGGTCTTATGGATAATACTATGATCGTATTTACATCGGATCACGGCGAATATCTAGGCGATCATTGGCTGTTTGAAAAGGAGTTGTTCTATGAACAAGCTGTGCGCGTGCCGTTGATAGTGTATTGTCCCGGTGGGGAATATGATGTTTCCCGAGGTAGCATAAATTATGATTTTGTTCAATCCATAGACCTTCTTCCATCCATGATGGAAGAAGCCGATATTCCTATTGATCATCGCATCCAAGGCAAGAGCCTGATGGGGCTTTTAAGGGGCCGGAAGCCCGAGGCGTGGCAGTCAGCGGTGTATGCCGATTGGGATTATGAGTTTTACCATACGGGGGAAGTCTTAGGTATACCGCCTGAGCGTCGCCGGGCATGGATGGTGAGGGATCATCGATTTAAGTACGTTCATTTTCTTGATTTACCCGATATGCTCTTCGATATGGAAAATGACTCCGAGGAATTGCATAACTTGGCTGATAACCCATTTTATAAAGGCGTTGTGGAAACATATAGGTTAAAACTGTTGGACTGGCGTATGAGTACCGAGGACCGTAGCCGGAGCGGCTGGTTTTATAACAAATACGGTGCTATTGGTGTTTCATTACCGTCCGATAAATTTGCTAACTATGGTCTATGGAAATCTGAAGACGGAAATATGCTATAATCATCGTTTTTGTACTATATGGTCCTCGGAGAAAGTGCTATTATAGTGATAGTGAATGAATATTAAAGATGTGGGGGTTTTATAAAATGGCATTAAAAGTCGGTATAGTTGGAATGGGCAATATCGGTAACGTGCATGCCGGCGTGTATATGAATAATCCCAAGGTGGAGTTGGTAGCCGTATGCGATATAATAAAAGAAAAGGCCGACGCTGCCGCGTCTAAGTATGGTGCCAAGGCCTTTTACAGTGTAAAAGAGATGCTGGATAGCGGTATACACCTGGATGCATGTAGTATGGCGACGGCCGGTGTGGAAAATGGCGGGGATCATTTTAAGCCGACTATGGAACTGCTTGAGGCCGGCATACCGGTACTAGGCGAAAAACCTATATCCAATAATATAGAAGACGCTGAAAAAATGGTGGCGTTGGCTAAAAGCAAAAAGGTCCCATATGGCGTTGATCTAAACCATCGTTTTACGCCGGCGGCGCGCGTAGCCAAGGAATGGATGAATAACGGCCGTTTGGGTAAAACTCATATCATAAACATGCGTATGTGGATAAATAATCCTAATGAATCGTCCCCATGGTTTCATATGCGCGCTCTTCATCCGCATTCGTTCGATGTTATGCGCTATTTCTGCGGCGATGTAAAGAGCGTAGCGGCTTTTATGATGAAAGGCGAGGGTCGGAATATCTGGTCTAATTGTCAGGTGTTACTTCAATTTGAAAACGATGTTGTGGGCAATCTGACCGGTAGTTACGATGCCGGCGGCAGCTATGGCCTTGAGCGCTGTGAAGTAGTAGGCTCAAAAGGGCGCTTTGTTCTGGAAGATGCTTGCGAGCATTTGCACTTTTATCCGCGCAATAGCATTGAGACCGAAACCTATGATTATCTGGGCGGTATGCGTTCTTTTAACGAAACATTCAAGGATAGAATAGGCGTTTGGATAGATCAGATCGAAGCCGGTGTTAGTTACGATAAAATCGATGGTTCAGGTGAAGAGGCATTAAAAGCACAACGTATAATTGAAGCGGCTATTCGTTCTTGGCAGACCCATAGTATCGTAGAACTTTAATTAATTAAGGAAGTTTGGGAGGGGCTAAAATGATAGAGTTGGGTGTAAACTCGGTGCTATTTGGAGGCTATGATTTCGCCACGGCCGCTAAGTATATAGCATTGGCAGGTTACGATGGCATAGAAATATCGGCGATAAAGGGCATGTGCGAGCACTTGGAGCTGGATCGGTGGCGTGAGCAGGCTGATAAGCTCAGAAATATCGTGGCTGAAAATGGTTTAAAGTTTCTGTCAATGGAAGTAGCCTCATTGGATGAGGATAGACTGACTAAGGCCTTTGAAGCCGGTGCTGAGATCGGTATTCCAATAGTAAATGTAGGTCCGGGTGGTAAAGCCGATGCAGATGGAGATTTGGAAAGACAAATCGATTTATTGGCTAAAATGTCCGAAAAAGCAGAAACATATGGCATCACCCTTTGTGTAAAGGCGCATGTGGGCTTAGCCATATATAATACGCCTACCACCTTAAAAGCTATGGATAGCATTCATTCGCCGGCTTTTGGCATCGACATGGATCCAAGTCATATTTACAGAGCCGGAGAAGATCCTGCTCAGGCGCTTATGCAAGTGATAGGCAGGGTTAAGCATATACATATACGCGATTGTTTAGGCCGCAATACCGGGCCGGGGATACCGGCTAATCAGGCTTGCGGACGAGGTGATATAGATCTGATGGCTTATTGCAAGGTTATGGTTGATAATGATTATTCCGGGCCGGTCTGCCTGGAAGTTATCGGGGCTAATGATTTGGAATTGCCTGAAGTGGTGGCTATCGCTGCGGAAAGCCGCGGATATCTGAACGCCTGCCTTAAGGCTTTAGGTGCCAGATAAGAGGAGGAACAAGGTCATGAGCAAGATGCCTAATTTGATTCTAATAGGTATAGACAGCTTACGGGCTGATCATATGAGCCTTTATGGTTATGATAGGCTTACTACACCGCATATGGACAAATTTGCTGCGGGCGGTGTGGTATTTGAACATACTTTCAGCCCTCATATCCCTACCACATCGGGCTATTCGTGTATGTTAACAGGCATGGATTGTTTTGGAACCAACGTGGTCGCCTTGAGACATAAAGGCGATATAGCCGAAGGAGTTCCGACACTGGCAGAGGTGTTGGGCGAAAATGGGTACAATACTACGTGTGTGGGCTTTAAGGGGAATCCGGCTTCACGAGGATTTCATAACTATCTGGAGTATGCCGGCTGGGGTTCTTACGCTGAGGGCAGAAGCCCTAAAGCTGAAAATCTCAATGAGGTAGCTATTCCCGAATTAAAACGCCTGGCTGGACAACATCAACCCTTTTTCCTCTTTTTGCGTCACATGGATCCCCATGCCCCTTATCTTCCGCCCAGTCCTTTTGAACGCATGTTCTACGGAGGGAATGAATACGATAAGGCCAATCAATCGCTTAAACCGGTTTACGAGTTTAAACCATTCCGCGATTTCTTTATGACGTGGTTCCCGCCTGGCTGTACCGATAAAGACTATATTATAGCCCAATACGACGGAGCAATAGCCTACATGGATGCCTGCATACAAAACATATTCGAAATAATAGAGGCTATGGGTATAGACGAAGAAACGTTGATCGTAATCACGGCCGATCATGGTGAAACTCTCTATGATCATGAATGTTGGTTTGATCATCATGGGCTTTATGATTGTACCCTCACAGTCCCGCTGATTTTACGGTATCCGGGAAAGGTCCCGGCGGCCAAACGATATGGCGATTATTGTCAGCTAAAAGATGTAATGCCTACAATTTTGGAGCTTATGGGTATAGATACCCAGATCAAATTCAATGGCAGTAGCTTGGCACCACTTATGAGAAATGAGCTGCGCGAGCCTGAGCCCGAGTTTTACATTACAGAGTGTACATGGATGCGCAAACACGGTTGGCGTACGCCAGAATGGAAATTTATTCACGCTTTGGAACCGGATTTTCATTTTAAGCCCGAGATAGAGCTTTATAATCTAATAAAGGATCCTGGAGAGAACCACAATATAGCCGAAGAAGAGCCCGAAGTAGTATCTTTGCTGGAGAACCGTATGCAGGCCTTTATTAAGAAGCGTGAGAGTGAAATCGGTCGTTCTAATCCTATGTATACTAACCTGGATTGGCATGGTTTGGGCTGTGGGCCTTTTAAGACCTCCCAACAGGCATATGATATGTTGCATATAGGGTCGCCGGAAGCGGCTCAGAAGATACAGGCCATGTTGGAAACTGAAGACAAAGAAAATAGCAATGTAGATAATATGGAGGGATAATAGATATGCTGCGTGTATGCGTTATAGGTATGGGCCCAATAGGCAATCTGCATGCTAATATCTATAAAGAGGATGCCTTGGCCCAATTGGTGGGTGTGTGCGATATCGTTCCTGAAAGAGCCGAATCAGCCGGCAAACGTTTAGGCGTGCCTTGGTTTACAGATGCCCAGGAAATGTTGGACGAATTAGCCCCTGACTTGTGCAGCGTGGCCACCGGCGGCTACGAGTACGGCAGCGACCATTATGAGCCTACCATACAGGCTCTGTCGGCCGGCTGCCATGTACTCTGTGAAAAACCCATATGCAATGAAATACCGAAGGCCGAGAGGATGGTGGCGTTGGCTAGAGAAAAGGGATTGTGTTTTGGTGTGGACTTCAATCATCGATTTACGCCCGCAGCCCGTTTAGCCAGAAAATGGGTGGATGATGGCAGGCTGGGTGAGCCGTTGTTTCTCAATATGGCCTTATGGATCGGAAAACCTCAGGACTTCGAATCACCGTACTTTCATCTCAAGGCGCTTAACCCACATTCCGTAGATACAATGCGCCACTTTTGCGGTGATATAACAAGAGTACAGTGTTTTGCAATGAAAGCGCCGGGCCGTACCATATGGTCGACGGCTTCTATAAACGTGCAGTTTAGGAATGGTGCAGTGGGTCATTTGACCAGCAGCTATGATATCAAACGCGGTCATCCCATGGAGCGCTGTGAGTTTGCTGGTACAAAGGGCCGTTTTGTATTGGATGATATGTGGCGAGAAGCGACGCTGTATCCGGCTGATAGCCTGGAAAAAACAGTATATACAAATCCGGTATTCGGAGGGTACAGGGATTTTGATGATACATTTAAGGCTCGCTTGCATCGGTTTTTAGAACAGGTGGGAGAGGGTACGAAACCTGAGGATATAGATGGCACCGGAGCTGATGGTTTGGCCGCTCAAAGGGTTATAGCGGCTGCTATTAAATCGCTGGATACTGGTGAGATAGTGAATGTGGAGGATTAAGAAATGAGGCATAGGATGCCATTATCGCGGTGTTTAATAGCAATGACCCTGCTCTTATCTATATTGCTGATGGCCTGTCAGAGTACAGATAACGGAGAAACATCGTCTGCTGATCAGCATACAAAAGGAGATACGGAACAAAGTGAAGCTGTATCGGCAGATGGTGAACAGGCACGCTTTAAAGAATCTCCTATATTGGCTGAGAAGGTAAAGGCCGGAGGGCTACACTCTATAGAGCAGAGATTACCTAAAGATCCCAAATTGACCAATGAACTTCCGCCTGATATACTAAAATATGAGATAGGCTCTTATGGTGGTACTCTGAGGACGGTCAGAACGGAACCTGAAAGCGACAATACCGTTTTTGTAGCTATGAATGAACCGTTGCTCAATACCCCTGGCTTATTGGGCCAGGAAATAACGCCTAATGTTTTGAAGGGTTATGAGGCAAGCAGCGACCAAAAGGAATTTACCTTTCATATGCGGGAAGGATTGAAATGGTCGGATGGCCAACCGGTTACCGTCAATGATGTAAAATTTGCCATCGAGGATGTTTTGTTCAACCAGGAATTGACACCTATTTTTCCAACATGGCTTAAGTCGGGAGGTAATATTTCCGGCATGCCGATGAAATTTAGTGTCATAGACGATTGCACATTTAAGATCCATTTTGATGAACCGTATGGCGGCTTTCCGCTACAATTAGCTGTGGAAGGGTGGCGCGGCTATACCGACCTTTTGAAACCAGAACATTTTTTAAAAAATTATCATATAAAGTATACGCCGTTAGAACAATTGGAGCCCAAAATCAAAGAAGCGGGATTTGCTAAAGATGATTGGGTTAGTTTATTCAACAAGGTTGACATAACCAATTGGGAGGTAACCACGCCTCAAGCCATCGGCTTTCCTGCGCTGACTCCATGGTTACTTACCGAAATAAACAAGGATACGTATATATATAAGCGTAACCCGTATTATTTTAAAGTGGATGCACGAGGCAATCAATTGCCATATATCGATGAGATAAGCAGCGTATTTGTGCAAAACCTGGAGATGGCTACCATGAAATTCCTGGGAGGCGAAGTGGATCACTCATATGAATTCGCTACGCCGGCTAAGTTGCCCCTTTATAAGGAAAATGAAAGCAAAGGCGGTTATAAAACCTATGTCAATACAAAGTTACACCGTACTGCCACAGATATATTCATTAACTTGACAAACGATGACCCTGTATGGAGGCAGGTGGTACAAGATGTGCGTTTCAGAAAAGCATTGAATTATGCTCTGGATAAAGAAGAAATCGCTGATAGCATATACTATGGATTGGCAGAGCCCGCTGATATAGAGGATACAACTTTTGATCTAGAAAAGGGCAAGAAACTTTTAGAGGAAATGGGTATGAAAAAAGGTTCGGATGGATTGCGCCTCGGACCGGATGGCAAGCGCTTTACCATTCATTTTGAGGTGGCGCCTCTTATGTCGGATACTGTCCCGTTTGCTCAGTTGGCCGTCGAGCAATTGAAACGATTGGATCTGGACGTATCTTTGAAAGTCATAGATTCATCCTTATGGGGCCAAAGAAATAGTGCCAATGAATTGCAGGCGACCGTAGCATTTGCACCGGGGCCGGTCATGTGGATGCGAGCTGAATGGGGCCAAGATAAATGGGCGCTGTTGTGGAATCGTTGGTGGATTAGTAATGGCAAGGAAGGGGAGGAACCGCCGGAAAACGTCAAAGAATTTTTCGAGATGATGGACGGCATTCGGGCTTTGCCGCCTGATCAAGCGCGGAAAAATGCCCAAGCTATGGCTGCTAATATGAAAGAGAATTTGTGGTATCTTATTTCAACACAAAATGTTATACAACCGGTTTGCGTGAACGCTAAAATAGCTAATTTTACCGATTCCGGTTTCGCTATAGCACAGAATTTCGCCGCCGAACAATGGTTTTTCAAGAAGTAATGAGGGGATAATGATGAATCATTTAAGCCAAGGGAATTTCTTCGATTCCAGATCCATACCTATATATGTAGATAGATACGTGCATAGTGAGGGCGTGGCCTCTCACTATCACGAATTCTATGAGCTAGTATATATGGAATCAGGTTTTTCACTGCATATAACCGATGGTCAAACAACTATACTGACATCGGGAGATGTGTTTGGCATTTATCCTGGGTGCCGACACGGCTATAAAAACCCGGTCCACGCAGTTATTTACAATTGCCTTTTTACAGAAGACGCTATTTCAGATGAATTGAAAAACATTCGAGGAGCGGATTGCTTGAGGGCGATCTTCAATAACCAAAGGGATACCGGTTGGAATAGGGTTCATTTGCAGCCAGGCATTAGGAGCGAGGTATCACAACTTATGCAGGCGATGGTCAAGGAAAACCATGATAAAGCATTAGGTTGGGAGATTAAGTTGAAGGGGCATCTGCTTGAGCTGCTGATAATATTGGTTCGAGAGTTTATCGAGCAAGACAAGAACAGTAAAAACGGCAAGTATTTTCTGACACCTGAGTTTTATAAATCGCTATCATATATCGAGGAAAATTATATGCGGCCATTGAGGTTGGAAGATATTGCATCGACCGTTGGCCTAAGCTCAGATTATTTTTCTAAGATATTCAAGAGCATGACCGGCCTAAGTCCTATGGAATACGTAAAGATATTTAAAATAGCCAAGGCATGCGAAATATTAGATTGTTCTAATCTTTCGGTTTCCAAAATAGCCGAGGATATAGGGTTTATCGACAACAATTACTTTTCTAGGGTTTTTAAGCAAGTAGTAGGGGATAGCCCTTCCCATTACAGAGAAACGATCCGTCAAAATTGCAGATGAGATAATTGATTAACCGTCCGCTATTGCGCGGGATTAAAGCGAGAAAAACATCCTATATATTTATCTATGAATTGGTGTATAATAAAACAGAATTATGCATGAATAGGGGGATAGCTCATGAACTCGATGACCAAAAAAGAGCGTGTTCTCAGAACAATAAACTTCCAGGAAACCGACAGGATACCTGTATACGACATAATAGACAATGATCATATACGGGAATACTATGGGGGCGAAACGATAACCGAGGAAAATGCCTGGCGTCTGGAATATACGGCTATACGCAACGCATTGGATATGACCCGCATGCTCTGCGTACCAAACTTTCATCCGGGCCATTGGACCGATGCGGATGGCTTCGTTCATTTTAACGATAGGTATACGTCGTGGGTAGAAAAAAGACCCTTTGATGATGTCGAAGGCTTGAAGAAATGGATAGAAAAGGATATAGATAGAAAAAATAATTGGCGGCCGGATAAGGCTTATGTTGAAGATTATAGGAGTTATATTACGAAGCATAAAGAAGGCATAGGCGATGATACCGTCATAATTATAGAAAGCGATGTAGGACTGGATTGGGTGCGAACCATGGCAGGTATAGAGTTGCTAAGTTATCTTATAGCAGATGACCCTGATTTGGTATCGGAGTGGCTGGAAGCTAATAACCAGGCTGAGATAAGGCGAGCCAAAGCCATAGCCGATCCTGATCTGGTTCCTATAATGCTTACTTATAATGCTTACTTACACTGATATAGCCTATAAAAACGGCCCTATATTCTCGCCGACATTTCTAAGAAAAGAGTTTTTCCCGAGGTTAAAGCGGCTTAATGATACATATCACGAAGCCGGTGTGAAGTGTCTATTCCATTCTGACGGTAATCTTATGCCCATTATGGACGATCTTGTGGCAGCTGGGATAGACGGTATAAACCCAATGGAGGTTATAGCCGGTATGAGCATAAAAGAGGTCAGGCAGCGTTATGGGCACAAGATATTTATAACTGGAGGCATAGATGTAAGCCAGCTAATGGCTTTTGGCACGCCGGAGGAGGTACGCCAGGCATGTGTACAGGCTATAGAGTATGCCGGAGGCATAGGATATTTTCTCGGGTCCACCACTGAGTTGCATCCCGATATACCTGCCGAGAATATATTAGCCATGGTTGAAGTAGCTCATACTTATAAAATTGGGTAAATGAGGGATTAGGGAAACTGGTCGCTATTGTGTAGGTTTTATATATTCTTTTACAACGCTTGGAGGATAGCCAATTCTTTGTTTAAAAAGCCTGGAAAAGTAATGGATATCAGAGAAACCTACTGCAGCGGATACTTGGGATATGCTCATGTCAGTGTACAAAAGCATATCAAGCGAACGGCGTATGCGCGTGTTTATGAGGTATTGGTGTAATGATACCCCGGTATGTATTACCATAATATGATTGAGATAATTTGGATTAAAATGAAAAATATCAGCTAGCTGTTTATTAGTGATGTCTTGATCGTAATGGATCTGTATATATTCTATTATTTCATTGACGAGGTGATTATCATTACGGCTATTCTTGTCTTCGGCGATAGTGTATCGTGCAACAATGCCAAGGAAGGCGAGAAAATAGCCGTCCAGGCAAGTTTGATTATAGCGGCGTTGATCCTCGTATTCCTTTACTATTGACATGATCAATGATCTCATACGGCTGCTATCTTGAAAGCTTACTTTATCCTTAAATCCGCCAAAGTCTAGGAATTGAATATTCTCAGTTATATTGTCCGTGCGGAAAGATGCCAAATCGAAAGGTCCTATAGGGTATAGTTTGTCCGTATGGTTTTTTGTAAAATCAAAATGTATGCCGGTTAACACAAATGGATTAGTGTTATCGGCTGTCATAGTATGGATGAGGCCTGGACTGTAGAAAAATAGATCGCCGGCCGAGGCCTCATATTCATTATCGCCTATTTTTATTAGACCGTGGCCGGAATGTACGTAAAGAAATTGATGATCGTATATCTTTCTCGGGCCCTCGCAAAAACCGATTGGACATACAAGCAGGTTAGCAAAGCGTACGTGCGGGTTTATGTCCTTGAAAGCCATACAGATTGTTTGAACCATTTTGCTCACCATTTCACTTTTAATTATAACAATGATTACAATATAGTACTGCAATATCGTATTTAACCGGTCGAAATTGAAGGAAAGGGTCTATGATGCTTGTTGATAAGCGAACAGTAGAGGAGAGCCCTCCATTCGTTGTGGTTATGTTGCGGGATGTGGCAAGGGAAATATATCAAGCTACTCTATACTCGATCATTAACAAGCATCTTATATTTTCCATATGCTTCATCCCATGAATCTGCATTTTGAGGCATATATTCATCGGTTGGAAATGAGCTCTTTATAACCTCTCGTGCTTCGCTTATATCATTTATCTCTCCTAATGCTATCGCCTGCGCCATCAAATTTCCTATAGCTGTGGCCTCTGCTGGTCCTGCTGTTACCGGAAGGTGCGTGGCGTCTGCTGTAAATTGACACAGCATTTTATCCTTGGTACCTCCACCTACAATATTTATCATATCTATATTGCGTTCAGATGTCTCTTCTATCTCTTCTATAGCTGAGCGATACTTTAGTGCCAGACTTTCCAAAACGCATCTTATTATCTCACCTTTATCCTGCGGTACATGTTGCCCAGTTCGCGAACAAAATAGTTGTACCTTTTCGGGCATATTGCCCGGGCTATAGAATATTTCGTCGTCAGGATCGATAAATGATAAGAACGCTTCAGCTCGTTGCGCTCGTTGCGTCAGTTGGTCATAGCTTTCTACCGTACCTTCTTTATCCCAGAAACGTTTGCATTCCTGTATGATCCAGAGACCTGCTATATTTTTAAGGAAGCGAAATGTACCGCCAATGCATCCTTCGTTGGTAAGGTTATACTCCAAAGCCCTTGGGTTCATAATAGGGCATTCGGTTTCTATGCCTATAAGCGACCATGTGCCACTGCTCAAGAAAGCTGCATTTTGGCTTTTATACGGCACAGCGGCAACAGCTGAGGCCGTATCGTGAGAGGCTACTGCTATGATCGGTACTTGTGTTATGAATAATTCTTCTGCTACGGCAGGCATTATCTTTCCTCGTATTGAAGCGGCTGGTGTCATAGGCGTAAAAATATGACGGGGTATGCCCATTGTGTCTATAACATCCCATGCCCACTCGTTTTGTAAAGGATTGTATAACTGCGTAGTAGATGCAATTGTAAATTCAGTGGCTTTCTCACCGCATAATAAAAAATCAAAAAGATCGGGCAAGAGCAGCATAGTTTGAGCTATTTCTAACACAGGAGAATCATTTAAAACCATTGAAAATAATTGGTAAATAGTATTAAATGGTTGGAACTGACTGCCTGTCTTTAAAAATAAACCTATTTTATCTATTCGTTTACATGCTTCTTCTATCATGCCATATGTACGCTTATCGCGATAATGGTAAGGGTTACTTAGCAGTTCATCGGATTTGTCTAACAAACCGAAGTCTACACCCCATGTATCTATACCTATGCCAGCTAAATCTGAATTACCGTGGGTAGCACATTTTAGTATACCTTGTTTTATTTCATGGAAGAGGCGCAATATGTCCCAATGCAATCCATCCGGAATCTGTACAGGATCATTTGGGAAACGATGTACTTCCTCCATTTGAAGGTCCCGACCATTAAACTTGCCTAATATACCACGCCCGTTACTGGCGCCAAAGTCAAAGGCCAATAATTTGAGTTCAGCGTTCATCTTACTACCCCTTTTATCTAATATTTTCATTAAAGATATTATAACAGACTTACAGACATTAAGCAACAAGATCAAAAAGAAATATTACAACAAATTGGGATACTGGTTGAGCATAAAAAATTAGCTTTTTATAGTTTCATTTTAAATAGGCGTATGATATAATAAACATTGTAATGGTCATATTTTATTTGGTGTTCTGTGGAGGTAAATAATATGTTGTTGCGCATTAAAATCGTATTCATTAAATGTTTATTTATATTTGCAATAGCTGTAATTACTATTATGAGTTTATCGGCATGTGCTTTACTCCCTCAAAAAAGCGAAGCTCTTGTTCCACCCCTTACAAAGCCTAAAGGAGAGCAGTATCAGACGGTGGAAGTAAAACGCGGAACTATTACCAACGATATAAAAGGTCAGGGAACTATTATTTCGGCCAAAAATTATCCATTGTATTTTAAGACAGATGGTCGATTGGAATCCATCGATGTCAATATGGGGGGACAAATAAAAAAAAGGCAGATTCTGGCACGCTTAGATATAGGTAATATCGATGAACAGATCGAATTAGCTAGATTGGATCTAGATAAAGCTGAATTGGATGTTGAACGTGCAAAAGAGGCATTGACTAATGCGAAAAAAACAGGTGATTCCGCGGCAATAAAGAACGCAGAGTATTCTTTAGAACAGGCACAATTAAATCTTAATTCTGTAGAGATTAATGTAGATAGACTGGAGGAACAGAGGCGGCAGGCTGAAATTATATCACCTATAGACGGGGTAATAACGTTTAAGGAAACTGTTAAAAAAGGCGATAACATACCGGCTTATAAAGTGATAATCCAAATAGCGGATCCGAATGATTTACAGGTAAGTTTTGATCCCGCTAATCTCGCTGATCCAATGATAATTAAACCTGGAATGAAAGTAAATCTTACTTTGGGCGGCAAGGTTATTGCTGGCGAGGTGATATCGTGCCCATATAGCGCTCCTTCATCCGGAGAGAATGCTGCAGCGATTGCACCGGTTATTATAAAAGCACCTGAGATGCCTAAGGAAGCCATAGTTGGGGATAGTATAACCATAAATATTATATTAGCTCAAAAAGAAGGCGCTTTAATAGTACCGAAGGAAACTGTGCGTACTTACATGAACAGGAATTACGTTGAGATATTGGATGGGAATACAAAAAAAGAAGTAGATGTTGAAACTGGCATCATTACATCAACAGAAATCGAGATTTTATCTGGCCTCAAAGAAGGGCAGCAGGTTATAATAAAATAGAAGCGAGCGCTCATCCTACAGTGGCTGAACGCTGCGCAGGATATCCAGTAGTTTTGCCGGATCATTGGTTATTATACCTGTCACTTTGGCATTTATCATATCGTTCATAATTATCGGATTATCTACTGTCCAAGGATATAGTTCTATGCCATAATATTGGCAGTTTCTAACCAGTGAAGGGGTTATATTGGTATAAAAAGGGTTCAGTGAGCGGGCTTTCAAACGAAGAGCCATCCACCATGGTTCCACTAAACCGCACTGGTATAAAAGGCCTATAGCTATGGCCGGTTCTATGCATTTCAAATTGCGCAGGCTGTAATGGTTGAAGGATGATACTAATGTCCTTTCTACCATATCGAACCGTCTTATCTCATCAGCGAGGCGTTGCTCGATATCGTCGTATGTAATCATGTTGGTTTTTATTTCTATATTTATAAAAAAATCCATATTCCCTATGAGACGAAATACTTCGGTTAATGTAGGTATTTTTTGCCCATAACCCATGTCTAGCTGTTTTAATTCTTCAAGTTTCATGTCACGTATGAGCATTTTGCCATCGGGGGAATTTACTGTTTCATCGTGGTGTACTACGAGATAACCGTCCTTACACATGTGGACGTCAAGTTCTATTCCATCGGCGCCTAACTCTATAGCCTTCTCAAAGGCCATTATTGTATTTTCGGGAGCGTGAACGGAATCGCCGCGATGAGCTATAACTTTAACCATATAATACATTCCCTTCAATATTGTAGTTAAGTATATTTTTCTTTTATTGTATCACATAGTTTATGAAATTGTGTTAAAGTTGCGTTAAATTTTGGAGTTGCATTATTGGTTCATAAGCGTTAAAATAATAATATAAATCCTATGGAAGCGGAGGTTTTATGGATGGCAGGGGGTTTTTTTAACAGGCTTTATTATGGCAATGATAAAAAACCTGATTTAACAAAAGAACAAGTAAGCGGTAGCAGATTTAAGCTGTTTTTTGATGTTCTAGGCGTGCGGTTTTGGAAACTGGTTCAGCTCAATTTGCTTTATCTCTTGTTTTGTATACCTATAATAACTATAGGGCCGGCTACAGCAGGTATGACATTAGTATTGAGAAACTGGGCCAGGGATGATCATTCGTGGGTATGGTCGGATTTCTGGGATGGTATGAAGTCTAATTTTTGGCAAGCATTGGCGGTATTTGGTATAGATGTACTAGCCGGGGTTATATTATGGGTGAATATACGGTTTTATAATGCGATGGGACAGACCAACCAGATATTTTTTATGGTAAAATATTTGGTATTGGGTATAGCTTTGATATTCGCCATGATGCATATATACATTTATCCAATGATGGTAACTTATAAGCTAAGGCTAAGGGATATGCTTAAAAACGCCTTTATATTTACAGCGGCTAAATTACCCCATACGATAGGTATATTTGCATTGTGCGTCGGATTGTTCATAGCCAGTATTTACCTTTATGTTTTGCCGCTGTTTATTATAACCTTTAGTTTGTGTGGGTTGATAGTAAACTCTTTCACCAATGCGGTATTTGATAAATATATTAACGTGCATTTGGATGATAGTGGCCATTACGTACCCATAGAGGACGAAAAAACAGATGAAGAACCAGTAGCTGATGAAAAGTCCCTTGAAAAGTCGGGTGTAAGAGCATAAGCTGAAATATTCTTAATCTTACCGAGATATAACATTATGCAAGTACGCTGCATAAATGACAAGATATTTATAGCGCACAGCTCTTGATATGGAGTATAATACAAAAAATTGAATAGTTGAACTTTACGATATAGGTGCTTTATAGCTTTGCCTATAAGTTAAAAGGGAAGTCGGGTGCAAATCCCGCGCGGTCCCGCCACTGTAAGGGGAGCGATGACGTGTCACTGGGAAACTGGGAAGACAAAAATCGCTATGAACCTGAGCCAGGAAACCTGCCTATGTCGGTGTGCTAACTCTACGGTCGATGGAGGAAGAGCCATGAAATATATGAATGCAGTATTATTGCAACACATAAGGCCTCTTAATCGTACAGGGTTAAGAGGCCTTTAAATTTTAAAATGAAGGGTGATAGTATGGCCTGCGGCATGGTGATAGCCGGCACAAATAGCGGAGCAGGAAAAACTACTGCAAGCTTGGGGATTATGAGAGCTTTATCGGAAATGTATAAAATAATTCCATTTAAAATCGGTCCCGATTATATAGACGCGGCATATCATAGATGGGCTTGTGGGAATTTCTCATATAACTTGGATGTACATATGATAGGTGAAGATGGTGTAAAGTGCCTTTATGGACAAAAAGCCCCTTTAGGCGATGTAGCTGTGGTGGAAGGTGTGATGGGCATGTATGACGGTATGGATGACAGCTCTTATGGTAGCACGGCATACATATCTAAGCTGTTAAACTTGCCTGTGATACTGGTATTGGATGCGAGCTCTATGGCGGCTAGCGCCTCTGCAATGGTCATGGGATACAGGGACTATGATCGGGATGTGAAATTAGCAGGCGTAATATTAAATAGGGTGGGAAGTCACAAACATTATGAGTCGCTGAAACGGTGCATTGAAAGGGATATAGGCATATCGGTACTGGGCTATTTGCCGAATGATCCATCTGTTATGATTCCCGAACGCCATCTCGGTTTAGTGCCGGCTTTTGAGAACAGTGAGTTAGACGAGCATTTGTCGCGTTTGAGCCAATGTATAAAGGATTATGTGGATTTGAACGCTATCATAGATATTGCAGATATGAGTTGGGATAAGCAGGAAGGCAACAGGCATGTTAGGGCAACAGATTATCCTTTGGTCAAGATAGGTGTAGCGTGGGATGAGGCATTTAATTTTTACTATAAGGCTGGATTGGAGACATTTGAAGAAATGGGAGCCAGGATGGTACCGGTGAGCCTTTTACACGATAAAGCACTACCCGGCGATATAGACGGCCTATACATAGGCGGGGGCTTTCCTGAAATTTTCGCGGCAAAATTGAGCCAAAATACATCGATGCTGCGCTCGGTCAGGGATGCTATAGAGGATGGCCTTGCAGTTTACGCGGAGTGTGGCGGGCTCATGTATCTTTGCCGGTCTCTGACGGATTTAAGCGGCCAACGGTTTCCCATGGTGGGCATATACGATGTGGAAGCCGTTATGACCAAAGGCCTTAAACATTTTGGGTATGTAGAAGCAGAGGTATTAACCGACAATATACTATCTGAAGCGGGAAATGTACTCAAAGGCCATGAATTCCATCATTCTGAGATAAAAGGTACATTGCCCAACGCATGTTACAGCGTGAAAAAAACAAAAGGCGACAGCGATAAGTCATGGCCATGCGGCTATGTATATAAGAATTGTTTAGCCACCTATGTGCACATAGATTTCTTTGCTCATCCGGAATTGGCACGCCACTTTATAACGCAAAATTTAAGTTCGAGAGGTAAAAGTGTATGAACAGCATGACTTCAGATAAGACAGACGGCATATTGATTTTGGCCCACGGTAGCCGAGCCAGCGAAGCATCGTACGTACTACAGTCCATAACGGACAAGGTAAAGTCGAAATGGTCTTATTGCCCTGTATATACCGCTTCATTGCAATTTGAGCATCCTGATATAGAAGAGGCAGTGAACGCTATGGTAGGGAAAGGCATAAAGCGCATAGTGCTGGTACCGCTGTTTCTTTTCCCAGGAAATCATATGCAAATAGATATACCTACTTTGATAGATAGAATGAAAAAACATTACCCGAATACTGAAATTGTATTGAGCGGTTACATAGGCAATGATGACAGAATAGCCGATATCGTCATAGACAAAGCTTTGGAAGGAGTAGCACGTTTAAATGGCGCACATAACAGACCCTAAGGTAATTGAAAACACCAGTATGGATATAATAGACGGGCTCTTGGCATACAAGCGATGGGACGATAAATTTTATCCTATAGTAAAAAGGGTGGTGCATACCACTGCCGACCCTGTTTTTGCAGAGCTGTTAGAGGCTAGCCGAGATGCTGTGGATGCCGGTATAGAGGCATTAAAAAAAGGATGCGTTATAATAACCGACACGCGCATGGCTCAAGCTGGCATAAATAAGAAGCGGCTGCAAAAATTGAATTGTGAAGTCCGATGCGGCATAGACGATCCCTCTATAGAGATGATGGCTATGCATGAGAGCATGACCAGAGCGGCCGCTGCCATAAGAACCCAATCTGCATTGGCACCACGGGCTATATTTGCTATAGGGAATGCGCCTACCGCGCTCTATGAGCTGGGTGAACTTATAGAAGGTGGCAAGATCCAGCCGTATTTGATCATAGGCGTACCGGTAGGGTTTGTGGGTGCGGCTGATTCTAAAGAATACATAAAAACTTTAGAAGCGCCGTTTATCGTAATCAATGGGCCTAAGGGCGGCAGCAATATAGCGGCGGGTATAGTAAATGCGCTGCTCATAGAGGCTTCGAAAGGAGGTGAGGTTTTATGCATTTAGCCGATGGTACATTACCTGCAGGATGGTGTATCGCATACGGCGTTTTAGCCGTAAGTGGTGTCGCTATTAGCGGCAGAAGCTATAAAAAGTCATTGCAAGACAAACCGGAAATCAAACCGATGGTAGCTATAATGGCTGCCGCGACGTTCGTTATGACGGCAATAGAATTGCCCATACCTGTTACGGGTAGTACGTCCCATCCTGCTGCCACGCCGTTAGTTTCATTGCTAATCGGGCCTAAACTTACTATAATAGTCAGCACTGTGGTTTTGCTGTTGCAAGCATTACTTCTTGGCGAGGGTGGCATAACAACCCTGGGCGCAAATATCGTTACAATGGGTATTATCGGCGCTTTTACAGCCTTTGTTGTATATTATACAATGCTAAAGCTAAAGGCCAATATAGGCGTAGCGGCCGGGTTAGCTGGCTTTATAGGAGATATGGCGGTTTATGTAGGTGTTTCTCTGCAGTTGTCTTTGGCTCTGGGAATGCATGATATAGGCAAGCATATTATGGCTTTTTTAGCGCTTTACATGCCTACGCAGTTGCCTATAGCATTGCTTGAGGGACTATTTACAGGTGGCGTCGTTTTATTTATATACGGTCGCAGACCGGATCTGCTCTTTACTGGAGAATGAAATGAAGGATGAGCTATATATTATTTTATCAATGCTAATGATAATTTTGATCGTTATTATAAACAAACCTGCTTTTGCTATTGCCGCTTTAATACTATCGATCGCATTGCATATTTTATACCGTATGCCGTTGAAAAGGCTGTTGATGCGATGGACGCTGGCTTTATTGTTAGGATTTAGTATCGTTATGGCACATACGTTCATGTATGGGCAAGTGGTTCTTCATACATGGCATATTGGTGCGATGACATTGACGATGTATGCAGATGGTTTGACGAATGGATTGCGTATGCTGCTGAATATTCTAGTATGCGTATATGTCATGGCGCTTATGACATATCGTGTCCGAATAGAACGTTTGACAAGCATAATTGGAAGCCTTGCGATATTGAAGCCGTTTGTTGAGATAACGTCTATGACCTACCGTTACATAAGCATGCTGTATGAGCAACTGTTGACTATCTATCGCGCTCAACGCATGCGCCTGGGTTATATAAATTGGAAGAAAGGTATTAGATCAGCAGGATATTTGGGTGGTATGGTCATCATTCGTGCCTTTGACAGGAGTACGGAAGTGTACAAGGCTATGAAAGCGAGAGGTTATAATGACTGATTCAGATATAATGATTGAGGATTTATGTTTTCAATATCCGGGAGGACATGTTGCTTTAGAACATATCAATATGTATGTAAAATGCGGGAGTATATCTGCTCTTTTAGGCGCAAACGGCAGTGGCAAGAGCACATTGCTTCAATGCATGGCAGGACTTTTGAGGCCACAGCATGGCAAAATATATATTCAAGGCAAGCCTATTGCAAGTTATAAGAAAGAACTTTATAAAAAGGTAGGGATGATATTTCAAAATCCGGATGATCAACTTTTTGAGCCCACAGTTTCCGATGATATTGCCTATGGTCTGATTAATTTAGGGTTTAATACCTTTGAAATACATCAAGCGATAGATCACATAGCCGCTCGCCTCAATATCGGGGATATGCTCGATAAATCGATAGGTAGTCTAAGTTGCGGGGAGAAGAAAAAGGTAGCTATGGCAGGCGTGCTAGTTATGCAACCTGATATATTGCTGCTCGATGAACCGACTTCAGGCTTGGACCCGCTATCTGCTTACGAACTTATGCAGCTTGTAAAAGATATATCTATAAGTACTGGTGTGTCGGTTATAGTAGCCACTCATGATGTCGATATGGTACCTGTATTCTGCGATTATGTCTTTGTCCTTCAAGCAGGGCACCTTTGTTTAAGCGGTTCTCCTGAGGAGGTTTTTATGTGCAAAAAAGCCGTGAGGGATGCTAGATTGAGATTGCCCCGCATAGAGCATCTTGTGGAGATACTACACAGAGACGGCATGAACATCGATACAACCTGTTTTACCATAGGGCAGGCGCGACGCCAATTACTGAAATTGGTAGGCAAAAAATAATGTTGGATAGATATGTCATTAAAGGTGGCAAACGCCTGCGATATGGTTATACTACCGGTTCATGCGCTGCCGCTGCAGCTAAAGCTGCCGTCATAATGCTGTTCAGCGGCAAATGCGTTGATGCCATGGATATAGACACGCCAAAGGGTTGGCGATTGCATTTGGATATAGAAGATGCATTATTGGGTGATGGCTTTGCATCATGTGCCGTGCGCAAGGATGGCGGGGACGATCCTGATGTGACTGACGGGCTATTGATATACGCATATGCGCAGCATATACCTCAGTCGATTATAGATGTAGAAGGTGGCGATGGCGTAGGTTTAGTAACCAAACCGGGTTTGCAGGTACCTCCAGGTCGAGCAGCCATAAATCCTGTGCCTATGTCCATGATAAGAAAAGAGGTATCTGAAGTGCTGCCGCCAAATAGGGGTGTAAAGATTACAATAAGCGTCCCTAATGGCGAAAAAGTGGCCGAGCATACATTTAATCCGCAACTTGGCATCGAAGGGGGTATATCCATATTAGGCACGACGGGTATTGTGGAGCCGATGTCTAATGAGGCATTGAAGGAATCGTTGGCTTTAAGGTTGCACATGTTGGCGGCGCAAGGTCAAGACCGGGTATGCCTTGTACCCGGAAACTATGGGAGGGATTTCGCTATCCAGCGTCTAGGCATGGACGAGCGATGGATATGACCTATAAGCGACTTTGTAGGTTATATGTTGGAGCAATGTGTCGAGTATGGGATGCGGCATGTATTAATGGTCGGTCATGCGGGTAAATTGGTCAAAATAGCAGGTGGCATATTTCAAACACATAATCGAGTGGCCGATGCGCGCATGGAGATCATAGCCGCTTATGCAGCGGCACTTGGAGCCGATGCCGCCGCTGTTAGGGATATATTAGACGCTGTTACTACCGAGGCCGCATTTTCCGTTATAGAAAGGGCGCATATCGATGGCGTATACGATAGATTGATTCAAAGGATAGGGTATCATTGCCGGCGCTATATGGGCAGTGGCGTCGAATTCGGATGCGTTATGTTTTCTATGGATAAGGGATTGCTGGCCATGGATGAGCAGGCTAAGCATATGGTGGAGGGTTTTAAGCATGTATAACGTGTATGTAATCGGCATGGGGCCCGGGCATGAGGATTATATAGTGCCGGCAGCCACGAAAGCCATTGAGCAGGCGGATGTGCTGGTTGGAGCCAAGCGCCATCTGGAGCGATTCGATAATGGCCGGAAACGCATGATAGCGCTTACGGGTGATCTATCAGCGGTGGTAAATGAGATAGAGCGCTGCAGACAATATTGGAGAGTAGCCGTGCTGGTATCGGGGGATCCCGGTTTCTATAGTTTATTGGCATTCCTTCGCCGCTATTTTGACTCGGAGGAGCTTAGCGTCATACCGGGTATAAGCTCAATGCAGATGCTGGCGGCGGCGGTCGGCGATACGTGGTCCGATATGGCGGTATTCAGCGCTCATGGGCGATCGCTGGAGGGGTTGGAGCGTCTGCTCAGTCATAGCGATAAAGTGTTGGTGCTGACCGATGATGTCAATTGCCCTGCTGCTATAGCGCGTTTTATGATAGAACGCGGCATGGACAGCTTCCGCATCGCTGTAGGAGAAAATCTGTCATATGACGACCAGAGGATCAGGGTATTTGCTCCGTATGAGTTGGCCATGTGCAACGATATAAGCCCTTTGAATGTGATGGCGGTGTGGCGATGAACAACATATGGCCTTATGACGTACCCGGTATACCCGATGATATCTTTATACGCGGGGATGTGCCCATGACTAAAAGGGAAATACGCTGCCTTGCGATATCGGCCATGAGGTTGCGTAACAGCAGCATCGTATGGGATATAGGAGCCGGTACGGGGTCGGTCAGCGTCGAAGCAGCTATAATAGCCAAAAACGGCAGGGTATATGCGGTGGAAAAAGATGCGCAGGCTTTGGCTTTAATACAGCAAAATGCCGAAAGGTTCGAGCTGGACAACATAGAGGCGGTGTATGGCGAAGCTCCCGATATATTAGAAAAGCTGCCAGATCCCGATGCAGTATTCATAGGGGGCAGCGGCGGATGCATGGGCAGCATAATGAACACTTGCGGCCAACACCTACGCTCAGGTGGAACGCTGGCCATCAACTGTATTTCTTTAGAAAATGCCGCCTTGGCTATAGAGGCCATGAGAGCTTGCGGGTTTATCGGTACCGATATTATACAGGCGGCTATAAGCCGGGGCAGCATGGCCGGATGCCATACCATGTTAAAGGCCTTAAACCCGATATTTATTATAAGCGGCCGAAGGGGGGGTGAAATTGAAGGGTAGATTATATGGCGTAGGTGTAGGTCCCGGCGACCCCGAGCTGATATCCATAAAAGCGTGCCGTATATTGCAGATGGCGGACGTATTGGCAGCGCCGTCTTCATCGGTTGAGGGGACCGATATAGCGCTCGATATAGCCTCATATTATATTAAACCTTCGACCGAGATATTGCACCTCCCGTTTCCGATGACATCTGATAGAACGGTGCTGGAGCAACAATGGGACAAAAATGCTCGCTCGCTGCAGGAAAGATTGGACTTAGGCCAAAATGTGGCCTTCGTCACCATAGGTGATCCTATGATATACAGTACTTACATATATATGCTGCAACGCTTGGCACAATTGGGTTACGATATAGAAACCATACCCGGCATACCGTCGTTTTGCGCATCGGCTGCTGCAGCGCAGATGCCTCTGGGCAAGGGTGGCGATGCGATAACCATAATACCCGGTGACCCTCAAAAGGTATTGGATGCCCAATCGGGAATATCCAGCACGCTGGTATTTATGAAGCCATCGGGGCATGGACGTAAAATAGCGCGTATGCTCGCACAAGCCGGGTACCGCAATGTGACTTTGATAAGCCATGCGGGACAAAGAGGGCAAAAGATATGGCGCGATATAAGCGCTGCGGATTGGGAAGATATCGATTATATGTCGATTATTATAGCCAGGAAGGATGAGTAGTAATGATTTATTTTATAGGAGCAGGTCCCGGTGATCCCGGGCTTATGACGCTGCGGGGGCGATCCATTATAGAAAACAGCCCTATCATCATTTATGCCGGCTCACTCATAAATCCGGCGCTGCTCGAATGGGCGTTGACTGATGCAGAGGTCTATGATAGCGCGGGCATGGATTTGACGGAGATAATCGCTATAATGTCTGATGCCGATAGCTCTCATAAGGACGTGGCACGGCTGCACACCGGCGATCCGTCGATATATGGTGCCATAGCTGAGCAGATGGACTGCTTGGATAAATTGAAGATAAGCTATGAAATAGTGCCTGGTGTGTCCTCTTTTTCGGCTGCAGCCGCTGTCTTAAAAAAAGAATATACCATACCTGAGCTGTCCCAAACCGTCATATTGACCAGAGCCGCCGGGCACACGCCTGTGCCGCCGGAGCAGGGAATAAACGAGTTGGCTGCACATAAAGCGTCGCTGGCCATATTCCTCAGCGTTCATATGATCGATGAGGTGGTAGAGCAGCTTCGATCCGGCTATAAAAGCGATATACCTGTGGCGGTGGTGGAAAAGGCCACTTGGCCGGATCAGCGCATAATAACAGGTCGCCTGTCTGATATAGCCGGCAAAATAAAAGAGGCTGGCATGAATCGCACGGCGCTTATATTGGCGGGGCCGTTTTTGGAAGAAAGGCAGCAGCCGTATTCCAAGCTTTATGATAGTGGTTTTACTCACGGATACAGGAAAGGTTCTGCGGTATGAGTACAGCTATCATAGCGCTTACCGAAGATGGCTGCCGCATAGCCAGGCGCATAGCTGAGGATTTAGAGAACGCTGATTTATATATGCCTTCTAGATATGCAGTGGTTTACAGTGGCTCACACAGCATTGAATCGGAGTTGAAGGCGCTTACCGCAGAGTTATTTCGCGGATATGATGCTTTGATATTTATTACGGCAGTCGGCATAGCGGTCCGCTGTATATCGCCGTATCTAAAAGATAAATACAATGACCCGGCCGTAGTGGTTATAGACGATATGGGCAAATTTGCAATAAGCTTATTATCCGGTCACATAGGCGGTGCAAATAATTTGACCAAACAGGTGGCAAACATTATCGGTGCCTGTCCAGTTATAACGACATCTACCGATAATCGTGGCTTGTGGGCAGTAGACCTGTTTGCTGACGAACATGGTCTTAAAATAGAAAATAAAAGCGATGTCAAAACGGTTAGCGCAGCGCTTATAAACGGCGGGCGCGTGGCATGGTATACCGACGACCTAAGCATAGAGGTGCCTTTCGGCCTATACAATGTGCCCGGCATAAGCGATATAGACAAAAACTATAGCGCTGCGGTATTATGCACTATAGTTGCAGCACGGCAACTGCCGGTCCCAGCCGTGTGGCTGCGTCCAGCCGTAGTATCAGCCGGTATAGGTTGCCAACGCGGCGAAAAAAGCTGCAATATAGAAAAAGCTATATATGAAGCGTGCGGTATGGCTGGTATCAGCTTTAACGCCGTGGCCCGCATATGCTCCATAGATATAAAGGAAAATGAAAGTGGCCTAAAAGAATGCGCCTCAAATATCGGCGCTTCACTTCATTTTTACAGCGCGGAGGAAATAAAGATGGTAGAACACCTATTTTCATCATCGGCTTTTGTGAGTTCAAAGGTAGGCGTGGGCAATGTGGCTCAAAGCTGTGCCTATTTGGACAGCATGCTCGGAGAATTGTTGCTCCCTAAAACCATCATAAGCGGCATCACCGTTTCACTATATAGAAGAGGAACGCTATGAATTACGGTGATATTTATGTGGTAGGTATAGGCCCCGGCGATGAAAGTCAGCTTACGCCGGCTGCCCTTAAAGCCATAGAATATTGTGACGTCGTTGTGGGATATAAAACCTATCTGGATTTGATAGATTATTTATTGTGCGATAAAACGATAGTAGCTTCATCTATGCGCAAAGAACGGGAGCGATGTTCTCAGGCATTGGAATATGCCCTAGAAGGGGAAAATGTGGCATTGATAAGCGGTGGTGATCCCGGTATATACGGTATGGCAGGGCTTATGCTAGAAACAGTCGAACAGGGCGGATGCGATATAAACGTGCGGATAGTACCGGGTATTACGGCGGCTAATGCCGCGGCCGCTTTGTTGGGCGCCCCGTTGATGAATGATTTCGCTGTTATAAGCTTAAGCGATCTCATGACGCCGTGGGAAACCATAGAGAGGCGCGTTCGTCTCGCGGCCGAGGGCGACTTTGTCATAGCGCTTTATAATCCTGCCAGTACCAAGCGGAGGTGGCAGATAGAGACCGTTCGCCACATAGTGATGCAATATAGGACTGGCGATACGCCGGTTGGCATTGTAAGGAATGCTGTGCGCCAGGAACAGACGGTTACAATAACCAATTTGGAAGAGATGCTCAAATACAGCATAGATATGGCCTCGGTGGTGATTGTGGGCAACAGCGCCACGTATGTGCGGAACGGATACATGATAACGCCGCGGGGATATCATATATAGAAATGGTGCGATGAATTATGGAATTGATAATGATGGGATTGAGCTTTAAAACGGCCGATATGACCTTGCTGGAAAAAGCTAGTTACAATATGGACAAAGATATAAGCGGAGGCCTGCGATTTTTAAAAAATCAGGTAGGTGTAAGTGAATGCGTTATAGTGGCTACATGCAATCGGAATGAGGCCTATTGCTATGCCTCTTCATATCGTGATGGATTAAACGGATTAAAGGCGTTATTCATAGATTTTATAGGCGTGGAAACCGATGATGTTGAGAGATGTTTTTACGTAAAGACCGGTAGGGATACTATAAACCATATTGTAAATGTGGCGTGTGGCTTGGACTCGATGGTCATAGGTGAAGACCAGATATTGGGCCAGGTCAATGATGCCAGGCAACAGGCGCTCGCCGTCGGTGCGTGCGGCAAGGTTATGGATAGGCTGTTTAGGGAGGCGGTGACAGCGGGTAAAGCCATGCGCACTTCCACCGGAATATCGCATATACCCACCTCTATCAGTTATATGGCCATAAAGCATGCGGCAAAAATGCTGGGTGGTCTAAATGATAAAACAGCATTTGTCATAGGGACCGGCCAAATGGGTAAACTGACCATACGTTATCTGCTCGAAGAAGGGGCGCGCGTTTATATAACCAACCGTACCGTTCAAAAGGCTATGGATATAGCTGCTGCTATGCCGGGCGTACAAGCCGTTGAATACCCAAAGAAATATCAATATATAGCTTCATCCGACCTTTTGATCAGTGCTACAAACGCTCCTCATTATGTATTATATAAAGAAAGGCTGGAGGAATTCATAAAGCCAGGCAAACGCCTTTTGGCGTTAGATCTATCTGTACCAAGGGATATAGATCCTTCCATTGATGATATCGCTGAGATAAATTTGTTAGATATGGATCGGTTTAAGGCCATGATACAGGACAACAATAACCTGCGCCGGCAGCTTTTATCTGAGGCGACGCCGATAATAGAAGCAGCGACTGATAGGTTTGTCAAATGGTACAATGCTTTGGAAGCCGTACCTATCATAAATATGATAGATGAGTGGGCTGACGCTTTATGCGATGAAGAAATCCAAAAGATTATGCATAAACTCAGCACCGATAGGGACAGGGAAATAGCAGCCCGTGTGATGAAGCGTTTGACTGGCCGCCTTATTAGCCGGCCGATAGGCTGGGTAAAACAATGCAGCCAAAATGGCAGTATAAATCAATACAGGCGCATTATAACCGATATGTTCGGTGTGGAGGATTCATCAAATGAATAAAATAAGGGTAGGTAGCCGAGGCAGCCGTTTGGCTTTGGCCCAAACTGATGCCGTTATATCTGCGTTGCGTTCATTATATCCGGATATCGATTTCGAAAGGCAGATCGTAAAGACCGAAGGGGATCGGCTGCAGCATATACCTGTGGAACGAATAGGAGACAAGGGCATTTTCGTAAAAGATATAGAACAGGCGCTGATGGATGGCCATATAGATATGGCTGTGCACAGCATGAAAGATGTGCCGTCGCAATTGCCGGATGGCCTTATGATAGGAGCCATGCCGTGGAGGGAAGATCCGCGGGATGCGTTCATATCTTCTGATGGTCGAACGATAGAACAGCTCGGGTGCAGGGCGCGTATAGGTATCGGTAGTGCGCGCAGGTCAGCTCAGTTGAAGAACTGTTTTCCCGGTATAGACATAGTGGCCATACGCGGGAATATCGATACGCGTATAAATAAAATAAACGAGGCCGGATTAGATGGCATAGTCCTGGCTGTTGCCGGTTTGAAACGTTTAGGAGTGTCCGACGTGATAACCCAAATATTACCTGTAGATGTATGCACGCCGGCGGCTGGCCAAGGGGCTTTGGGCATTGAGATAAGGAAGAGCGATGAAAAAGCGGCGGATTTGCTGATGCCTTTAAATCACGCCCCAACGCGAGCAGCCGTAGATGCCGAGCGTATGTTCATGGCCATGATGGGCGGCGATTGCAATACGCCCATAGGCGTATATGGAGAGGTAGATGGTGTTGATATATTGTTGCGCGCGGCTGTGGAAAAAGACGGCTGTATAATGAGGCACAGCGTAAAAGGGGAGGTTGCTCAATACCAAAATGTGGTATCGAAATTAGTCGCCCTATTGGAGGAGTGAGGTATGATGGGCAAGGTATATCTTATAGGGGCGGGTCCCGGGGATGCAGGCCTTATAACCCAAAAGGCCATAGAATGCTTGAAATCGGCAGATGTAGTGATATATGACCGATTGGTAAATCAGAAACTTTTAACCTATGCGGACAAATCGGCAAGGCTCATATACGCCGGCAAACAACCCGGAAAGCATGCCATGATACAGCAAGACATAAATCGTCTGTTAGTGGATGAGGCTATGGCCGGGCATACGGTAGCTCGCTTAAAGGGAGGTGATCCCTTTGTATTCGGCAGGAGTGGTGAAGAAGCTATGGCATTACGGCGCCACGGTTTACCGTATGAAGTAGTGCCGGGTATAACATCGGCTATAGCCGTGCCAACTTATGCCGGCATACCGGTTACATATCGAGGGTTGGCATCGTCGGTGCACATTATTACCGGGCATGAGGGCGCTTCCAAACAAAAGTCCGATATCGATTGGGATGTGCTGGCTAAATTGGACGGAACGTTAATCTTTCTGATGGGCATGGAGCGCTTGAGCGATATATGTAGCCAGCTCATTCTATACGGCAAGGCTGAACGGACGCCTGCGGCCGTTATAGAACAAGGCACCACAGCACGGCAAAGGACGATTGTAGGGACATTGGCAGATATAAGTCAAAGAGCCGCACAAGAAGAAATACGCTCGCCATCTGTAATAGTAATAGGCGATGTAGTATCGCTGCGCCAGCAATTGAGGTGGTATGAGCATCTGCCTCTATGCGGTAAGGTTATAATGGTGACGCGAGCCGACGGCCAACGAGAAGATTTGGCACGAGGGTTGGAACGATTGGGGGCTCAAGTCGAGCATTTTCCGGTCATATCGATAAAGCCGCCTGATGATTATGGGCCGCTGGATGAAGCCATAGAATTCATATCACAATATAAATGGCTTATATTTACCAGTGCCAACGGTGTGGAATCTTTCTTTGACAGGCTGTTGTACCACGGCATGGATAGCCGCTACATTGCCGGAATAAAAGTGGGCGCGATAGGCAGCGGCACGTATGCTACTTTAAAACAGCATGGTGTTATAGCGGATTATATGCCGGAGAGTTTTAGTACAGATGATTTGGCGTCTGGACTGAAAGAACAGATAACACTCGGTATGCGCATATTGCTGCCGTGCTCGGACATAGCCGGCCTTAATATAAAGCAAACGTTAGAGTGTGCGGGTGCTGTAGTAGATATGGTCACAGCCTATCGCACGGTGCCCAATGCTCAACAAAGTCAGCGTTTGATAGATTTACTTGGCGATCATTATATAGATGCGATAACTTTTACGAGTTCGTCCACTGTCCATAACTTCGTAAATATATTGGGCGTGGGCAATGTATCATTGCTAGACGGCGTTAAATTGGCCTCCATAGGGCCGGTTACTTCGGCTGCTTTGCGACAATACGGGCTTAAAGTCGATATGCAGGCCGACGTTTATACTATAGATGGATTGATAGGAGCGTTAAAGGAGGATTTTTGTAATGGACATACTATATAGGCCGAGACGTTTGAGGCAAAACGATGCTATAAGGGATTTGGTGCGGGAAACCGAGCTGAACGTTCACGATCTTATATACCCAATCTTTGTCATGCATGGTATGAACACGCAAGAGGGCATACAGTCCATGCCGGGCATATATCGTTATTCTGTCGATAGGCTGATGGAAGAGTTAGAAGATATCGTAAAGCTCGGCATTCCCGGTATCCTTATATTCGGTTTGCCGGAATACAAGGACGCCGTTGGTAGCGAGGCTTATGCCGACGATGGTGTAGTGCAGGAGGCTGTAAAAGCCATAAAAAGGCGATTCCCGACATTGTTGGTCATTACCGATGTGTGTTTGTGCGAATATACAGACCATGGCCATTGCGGCATTGTAAAGGACGGCATAGTGGATAACGATGCATCGGCAGAGCTGATAGCCCGGACGGCGCTATCGCATGCGCGGGCCGGCGCCGATATAGTAGCGCCGTCGGATATGATGGATGGGCGCATAGGTGCTGTAAGAAAGGCTTTGGATCAGAATGGTTATCAGCATGTATCTATCATGGCCTACAGCGCCAAATATGCATCGGCTTTTTATGGGCCATTTCGCGAAGCGGCCCAATCGGCGCCGCAATTCGGCGACAGGCGCTCGTACCAGATGGACCCTGCCAATGCCAGAGAAGCGCTGCGCGAGGTAAAATTGGACATTCAAGAAGGGGCCGATATAGTCATGGTCAAACCAGCATTAAGCTATTTGGATGTTATACATGCCGTAAGGCAGCGCTTTGATGTACCGTTGGCGGCGTACAATGTTAGCGGCGAATATGCCATGATAAGGGCTGCCTCAGCTAATGGCTGGATGGATGAGCATAATGCGGCATTGGAGGCATTGACTTCCATAAAGCGTGCAGGCGCGGATATAATCATAACTTATTTCGCAAAGGATGCGGCCAAATGGCTCGATACTATTCTGTAATACTGGATTTGGAGCATTGCCCTTGCCTGGTGGTAGGAGGGGGCAGCATAGCTCAACGCAAGATCGAGGGCATGATGCAATGCGGCGCTGATGTAACGATGATAGGTCCATCGTGTACGCCACGCCTTGAAGCCATGGCCGCTGAAGGCAGTATATATTGGCTGTCATGCTGCTATCGGACAGGCATGGCAAGGGACTTTGCCTTTGTATGCGCCGCCAGCGACGATGCGGAGGTAAATGAGCAGGTGGCCATTGATTGCCGTCGAGATAATATACCGGTCAATGTGGTGGATAATACCGAGCTATCCTCCGCTATAATACCTGCCGTATTACGTCGAGCAGACGTTATTGTATCGGTGTCCACGAGCGGTTGCAGCCCTGCATTGGCCGCGGCAATACGCGATAAAATAGCCGATGTGATAGGGCCGGCATACGGCATATATAACGATATGCTCGGTGAAATAAGAAAGCATATCCTGGCAGAAATAGATGATCCAGAAAAACGCCGTTATATACTAAGAAATATAGTAAACCAAAGATATGTCGATATGATAAAAGCCGGATACGATGTAACGCCGGAGTTGATTTTGGATGAAATTTTATCTAATTGGAAAGAAAGGGATGTTTAATAGATCGTGAATTATGATAAATCGAAAGCATTGTTTCAAAAAGCCAAACAGCTCATGCCGGGTGGCGTGAACAGCCCGGTTAGGGCATTTAGATCGATAGGCATGGATCCGCCATTTATATGTCGCGGCAACGGTGCCAGAATATACGACGAGGATGGGCATGAATATATAGATTACGTGTGTTCCTGGGGACCGCTTATACTGGGACATGCCTATCCGGCAGTAGTAGAAAGCATACAACAGCAGGCCGCCTTGGGTACCAGTTTCGGCGCGGTTACGCGCCTGGAAGTCGATATGACTGAGATGATAACGCAGGCCGTGCCATCGGTGGAAATGATCCGCATGGTCAATTCAGGCACCGAAGCTACTATGAGCGCCATAAGGCTGGCTAGAGGTTATACAGGCCGCGATAAGGTGATCAAATTTGTCGGATGTTATCATGGCCATGCCGATGCATTGCTGATAAAAGCAGGATCAGGGGCTATGACATTTGGCGTACCGGATAGCGAAGGCGTATCGCCAGCCATAACTTCAGATACCATAGTAACGGCATATAACGATGCGGAGGCGCTGGATCATGTGTTCGAACAATGGGGGCGAGATATCGCAGCCGTTATATTCGAGCCTGTTGCGGGCAATATGGGCACTGTACCGCCACAAATGGACTTCCTGCGGGAAATAGAATACCTGTGCGGGAAATACGGCTCGCTTATGATATGCGATGAGGTAATGACAGGCTTTCGCGTGCATTACGGTGGCGCACAGCGTTTATATGGCATAAAACCGGATATCACTACCTTCGGGAAAATTATAGGAGGGGGTCTGCCAGTAGGCGCCTATGGCGGGAAGAAAGAAATAATGCGGTATGTGGCCCCTGATGGGCCGGTATATCAAGCGGGTACATTATCGGGCAATCCCTTAGCTATGGCAGCAGGTTTAACCACCTTAAAGATACTCAGAGATAACCCTGTTATATATCAGGAGTTGGAAAGGCGGTCGGGCTTGCTGGAAAGCGGTATTAAACGATGCGTTCGCTTAGCGGGCATTCCCATATGTGTTAACAGGGTGGGTTCAATGATATGTTTGTTTTTTACCGACATAGATGTAAAGGATTATGATACCGCTCTTACCTCTAATACCAGGCGTTATGCGGATTATTTCAAACATATGCTCGAGAAAGGTATATATCTACCGCCATCGCAATTCGAAACCTTTTTTGTATCGGCGGCTCACAGCGACGAGGACATACAATATACCATCGAAGCAATTAGCAAAGCTTTCAACCATTTGGCTGATTAGCTCTAACTGAATTTTTGTTGACAGAGCAAGGGATGAGTGTTATAGTATTTATAGATACCATACGAGGGTATTGTATATAATAGATGATGAGATGAAATATTGGGCTCTTGGTTATGCTAATATAGGCTACTAATAGAGAATGGAGAGTGGGTTTGATGGATAAAAAGATAAGCTTGAGAATTTCGGGCATGAGTTGCGCAGCTTGTGCCGCGGCTATAGAGAAGAGCCTTTCACGAGTACAAGGTGTGAAAGAGGCTAGCGTGAATTTTGCTGCCGAAAAGGCCATGGTAGTGTACGATCCCGAGCAAGCAACGACAGACGACCTCATAAAAGCTGTACGAGATGCTGGCTACGACGTTATCATGGATAAAGTACAACTCCGCCTCAAAGGGATGAGCTGTGCAGCTTGCGCCGCAGCTATAGAAAAGGCTTTAAATCGTTTGGATGGGGTCTATGATGCATCGGTAAACTTCGCTGCAGAAAAAGCTACGGTTGAATACGACTCTTCTATGGTCAGCGTAAGGGATATGATAAAAGCCGTAGAAGATGTTGGGTACGAAGCCGAACGAGCCGATGAGGTTTCGTCGGATAGAGAGCAGGCTGAACGTGAGAAAGAGATACGTGGCAGAAAGCGTATGCTGATACTTTCCGTAATATTGAGCGCTCCTTTGGTCTTAAATATGATACTTGAGGCTTTTAATATACATGTGCCATTGTTTATGAACCCATGGTTTCAATTCATATTGGCCACGCCTGTACAGTTTATTGTAGGTGCCACCTATTATAAGGGTGCATATCACGCCTTGAAGGGACGCAGCGCCAATATGGATGTATTAGTAGCTATGGGTACTACCGTCGCTTATGTGTATAGCATATTTACGGGCTTTTTCATCGGTGGAGATATGTACTTCGAGGCCTCGGCCGTTATAATAACCTTAATTACGTTAGGCAAACTGCTGGAAGCCTTAGCTAAAGGCAGAACATCGGAAGCCATAAAGAAGCTAATAGGCCTACAGGCTAAGACCGCCCGCGTCATACGCGATGGTCAAGAGATGGATATACCGGTGGAAGACGTGGAGGTAGGCGATGTAATCGTGGTTAGGCCAGGCGAGAAGGTGCCGGTGGATGGCGTAATCATAGAGGGGAATTCATCTTTGGATGAATCGATGCTAACTGGTGAGAGCATGCCTGTGGATAAAAAAGCCGGCGATGAGGTGATAGGTGCTACCATCAATAAATATGGTACTTTTAAATTTAGAGCCACAAAAGTGGGCAGGGACACGGTTTTGGCTCAAATAATAAAGATGGTGGAAGAGGCTCAGGGCTCAAAGGCGCCTATACAGCGCCTTGCCGATCAGATATCGGGCATATTCGTACCCACGGTATTGGTTATAGCCATAGTCACTTTCGTACTTTGGCTCATATTCGGCGACGGAACTTTGGCCACAGCGCTTATACCTGCTATATCCGTTCTTATAATAGCCTGCCCATGCGCGCTGGGCTTGGCTACGCCGACATCTATCATGGTAGGCACAGGCAAAGGTGCTGAAAACGGTATACTGATAAAAGGCGGCGAACATTTGGAACGAGCTCATAATATCAACGCTGTTATATTGGATAAAACGGGGACTATAACAAAAGGACAACCTGAGGTAACCGATGTATTACCTCTAAACGGTCGGGATGATGATTTATTGCGCATAGCGGCTATAGCAGAAAAAGCATCTGAACATCCATTGGGAGTGGCTATATTAGAAAAAGCGAAAGAGTTAGGAATGGATTTGCCCGATGCCGAACGTTTCGAGGCTATCCCAGGCTATGGCGTTGAAGCGGTCATAGATGGTAAAACATACTATGTCGGCAACCGCAAGTTGATGAGAGAGAAAAATATCGATATACAAAATGCCGAGGATGAGCTGATATCGTTGGAAGAAGAGGGCAAGACGGCTATGCTGGTAGCAACCGATCAGAAGCTTTTAGGTATAGTGGCTGTGGCCGATACAGTAAAGGAGCATTCTAAAGAAGCTATAGAAGAATTACAAAAGATGAGTATAGATGTATATATGATAACCGGCGATAATGAACGCACGGCCAAAGCCATAGCGCGACAGGTGGGCATAAGTAATGTTATGGCTGAAGTGCTTCCCGAACACAAAGCCGAGCAGGTGCTCAAGCTTAAAGAGCAAGGCAAGTTTGTAGCTATGGTGGGCGACGGTATAAACGATGCTCCGGCGTTGGCTGCTGCCGATGTCGGTATTGCCATAGGTACTGGGACCGACGTGGCTATGGAAGCAGCGGACATAACGCTTATACGCGGTGATCTGCGCGGCATACCGGTGGCTATAAAGCTCTCGCGAGCTACTATGCGCAATATAAAGCAGAATCTATTCTGGGCATTTATATACAATACGATCGGTATACCGTTTGCCGCTTTCGGACTGTTGAGTCCTATCATTGCAGGAGCTGCCATGGCATTTAGCTCGGTATCGGTGGTAACTAATGCGTTGCGCCTGAGAAGGTTTAAGGCTGAATATTAACAGGGCTGTCCTGGATAATGAATGTATGTATATTTACAGCCTATCATGGGAATAATCTACGTAAAATATATGCGTGGTGTGGAAATGATAGGGAATATAATGCGTTTGGCCAGAACTCCATTTTTGGGAGCATCGGCCGTATCGGTCATGGTGGGATCGGCAGCGGCTTGGTATTATACAGGCAGATTCTCATGGTTGTATTTCATATTAACCGAGATAGGGGTTTTATCGTTGCATGTGGCTTCTAATATGGCCAATGATCATTATGATTATTTGAGCGGTGCCGACCCTTTAGGTGAGGTGAAGCCCTTTAGTGGAGGGAGCCAGGTATTGCAGCATAAACAGATGACTATCGAACAAAGCCGTATGTTATTTGCGGCTTTTTTTATATTGGGTTTAGTGATGGCTATATATTTCGCCGTAGTGGTCGGCATATGGGCTTTAGTATTGGGCTTATTTGGCGCAATTATAGGTTATGCGTATACGCTGCCCCCTGCTAGCATTTCGTATAAGGGATGGGGTGAATTGCTTATAGGATTAGCTTTTGGCCCTTTATCAGTATTGGGTTCATATTATGTTCAGAGCGGAGGCTTAAGTTGGACACCGATTTATGCTTCATTGCCGATGGCTTTGCTCATAACAGCGGTATTGTTTATAAACGAGTATCCTGATTATGAGCAGGATAAAGCTGCTGCTAAAAACAATTTGTTGGTTCATCTTGGCAAAGAGAGGGGTTTACCACTCTATTATATATTGATGCTATTGCCATATACCATTATAATCGCATTTATAGCACGAGGCATATTGCCGGCGGGAGCCTTGTTGACCATGTTTACGGTGCCATTAGCTGCAAAAGCTGTAATCACGGCTCATAGGTATTGGTACGATGATGAAAAGCTTATGCCGGCCAATGCATCGACCATATTATGCCATTTATCATTATCCGCATTGTTGGCCATAGGATTTATAGTATAAATTTGTACTTGCTATATGTGCGATGTTATATTACAATAAAACAAGGTAATACTATAAATTAGAAATTGTGTAATATGTCGGATATTGTTGAAATAAGGAGGGAAATAAGTGAGATACTCGCGATTAAAACGCAATAAAAACGGTAAGAGATATATTGTAGTTACTATAGCGATCATCGTAGTAGCTGCGATAATATATTTTGCTACAGCCGGTATAGCCGGGAAGGCGATAGGTGAATTTATAGCCAGCCGCACGGTGGCGGACGATGCTCCGGTAAGCGTGCAAACGCCGCCCGAACCTCAACAAACAGATACTCCCGCGCCACCGGCTAAAAAGGTACAGGCTACTATAAAGATGCCGCCTATAACGGTATATGCTGTGCAGCTAGGAGCATTTTCCGATAGCGCCAATGCAAAACAGTTTGCCGATAATATAAAAGGTCAAGGATATGCCGGATACATAATACATGACAAGAATGCATATAAGGTTATGGCATCAGCCTATAATGCCGCTGAAATTGCAGACAAGGCAAAATCGAACTTTAAGGCTAAAAATATAGATAGTCAGATATATAGCTTTCAAATCAAGGCTGCTAATATAACCGTAAATGCTTCTAAAGATAATGTTTCATTGATACAGCAGTGTTTCACCGATATTGAGAAATGGTTTGAAACGCTCGGCACTTGGTCGAAGGCATTGGATGAAGGCGCATTAAAGGGCGATGATGTGGCAAAGGCTATCGACGGAGATAAGGCCGCTATAAAAGATAGATATGACAGGTTGCATAAGCTAGCGGATAGCAATAAAGATAATGCGGCTTTCGTGGGCTTGGATCAATTATACGGCATTATGATACGCCAACGAGATGCTATATCCAAAGCTTCTACCAAAGCTTCTACCAACGCCGTTCAGTTATCTTTTAATATAAGATATGCTTATATAGAAGCTCTGGATAAATATAGACAATATCGCGAGAAAGGATAAACGAGCGGTAACCGGATAACTGATTAGCCACGTAACCGGTCCACATAATTGATAAAATTTTATCAATTGTGTGGACTTTTTATATAAACTGATTTATAATTGAATAGTAAATGAAAGTATTGATATGATGGGAGAGGCGTTATGACATTGGATCAAGTGGCGCAAGCTTTGCAGGCAGACGTTCTGGTACATGGCGATGCGTGGCAAAGCATAGATGTGGATTTTGCATGCGGTTGCGACCTTATAAGCGATATACTCGCTTTTGTTAAAAATAAAACGATATTATTGACAGGATTGACCAATATCCAGTTGATTAAGACGGTACAGGTTTTGGATATTCCAGCTATCGTATTCGTTCGTGGCAAACGCCCGTCTGAAGATTTCGTAAAGGCAGCCGAACTAGCCGATATACCCATCTTGGTTACGCAGCATACTATGTACGTAGCTTGCGGTTTGCTATATCAGGCTGGTTTAAAAGGATAAATGCTTATGGCGAACATAAAATACGCCTATGATATAAAAAGCCGCGATTTCATGGCGGCCGGCGACGCATCGGCTCATATAAAATCGGTGCTAAAAAAGCTTGGCTTAAATGCTGATATAATACGCCGAGCAGCGGTGGCCGCTTATGAAGCCGAGATGAATATGACGATACATTCGCTTGGCGGCATCATGATGATAGAGATAACATCGGAATACATTGATATAATGGCAGAAGATCGCGGGCCCGGTATCGCCGACGTGGAGTTAGCCATGCAGGAGGGGTTCTCCACGGCGTCTGATGAAGTAAGAGAAATGGGCTTTGGAGCAGGTATGGGATTGCCGAACATGAAAAAATGCAGCGATGAATTTGATATACGCTCCGATATAGATGTAGGTACAAGGGTCTTTATGAGGATATATACCAAGGGGGCTTAATATGGATAATAATTATTTCCACTCCGTTACATTGAATAAGGAAAAATGTCGAGGTTGCACCAATTGTATAAAGCGCTGTCCTACGGAGGCTATAAGGGTCCGAGCGGGAAAGGCCAATATAACAGCTGAAAGATGCATAGACTGCGGCGAATGTATTCGCGTATGCCCATATCATGCCAAGTTGGCGGTTACCGACCCCGTCGATGTGATAAGCAAGTATAAGTATACGATAGCATTGACAGCGCCAACGCTTTACGGCCAATTCAAGCGCATAGAGGATGCTTTAGCTGTCGACGATGCACTCAAGGCTTTAGGCTTCGATGACGTTTTTGAAGTGGCTAAGGCTGCGGATATAGCCGCACATTTTATAAAGCAGCGTATTGAGAGCGCTGATATACCTCGACCTATTATATCTTCTTCGTGTCCGGTCATAGTACGCCTCATACAGGTACGTTTCCCATCGCTTATAGAACATATGGTGGATGTATGGTCTCCTATGGAGATAGCCGGCTATATAGCGAAACAGCGCGCTATAGAAACAACAGGTTATGACCCGGATGATATAGGTGCTTTTTTTATAACGCCGTGCCCTGCGAAGATGACAGCCATACGCCATCCTATAGAAAGGCGTACTTCTTCGGTGGATGGTGCTATAGCGATATCTGATATATTCGGCCATATCGTGGCTGAAGTGGGAGGCATTTCATCCTCGCGAGGCGCGATAGAGGCATCTAGCTTTGGACTGGGCTGGGCTAATTCGGGCGGCGAGAGCCTTTCAATAGGCGCTGACAATTCGCTGGCAGTCGATGGTATACAAAACGTGATAAAGGTATTAGAAGAAATTGAAGATGATAAAATGAACGATTTGGATTTTTTTGAGGGCTTGTCCTGTCCTGGAGGATGTGTTGGAGGTCCTCTGACCGTTGAGAACGGTTTTGTAGCACGCAATCGTATAAGGAAGTGGGCCAAATCTCTATCCGGGCAATTGTATATGACGAGTTTACCTCGAGCACCGTATTTTGAGCAGCCTATACTGCCCAATCCGGCTATGAAACTGGATGATGATATAAACGCCGCGATGGAAAAAATGCAGCGTATAGAGATTATAACCGATGAATTACCCGGCTTGGATTGCGGCTCATGCGGCTCGCCAAGCTGTAGAGCATTGGCCGAGGATATTGTTCAAGGCAAGGCGTCTATAATGGATTGCGTGTTCAAGCTGAGGGAACGAGTAAAAGAGCTGGCAAAACAGGTTATAGATCTCTCGAATATTATGCCCACTGGAAAACATGACGAGGAGGATTAAACGTGACTGTAGGACAATTGGCTGAAAAAATGAATATGAATGTAATAGCAGGTGCCAATGCTTTGAATAAAGAAATAAAAGGCTGTTATTGCTGTGATTTGTTAAGCTGGGTTATGGCACATGCCCAACCGGGCAATGCATGGGTAACGGTGCAAACCCATGCTAATGTGGTGGCAGTGGCTATACTGGCTGATATATCGTGTATAATAATACCTGAAGCTATAGCCGTGGATAAAGATACCATAGCCAGGGCTGATGAACACAACATACCTATATTGGGCAGTTCTTTAAGCACATATGCTATAGCTGGCAGACTCCATGACTTAGGCGTATAAACATGTTATAAAATTATCAGAAAATTCATTATATTTGTTAAAATCATAACGATTAATAGTATATAAAATCTATAGGAATAGATTATTTATGCTATTTTTACGGCTTTTGTGCATAAAAAATATTCTTAACACAAATTTAACATAGTTTTTCGCAATTAATATTGATATTTTTATAACGATAATATATAATTATATTAACAAGGAGGATGCGAATATGGCGATAGAAGTTAAAAGAGAACTAGAAGAGAAATTTCAGGAATTAAAGACGGTGATAGATAGATATAAGAATATGGAAGGCCCTCTTATGCCGATAATGCATAAGGCACAGGAGATATTCGGTTACTTGCCGCTTGAGGTGCAGAACTTCATAGCCGAAGAACTGGATATACCCCTCACTGATGTATACGGTGTGGCCACCTTTTACTCTCATTTTACGCTGCAGCCACAAGGCAAGTACACTATAAACATATGCCTTGGTACGGCCTGCTATGTTAAAGGTGCGCAGAAAGTGCTGGATAAGCTAAAAGAAGAATTAAAAATAAATGAAGGGGAAACTACGCCGGACGGCAAATTCACAATAGATGCCACAAGATGCCTGGGAGCATGCGGATTGGCGCCGGTAATGATGATAAACGGCGAGGTATATGGTCGTCTGGTGCCTGATGATGTACCGAAAATACTCAAGCGTTATATGAATGATTAAAAGCGATGAAGGAATTATCCCAGCATATATTGGACTTAATACAGAATTCCATATCGGCTGGAGCGTCGCTCATAAAAGTGAGCATTGTGCGCGACGGAGATATGTTGAGCATAGAAGTTGATGACAATGGATGTGGAATGGATGCCGATGCGGTTGCAAAGGCCGTTGATCCGTTCTTTACGCACCGCAGCACACGTCCTGTAGGATTGGGCCTTTCGCTGTTGGCAGCTACGGCTCAAAGATGCGATGGGCATATCGAGGTCCATTCTGAACCGGGCAAAGGGACATCTGTAGTAGCTGTTATGCATTATGATCATATAGATCGCCCTCCTATGGGTGATATCGCCGGCACTATGATAGCTATGATAGCCGGTAATCCGAACATCGATTTTGTATATCGATATGATATAGATGGCGATGCAGTTGTAATTGATACGCGTCAAGTAAAGGAAGCGTTGGGAGAGATACCTATAAATCATCCCGATGTAATAAGATGGTTGATGCAGCACATAGTTGAAGGGAGTGCAGTTGAATGATAACTTTAGAAGAATTAGATAAAATAAGGGAAAAAGCGCAGGAGAAAATGAGCTTGCGTCAAAGCCAAAATGCTACACGAGTAGTGGTTGGTATGGCTACATGTGGAATAGCGGCGGGTGCGCGACCGGTTATGTTGAAGTTTATGGAAGAGATACAAAAGAGAGGTTTAACGGATGTAATAGTATCTCAAACTGGTTGTGTAGGTGTATGCCGATTAGAGCCTATAGTAGACGTGTACAGGCCAAATGAAGATAAGGTCACGTATGTTAAGATGACCCCGGAGAAGGTATCAAGAGTAGTAGCCGAGCATATTGTAAATGGACATCCGGTAACCGAGTATACCATAGGCTACACAGAGGGGCAAAGTCAGAATTAGCTAATTACCTAATAATCTCCCCATTAGTTTTATGATATGCCGGACAGAATAGCTGCCCGGCATATCCAGTGTATAAATACTTTTATCGAGAGGAGCAGAAGAATGGAATTATATCGTTCGCATGTGCTAGTATGCGGAGGTACCGGATGCACATCATCCGGAGCACAACAGCTTATAGAAGCTTTGAATAATGAGATAGAGCGTTTGCATCTTTCCAATGAGGTTAAAGTGGTACAGACGGGTTGCCTGGGCTTGTGCGAGCGCGGGCCCAACGTTGTAATATATCCCGAAGGTGCGTATTACTGCCATGTTAAACCGGAAGATGCCAGGGATATCGCTGAAGAACATTTGTTGAAAGGCCGGATAGTTCAGAGGCTTTTGTACAGGGATATAGCAGAGGAGCATCTGCCGCTTTCATTGAATGAAATAGATTTTTATAACAGGCAGAGGCGTATAGTGCTGAAAAATTGCGGTGTTATAGACCCGGAAAATATAGAGGAGTATATTGGTGCAGACGGTTATCAAGCCTTGGCTAAGGTATTGACCGGAATGACTCAGCAAGAGGTCATAGACACAATAAAAAAATCCGGATTGCGTGGCAGGGGTGGCGCAGGTTTCCCGACGGGTTTGAAATGGCAGTTTACGCATGATGCCATAGGCGATAAAAAATATGTGTTATGTAATGCCGACGAAGGTGATCCTGGGGCTTTCATGGACAGGAGCGTATTGGAGGGCGATCCGCACGCTTTGTTGGAGGCAATGACTATAGCAGGATATGCAGTGGGAGCTGATCAAGGCTATATATACGTCAGAGCTGAATATCCGTTGGCAGTAAAGCGCCTTAATATAGCCATAAATCAAGCTAGAGAATACGGCTTGCTAGGTAGCAATATATTCGGTACCGGTTTTAAGTTCGATATAGATCTGCGTTTAGGAGCTGGTGCTTTTGTATGCGGTGAGGAAACAGCTTTAATGACATCCATAGAAGGGAAACGTGGAGAACCGAGGCCGAGACCTCCTTTCCCAGCCAATAAAGGTGTTTTTGGTAAACCTACGCTGCTCAATAATGTGGAAACTTATGCAAATGTGCCTCAGATCATATTGAATGGACCTGAATGGTTTGCTTCTATAGGAACGGATAAGAGCAAAGGTACCAAGGTATTTGCGCTGGGCGGAAAAATAAACAACACTGGGTTGGTGGAAATACCTATGGGAACAACACTGCGTGAGGTGATATACGATATAGGTGGCGGTATACCCCAAGGTAAGGCATTTAAAGCAGCCCAGACCGGCGGACCGTCAGGCGGATGTATACCGGCGCAGTTCCTGGACATGCCTATAGAATACGATTCACTTATCCAGATAGGTTCTATGATGGGTTCGGGCGGTATGATCGTAATGGATGAGGATAACTGCATGGTGGATATAGCAAGGTTCTTCCTGCAATTCACCGTGGATGAATCATGCGGCAAATGTCCGCCATGTCGTATTGGTACCAAGCGCATGCTGGAAATATTAGACCGCATCGTGGAGGGCAAAGGAAAAGAGGGTGATATAGAGCTTTTGGAAACATTGGCTAAGAATATAAAGGCCTCGGCTTTGTGCGGATTAGGGCAAACGGCACCTAATCCGGTGCTGAGCACTTTGAAATATTTTAGAGACGAGTATGAAGCTCATATACGTGATAAAAAATGTCCTGCCGGCGTATGCCAGCAATTACTGGAGTATGTAGTGATGCCGGAGTTGTGCCGTGGTTGTGGCCTGTGCGCTCGCATGTGCCCTGTGGGCGCCATAACGGGTGCTAAGAAGGAGCCATACGTTATTGATCCTGAGAAATGCACCAAATGCGGAACATGCATGGATGTATGCAAGTTTGATGCTGTCATAAAGAGATAAGGAGGGGCCGGAATATGGATGAGAAAATGGTGACATTGACTATAGATGGACAGAAGGTAACAGTGCCGGCTTATTACACTATTTTAGAGGCTGCTAGGTCTGCCAATATACGTATACCGACGCTGTGCTTTTTAAAAGATATAAATGAAATAGGCGCATGCCGCATGTGCATAGTGGAGATAAAGGGAGCCAAGGCGCTGCAAGCATCGTGCGTGTATCCTGTAGCCGACGGTATCGAAGTGAGCACGAATTCTCCAGCCGTAAGGGATGCTAGGAAGGTAACATTGGAGCTCATACTCTCCAATCATGATAGGAGCTGTTTGACGTGTGTGCGCAATCGCAATTGTGAGCTACAACAATTGGCCGATGAATTGAATATTAAAGAAATACCTTTTGAGGGCGAACGATTGACGTTGCCGATAGATGACCTTTCACCGGCCATAGTAAGAGACCCTAATAAATGCATATTGTGCAGGCGTTGCATAAGCACATGCCGCAACGTACAGGAGATAGGTGTAATCGGAGCCACCGAGAGGGGCTTTAATACCATGGTGGAACCACCGTTCAAGATGAGTATAAACCAGGTGCCATGCATAAATTGCGGCCAATGCATAGAGGCTTGCCCTGTTGGAGCCTTGCGTGAGAAGGACGATACCGAGCGAGTATGGACGGCTTTAGCTGATCCCGAGCTGCATGTGGTAGTGCAGACAGCTCCAGCGGTGAGAGCGGCTTTGGGCGAGGAATTCGGTATGCCCATAGGTACCCGCGTTACAGGTAAGATGGCAGCGGCATTGAGACGTCTTGGATTCGATAAGGTATTCGATACCGATTTTGCAGCCGATCTTACTATTATGGAAGAGGGAACAGAGCTATTGGATAGGCTGAAAAACGGCGGCAAATTACCCCTTATAACATCATGCAGTCCGGGATGGGTTAAGTACTGCGAGCATTATTATCCGGAATTCTTGGATAATTTATCGTCGTGCAAATCCCCTCATGAGATGATGGGGGCTGTATTGAAATCATATTACGCGCAAAAGATGAATATAGATCCGTCCAAGATCTTTGTGGTATCGGTTATGCCATGTACAGCCAAGAAATTTGAAGCACAAAGGCCGGAGTTGGCAGCTAATGGGCATCCCGATGTAGACGTTGTCATAACAACGCGTGAGCTAGCGCGCATGATAAAAGAAGCAGGCATAAACTTTTTGGCATTGCCAGATGAATCCTTTGATGATCCGTTAGGCATTTCTACAGGAGCCGGTGTTATATTCGGTGTTACAGGTGGTGTTATGGAAGCAGCTCTTCGCACTGTAGCCGAGATATTGACCGGTGAGGAACTGGAAAATATAGAATTCGGTGTCGTCAGAGGTTTAGAAGGCATAAGGACGGCTTCGATAGATGCCGGAGGAGTTACTATAAAGGCGGCTGTAGCCAACGGTACAGCCAATGCGGCAGCACTTTTGGACCGAATCAAAAGCGGTCAAGAGCATTATGACTTTATCGAGATAATGGGATGCCCCGGCGGTTGTATAAATGGAGGCGGTCAGCCTATATTGACGGCGCAGCAAAGGTGGGATATTGATATCAAAGCCGAAAGGGCTAAAGCTCTATACCAAGAGGATAGGGATATGCCTATAAGGAAATCTCATGAGAATCCGCAAATAAAGGCTATATATAACGAATTTCTAGGGAAACCAAACAGTCATACTGCTCATGAACTGCTTCATACGCATTATACCGAGCGGTTAAAATATTGTTAACGATTATTCAGCAACGCTCACATTATATATATTATAGCTGAATAATAACAAATACTATACAATAACAGGGTAAAGCTTTTATGCTTACCCTGTTATTGTATAATAGCGAGCCATATGGTATAATCTACACATAAGAATTTACTATAAACACTTGATAAAAATCGAAAAAGAATATATCATTAAATGAATAATATATTATATGCAAAGGATGATGGGTAGTTGGCCAAAGCTCGAATACATTTGGAAGGTTTAGTACCGCAAAATGTTAAAAGCAATGAAGATGAAGTGCGTTTTAAATGGACTAGTACAGCGATTATAGAGCAACAAAAAAAGCAGAATGTAAATTATATCATAAAAGTATCCAGAACAAAATGGCTCGAATTGATTAAAGATATAAAAGACGACGATATATTGGTAGTAGAGGGTGAACCGTATTTGGGCATGACCAGTAAAGGTGTTCCATATATAGAAGTAAATACTAATAATATATTTGCTAAACAATTTGTGCCTCAAGAGGATATATCTTATTTTAGGCCAGAAGAGATAGAAGAGGTGCCGCTTGCACATATAGATTTAGTGGAGCCGGTTCATTTAAATGCCAAACCATTTTCTCTTGAGCCCAATATAACGAATGCTCAGATAATCGGCAGGATTACTATGCCATTGACAGTTAGGATATTACCAAGTGGCAGATTAGGCCTGGTATCCGGCTTAAAAAATTATTTGGTTGCAAAGCAGCTGGGGTTTAAAACCGTACCAGTTATATTTAGAAACATGACAAATCTTGAATGGTTAAGTATGCGCGGCATAGACCCACAAAAAAGTTTCGAATGGCGCCACAGCAAAATTAGAGTGCCGGGTAGACCAAAGAATATTGCACCGCCTCCCAGGCAAAACAGGATGACGGCTCCAGCCAGACCGATGGTAGCGCCGATTAGTAGAAATGAGATAAAAGAGGTACCGCTGGTGGACATAACAGTGACTAATCCGAAGTTTACAAATGCCCGTTTGAATCCCCAAAAAACCATGGCTGAGAAAGAAAGGATAAGTAAGCTGGGTAAGATAGACGAGCCATTATTGGTACGTCAGACAGTAAACGGAAAGTACGATCTTGTGGATGGGTTTAGGCGCCTGACCATTGCAAAGGAGCTCGGTTTCGATAAAGTGCCTGTAAAGGTAGTGTCATAACGATGAACGGTATACGAGTGAGATTTGCACCCAGTCCTACTGGGCCGATACACATAGGCAATATGCGTACAGCGCTGTTTAACTATCTATTTGCCAAACATGAGGGCAAAGCAGACTTCATATTGCGCATAGAAGATACCGATGCCACAAGATCCACTGTTGAATATGAGAAATATATATATAAAGAACTGGAATGGCTGGGGATAGAGTGGGACGAGGGACCGGATAAAGGAGGTCCTGTTGGGCCATACAGACAAAGCCAACGTTTGGATATTTATCAGCGATATCTTCAGAAGCTTATAGATGAAGGCTTTGTTTATCGCTGCTATTGTACACCCGAAGAATTAGAGGTCGATAAGGAACAAGCGGTAAAGGCTGGCGATATACCCCGATATTCCGGAAAATGTCGTCATTTATCCGACGAAGAAATAAGGCGCTTCGAAGCCGAAGGTAGGCCGTCGGTTATAAGATTCATAGTGCCCGATCACGAAATGATCGCATTCGATGACCTTATAAAAGGCCATATAGAGATTGATAGTCATACGTTGGGTGGGGATATGATAATATTCCGCTCTGATAATATGCCCACATACAATTTCGCTGTGGTCATAGATGATCATTTAATGGATATAACCCATGTTATTCGCGGAGATGATCACGTGGCTAATACGCCTAAACAGTTGCTAATATATAAAGCATTGGGTTTTACTCCGCCTTTATTTGCTCATACAGCTATGATACTGGGACCGGATCGCACTAAATTGAGCAAGCGTCACGGAGATAATTATATAGGCCAATATCGGCACAAAGGTTATCTACCTGAGGCTTTATTCAATTTTCTTGCCTTGCTAGGTTGGTCTCCGGAAGATGAGCGGGAAATCATGAGTAAAGATGAAATTATATCGGCGTTTTCATTGAATAGAGCATCTCGTTCACCCGCCGTATTTGATATAGATAAGTTAAACTGGATGAACGGCATATACATAAGGCAAAGCCCACCTGGTCGCATAGCAGCTCTAGCTGTTCCGCATCTTAAGGCAGCCGGCTTAATAGATGATAATGTGGATATGCGATGGTTGGAGAAAGCAGTAGCCAGCGTACAAGAGGGTATAAGCTATGTGGCAGAAATAGTAGAGCCTCTGAGAATATATTTCGGTAATGTCGTAGAGCCGGAAAATGATGAAGCTGCAGAAGTTTTGAAGGCTCAAGGCGTATATGGCTTGCTTCAAAGGTTTAAAGAGATTGTCGAGCAGGCCCAGAATATAGATGAAGCATTTGCTAAGGAAGTTTTTAATCAGCTAAAAAATGACACAGGACTTAAAGGCAAAAGCCTTTTTATGCCTATACGTGTGGCTTTGACCGGCAGGTGTCATGGGCCGGAAATGGTGACTGTAATACCATTATTAGGGCGCGATCTTATATTATCGCGTTTAGAACATATATTATCGCGATTAGGTGAAGATATATAAAGGCATTTTATTCCAACTTGCCCTTATATACATCGCTTATATCTATGTTTTTAGGCACGCTATCTTTATATGTATCCACATAGAATTCTTTAGTTAAAGGGTCTATGGAAGCATATGCTACCTCTTTTATTGAATGAATGTCGTGGGCTGCTAGCATATCCATGAGCCATTTGCCGTTTAGATTATTTTGAGCCAGGTTTTGGTATATGATCTGGCCATCGACTATAAGCTCGGACGGCAGTGATTGCTGCTGTGGGCTAATGTTCATATCTTTAGGCGTTAATGGCTTGATGTCGGCATTTTGGAGTATGCTCAAATTGCCACTGGGTTCAAGGATGGCATATTTTACATCTTTTAAATTAAAAACGTCCTTTTGCCTTAATTCAGATATAAGATCATCTATATTATAATGCATCTTGCGTAAGTTATCCTCTAATATCTGGCCATTTAGTACCACGATGGTTGGTTCACCCTCCAACAGTTTCCTTGCCGGTCGGCTTTTCATTGAAATGTATGACATGAGGAAAGTAAGTAAAGCGAACAATGCTAACCCCATAAGATGCTGCCTGGTTCTCTGCGATATATCTGTGGCCATTACACCGGCTATAGAGCCGAAGGTAATACCGTTTATATAATCGTAATAGGTTAATTCTGTTATTTGCTGCTTGCCTAGTAGTCTGGTAAATATCAGTATTGCAAAAAAAGCCATTATAGTTTGTATTATTATCTCCGCTATCATCTTCATTGACTCTCGCCTCCACGATTATTTTTTGCTTAAAGTGCTTAAATATACCTGCTTTTAATTTTTGCAGTATGAGATATAATATTATAGGTGGATACTCAAATATTTATACAAGATAAAGCAGGAGGAATATGATATGGCACAAATGGTATTTAGCGTAAAAGGTATGTCGTGTGATCATTGTGTGAAGAATATAGAAAAGGCTGTTAAAACTTTGGACGGGGTGGACGATGTAAGAGCTGACCTGGATACCAAAAAGGTAACAGTGAAATATAGCGGCGATGTCAATGGCGAGGATATAAAAAAGGCCATAAATGATGCCGGCTATAATGTCGAATAGGAGTGCTGCTTTATGCCTTTATGGCTTCAGGCCGTATTAACGGTCATAGGCGTAATCGTAGGTTTTACGGTAATATACTTGCTGATGCGTAAGGATAAGATATAATATTATCCCAGCACATTGTCTAAAAACATCATGATGACGAAACCTATGAGCAGAGCATGAGTAGCCAATTTTGAGCAGTATTGGTGGTTGTGTATCTCAGGTATGATCTCTTCGGTGATCACGAAGAGCATGGCCCCTGCTGCGAATGCCATGATAAATGGTAACAGAGGTCTGGATAGCTGAATGATACAAACGCCGATCAGTCCCCCTATAGGTTCGACCAGCCCTGTAGCTAGTGCTGTCAAAAACGTTTTGCCGGTACTGTAACCGTGCTGCAATAGCGGTAATGCTACTGCCAAACCTTCCGGTATGTTTTGAAGGCCAATGGCTATAGCGAGGCTTATGCCATTGGCTATATCTCCATCGCCAAAACCGACCCCTACTGCCATGCCTTCCGGAAAATTATGTACGGTTATGGCTATGACGAACAACCATACTCTTCTCAAAGCAGCGCCATTTTCATTTTCCGCATCATTCATTGAATTGGATAGTAAATTGGTATCCGGGAATAAACGGTCTATCACATCGAGGAAAATTCCTCCTACCAATATGCCTATGAGCGTTATACTAGCTCCTTTTATACCGCCACCGCCTTTTTCTATGGCCGGTATGATCAAGCTGAATGCGGTAGCGGCCAGCATGATTCCTGCTGCCATACCGAGCAAAGCATCCATGAGCCTTTCTGATATATTGCGCGTGAAAAAGATGGGGATGGCTCCCACGCTCGTGGCCAATCCGGCTGCTAAACTTGCTATAATGCCAATGCATATTATCTGTATATGAGAAAGCATGTATTCATCTACCTCCATTCCTACTCTAAACATTTTATGCGGGGGTACGGAATTTTGTTAAGCATGAATACCTGATCAGACGCGTAAGCCAATTGCCGGCGTTAGCTTGCTCAAACGAAACGAATTGTAAGTACGCAATCATTACGTGGCATAAGGCTTGACATATATACCTCGCTACGGCTGTGAAGCTGGACCACTACGCAATCAGAGATTGCTGTGGTCCTACGCTTCAAAAGCCCGCTCAGTATATATGTCAAGCCTGTAGCGGGTGTAGGATTTATATCATTGCATGCGCTAAACTTACTATATTACGAATCGAAGTTGCCGATTAAAAAAGTTGGCAAGTGAATTATATAGTAGTATAATTCATGGTGAGGTGCAGAGAATGTGAGATTTATAACCAAGTGTGCGAAGGAGACTTTTGCCTTGGGCAAACGTATTGGACAGCTTTTGCATGAAGGTGATATAATAGCGCTAGACGGTGATCTTGGTAGCGGTAAGACTCAAATAGTTAAAGGTATAGCGAGAGGGCTGGATATAACCGATGAGATAACCAGCCCGACATATACTATAATGAGCCAATACAATGGTCGTTTGCCGCTCTATCATTTTGATGTATACAGGCTGGAAGATCCGGAACAACTGTACGACATAGGGTACGAAGAATATTTCTTCGATAAAGGCGTTACGGTTATAGAGTGGTCTGAGAAAATACGAGAATTGCTTCCGGCTCAATATATGCATATACGGATATTATATGGTACAGACGAGAATCAGAGGATTATAGATGCGAAAGCTATAGGGCCGCGTTATGTAGAGATTTTGGAAGGGTTGAATGAGTATTGAATATTCTAGCTTTGGATACAGCTACCGATGTGGCGTCAGTAGCTGTATTACGCAATGATATGGTACTGCATGAAGAATCTTTTAATTATAATAAACGCCATTCACAGATAGTGGTGCCTATGATAAAGCATATTCTTGAATGGGTAGATATGACCATCGCGGATATAGACCTTTGGACGGTGGATATAGGGCCGGGATCTTTTACCGGTTTGCGTATAGGGTGTGCTACTATAAAAGCATTGGCTCACGTGACCGCTAAACCCATAGCAGCTGTAACTTCTCTGGATATATTGGCTGAAAGAGCTGCTTTACCAGATCATCCCGTTTATCCGTTGATAGATGCGCAACAGCAAAATGTTTATACAGCGCGCTATATTTGGTCAAATGGCCATATGCATAGGCAGTCGGATTATATGATAATCCATCTTTGTCAACTTAAAAAATTGCTTATGGACGAAGTGCCTGTGATATTTACTGGTCCTGCGGTCAGCGTATATCGTGATGATTTGAAGCGTGATTTTCAGGACGATGCTATATTGATGCCGGATTATCGTTGTGTGCCTATGGCATCCATGGCGGGTATATTGGGGGAGCATATCGCACAGGTCGGAGATTTAAAAGATTATATTACTTTATTGCCGTTTTATATGAGAAAATCGCAGGCAGAGATTAGAGCGGGGGTATAATTGCAGATGGAACAAAAAAACGATTCCATAGTACAGGTTACAGAGATGCGTCTAAGCGATTTAGATGATGTGGAAGAGATAGAACAGCTTTGCTTTCCCACACCATGGTCCAAAGAAGCCTTTCGTACTGAAATTATGAGAAATTTTTGTGCACGCTATGCTGTAGCTCGATTAAACGGAAGGGTAGTGGGATACATAGGCATGTGGCTGGTAATAGATGAGGCGCATATAACCAATGTGGCCGTCCATCCCGATTACAGACATAGGGGCATTGGTGAGAAGTTGATGAGATATATGATGAAGATGGCGGTGGATATCGGTATAAGCCGTATGACATTGGAGGTACGCAAATCCAATATAGTAGCTCAGAATCTCTATAAAAAGCTGGGATTTGAAGAGAGTGGCATACGCAAGGGGTATTATCTCAATAATAATGAGGATGCTATAATAATGTGGAACTTTCATTTAACATAGAGGGGAAACTGTAAACCATGCGCATATTAGCAATAGAGACATCATGCGATGATACGTCGGCGGCTGTAGTACAAGACGGCCGCCAAGTGCTGTCAAATGTAATATCGTCGCAGATCGACTTCCATCAGAAGTTCGGCGGTGTGGTTCCCGAGATCGCGTCGCGCAAGCATTTGGAAGCAGTTGAACTGGTTATACAGGAAGCACTGGACAGAGCAGAGATGGCATTCGACAATGTAGATGGTATTGGCGTTACATATGGTCCCGGCCTTATAGGCGCATTATTGGTAGGCCTTTCGTCCGCTAAAGCCATAGCTCTGGCTATAGATAAACCACTTATAGGTGTTCACCATATAGAAGGGCATATAAGTGCCAATTATATAGCAGATCAGTCCCTCACCCCTCCTTTTTTATGCCTTGTAGTATCGGGTGGACATACGTATATAGTTGAAGTCGAAGATTATTGCAAGTATAGAATAATAGGCAAAACGCATGATGATGCAGCCGGAGAGGCTTTTGATAAGGTAGCGCGTACGCTCGGCCTGGGTTACCCGGGAGGCCCAGCTATAGAGAAAAGAGCGGCTCTTGGACGAGCCATCATAGAATTCCCAAAACCCGTAATCCGCGATCACCCATATGATTTTAGTTTTAGCGGATTAAAGACCGCGGTTTTAAATTATATAAATACAGCTCGACAAAAAGGACAGGGTATCCCTGTAGAAGATATAGCCGCCAGTTTCCAAAAGGCTGTGGTTGATGTGTTGGTGGATAAGGCGATAAACGCCGCGTTGGAATACAATATCGGTACAATAGCTGTAGCTGGAGGCGTAGCGGCCAATGTTGTGCTTAAAGAGACCATGGATGAGACCTGTCGGCGAAACGGGTTGAGATTTATTCATCCCCAGCCTATTTTATGCACCGACAACGCTGCCATGATAGGCAGTGCGGCGTTCTTCAAGTGGCAGCGTGGCTATATATCCGATCTGTTTTTGAATGCGGAGGCCAACATACCGCTGCAATAAAAAGTCATTCGGTTGGTAGTTGATATTACCCATCTTCGATATGCTCTTATATAAGCAATGTCGCATGTGAATTTTATGTACCTGCAATTCGTAATATAACAAATTCAGCGCATGCAATGATATAAAGCCTACTCCCGCTCATGAAATATTGCTGGCGTACTTACAATTCGTTTCGCTTGAGCAAGCTAACGCCGGCAATTCGCGTCCATGCTCAGTGCCGGCTGGTCGGGCGTCCATGCCCGACCTACGCTTGCTCTACGCTGCACTCATTGAGTACGCCTACGCAATATTTCAAGGCGTTCTCCGGCTTTATATCATTTGCATCGCTTTATATCGCCCGTTTCAGTCATATATTACGAATTACAGTTTTATGTACAGAATTGTTGAAGTGTCAAACAAAATTATGGTAAAATGACAATAGTATTTATAATATCAAAGGAGTAAAGTTTGATGGTTCTGCAAGTACAGGGACTAAAAAAACATTTCGGCAAGACCAGGGCGGTAGATGGCATATCGTTTGCGCTGGGAGAGGGGCAGGTGGTAGGTCTACTCGGGCCTAACGGCGCCGGTAAAACTACCACGCTCAAATGTATAGCCGGTTTATTACGCAAGGATGAAGGCAGCGTAACGGTAGGAGGGTTGGACCATCGCGACGATAAGGCACGGTATAGGTTAGCGTATATACCCGAAACGCCAGATATATACGAAATGTTGACAGTATGGGAGCATATGCAATTCATAGCGTTAGCCTATAATCTTATCGATTGGGAGAAGGAGGCCGACGAGTTGCTGGAAAGGTTTGACCTTGCTGAAAAACGCAATGAATTAGGTATGCATCTCTCAAAAGGTATGAAGCAGAAGATTACCATATGTTGTGCTCTGCTGCATCACCCCGATGTTTTATTGTTTGATGAACCGTTGATAGGTCTTGATCCTAAGGCTGTGCGTGAACTAAAGAACGCCTTTTATGATCTTAAAGCTAGCGGTAAGACGCTGCTTATAAGCACGCATATGTTGGATACCGCTCAGAACCTGTGCGACAGCGTGTTGGTCATGAAACAAGGTGAATTGATAGCAGAAGGCACCATAGAAGAGCTCAGGCAGCAGATGAAAGCATCTGCAGACAGCACGCTGGAGGATCTGTTCCTGGAGGTAACGGCTGATGATCAGAAGTAAGGTATGGCGAGAACTGTATGCATTATTCTTTTTGGATTTTACTAAATTCAAGAACTACATAAAAGATGCTATTCATCATCCGGGTAAGCTCGTCGGCCTTTTAATACAATACGGCTTGCAATTTGTCTGGATTTTACCTGTTATATTTTTCAATTCCGATGAACCGCGCGCGGTATGGGCTTTAGGTTTGGATGTTGTAGGAGCGGTTATAATGGCTATGCTCATGTTGATTTTTTTCGCTGGTATGAATAAGGCCTCGGTTAAATATGCTCCCGGTCAGTATTCTATGGCTGATGTGAGTTTCTTATTTCCATCGCCTATAAGCCAACGCACTGTATACGCTTGGTCTATGCTACGGCAGATAGGCTCATCGCTTTATATGATGCTGCTCGTTATAATATATTTGCCTTTTATATCATCGCTGACAGGATTGCATATGGATGCCTCGAAACTGGTTTATTCGAGTGTAACTATAATAGTTATATCTATATTAGGGTCAGCATTGAACTTTTTCATATATTCTATATCCCACCGTTTCGGAATGGGTAAAATCATTAAGTTATCGATACGTTTGGTAACTGTTAGCCTATTGGCATATACAGCATGGGGCACATTTACAGCCGATAATATATGGGAGGGATTGCTCACGACCGTTAACGGTCCGGTATTTGCCAGTATACCGATAATAGGATGGGCTAAAACGCTGATTATGGCGCCTTTTATAGCTGCTGTGTCATCGCCGTTACCGTTACTTTTGGAGCTCATAGCTGTGATGGTGGCTATTGTAGCACTATCCATCTATTTCGCGGTAGACTACTATGAAGAAGCCATCGGCGTTACCGAATGGGTTAAGGCTGTTTCCGAAGGGAATATGCAGGCCGTACAGGCGGCGGCTGATGATGGCAAGACAAAGAGAAAAAAGGTCAGGCATGTGGATATCGAATGGAGAGCTAAAGGTCCGTGGGCTTTTGTGTGGAAACAAGCAGTGGCCAATAAACGGGCATCGAAGTTTATCATACTAGGCTGGGACCATGTTTTTATGCTGACTATTGGTATAGTGTTGGGTATTGTATCATCGGGCAATTTCGATAACATAGCTGGTTTTGCTATAGTTTATGCCGTTATGTATGCTACGATGATAGGGGTTGTACCGGTTGGCTTGCAATATGAACTGCGCAAGCAGTACATTTACATGTTCCCTGGAAAACCGGTGTATAAAATATTGGCTGTAAATATGCTTTCGTCTATAAAGGCTGTGCTCAGGAGCAGCGCGTTGATTTTGCCGATCTGGATTTTGGCAAAACTTAATATAAATCAAGCTTTATCGATATGGCTATTTTTGATATCGATAGATATAATGACGCTTTTTAGTGCCGTTGCTGGGCATATGATCTTGCCGTCCTATGATGCAAAAAACGTATTATACGTCTACATGCGCATGGGTGTACAGGCATTATCCATGCTACCGGCTATACTGCTGGCTGTTATAATAGGCATTGCCATGCACAGCATGGTCGCGGCATTCTATGCTTTTGCAGTGGGCGCACTTGTGGCTCTGACCCTGCTTCTGTATATAAGCGAAAAATTATTCGCTCGATTGGAAATGCGATAGCGCGTAACATAGAATTAACAAAAAAGTGTTGACATTACTGTGGTATTAGTGTACTATTTAATTAGTTCACTAATACTGGATGACATAGAACATCCGATAAGGAGGAGATGATATATATTGTGGCGGTACGTCCTGTATTCGATGAAAATATACCCATATATCTTCAGATAATAGATTTGATAAAGCAGCGCATATGCGCCGGACAAATGGTTATGGGCGACAAGCTTCCTTCAGTCAGGGATATGGCTGTAGAGCTACGGGTTAATCCCAATACCATACAGCGCGCATATCAGGAGCTTGAAAGAGAGGGGATGGTCTTTACGCAGAGGGGAATGGGAACATTTGTCACCGAGGATAAAGATAGGATCGACTCTGTTAGGAATGAATTGGCAGGTAGGTTGGTGCAGCAATTTGTAGACGGCATGGTAAGTTTGGGTTTCCAAAAGCAACAGATACTGTGTCATGTAGAGGCTTACTTGGAGCGGCGGCCTGCCATAAGGCCGGATGATAAGGAAAGGGGATAATATATGGGTACCATATTGGAATTAGAGAATCTCAAAAAGCGCTACGGCCTCAGGTGGGCATTGACCGGCGTGGATTTAACGATCAATGAGGGTGAGGTTCTGGGGCTGCTGGGTCCAAACGGCAGCGGTAAAAGCACTATGCTTAAGCTTATAGCGGGGTTGGCCCATCCTACCGAGGGCAAGGTATTGATAAACGGACAGAAGCCGGGGCCGGAGTCTAAAGGCCATACAGCCGTGTTGCCCGATGTCGACCATATATACAAGTGGATGACCGTGCAGCAGGCTATAGAATATGTATCGGGGTTTTACGAAGATTTCGATCATGACAAGGCCGATAGGCTTATAGAAATGATGGGCATAGAGACCGACATGAAGGTGGCGCATTTGTCCAAAGGCATGAACGAACGGCTTAAGCTGGTGCTGGTCATGGCCAGGAATGCTGATCTTATCCTATTGGATGAGCCTTTGGGCGGTATAGATCCAACATCGCGGGATAAGATCATATATGCCATAGCCACGGAATATCGCTGGGAGCACAGCGCCATGATAATAGCCACGCATTTGGTCAGGGATATAGAGCCTTTGTTCGACAAAGTGCTTTTTCTCAAAAACGGCCAAGCTGAATTATACGGCAACGCTGATGAATTGCGATCAAAATATAATGGGTCTATAGAGGATATATTCAAGGAGGTGTTTGTCTGATGAATTTTGCCAGGCTGTATAAAAAGGAGTTCATGAAAGAACGCAAATCATTTGCTGTAACCCTTATCATAACGCTGGGCGTGATGCTATTCCTTTATTCGCGCATAGGGCAGTGGCCTACGGGCGTACCGACATTTGTATCTATGACGATCATATTCGGTTTCGGCATAGCGGCATTTATCAATTGTTTCGATTATATGGGCGATGAGTGGAAACGCAACAACCACTACCTTATGCTGTCGCTGCCCGTAAAAGGCCGCGATATATTGAGCGCGAAACTGGCATGGTTTATGACCGAATTCGGCGCGCATATGCTTCTTCTGGGAGCATATACTACTGTAATGCTGCTTGCCGAGCTTAAAAGCACAGATGTCTTGAGCGCTGAGCTCTATAACGGTATAGTATTATCAGTATGGCGGTTATATGGACTCGGTATGTTGCCTATGCTGTATGTATTAGCCAGTGTCGGTGTGTTGGGATTGTTTTCGTATACGGCCGGTTCCACCGTTAAAAGGTTTAATTTTTGGGTAGGGGCTGTTTCATATATACTGCCCATGTGGTTGCTGTCATACATTTCCGGCAAATCCATGGAGATCTCGCCCGCATGGCTGCATATAGAATTGCCATTGAGCAACGTTCTGGCATGGCAACAGATAGAACGGGCTTTAAATAGTAACGGTACGAATGATTTTAACCTTTCCTTTTTTATGAATGGCACTTTTATAGGCATAGACATATTGGCGGTGTTGATATGGGCGGCGGGTATGATAGGGCTGTTTTTCCTGGCATCATGGCTGCTTGAGAATGTGGTGGAGGTGTAAGAGATAAGTATGAAGAAAATGTTTGCGGCGATGCTGGCAATGATACTCGCCATGGCATTGTTATCGGGATGCGGCATATATGTGAGAAGCAATGATGGTAGTATAAACGGGAATTTCAGTACGGGTTTTGAGTTCAATACCGGTACGCCGGCATATGAGGAAAAAGGCCATAAGGCATTTTATGTCGGCAAAAGCGGGATATTGAGCATCGAGGCCGATAATGTCGAGCTGAACGTAGAGGGCGCTGATGTTCCGCAGATACAGATAGATTATGCCAAGCAGATCTTCGGCAAAAACATTGCGCAAGACGAAGCACAGGATATCATGGATCAGATGTCCGTAATAATTGAACAAAAGGGTGAGGAGGTGCACATTAAGGCCGATACGCGCAAAGGAATGAACAGTGGTATAAATATTTCCAATCGGCTTATAGTACTGGATATAAAATTGCCGACCGATATGAGGATGACCATCGACAACGGTAACGGAGTGATAAAGATAAAGGATATGGCCGGTGACGTCGATATAGATAACGGCAATGCTTTGATAGACTTAACAGATGTCAGCGGCAATGTGGGGATAGATACAGGCAACGGTGCCATGCGATTGGCTTCCGGCAATATAGGCGATTTATCGGTCAAATCCGGCAACGGGCTGGTAGAGCTATCGCTCGGTAAGCTGACGGGAAACAGCTATGATATAACCACAGGCAACGGCATGGTGCAATTAACGGTGCCTCAGGATATAGCGGCCGATTTTGAGATCACTACGGCACGTGGAGCGGTGGATTCGGACTTTTCTTTATCCAAGAGTAATCGGACATATACGGGTTCTGTAAACGGTGGCGGTCCGAAAATAAAGATCAGCACAGGCAACGGCATGGTGAGCGTGCAGAAGAAATGACATATTTAGTGTAAATTAATTTGACGGGGGATGATATCGATGATAGAGGTTAAAGGGCTTATAAGGTGTTATGGCGATATAAAGGCCGTAAACGGCGTGTCGTTTGAAGTGAAGGACGATGAAATACTGGGCCTGCTGGGGCCGAACGGCGCCGGCAAGACCACCGTCATATCTATGATATGCGGGCTTTTGAAGCCCGACGGCGGAGATATATTGTTTGATGGCAAAAGCGTTGTGAAGGAGCCTATGATATTAAAGCGGATTATGGGCGTAGTGCCTCAGGAGATAGCTCTTTATCCCACGCTTACCGCCAGAGAAAATCTCAATTTTTGGGGGCGTATGTACGGCCTGTCGGGCAAAACATTGAACCAACGCATAAATAGTGTATTGGACATAATGGGCCTGTCCGACAGGGCTGATGATCGTATCGACAAGTATTCCGGGGGCATGAAACGACGCATAAATATAGCCGCGGCTTTGTTGCATGATCCCAGGCTCCTGATCATGGATGAACCCACCGTCGGCATAGATCCGCAGTCGCGCAATCATATACTGGAAACGACCAAGCGGCTGAATCAGCAAGGCATGACTATCATATATACAAGCCACTATATGGAAGAAGTGGAGTATCTGTGCGACAGGGTGGCCATCATGGATCACGGCCGGTTCATAGCCATGGGTACCAAGGATGAGCTGAGGGCCATGGTGGGAAGCATCGACAGGGTTATTATAGAGCTGGTTATGGACGGACAAAGTCTATACGATGTTCTTAAAGCGCTGGATTTCGTACGGAATGTTTCGGTAAATGAAATGTCATTGGAGGTTTTGATGTGCGACGCTAAAGCGCATTTAGTGGAGCTGATATCATCGATCACCGGGCATGGCGGCGATATAGTGTCGGTGAAGGTGGAGGAACCCAATCTGGAGAGTGTATTTTTGCATCTGACCGGCCGCAACTTGAGGGATTGAGGTGACCGATGTGAAAATACTGCATATGTTGGCAAAGGATTTGCGCGTATATACCCGTGACCGCATGGCGTTGTTGATCAATCTGGTGATGCCTATAGTGCTGATAGGCATACTCGGAGCAGCGTTGGGCCCGATGTTTTCCGGGGCCAGTCCGGGCGTCAATCAGTTTGCCGTGGCTGTGACGGATAAGGATGGGGGCACATTGGCGCGTCAGTTGGTGGACGATATACTGAGTGGCGAAATGGGCGATATGGTCAAAGTAAATGAAATACCGGAGGATCAGGCTGTGGAGTCGGTTGCAGACGACTCGGCCGTTGCCGCTGTCATAATACCGGCCGGCTTTACGCAGGCAATAGAACAGGGCAGATCAACTGAGCTTCGCGTTGTGGCCGGTCCGCAGTCCAGTGTTAGCGCCGGCGTCGTCTATCAGGTTATGCAAAGCTACAGCATGGGCGTATCGTCGGTAAAGGCCGGGACAGAGGCGGTATTGCAGGTATTGAGCGCAGCCGGCGTACCGTTCCAGGCGCAAGCGGTGATGGGTACATCGATGCAGGGGCTGTCGTCGGTGCAGGATGATGCCGTCAATGCTGTGTCTTTCAGTCAACAGACCGTCGATGACGATGATATCACGGCCATGCAATATTACGCGGCGGCCATGCTGGCCATGTTCTCCATGTTTATGGCCATGACCGGCGTATCGTCTATATTGGAGGAACGCGAAAACCGTACGTTGTATAGGCTGTATGGCACCGGCGCGGCCAAGTGGCAGATAATGAGCAGCAAGCTTATTAGCACATGGCTCAGCGCTTTTATAGATGCTTTGATCTTGATGCTGTTCACGCGCTACGCCTTCGGCGTGGACTGGGGCGATGGCATAGCGGCTGTTCTGGTGGCGATGGCCACTGTATTTGCGGCTACGGGTTTTGCCATGATAATAGCGGCCGTCGCTCGCACGTCCAAGGCCGCAGGTGGTTTGTCCTCGGTGCTTATACAGGCTATGAGCGCGCTGGGCGGCAGCATGTTTCCGTTATATGCTTTTTCGGGCGTTATGAAAACCATAAGCAAGGGCACGATAAATTATTGGTCGCTGCAAGGTTTTTTAAGCCTTATGGGAGGCCAAACCATATCGGCCGTTGCCATGCCCCTGATCATATTGACGGTCGTAGGGGGAGCGGGACTATGCATAGGCGTAGCCGCGCTGAGGATGGATTGAAGGGGGAGAGGGTATGCGCAAAGCGATTGAAATAATAAAGATCATGCTTTTGCAGACATGGAAGGACAAAAGCAATATAGTGTGGATGGTGGCGTTGCCTGTCTTATTCAGCTTTATATTCGGTTCAATGACCGGCGGCAGCGGTGGGAATATGCCAAAAGACGATATACCGATAGCTGTAGCCGACTCGGATAATTCGGCGCTCTCTAAAAGCATCGTGGAGGCTGTAGATCAAAACGAGCGCTATATTGTTGAGATGATCGAAGAGGATGCGCTGCGCAGCGGCGTCATGGATGGCGATTATGGCGCCGGGCTTATAATACCGGCGGGATTAGAGGCGTCTGTGGCAAACGGGGAATCGGTGTTGCAGTGCCGCCTGGTGGCCATGGATATGTCCAATATAGCCATGGGTGTATCGCAGACAGCAATAACGCAGATTCAACAATATGTTACGGCTTATCAGGCGGGGGAGATAGCCGCGGATTACATAGCCGAATCATCGCGCAGCGGCTCCGTTGACGCCGAGCAAGCAGGGAAGCTGGCATATGATGCTACCATGGCCAACTTGAAAGAACAGCCGTTGATAGATGTGGAATATAGCTTGGCCGGCCAACCGGATGAACCGAACCAGGATCCGTTATCAAGCATGAACAGGGTATTCGCGGGTTTTATGATTATGTTCGTCATGTTTACGGTGACATATGCCGCCGGGGATATACTGGATGAGAAGAGGTATAATACGTGGTCGCGCCTGCTGGCCGCACCGGTAAGCCGTGCCAGCATAATGGGGGGTAAGCTGGGCGGCGCGTACATACTCGGCGTTATACAGATAGCGATATTGCTGGGAATAGGCATACCACTGTTCGGTGTGGAATTATCTGGCAATGCGACGGGCGCTTTGGCCGTCATGGCGGCTTTTATGTTTACTGTCACAGGCATAGGCTTGTTTATGTCTACCATTGTAAAGACCATGGGCCAGTTACAAGGATTGGGGGCATTGGTTATAACGGCTACCAGCATGCTGGCCGGTGTATTCTGGCCGGTGGAGCTCACGTCGGACACAATGCAGGCAATAGCGAAGTTTATACCGCAATACTGGGCTATAAAGGGCTTTACCGATGCTACGGTCGCAAACGCTTCCATGTCGACGTTATGGCCGGTCATAGGCATGCTGCTCCTGTTCGCAGCGGCATTTTTCACGGCGGCTGCCATAAGGCTGCGCTATCAGGTTGAATAGTCTCCGGTATAAGCATAACAGCTCGAATTAGACACCTGTTTCTTCTTTACACCGAGGTGATAGTGTAATAAAATAATCCTAGGATACATTGAGAGAAGGATTATTTAATGAAGCAAATACTTATTATAGAAGACGAAAAGCCTATACGCGAGTTTATAAAAATCGGATTCGAACGCAGCGGCTATAGCATAGTGGAGGCTACCACAGGAGAAGATGGTATAAGAAAAGCGAGAGAACAAACACCAGATATGGTGATATTAGATATAATACTCCCAGGCATAGACGGCTTTAATGTGTGCAAGACATTAAGACAGGAGTTTCCGAGGATGGGCATTATAATGCTTACGGCGCGTAACCTTGAAATGGATAGGATCATGGGGTTGGAATACGGTGCGGATGACTATGTTATCAAACCCTTTAATCCTTTGGAATTGATATTACGGGCCGAGGCGATATTGAAAAGGCTGCATGGGAATAGCCAAACATCGGATAGGGAAACGTTGACGAGCGGGCCGTTCAAGATTGCAACTTATGCCCAAAAGGTGTATAAACATGGCATGGAAATAGAGCTGACGCCTAAGGAATATCTATTGTTGGAGACATTGATCAGCCATCCCAATGTGGTTATGAGTAAGGACAAGCTCCTCGATATCGTATGGGGATATGAATTCGATGGGGATTCAAAAAGCGTCGATGTGCAGGTTCACCGTTTAAGGAAGAAGATCGAGGACGACCCGGCAAAGCCGAGATATATAGAAACGGTTTGGGGTATCGGCTATAGGTGGAAAGAAAGATGAGCGTTATCCGAAATGCGTACCGATAGATCGCGCAGGAGCATCAGGACGAGGTTGATATGGAGTTTTGCTGGTATAATCATCATAAGCATAACGATCTTCATTCTTATACTGAGCGTATTCATAAAACAGTACTACTATAAAAGCATAGAGGAGGTTTTGACAAATCAGATAAAGCTTTCCGCTGATTTCTATGAGCGTTATTTTTCCGATGCATCGCTGTATGACAATATTTTGAACAATGTAGATGTATTCTGGCAGCAAACGCCCGCTCAGGTGCAAATAGTCGATATATCGGGTAAGGTGCTTATGGATTCTATATCCATGAAACAGGAACAGCCATTGAATACGGCTGATTTCACGCAGGCCGTAAGCGGTGGTCTGGGGACATGGATCGGTTACACCGATTATGATGATCAAGCGGTGATGGCGGTTGCTTATCCGTTGAAGGCCGATGGGCAGATAGTGGGAGTTTTGAGATTTATAACGTCATTAGGTATAGTAGATGCCCAGATAAACAGCATGATAATCGTATTTATCCTGATAGGGCTTATAGCTGTGGCTACTGCAGGCATCATAAGCCTTGTGCTATCCAACGATATAATAAATCCAATCAGTGAGGTAACTAAGGCAGCTCAAAGAATGGCACAGGGCGATTTCAATACGCGAAGCCGTAAACGTTCCAATGACGAGATAGGCCAATTGTCGGATACATTGAACTATATGGCCGGTGAGATCATTAAAAAAGAGAAGCTCAAGGACGAATTTATAGCCTCCGTATCCCATGAATTGCGCACCCCTTTAACGGCTATAAAAGGGTGGGCGATTATACTCGATACAGATGATATGGACGATCGCAAGCTTTTGAAAGAGGGGTTAGGTATAATCAGTAATGAGGCAGACAGATTGTCCTCTATAGTTGAAGATTTATTGGATTTTTCTAAACTTGCTTCAGGCAAGATGAGGCTTAATAGAAGAAAAACCGATGTCAAATCCGTTGCAGAATATGTAAAGACGCATATGGCTCCTGTTGCCGAGCGCAACGCTATCCAATTTACAACCCAATGTCGCGATGATATACCTGTTGCCTATATGGACGCTGACCGCATGAAACAGGTGTTGATAAATGTACTGGATAATGCATTTAAGTTTACTGATACCGGCGGAGAGGTAGAGCTCATGGCATGGGCGGAAAATGGGCATTTGATATTCGACGTCAAAGACAACGGATCCGGCATCGATGAGGAGGATCTTGCTCACATAAAGCAGAAATTTTACAAAGGTAAAAACAGCAAAGCGTCCAGCGGCTTGGGCTTATCTATAGCCGATGAAATCGTAAGGCTGCATGGTGGGTCAATGGATATCGACAGTAGCTTAAACGAGGGAACAACGGTTACTATAAGGATACCGCTTGAACAAGGTGTTGGGGGGCCGTATATTGAAAACTAAACTATATTTATTATTGGTAATATTATTATCCTTGCCGTTGAGCGGATGCCAATGGATTACAAGCTTTGATTCTACGGGCAGTATCGTTGCGCCCGATAACGATTTATTGCCGCTTGAAGGGCTATGGGATATCGATGATTTCAAACCCATTTCAGAAGAAGCTGGCAGCCAAAGCACGGCTTGTATAGGCCAAAAAGCTGCTTTTTCGAAAAACGAGGCGTTTGTAGCCGGAGAGATTTCTGATAATGTAACTTACAGGATTAGGAGCGTTAAGACTACCGACTATTTTTTGTTTAATTATGATATAGAACCAGGCTATATTGGTATAAACAGCTCATTTATCGATATTATATCGATATTTTCTTCCGATAAGCTATTCTGCGACTTTATATACCTCAATGCAAAAGAAGGCTTGATGTATGCGGATGGCGGATTTTATCACCTAAAAAAACTGTCCGATGAACCTGGCGACATCGATTCATATACCAGCGATCGCCAAGAGCCTAAAGACGTTGCAGCAAAAATACCGGCTATTTTGCGCTCAGGCGTGCTATTGGGTTTGCGCAGTCAAAATAATGAGGGTTATGCATATAGAACTTTATGGATAGCGTCGACCGATACGAGGATTCATCCGATATTGGAAACAAAGGACCTATTCGTACCGCGCAAAAGCGGATTCTGGAAGGTGGGCATACAGACGTATAAAACAGGAGATGTTATGCAGGATATATTATTTGCACGTCCTATAAATAAAGCCGATATATCCAAGCAGGCGTCAGATGAGTTTGAAGAACCTATTGAGCAGCATATAACGTTTGTCAGCGATGATTACGTGGCTGTGGAATATCAAAATAGTTCTGATGACGATAGATTTTATGTATTGCCGTTGGATGACGTCAGCAAACTTAAAGGGGTACGTATATCCGATGTTTTAGGACAAGATGCAAAGAATACCTTCTTGCGTTCTGCACAGGCTCATCTGTCATCGTTAGAACAACAGATGCCTGACGACATATCGTCGATTATAAGCGATGATAACTTCACGCTGGAGAGAAGGAATGGGCATTGGGTTATAAAAGGCAGGCTTAATATGAGCGGCAGACAGGAAGATTTTACTGTAGGCGTTATGCCGAGCGATAAACTTGTAAATTATGATGATTTGTGCCTATCATGGAATGATATAAAGGAGGAGGTACCATCAGCATCGGATGCTTATACATCGCCTAATAAAGATGTTTTAATAGCCTTGGGAAATAATTTTCTATCTATATATGCTATAAGGGATGGTGTTATATCGTCAAAGCCGGCTAGAAAAATCACCATAAAAGAAGGAGAAACAGTAGTTATGGCCGAATGGGCCATGGGCAGTTATGTACCCAAATGGGAGGAAAGCTTTTCTAAGACTAACCCATTAGTAGTACGCAAGTAAGGCTGGATTACTTGAGCAGTTCGGGAACTGTTACCAGCTTATAACCGTCCTTTTGGAGCATTTCTATAATTTCGGGCAATACCTTTACTGTATTGGATATAGCTTTGCTCTGACCGCTGCTGTGCATAAGCAATATAGCGCTGGGTCGAAGTTCGCTCCTTATGTTCTTTTTTATGGCGGGCGGGGATATGCCGGACCAATCCTCTGTGTCCACCGACCAGTATATATTGTAATATCCTAAAGCGGCTATAGTGTTTACGATGTTATCATTGAACGCTCCGTAAGGCATGCGGATGAGAGGAGAATGGCTGCCCAGTTGCCGGTCAAGCAACGTCTCGGTTTTATGTATTTCTTCATATAAATCATTGTCAGTTAGCTTGGTAAAGTCTTTGTGGTCCCAGCTATGATTGCCTATAACATGCCCTTCATCAGATGTGCGCTTTAATACCTCGGGATATTTTTCAGCATTTCTTCCTATTACGAAAAAGGTTGCTTTAACGTTATATTTCTTCAATATATCCAATATTTGAGGAGTGAAACGTCCATCCGGACCGTCATCGAATGTAAGCGCCGCTTGCTTTATGTGCCCATCGCCAAAACCTATCACGACCGGTTTGACGTGAGTAGTGTTGCTTTTGCGCTCGTCTGCCCGAGGCGCCTTGGGCTTTTGTTTAGGTACTGGCACGGTTGTTTTTTCGGGTAACGATTCGGGTGTCGGCGCCGGTACGGATATGGTTGTTTTCTCAGGTAATGCTTTTTGTTTGGATATGGAAGGCGTATCATTTATCGTCGCCTGCGGGGATGCAAGAGCCTCGTCCGCCATAGGTATCTGGGAGGTCCCGCATTCTATGCCGTCTATATGTTTGGGCATCATAATTATGATAATTATAATACTTAAAGCAACAATTGCCCTTAAAGCCTTCCATATCTTTCTCATCGTTTGTAACCTCACATTGTTTTATTATAGTACTATTATACAACATATTTCGGTTACAAACGTTTCATAATGGTTACAAAATCATTATATTTTAGGTAATATTATTATTTCTCAGCAGTTTCCTGCCATGTGCTTCCGCTGTCATTTGTCCTGACTTCTCCCCGCCACAAATGGCGTGGATTTCTGCTAAGCTATTGTAAGAAGGAATTTTCAATTGCTATATACCCCGGCGTTTTGGCTGCTATATATGCGATAGTCTATATCTGGAAAAATATTGTCAAGGTATTCTATCTCCGATAACCACTGTTGATCGATTTTACCCCCCGTGATATCTTCATATAGCTTATTAAAACGCTGCACGTGAGCTCTTGTGCGGTTAGCGGCATAATCGGTCATAGTACCCGTTTTCATGATAAATGCCCAATCGCTGCTTTGTGCCAAAAGAAGCTCTCTGACGGCCTGATTCAGGGCACGCCGCTCTAAATCGGTCGGAGAGCTATATCGATTAGCCATCTCTGTCATGCGTTCGACGACCTTATGTAAATGCCGGTATATCCAATCATTGCTGTCATTCAGCCATACCTCGTTGTATCCCTTATACCCCCAACTCGATGAGCAAGGTTGTGCTACTTGTATGGAAGGGTACATATTAAGGTATTCCCACGGTGTTATCATCTTAAAATTGATTTGGCTTCTATAGACCTGTCGCATAAGATGATCCAGCCATTGGGGGCCCTCATACCACCAATGCCCGAATAGCTCGGCATCATAAGGGCACACCACTATGGGTGGTTTATCCATACTGCCGCTATAGTAGCTTATCTGCTGCTGGCGGTTGAAGATGAAATTACCGGCATGAATAGCGGCTTTCTCAGTGCCGCGCTCAGGTATATAAGGCATTTTGTAATCGGTCTTACCTGTTATTCGATAATATTTCAAACCAGTCTGTACCCTCTGTCCGTCTGACATTATATAAGGCTTTATATAATCATAGTCGAGCTCGTGCCCTATATCACGATAAAACTCTCTGTAATCGTAATCGCCGGGATAACCCTCGTCGGCACTCCATACTTGCTTTGAGCTTTCGGCATCGCGGCCAAACACCGCTATACCCTGCGGCGTAATTATAGGCGCACATGTGCCGTATATCGGTCGCGGCTGAGCGAATAATACGCCGTGGGATTCGGCTATAAAATAATATATACCGTATTTACGCAGTATATGGTCTATGGCAGGTGTGTAAGCGCATTCCGGCAGCCATATGCCGTGCGGTTGGCAGCCCAGATAGCGTTTGTATGTGTCTATACCAACCTTTATTTGAGCCTCCATGGCTTCGGGGTACATATCCATTAGCGGCAAATAGGCGTGGGTGCCGGCACAGGCCAGAACCTCCAGTTTACCCATGCTCTGAAATTTGCGAAAGGCCGATATGAGGTCCCGGCTGTAGCGTTTATCATACACATCCATAATGAGGTTCAATCTGTTATTGTACATTTTTGCTACTTCGCTTATCTGATAGATATTTTTTGTTCTAATTACTTCCTTTTCCGACAGCTCTATAGATTTATGCAAATACTCGATATACCGTTTTTTAAGAAAATCATCATCCAGCATGGATAGCAGTGTGGGTGTTATAGACATAGTCAATTTAAAATCAATTTTATCCTCCATAAGGCCATCCAACATATCGATAAGGGGTATATAGCTTTCGGTAATAGCCTCAAAGAGCCATCTTTCTTCTATACAGTCGCTGTATTCGGGGTGCCTTACATAAGGCAGGTGTGCGTGAAGTACCATGCTTACATATCCTTGAACCATTTTATCATTTCCTTTCTATGACCGATTGAATATGTTTTGAGAGCTTATGCCGAAGTACGACTCCGAACCCCTCGATGACTGCGGCTGCGGAGCTTGATATATCATCGGCTGGTATTGTGTTGAAAATATATTCATATAATACGCATTATATATATCCGAGGCTCGGTCCCGCGGTGTATGGATAACGTTGGATTGGGCTACGCTTACGAATAAGCTGCTGGGCAGTATAAATCCTATTTCCGCGCTAAAATCGCTGTCAGGTCGGTTCACGTATACATACCAATTGCCTGTTGCCAATCCTACCTCTATAAAAAAAGAACCGCTTGATGCACATGGTGATATATGGTTAACCCTTAATGCCCAACGATGATCGGCCATGATATAGGCATGATGCTGTGTATCGTCTTTTATATCCCAATAGGCATAAAGCCAATACGGGTCCTTTATCATAAGCGTTATCTTAGTATCGCCATATCTATATGGTATCCAACTTTTATCAATTGTATGATCAAGTAACATAATGCCGGTTTTATTCCTTTCACTATATATGCATAACAAAATAAATATTAGGACAACAAAAATAGTATTTTCAAAAAGGGGAAAATTATTAATGAAGTTTGCTATGAAGGATGGAAATGATTTATGTATAAGATCATAAAGCAGGTGGGAGGAGAAGCGTTTGGAGGACCCGGAAACAGGCCTACATGGTCTACAGCCAGCAAAACTGGCGTGGGTACGGCTTTCAATTTTTATTCCAAAGTATGGTTTACCATAGCCCGCGGCATTATAACAGAGATCTATTACCCTACTTTGGATACCGCCAATACTAAATCCATTCGGCTGATAGTGGTAGACAAAGACAGCTTTGTGGATGAGGAGTCGGAAGATATGTATCATAGGGTTGAATTCATAAATCCAAAGGCACTGGCTTATCGTCTCATAAATACTGATAAAGAGAAACGCTATAGGATCGATAAACGCATAATAACCGATGCCATGAGAAATTCGATTATTATGAAATGCCGGTTTGAGCCCCTGCAAGGCACTTTGGACGATTATAGCGTTTATGTATTTTATGAACCGCATATAGACAACAGCGGCTATGGTGATACCGGCTATATTACGTCATATATGGGTAAACCTGTGCTGGCTGCATACGATGGTTGTATACACACCGCTTTGATGACAGATGTGCCGTGGAATGCTTATTCGACCGGCTATATAGGTGTAAATGATGGTTTGCTTGATTTGAAACGCAACAGGAGGCTTAATTATCAATTCGATATAGCTAAAGATGGCAATATAGGCCAGATAGCCGAATTAGACATGAGCCGCAGTAATGAATTTACAGTGGTTTTATCGTTGGGGCGCAATGAATTTGAAGCATCGGCCACAGGATATGCTACCATTAATGATGATTATAGAGCCATGGAGCAGGAGTATATAGAAGGATGGAATAACTATTGCGGGCGATTGGACGTCTTGGATGGCAAGGCGACGCAGCTATATTATACTAGTATGATGGTGATAAAGTCTTATGAGGATAAGACTCATAGAGGCGCTACGATAGCGTCTATGAGCGTACCATGGGGCGAAGCGGCCAGTGATGAAAATAGAGGAGGTTATCATCTTGTGTGGGGGCGGGATCTTTATCATACCGCCATGGCATTTATAGCCGCCGGCGATAGCATTACGGCCAATCGCGCACTTGAATATCTGGCTTATGTGCAGCAGCGCGATGATGGGAGTTTCCCTCAGAATTCATGGCTCAGCGGTTATCCATATTGGGGAGGCTTGCAGATGGACGAAGTGGCCGATGCTATAATATTGGCGTGGCATCTAAAACGTAAAGATCTCTATTTCAAATTAGTTAAACCGGCTGCTGACTTTATATGTGCTCGAGGGCCAGCTACGCAGCAAGAACGATGGGAAGAGAACGCCGGCTATTCACCTGCCACCATAGCGGCTGAAATAGCCGGGCTGGTATGCGCAGGGCAACTGGCAGATGACGGCGGTGATATCCATGGTCGCGATCGTTATCTTGAGAAAGCCGATAGATGGCAGAAGGATGTGGACCGCTGGTGTTTTACCACCACAGGCTTTCATGGCAGTGGGCAATATTATATACGCATAAGCCCAAACGGCGATCCCAATTGCTGTGATAAAGTGCATCTTAGCAATGGTGCCGGGGAATACGATCAACGGGAAGTGGTGGATGCCAGCTTTCTGGAATTAGTCAGGCTAGGTGTAAAACGCGCCGATGATTATCATATAACCGAAACATTGAGGGTGGTTGATGAACTCACAAAAATGCATACGGGCAGGGGAGTAGGATGGTATCGTTATAACCACGACGGTTATGGTGAAACAGAGGATTGTCAACCGTATTGCGGCGTGGGGAAAGGACGGCTTTGGCCTGTATTGACAGGTGAAAGGGGGCATTACGAGCTGGCTGCGGGCAATGACCCTACGGAATATATAAGATATATGGAGCAATTTGCCAATAGCGGTTATATGTTGCCTGAGCAGGTGTGGGATGATACCGGTGAGCCTACTGGCTCAGCTACTCCGCTAGCATGGAGCCATGCTGAATACGTATGCCTGCTGGCATCGGCCACACACCGGCGAATAATGGATCAGCCGGAGTGTGTATACCAGCGTTATTGCGCTGACAAAATGCAGTTATTGCTAAACTCGCAAGGATGAAGTATAATATAAAACGATGATACGTGGCCGGAGTATCTAAAAAATATATATAATAATGAAAGAAATGGAGGAAATTTGATTTTTTGTGGCAAAATCGACGAAAACAAAATTAAAGGTGACCCCGCTTGGGGGAATAAACGAGATAGGCAAGAACATGACCGTTTACGAATATGGATCGGATATGATATTGGTGGATTGCGGATCCACATTTCCGGAAGATGATATGCCTGGTGTTGACCTGGTTATACCGGATACTAGCTATCTCGTAAAAATTAAGGATAAGCTCAAGGGTATTGTATTAACCCATGGGCATGAGGATCATATAGGAGCGCTTCCATATGTGCTAAAGGAGATCAATGTGCCAGTGTACGGTACTAGGATGACGCTCGGACTGGTGGAGAATAAACTCAAGGAGTTCGGCTTGAGCACCAGCGTCAAGCTCGTGCATGTAGAAGCCGGCAGCAAAATACAGCTTGGCGCTTTCGAGGTCGAGCTCATAAATGTAAATCACAGTATAGCTGGTACGGTATCTTTGGCTATACGTTGTCCGGTAGGCCTTATAGTGCATACCGGTGATTTTAAGGTGGATTACACGCCTATAGACGGTGAAGTCATAGACCTGGGGCGTTTTGCTCAGCTCGGACAGGAGGGCGTGCTGGCCATGTTTGCTGATAGCACCAATGTGGAGCGTCCCGGCTATACCATGTCTGAAAGCGTGGTGGGTGAAACCTTTGATCGCATCTTTGCCGAGTCTACCGGTAGGATTATAGTGGCTAGTTTTGCATCAAATGTGCATCGCATACAGCAGGCTATAAATTCAGCGCTGACATTTGATCGCAAGATAGTGATATCAGGCAGGAGCATGGTCAATGTTGTAAATGTGGCTACCGAACTCGGCTATCTGTCAGTTCCTGACGGAGCGATAATAGACGTGGATAAGATGAACAGCTTCCCTCCCGAGAGGATATTGATTCTCACTACCGGCAGTCAGGGTGAACCTATGTCGGCATTGGCCAGGATGGCTGCTTCCGAGCATAAGAAGATCGAGATAATGCCGGGAGATCTTATAATAATATCAGCCATGCCTATACCGGGCAACGAAAAGATGATACACAGGGTTATAAATGAATTGTTTCAAAAGGGCGCGGATGTGATATATGAATCGCTCGATGAAATTCACGTGTCGGGACATGCCTGTCAGGAAGAACTAAAGCTTATCCATAAGCTGGTTAGGCCTAAGTATTTTATTCCTGTTCATGGGGAATACAGACATTTGAAACGCCATGCTATGTTAGCGGAATCCTTGGGTATGCCACCCGAAAATATATTTATACCCGACATAGGCGCTACAATGGAATTTTCGGAAACGTCATGCAAGGTGGCTGGCAGCGTACCTGCGGGAAGCGTGCTGGTCGACGGCCTGGGCGTCGGCGATGTGGGCAATATCGTATTGCGCGATAGAAAGCACTTATCCCAGGACGGCCTGATGGTGGTAGTGGTTACAATAGATAAAGAAACCGGTACTTCTATAGCGGGGCCAGACATCATATCCCGAGGATTTGTATATGTCAGAGAATCAGAGGCATTGATGGAACAGGCCAAAGCAGTGGTTAAAAGTGTACTGGAAGAATGCAGAAATGGCAAAGTGAGGGAATGGACCACTATAAAATCGAATATAAGGGATGAACTGAAAAAATTTCTATATGAAAAGACCAAGCGCAACCCGATGATTTTACCGGTTATAATGGAGGTGTGACAACGTGAACGTGTACGATAAGGCACACGAACTGGCTAAGGCATTAAAAGAAAGCCAGGAATATATAGATTATGATAAGGCATTAAAGAAAATTAATGCCAACGATAAGAATAAAAAGATGCTTGCGGATTTCAAAAGACAGGAGTTTCAGATACAGGCCGCTCAGTTGAGCGGCCAACAGCCTGATAAAGAGGATGTAGACAAACTGCAGAGGTTATATCAGATATTGTGTTATGATAGCGATATGAGCGATTACTTTGCTGCCGAATTTCGCTTCAACAGAATGATGGCCGATGTTTACAAGATACTCGGCGATGCCGTCCCGGTCGATATGAGCTTCCTCGGGGAAGAGAATGAGGATGAATAGCAGGTACATTACAAAAGTAGGCCTCATAGCCGCGCTGTATGCCGTGCTGACGTATATATTGCCATCTGGACTAAGTTATGGGCCTGTGCAATTTCGTTTATCTGAAGGTCTTGTACTGCTGCCATATGCCGAACCGGCCGCAGTGCTCGGCCTTGCTATAGGTTGTATCATATCCAATCTGGCCAGTCCGTTCGGCATCATAGATATTATAGCCGGCAGCGCTGCTACGCTGATAGCAGCATATCTGACTCATATTTTAAGAAAAACCGGTAAGGTATATCTGGCGGCTTTGCCACCTATAGTGCTAAATGGCTTGGGCGTGTCTCTATACGTCAGCTATTTCAGCCGCACGCCTTACTGGATAACGGCAGGTTATATAACGTTGAGCGAGTGCATAGCGGTATTCGGCGTAGCTATGCCTGTACTGGCGGTATATATGAAATACGTAAAACCGCGTTTAGCATAAAAGGGAGATAATTAATGCTGGTAAGAGAAGACATAAGGAACATAGCTATAATAGCCCATGTAGACCACGGCAAGACCAGCCTGGTGGACTGCATGTTAAAACAAAGCGGCATATTCCGCGACAATGAAGAAGTAGGCGAGAGGATATTGGATTCCGGCGACCTTGAAAGGGAGCGCGGCATTACTATATTAGCAAAAAATACTGCCATAGAATATAACGGCGTTAAAATAAATATAGTTGATACCCCTGGTCATGCCGACTTTGGCGGCGAGGTGGAGCGCGTGCTAAAGATGGTCAACAGCGTGCTGCTGGTGGTAGACGCCTTTGAAGGGCCTATGCCTCAGACGCGTTTTGTGCTCCATAAAGCCTTGGAATTGAATTTGAAACCCATAGTGGTTATAAACAAGATAGATCGGCCTGATGCTCGGCCACATGAAGTATTGGACGAGATATTCGATTTGTTCGTTGAGTTGGATGCATCGGATGAGCAGTTGGACTTTCCGGTGGTGTATGCTTCTGCTAAAGAAGGCATAGCCAAGATGGAATTGGATGATAACAGCTCCGACATAAGGCCGTTGTTAGATACTATTGTACGCCATGTAGAGCCTCCTGTCGGAGATCCTGATGCACCTCTGCAGATGATGGTAAGTACTATAGAGCCTGACGAATACGTAGGCCGCATAGCGGTCGGGCGTATAGAACGCGGCCGCATAAATTACGGTCAGCGCGTAGCAGTATGTCGGAAGGATGGCTCGATATCATATGCCAAGATAGGTCGTCTGTATTCGTATAAAGGGCTCAAACGCATAGAGATAAAGGAATCGTTGCTGGGCGATATAGTGGCGGTGTCGGGCATAGAGGATATAAATATCGGTGAAACCATATGCGATGATCAGAACCCAGAGGCTCTGCCATTTGTGGAAATAGAAGAACCTACCATGTCTATGACGTTCAGCGCTAATAACAGCCCGTTTGCTGGTACCGAAGGTGAGTACTTTACATCCAGGCATCTGCGCGATAGGTTGTATCGCGAGATACAGACCAACCTGAGCCTCAAAGTAGAAGAGACCGATTCACCGGATGCTTTCAAGGTGTCCGGGCGCGGCGAATTGCATTTATCGGTATTAATCGAGACCATGCGCCGCGAGGGGTATGAGTTTCAGGTATCCAGGCCGGAGGTCATATACAGGGAGATAAACGGTGTAAAATATGAGCCTATGGAGCAGCTGATCATAGATGTGCCCGAGGAGTATATGGGTGCTGTAATGGAGAAACTTGGCCCCAGAAAGGCTGAGATGTTAAACATGCATAACATGAATAACGGCTATGTGCGCATGGAGTTTAAGATACCGTCTCGAGGCCTTATAGGATACAAATCCGAATTTATGACCGATACCAAAGGCAACGGTATAATGCACCATATCTTTATGGATTATGAACCATACAAAGGTGATATACCTACCAGGCAAAGGGGTTCTTTGGTAGCCTTTGAAGATGGAGAGACTACCGTATATGGTCTGTATAATGCTCAGGAACGAGGAACGCTCTTTATCGGCCCTGGCGTGAAAGTATATCAAGGCATGGTAGTAGGTGAAAACCTACGCAGCGATGATATGGATATAAATGTATGCAAAAAGAAACATATGACCAATATGCGTTCCTCTACGGCTGATGAAGCTTTACGCCTGGTGCCTTATAAAGAGATGAGTCTGGAACAATGCATGGAGTTTATAGGCGACGATGAATTAATAGAAGTAACGCCAAAAAACATACGCATGCGCAAAAGGGTATTAAAGAAAGAGGATAGGGCAAAACAACGCGCAGCAGCCAATAGATAAAGAGCATAAACGGATGGGAGTGATTTTATATGCGCAGGAGATTTGCGAGAAGGCCACGAAATTCCGCTATTATGCCAATGCTCGTGGTCATTGTATTGGTGATCGTATGGTTGCTCGCAACTAATGGAATCGAGCAGTCGACCAGTGTCAGCCTGTCCAATGTTATTGATAATGTCGCGGTACATGTATTGGACGTGGGACAGGCTGACAGCATACTGATACAGTGGCCTACAAACCATGCCATTCTTATAGACGGCGGCAATAGGGATGATGGCAGTTTTATAGCCAAATATCTCGAACAAGTCGGCGTAAAACAAATAGATTGTTTGATAGCCACTCATCCGCATGAGGACCATATAGGAGGGCTGCCATATATAATCGGACAAATTCCTGTTAAAGCGGTATATATGCCCAAAGTTACGGCTAATACCAAAATATATGAAAACTTGTTAGATACCATAAAAGATAAAGGCCTGCGCATTAATACAGCTAAAGCTGGCGTGTTGTTGCCTCTGGACGGTGGTATAAGCGCTGCTTTTTTAGCTCCTGTAGGCGACAAATACGAGGATCTGAATCAGTACTCAGCAGTACTCAAAATACAGTACGGGAAAATGCGCTTTCTATTTATGGGTGACGCAGGGTTGGTATCGGAGCAGCAAATGCTCAAATCTGGACAAGACTTGACAGCCGATGTCGTGAAAATAGGGCATCACGGTTCAGCCGATGCCACATCCGAAGAATTTTTGGATGCTGTCCGGCCAAGAGCGGCAGTTATATCGGTAGGCCGAGGTAATAATTATGGTCATCCCGATCAATCTACGCTGGATAAACTAGCCGAACGAAATATAGCTGTTTATAGGACGGATAAGGACGGTATTATCACCTTTATGACCGATGGCAAGGATATAGAGGTGGGTACGAGCAGGAGCGGTAAATGACGAACGATAAAGCAAAGCTTATGAATATATACGATATTCTATACAGTTGCTTTGGACCACGCCACTGGTGGCCGGCCGATACGCCTTTTGAGGTTATGGTCGGTGCCATATTGACGCAAAACGTGGCGTGGGTTAATGTGGAAAAGGCTATACGCAACTTAAAAGAGGCCGATGCGTTAGAACCGTCAAAGTTGGCCTATATGGATTTAGAGCGGCTTAAAGCGCTCATAAAGCCTACGGGTTTCTATAACCAAAAGGCACCAAGGCTGCAGCATATGAGCAGATATATAGTGGAGCGATGTGGTGGTCGTGTGGACAGCCTTTTTGAAGGAGATATGTACGAGGTGCGCGGCGTATTGCTCTCTTGGCCGGGCATAGGTCCGGAGACTGCCGACGCCATGCTGCTCTATGCCGGTAATAAGCCGATTTTTGTAATAGACGCCTATACACGGCGCGTTTTCTCCAGATTGTGTTTGCTGCCATCCGATGTTTCCTATGAAAAAGCGCAGGCATATTTTATGAGCAACCTTCCCAATGATGTACAGCTTTTTAATGAATACCATGCCCTTGTAGACGAGTTGGCCAAGCGCATGTGCTTGAAACGCAACCCTTCGTGCGGCCGGTGCCCGTTGAGCCAGTGCCGATGGGCTCAAAAAGAGGTGCTCGCCGATGCATAATATGAGCCGCGGCCAACAGATGGTGTTCATCGTGCTTATAGCCGCCCTGCTTATAGAAACCGGTGTCCTGCTATGGACCGGCCGAGCCAAAAGGGCTTTTAACGATGATATAATGATAGATGCTCAGAGTATGAAACCTTTAGATGAGGCGGTTTCCAACGAAAAAGACAATACTGAGAATGTTAACATGCAAGAAGAGCAACCGCAAACGATAAAAGTATATGTGGCCGGTAGCGTCAACAAGCCAGGTGTCTATGAATTAAGCGATGGCGACAGGGTGGAAGCTGCTATACAAGCTGCCGGCGGAGCCTCTGCCGACGCCGATATGTCGGGTATAAACCTGGCGCAGCGCTTAAAGGATGAGGATATGATATATGTACCAAAAGCCGGCGAGGCTGCATCGCCAGCTGTCCCACAAAACGCACAGCAAAAGGACGGCAAGATAGATATAAACAGTGCTACCATAGAGGAATTGGATAAATTGCCCGGCATAGGACCAGCCAAAGCTCAAAAGATCATAGATTACAGGGAACAAAACGGGCCGTTTAAGGCTATAGACGATATACAGCAGGTATCGGGCATAGGGCCCGCCACGTTTGAGAATATAAAAGACCTTATAGTAGCCAAATGATGTGTTATAAGCCCGTATCTTTTGATTGGAAGTGTTTTCTTCGTGCTTTGAGTCCCTGAAGGAATATTATAAGGAGTTCTCTCTCGTGTTCATCCAATCGGTCCATGCTTTGTAGCATTAACACTGCCTCACGGCCTATGATTTCTTCTATATAATCGTCTAACGAGGATTCATTTAAATACTGGCTGCTTTCCCTAAGCGATCTTTTACCTATTAAGTAATCTATACTTACATCATAAATCTCGGCTATCCTTTTTAACATTTCAGCATCAGGTGTTCTTTCACCTCGTTCATAATTTGATAAGGCTCCGCTTGTAATACCGAATACCGTGGCCGCATATTTTTGAGTCCATTCCTTTTTTTCTCTTAATCGGCGTAGCCTATCACCTAACGTTTCACTCATAGTTATCACCTTTCGCTTAATATAGCCAATCTTATCACGAGACTCAAAATAAGGGAAAATTTTATAACAAAATGAAAATTAATAGTTGACAATGTCAAAATGTATAGCTATAATAAATTTATATTAAACAATATGTTTATATTCTATACACGTTTTGTTTATATACGAAAAAGAAAGGAGTTTATCAATATGGCCTAGCAGTAATATTGTTGAAGGGCGACTCATATTAATGTAAGTGAAAGGGGGAGATAATTAATTTCATATGCATTTTTATTTACTCGGGAACAGATCATGTACCTATTATAGCCTCTCGATGGACAGATACAATTTTACGTTAACGAAAGGAAAGTTCAGGTGATATTGATTGGGTGGGTTTTTATTATGTAGCGATGTAAAAGGGATTTGTAAAAAACATATAAAAAATGAGGAGGAATTTCTGTGAAAGTCAAAAAACTTATAGCGTTGGTTCTGGTATTAGTCATGACTGCTTTTGTTATAGCTGGGTGTGGTTCCAATGGTGCTGAAAATTCTTCTGAAGATACAAACAAAGAAAATTCAGGTCAAAGCGCAAGTACAAAAACACCGCCGCCTGAGGGTAAAGATACAAACAATGGCAGACCTTACAATTTGGAACCCGTCAAATGGGATAATCGCAATGACCGTTATTTGAATGGTATCAACGCCACTATACTGCCGGTAACAGATAAGCCGACAACGATTAAAATTTGGCGTAGCTTTAACTCGACCGTAATGAAGGGTTTGGATGAATGCGAAGTATTCAAGGAATTGGAAAAACGCACAGGGGTTCATGTGGAGTTTATGTATCCACCAGTCGGTCAAGAAACCGATAATTTTAACCTAAGAATAGCAACCAATGATTTACCACATATATTTTCAACTCCGCCGAATTATCCCGGAGGTTATATGAAGGCTATTCAAGATGAGGTTTATCTGGATTTAACACCTTATTACGACAAAGGCTTAATGCCTAACATCAAATGGTTGCGCCAAAACAATCAAGAAATCAATAGGGATATCGTTGCAGATGATGGTCATATGTATTTCTTCCCTATGATAGACATAGTGCCTTCGGATCCATGGAGCGGCTTATGGGTCCGCGAGGATTGGCTTAAGGAATTAGAATTACCGCTACCAAAGACAATTAGTGATTGGGATAATATGTTGAGGGCTATGAAACAGGCTAAAGGCGTAGCACCGTTGGCTTTAAATGTCAAAGATTGGTACGGCGTTGCAACGAATTATATGTTTGCAGGTTCATATGAGACTGGTTATAATTTTATTAACAAAGATGGTAAAGCTGTTTTTGGCCCAATAGAGCCAGGGTATCAGCAATTTTTATCTAAAATGCATGAATGGTATTCAGAGGGTTTGATAGACCCTGACTTTGCTACTCGTACTTATGAGGCATATAATGCTAATATCGCTGATGGCAAAGTTGGCGCTTGCGGTTTAGCCTATGGTGAATTTGGGCAGATTAAATTGACCGGCCAATCTAAAGATCCAAACTTTAAGCTTACACCGGTATTGCAGCCGACCTCATATGAGGGGCAGGAAATTCACCTCCATCAGGACAATTCTACGGTCAGAGGAGATAGAGAATTCTTTACTACCAAGCTGGTTGATGATGGTATAGATGAAATCGCTGCTCAATGGAAAGATTATTGGTATAGCCAAGATGGTGGAGATCTTTGTTCTTATGGCCCCGAGGGAGTTTCTTATAAATGGAACGATCAAGGTGAACCTGAATGGATTTATCCACGTCTAAAAGAGGAAAAAGATGCTGATTTTTGGACGCTTTATCCGCTCTTCAAATTACACAATTGGGGTTATTTGCGCGATTCGACTTCGTATGAGTTTGAACCCGAAGTATTTGAATGTATTCAACTATGGGACACGCAAGATTCAAGTTGGTTAATCCCAGATAATATAAGCTATACCCCGGAAGAATCTACAGAATTTAATAACATCATGACTGAGATCAACACTTATAGAGATGAAATGACGCTTAAATTCATAATGGGTCAGGTACCATTATCTGAATTTGATGATTTTGTTAATACAATTAAAGGCATGAACATCGATCGCGCAATTGAAATTGAACAAGCTGCTCTTGATCGCTATTTTGCTCGCCAATAGCTTTGCGGTCTTGCTAACGATGTAAGAGTAGTAAACTACTCTTACATCGTTAAAATTTTGTATGTGAATGAAGAAGGAGTAGGGTTTATTATGTCAGTACAAAATACTCAACAATTGCAAACCTCACATTCTACGGCGTCTAAATTTAATTCATGGAAAAACATGGTGGCTAAGGATTGGTATAAACATTGGGAGTTATATTTGATGCTTATACCAGTAGTAGCATTTTATCTGATTTGGTGTTATGGCCCAATGTATGGAATCATCATCGCATTTAAGGAGTTTTCCCCACGCAAGGGTATATGGGGCAGCGAGTGGGCAGGGGTGAAATATTTTATAGAATTTTTTAATAGCCCATACGCATGGCGTGTTATCAGAAATACTATATTGATAAATTTTTGGAATTTAGTCTTTGGCTTTCCATTACCCATTATTTTCGCATTATTGCTTAACGAGGTCAAAAATCAGTTTTACAAAAGAACCGTCCAGACTATAACATATATGCCTTATTTTGTTTCATTGGTGGTTGTGTGTGGTATAATAGTAGACTTTACTGCATCTGATGGTGTTTTTGGAGAAATTACTAAAATGCTTGGGGGAACTCCAACCAATCTATTATCAGATCCCAAGTATTTCCGCACCATATATGTTGGCTCAGAGTTGTGGCAGAGATTAGGTTGGGATAGCATCATTTTCCTTGCGGCATTGTCAGGGATAAATCCAGAGCTTTACGAAGCAGCTACTATTGATGGGGCAGGGAGATTTAAGCAGATTATTCATGTTACTATCCCAGGTATTATGCCTACAATTACGATCTTACTGATCCTTCGTATTGGTGCTATGATGAATGTAGGATTTGAAAAAATCATATTGTTATATAATCCACTTGTATATGATACGGCCGATGTTATTTCGAGCTATGTATACAGAAAGGGTATCGTAGAAAGTAATTTTAGCTTTGCGACGGCTGTAGGCTTGTTTAACTCGTTGATTAATTTTCTTTTAGTTGTATCGGCTAATTGGTTTAGTCGAAAGATGACAGAAACTAGTTTATGGTAGCAAGGGGATGATACGATGAGACAAACTACTGGTGAGAAAGTTTTTGCTGTTTTTAATTATATTTTGCTGTTTATTATCTGTATTATATGCATATACCCTCTTTGGCATGTTGCGGTGGCGTCTATAAGCGATCCGCTGATAATTTATGCCAAACGGGGTTTCTACCTGTGGCCAATGGGAGAAATTAGTTTAAAAGGGTATGAATTAGTGTTTCAGGACCCTAATATAATATCAGGTTTTTTGAATACCTTCTTTTACGTCGGTGTTGGTACCGCCCTCGGCTTGGTTTTAACTATTATGGGAGCTTACGTTTTGTCTCGAAAGGGCCTATATTGGAATGGCTTGGTTATGAAACTAATCGTATTTACCATGTATTTTCAGGGAGGTTTGATTCCATTTTTCATCATGGTAAAAAATATGGGATTAATGGATAGCAGATTGGCTATTATCCTTCCAACAGCCGTAAATACATGGAATCTGATCGTCATGCGCACGGCCTTTACTACCGTGCCGGATAGTCTGATTGAATCAGCCAAATTGGATGGAGCCAGCGAGTGGCGCACTATGTGGGTTATTGCTGTGCCTGTAATTCAAGCTACTGTTGCTGTAATAGCGTTGTTTTATGCAGTTGCAAGATGGAATGAATGGTTTAACCCATCGCTTTTCCTTACTAGCAAGAATAAATGGCCTCTACAATTGTTATTGCGTGAGATACTGCTAAAAAACAGCACACAAGCCATGACCCAACTTGGATCGGTCGGGCAGTCACAACAAGAAATGTATCGCTTGTTGGTTAAATATTGTACAATTATGGTAGCTACAGTTCCTATCCTGATAGTTTATCCATTTGTGCAACGCTACTTTATACATGGCGTTATGATAGGCAGCATTAAAGAGTAGTGCATCAATAGCAGGGCATGTATAGCACATGCCCTGCTATTGATGAGTCTTTCTAAATACGCCTGGCGCCATGCCCTCGTATTTGCGAAATAACGAGCAGAAATAGCTCACGTCATTGTACCCTACGGCGTGGCTTACATCTCTTATAGTAAGCGATTTGTTTAGCAGAAGTAATTCTTTAGCTTTTTTTATGCGATATTTGGCTAAATAGGTAAATGGGGTAACGCTGAACGCTTCTTTAAAAAGCCTGCATAGGTATTGTGGCGTTATATTCATGCATGATGCTAACTGCTCTAGCGATATTTCATCCATATAGTGGTATCTTATATAATCCAAAACTGGAGCTAAATGCATATAATACTGCTGTAGCGAACGATTGTCCTCAATAGATGAATACTTTAGCAAGCATATTAAAAACTTATATACCAGAACTGAAAGCTCTAAATTGTTCAACCCGTCATTTGTTTTGGCTTCTTCAATTATATCTTGCAATAGGATTTCGGCTGGTTTGCTGTCCGACAATGTAAGCACACAGGAACCGGTAAAGCCCAAAGATGCCATTACCGTATCTATATGGAAGCCGTCGAATGTTAACCAGTATACTTCCCATGGCTCTTTTACAGCATAATACTCGTGGGGGTCATGTGGAAGCAATAAAAAGCCCATGCCTGGCGTTATGCTGTATATCTGGCCGTCCAATATCAATTCTCCTGCGCCGCTTACGGTCTGCAGCCAATGGTAGCATGGATATCCCGATAGACGGTGTATGGGAGGCTGATGTTGTTGCCAGCCAGCTGTTTCCATATAGAAAGGTAGATTTCTTTGATTATCGGTGATTACTGTAAATACGCTGATATCCATATTTGCTCCCTCACAGTTTCAAATATTCCTATAAATATTAATATAATCCGATTTACACGTCTATACAATGATGCTAATATAACAATATAGATATATAATACAAGGAGGAAACGAAATGGTCAATCCTAAATTGCCGGCTTTCTTTTATGGTGGCGATTACAATCCGGAACAATGGCCAGAAGCGATATGGCAGGAAGATATGCGCTTGTTTAAGCTCGCTAACATTAATGTTGCAACGGTAGCGGTATTCAGTTGGGCGTTATTAGAGCCATCGGAAGGTCAATACGATTTTACATGGTTGGATAAAGTAATGGATATGCTGTATGAAAAGGGTATGTATGCTTGTTTAGCCACCTCTACGGCAGCTCAACCTGCTTGGATGTCAAAAAAGTATCCGGGGATATTGCCGGTAACTATAGATGGACAAAAACGCAAGCATGGCCGTCGTGTTAATTTTTGCCCCAATAGCCTCGATTATAGGCGAGCATCACAGGCGTTGGTACGTCAGCTAGCCCTGCGTTATAAGGATCACCCGGCACTTGTGGCATGGCATGTAGGCAATGAGTACGGCACCTATTGTTACTGTGAGAATTGTGCTAAGGCATTTCGTCAATGGCTGAAAGAACGATATGGTTCATTAGAAGAACTGAATAAACGTTGGTATACTAACTTCTGGGGGCATACCGTATATGATTGGGAGGAGATAGTACCGCCTTCTCATCTGAGTGAGACATTTAGCCGCGGCTATATGGAAGGTACATATTTTCAAGGCATAGCCATAGATTATAATCGCTTTATGTCTGATAGCAGCCTGGCTTGCTATAAAGGTGAATACGATATTATAAAAGAAGTAACACCGGATATACCTGTTACAACCAACCTTATGGGGACGTTTAAGCCGTTGGATTACTTCTCATGGGCTAAGCATATGGACGTAATATCGTGGGATAATTATCCGTCCAATAAGGCGGTTATGAGCAATATAGCCATGAGGCATGATCTGATGCGAGGTTTGAAAGGCGGTCAACCGTTTATGTTGATGGAACAAACACCCAACCAACAGAATTGGCAACCGTATAATGGATTAAAACGTCCAGGTGTTATGCGCCTTTGGAGTTATCAGGCTGTGGCGCACGGAGCGGACACAGTGATGTTTTTTCAGCTAAGGCAGTCCCGCGGCGCATGTGAGAAATACCATGGCGCTGTTATATCGCATGCTGGTCATGAAAATACACGTGTATTCCGTGAGGTCAGTCAACTGGGAGAAGAGTTAAAAAAACTGGGCGATAAAATACTGGATTCACGCATCAATGCTCGCGTAGCCATAATATTTGATTGGGAAAATTGGTGGGCGACAGAGTATTCTAGCGGCCCAAGCATAGATTTAAAATATGTCCCTCAGGTTGAGAAATATTATAAAGCGTTTTATGATATGAATATACCGGTGGATATGATAAATGAAGATGCTGATTTATCTAAATATGATATAGTGATAGCCCCTCTTATGTATATGGTTAAACCGGGCGTAAATGGGAGATTGGAGGATTTTGTAAAGAATGGTGGTACATTTGTTACCACGTTCTTCAGTGGATTGGTAGATGAAAATGATCTCGTGGTAATGGGAGGCTATCCGGGGCAGTTGCGGCAGCTTTTGGGCATATGGGTGGAAGAGACCGACGCCTTATTTCCAGATATGAAAAATAGTATAATTATAAGCAAACCTTTTGGCAATTTGCACGGGCAATATCAATGCGGTCTTCTATGCGATATTGTGCATTTGGAAGGTGCGCAGGCGTTGGGTGCTTATGGCAGCGATTTCTATGCAGGTATGCCAGCAATTACAGTAAACGATTTTGGTGGGGGTAAGGCTTATTATGTGGCCTCTGATCCGGAAGATGCTTTTATAAAGGAATTTGTGCGCTATATATGTGACCAAAAATCTATAAAGCCTATTATGGATGTACCGGATAATGTAGAAGTTACCCAACGTATAAAAGATAACACCGTGTTTACCTTTATTCTCAATCATAACGAACATGCGGTTATGGTTGAACTTGGGCCGCAAGTACAGCATGAGCTTTTAAGCGATAAATATTTGAGCGGTGCCACGGTGATACCGGCTCGCGGCGTATTTATATTGGAAAGTTAAAAAATTTTTAGGGGGGTTTTATAAATGGATAAGGTAAAAATAGGGCTTATAGGATGCGGTGGTATAGCTAACTACCACGTAAATCATCTGCTAGAAATGGATGACGTCGATATAGTGGCGGTGGCCGATCCTATAGAAGAACGACGTGTGGCAATGAGCCAAAAGGTGGGCGGTGCCCGTATATATCCTACTCATAAAGAACTATATGACGTTGAGGATGCGCTCGACGCCGTATATGTATGCATACCACCCGATCAGCATACCGATACCGAAACAAGGGCTATCGAAAAAGGTTTTAATATCTTTGTAGAAAAGCCTATGGCTCTGTCTATGGAAAAAGCCAATGAAGTGAAAGATGCTATAGATAAAGCGGGCATAGTATCGGCAGTCGGTTTTCAGGATCGTTATCTCGATATTATAGAAAAGGCAAAAACATATCTAGAAGGCCGATCGGTGGGCATAGTTTACGGTTCATGGATAGGTGGTATACCGGGGGTACCGTGGTGGAAGGATAAAAAACAATCTGGTGGCCAAATAGTGGAACAAAATATACATTTATTTGACATGCTGCGTTATTTATTCGGTGAAGCCGATATGGTTTATAGCTGCGCCGGGCGAGGCATAGTAAAAGATATACCAGGATATAACGTGGAAGATTACTCCTCGACGACTATGATGTTAAAAAACGGTGTTATAGCTACGCTATTTACTGGTTGCTATCTTGATGATGATGCTCCCGGCAAGGGAAACGGTTTACGCATTATGTGCAGTGATTCTCGAGTCGAATATGATCTGCGTCATGCCGTGCGTTTCATAAAACGCTATCATATGGAGGAATATATAACAGCACAAGATCAAGGCATGAGGGAGGATCGCATATTTATAGATGCTGTAAGGGCTAAAGACCCAAATATGGTGCGTTCATCATATGCCGATGCCGTTAAATCGCTGCAGTTAACGCTGGCAGCCAATCAGTCGATTGATAGTGGCTTGCCCGTTAAGCTATAGGAGGCGGTATTATGATAAAGTTATCAGCTTGTATAGAAATGATATTTAGGGAATTGGATTTTTGCGACAGAATAGCTGCCGTTAAGCAAGCGGGACTACCAGCCTTTGAATTTTGGGGGCTTGGAGGTAAGGATCTGGAGGCTATAGAAAAAGCCAGCAAGCAACATGAATTGCCAATAGCGGGCTTTACCATGAGCAGCATTGATCCTGAATTAGCTGGATTATGGCAAAAAAGCGGGCTTGTAGATCCAGATGGACATGATATAGCCCTTAAAGTAGCTCAGGAGAGCATAGCTATAGCACAAAAGCTTGACGCAAAAAATATTATAGTAACGGTTGGACAGGAGATAAAGGACTTACCCCGATCGATACAGCACGATAGTATTGTAGAAAGTCTAAAGATGATGGCCCCGCTAGCTGAAAGAGCGGGGGTTACGCTCGTCGTGGAACCTCTCAATATAGCTGTGAACCATAAGGGGTACTATCTTTACTCGTCAGCCGAAGGCTTTGATATAATACGTGCCGTTAGCAGCCCAAATGTCAAGCTTTTGTACGATATATATCACCAACAGGTGACTGAAGGTAACCTCATACAAACCATAACCGAGAACATAGAGCTTATTGGCCATTTTCATGTAGCCGATGTACCTGGTCGCCATGAGCCGGGCACCGGAGAGATTAACTATGCGAATGTATTCAAGGCTATAGATGAAACCGGCTACAATGGTTATGTCGGCCTGGAATATGCCCCTGAAGCATCTGCGCTCGAGTCTCTTCATAAGGTGAAAGCCTTGGCAGACTTATAAAATTGGTGTCTATTCAGCCATCCCAAAGGCTTGGTAACGATTAGCCTCCGGCTCATGTGTTTCATCAGATATCCTCCACAAAATCGCCTTGAGGCTAATCGTTACGTCGCTTATGCATAATAATTCCTGAATAGACACAAGATTGGTGCGGTATATTTTTCGCAAGATAATTATAGGACTAGTAATATATTGCTGATATAATAGAAATAAATTTTACGGACTATGTTCGAGAAGGGGTAGCTATTATGCCAAAAGAAACTATGACCCCGAAGGAGAGATGGCTGGCTGTATTGAATCGTCAAAAGCCTGATCGTTTGCCTATGGACTATTGGGCTACGGATGAGGTGAATGACAAGCTCAGAAAATACTTGGGCTGTTCTACCCAACGGGAGATGTATGAGAGACTACATATAGATAGGCCGGTATCAGTCGGGCCTAGGTATATTGGGCCACAAGTGCCGGATGATGCCGATATCTATGGTTGCAGGTACAGAAATGTAAGCTATAGTACCGGTACATATAGAGAGTGCATATACCATCCGCTTGCGCAGTATGAAACCGTCGATGAGATTGAGGCTAATTATGTATGGCCCAACATTGACTGGTATGATTATTCCGATATACCAAATCAATTAAAAGGCAAGGAAATGTACCCGGTACAAGCAGGGGGATCTGAGCCGTTCCTGACGTATAAAGATTTACGCGGACAGGAACAAGCTTTTATGGACCTTATACTACATCCTGATATAGTACATTACTGCCTGGATAAATTGTTCGATTTTTGTTATGAGAATACATGCCGTATATATGAACAAATACCGGGTAAGGTAACGTACAGCTACATAGCTGAGGATATGGGCTCTGAAAAGGATCTTATGTACTCGCCGGCTCAAATACATGAGTTTTTAATACCGCGTATGAAACGCATGATAGATCTCGCTCATCAGGCGGGAGCCTATGCCTTCCATCATAGCGATGGTTCGATACGAAAAATATTGCCCGATATGGTAAAGGCGGGCATAGACATACTAAATCCCATTCAATGGAAGTGCGCAGGTATGGATAGAGAAGGATTAAAACGCGACTTCGGCGATAAGTTGGTATTCCATGGCGGTGTGGATAATCAATATACATTGGCTTTTGGTACTGTAGAGGAGGTAAAGCAAGAGGTCGTAGATAATATACGCATATTAGGAGATGGAGGCGGTTATATATTGGCGCCATGCCATAATATTCAAGCAGTCAGCCCTGTTGAGAACATACTTACCATGTATGAAACCGGCTATGAATATGGATGGGTGTATTGATAAATCACTTTCTATGAGGTAAAATAAAGACAGGATATTATATGGAAAGGAGAATACATATTATGGATAAAATAAAGGTTGGCGTAATAGGTTGCGGTTCTATAGCCATTCATCGCCATGTTCCGGAATATGCTGCCAATCCTAATGTGGAGATCGCAGCGCTATGCGATATAGTAAAAGATAGGGCAAAGGCTTTAGCCGATGTATATGGCGGCAAGGTTTATACCGACTATATGGATGTTATAAACAGGAAGGATATAGATGCTGTAAGCGTTTGTCTTCCCAATTATCTGCATGCACCTGTATCCATAGCTGCATTAGAAGCCGGCAAACACGTATTATGCGAAAAGCCAATGGCTACGTCAGCCGAAGAGGCCGAGGCTATGATAAGAACAGCCAAACGCAGCGGTAAAATATTGATGATAGGCCATAATCAACGCTTGATGCCGCCTCATGTGAAAGCCAAGCAAATTCTGGAGAGCGGCGAATTGGGTAAGATATATAGTTTTCGTACTACTTTCGGCCATGCTGGTCCCGAGGGTTGGTGCGTGGATAAAAGCAAAAACACGTGGTTTTTCCGCAAAAAAGAAGCATTTGTCGGTGCTATGGGAGATCTTGGCGTACACAAAGCCGATCTCATACGCTGGTTGCTTGGGGAAGAAATCGTCGAAGTGGGCGCTTTTGTAGAAACACGCGGCAAGACATATGATGATGGCCAATTGATAGACGTTGATGATAACGCTGTATGTGTGTTAAAGTCCGAGAGCGGTGTCATAGGCACGTTGACCGCAAGTTGGACATATAGAGGCGGCGAGGACAACAGCACTACCATTTACTGCGAGAAAGGCGTTATGAAATTGGGCGCAGATCCTGATTTCGAGGTAGTAGTGAATTATACAAATGGACAGAGAGCCTGTTATAAGGTGGGCGAAATAGCTACCAACGAAAAACAGGTGAGCAGCGGTGTGATAGACCTTTTTGTGAAGCATATAGTTAACGGTGAGCAGCCGATCATATCGGGCGATGAAGGCTATAAAGCGCTTAAGATAGTGTTAGCTTGCTTAGAATCGGCCGAGAAAAAGACGTTTGTGCAAGTGAAATGATATTTTATAACAAAAGTCCTTCCTTATAGAGGAGGGGCTTTTGTTATTATACGGTGTTTATGATATAATAAAGGCATGAATAAAATGAGTAGAAGCGTTGTGTTAAATATGCTTTTATCATCTCAAGGGGGGTTTGTTTCCGGAGAAGATATAAGCAGGAGTTTAAATATAAGCCGTACAGCCGTCTGGAAATACATAAACGAATTAAAAGAAATGGGATATGTTATAGAAAGCCATTCGCGTGCCGGATATAAGCTTATAGCATGCCCTGATGTATTGTGGCCTGATGAGATAAGTCTGGGATTGGATACATCGATTATAGGTCGGGAGATAGTCCATTTTTTAAGCATAGGTTCTACCAATGATAAAGCAAAGGAGCTTGCAAATAATGGCTGCCGCGAGGGATTGATAGTAGTGGCTGAGGAGCAGACAGGGGGCCGAGGCCGTCTCGGACGCCAATGGGTATCGCCGCAATACAGGGGTATATGGATGTCTGTGGTGCTTAGGCCGGATATACAACCTATGGAAGCACAAAAGCTCACGCTATTGTCCGCTTTGGCCGTATCCAATGCTATAGAAGAGTGTACGGGATTGAAAGTCGACATTAAATGGCCTAATGATTTGGTGGTGTCCGGTAAAAAGATATGCGGCATATTGACCGAGATGAGCGCTGAAGTGGATAAGGTGAATCATGTAGTTATAGGTATAGGGATAAATGCAAATATGTCTGCTGAAGATATTCCCGATGAGTTAAAGGATAAAGCTACTTCTTTGGCTATAGAGTTAGGATATAATGTCGACAGAAAAAATCTATTTAGATACATATCGCGAAACATAGACGAGCTTTATACTTGTTTTATTAATGCTAATCAATGGCATGATTTGATGGTTGAATATCGCGAGAAATGCATCAATGTGGGCCGGCGTGCCGTTATATCCAAAGGTGACGTATCGTGGGAGGGGATGGTCACGGATATAGACGATGACGGCGCATTGATAGTATTGGACGGCCATGGCGAGAAGAAGCGCATTATATCCGGCGATGTATCGATCAGAGGGGTGGAAGGCTATGTATAATAATATAACAGATGTAGAAGGAATAAAGGTCGGCCATGCAAGTGATTTTACCGGGCTGACGGGCTGCACAGTGGTATTCTGTTCGGATGGAGCGGTAGCCGGAGCTGATGTGCGCGGCTCAGCGCCCGGTACCAGAGAGACCGATCTTTTACGCCCAGTTAATTTGGTAAGAGAGGCTCATGCTATACTGTTGACAGGAGGCAGCGCTTTTGGCTTGGATGCAGCCTCTGGTGTTATGCAATACTTATCGGAACATGGAGTGGGTTTTAACAGCGGAGCCAGGCCTGTACCCATAGTTCCGGCAGCCGTGTTGTTTGATTTGGACGTAGGGGATCCTACGGCATATCCGGATAAGGCTATGGGTTATAAAGCTTGTTTAAGTGCGACAACCGGATATGTAGAACAAGGATGCGTAGGTGCGGGTACTGGTGCTACTGTCGGCAAGATGCTCGGTTTAAAGCATGCTATGAAAGGAGGCGTCGGTTCAGCTAGCTTGAGCATAGGCGATTTGGTAGTGGGGGCTATAGTGGCCGTGAACGCTTTAGGTGATGTGGTCGATTATAGAAGCGGTGATATAATAGCCGGATGCCGCGATGACGACGGGCGCTTTGTCGACACAGTCCATCATATGCTCAATGGTGATCTTCAACACAGAGGCTTCGGTAATACCACTATAGGTGTCGTGGCTACCAATGCAATGCTCGATAAGGAGGGCATAAACAAGGTGGCACAAATGGCTCACGATGGTTATGCATTGGCTATACGGCCGGTGCATACCATGTACGACGGCGATACCGTATTCGCGCTGGCAACGCAGAAGGTAGCGGCCGATGTAACTCAAGTGGGTGTAGCGGCAGTAGAGGTCATGGCACAGGCCATATTGAATGCGGCACGCGCTGCCAATCAGGAATAAAGATATTAAGCTTGCTGCTTTGAGGGGGAAGTTATATAAATGCAATCTTCATTGATGAGGTTTTTAAAGTATATAAAGCCATATTGGTTTCTTATACTTTTATCGACCATAGGTGGGTTTATAAGGTTTGCAGTGCCGATGATATTTCCCAAAGTATTTCAATACCTTATAGATAACGTTTTGCTGGTTCAAGGCATAAATGTAGCGCAAAAATACCATACGGTAGGAATTATAATGATAAGCCTTGTAGCTATATACCTTATCGTATGGGCTCCTGCCACATATTTCAGACGGTATTTATCCGGACTGGCCGGCCAACGCCTTATACTCGATCTGCGTACAGATTTGTATGAACACGTTATGAGTCTATCTAATTCATATTTTAAGAGGAATCAAAGCGGGGCTATAGTTTCCCGCGTTATAAACGATGTGGCTCTGGCGCAAAATATGGTAGGCAATGCTTTGACCAACTTGTGGATGAGTGTGTTATCATTGATAGTGGTGATAGGTATAATGCTGTCGATGGATTGGAAGATGACGCTTATAGCTATGGTAGCGTTTCCGGCATATTTCTATGTACAGAAGAATATGCGTACAAAGGCTAGAATAACAAGCAGACAGATACAGCGCGATACAGCCGAGATGGCGGGCGAGATCAGCGAGCGGCTTACAGCCATGGATCTTATAAAAGTGTTTACCGGCGAGAAATTCGAGCTCCACATGTTTTTCAAAAAGGCACGCAAGCTGTATAAAAGTACTGTGGATAATACTAAAGTATCGGCATTTGTGCAGATGATGTCCGGTTTATTGACCAGCATAGGGCCGGTCATAGTAGTTTGGTATGGGAGTTCCAGAGTGCTGTCCGGTACATTGACGGTAGGCGCCATGACCGCATTCTATATGTACCTTGGTCAGTTATATCAGCCTATAGCCCAATTATCCGATTTGGATATAGTGGTAGCCAATTCTCTGGCTGCTATAGATCGGATATTCGAACTATTTGACGAACAGCCAGAAATAAAGGATAAAGAGAATGCTGTAGTCTTAAAAAGGGTAAACGGTTTAATCGAGTACGATAACGTAAGTTTTGCCTATGAAGGCAGCGATAAGATATTGAAGCATATAAACATCACTATACAGCCGGGTCAGCGCGTAGCGCTTGTGGGCCACAGCGGGGCTGGTAAATCCACATTTGTAAGCCTTTTACCGCGCTTTTATGATGTGACCGAAGGGGCTATAAGGGTGGATGGTTATGATATACGTGATGTAACGCTCAAATCTTTGCGCCAGCAAATAGGCATGGTTATGCAGGATACTGTCTTATTCAACGGGACGATCTACGATAATATACTTTACGGCAACCCTCGCGCCTCTAAAAGGGATGTAAAAGCTGCGGCTAAAGCGGCCGATGCTCATGGCTTTATCAAATCTCTGCCAAACGGTTATTATACTGAGGTGGGAGAACGCGGTGCTAAATTGTCAGGCGGCCAGAAGCAGCGAATAGCCATAGCCAGGGCATTTCTTAAGAACCCACCCATACTTATATTGGACGAAGCCACATCCGCTTTGGACTCTCAGGCTGAAAACCTTATTCAAAACGCTTTGAACCGTTTGATGAAAGGACGTACCACTATAATCATCGCGCACAGGCTATCCACTATAATGGATGCCGATATCATAGTGGTACTAGAGAACGGTGAGATAGTGGAAAGCGGAACGCACAGCGAATTATTAAAACGCCAGGGCATATACTACAGCTTATATAACGAACAATATAACAAAAAGAATGTTTTGGTCGGGTAATGATGAATATAAATGTTGTAGCAGTGGGAAAGATTCGAGAGCGATATATCCGCGACGCCATAGACGAATATGTGAAACGCTTGAGGCCATATTGTCGCCTCAACATAATAGAGGTGGCGGAGCAACAGGCGCCTCAGGAGCTTTCCAAAGCTGATGTGGAAAGCGTTAAAATTAAAGAAGGCCGGGCTATTTTAGAGCATATAAAAAGCAATGAATATATTATAGCGTTGGCCATAGAGGGCGCGATGATGTCATCGGAACGATTGGCTGGCTATATACTAGATCTTATGATTTCGGGACATAGCAGTATAACCTTTATTATAGGCGGCTCGCTTGGCTTATCATCAGAAGTACTAGCCAGAGCCGATATGCTCCTCTCGTTTTCTCCCATGACATTTCCCCATCAATTGATGCGGTTGATATTGCTGGAACAGGTATACCGTTGCTTCAAGATAAACAGCGGCGAGCCGTATCATAAATGATTGAGAGAGTTTCTCTCCCAAAACACACCATCGCTATATCCTTGTATAGAACGATCACGATCGGCAGCAGCCAAACGTTTCTCGGCCAGGCAGCAATAGGTATTATCTATTTCTATGCCGACGTATCGTCTACCTAGCTTTTTAGCTACAACCGATGTTGTACCAGAGCCCAGAAACGGGTCCAGTATGATGTCACCGGGATTGGAGCTGGCCAAAATTATCTTGGCCAATAACTTTTCCGGTTTTTGGGTGGGATGATGAGTATTTTCCGGCATGGACCAGAAGGGTACCGTTATATCGGTCCATATGTTGGACGGGTAGGTAAGCCTATATTTATTTTTGCCGTCATAATGCCAATCCTTTGGCTGACCGGAACCATCTTTATAAGGGGCTTTTACAAGTCTCTTGAGTTTTACGTTTTCCGCATTGAAAGTATATTTATTGGATACGGTACAAAACCATATATCCTCCGAGGCATTCTTCCAATTGGTTTTGGAACCGCGACCTTTTTCCCTTTCCCAAGTGATACGGTTTCTTATAATGAAATATTTTGACATAACTTCGAATATAGCAGCACTCGAACGCCAATCACCGCATATATACAATGAAGCTATGGGCTTTAAAGCGGGGATTAAAAGAGTTAGCCATGACTCGAGCCATTGAGTATATTGGTCCATACTCATTTTATTAAAGGTATTCCCGTTAAAAGTTTTGCTCATATTATATGGCGGATCAACGAACAACAGATTGACAAATTGCTGTGGCAAAAACCTGGCTGCGCTGAATATATCCTGGTTTATAGTGCGATCCGTAATATCAGATACTGACACGGGCTTATTAAGATATAAAAGCCTAGAACTATATAATGATTTTTCATCATCGGACAACTCTATGGTACGATTTTTCGAAGCTTTACGCTTTGACAAGTCCTGCAATCGGAACATACCTCCTAAGCAAACTTTGTTTATTTTCAGTATATCATGCTATCGATGCAAAGTGAAGGAATATTTACATAATCACGCATGGCTTCTATAGGGAAATTATTCTATATAAAAATTTTATAATGAGTATTGACAAGGGAATAAAGCCGTACTATACTAGTAATAGTTCAAGAATACGTTTACTTAAATATATTTATTGAGGGGGTAGCGAGTGGCTGGCGTAACTATAAGGGACATAGCTAAACGTGCCGGTGTCTCAATAGCCACAGTATCAAGGGTTATAAACGATAACTACTATGTGAGCCCGGATATAAAAGAGAGGGTTTTGCGAGCTATTGAAGAATTGCATTATTATCCCAATTCAGTAGCTAGAAGTTTAAAGAACGATGCTACTAATACTATAGGATTTTTGGTGTCTGATATATCGAATAATTATTTTACCACTATGGCTAAAGCGGTTGAAGATGTCATTCATAATGAAGGGTATAATCTCATAGTATGCAGTACGGAGGATAAAAAGGAGAGAGAATTAGAGTATTTGAAGCTGCTTATAAGCAAAAAAATAGATGGTCTGATTCTTAATACCACAGGTGAAAATGATGACTTTATAGCATCGTTGAGCGAGCATATGCCATTAGTATTAGTTAACCGAAAGGTGTACAGTGATAAATTTAAGGGTGACTTTATAGATAGTGATAATATACAAGGCGCTTATAATCTGGTTTCATATTTATTATCGCTAGGACATAGAAAGATCGGCGTTATTAACGGTATGTTGACCGTCAGCACTGGTAAAGAAAGGTTTAAGGGCTTCGTTAAGGCCATGTCTGAGGTAGGCATAGAAGTAAATGAGGATTATCCTTATAGATATGATGGAGACTTTACACTAGAATCGGGATACCAAGGTGCTGCCAAAATAATGAGTGCATCGGATAAACCGTCAGTTATAGTAATTATGAATAATGTCATGACCATGGGGGCGCTGAAGTATTTTAGGTCAAATGGCATAGATGTACCAAATGATATATCTATCGTCGCTTATGGCAATATAGATAACATAGAATTAATGTATGTACAGCCTACTATTGTAACGTTGAACGCTTGGGTTATAGGGAATAAGGCTGGAGAAATGATATTAGAGCGTATAAAGAACAAGGCTGTCAGCAACAGAGAGGTCATATATGTACCACAGTTGATAGAAGGCAATAGTGTCAAAAAGATCGAAAGTAACCAAATGTATTCGGTAAGTCATTAAAGTAGGAAATTGTTTGATATTATTTAAGAATACGTTTACGAGAATGCGGTTGTTGGAATGAAAATTGAATGCTAGTTAAGCACAAGGAGGTGTTTATCATTCAGAATTAAATCTCATATTCGTTGATTGATAATTTATAATAGGTTAGCAGGAACATTGAGTAAACGTTATCTTAAATATTCATCATAATAAATATGTTGAAGGAGAGAATCGATATGGCTGATATGGATATAAAAGAACGAAAAGAAATACTGGAGATGTACAAGGATTTTAGAGTAACCGATGTGCGCGATGGGATGGATTGGTGCGGTTACCATCATTATGGTACTGTCCATCATAGCATAAGGCCTTTATGGCGCACTAAAGCTATTGGTTTTGCCAGAACAGCACGATATGTGCCTTTTGAAGGACCGGTACCGATGGTAACTGGTGATAAGTATACTGAATGGTCTAATTGGTATTATGGCAATGTATGCACGGATAATTGGTCAAAGGATATTATCGAAGGGGATTTTATCTGTTTGGACATTTGTGGGCTAGATGTAGGCTTGCTTGGTTCTAATAATACATTGGCATGTATGAACAAAGGAGCTGTCGGTTTTATGCTCAACGGTGGTGGTATACGAGATACAGATGAAGTCATATTGGAGAAAGTTCCTGTTTGGTCGAAGTTTGTTTCCCAACCGATGGATCAGTGCCGCATACGCTATTGTGAGAAGGATATACCAATCGGTATAGGTGGAGTAGCTATTTATCCCGGTGATCTCGTAGTCGCAGATGGGGACGGCGTTATTGTTGTGCCTCAAAAAATTATATATGATGTTTATAAATATGCATATCAGGAAATGAAGGGTGATAAGATAGCCAGGCGAAATCTCTATGCGCAAGGCGGCTTGCCGTTGGATGATACAGTCGATACTGATACTTTAAAATGAACGAATAGTGTGATTGTATCAAAAAGATGATTATCAAGCGGTGGTAATTTATAAGCCTGCTTGTTGATCTATAAAATTTATCTAAATCGAGGAGGAAATTGTTCTATGAAAAAGATGATCGCCATAATCTTGATGGCAGTAATGCTGATGTCGGTTATGTTGTTGTCGGCTTGCGGTGGAGGGGATACTGCTACAGAACCTGAGGAAAAGCCTGAGTCAACTGGAGCAGATGATTCTAAGCCCGCAGTCGATGAAGGTGCGCCGGTGGAAATACGTGTTGCCTGGTGGGGAGATACTAAACGACACGAGTTGTATAACCAGATCTGCGATGCATTCGAGGCTAAAAACCCAAACATAAAACTGACGCGTGAACCGGTCAGCTGGACTGATTATTGGGATAAGCTTACAGTTCAAAGCGCAAGCGGTGGGGCTCCAGATTTCATGGGAATGCATCCGCAATTTGCAAGTGATTATGTACGCAGAGGTGTTCTTGAGCCGCTGGATGCTTACGTTAAAGATGGCACGATTGATCTCAGTAATTTCTCTCAGGCAGCTATTGATAGTGGTACAGTCAATGGCATTAATTATATGATTTCAATGGGTCTTACTACAAATACCGTGCTTGTCAATAAGTCAATGCTTGAAGATTTAGGTGTGCAAGTTCCGGATTTTAACTGGACATGGGATGATCTCAAGGCTATAGGAAGTGAAGCGAGAGCAGTACTTGATGCAAAGGGCAAAAAAGATTCATGGCTAAGAGAAGATGCTTCAGGAGCTTATCAAATATTTCGTTATTGGGCGCGTCAAAATGGTAGAGATTTATATACGGCAGATGGCAGTATAGCATATACGAAAGAAGATGCTGCTTCATGGTTTGCCATGTGGAAAGATTTGCGTGATAGCGGTGTTGTGCCTGATTCAGCTACTACAACGGAATACTCAAAAGCTACACTTGAAGATAGTTTAATAGCAAGAGGGAAAACGGCTATGGTGAGTATTCCTCCCAATCAATATAAGTTGTATAGTGCAGCATTGCCAGAAGCTGAACTTATTATGGTCCGAAATCCATCTAAACCTGATGGGAAAGTAGGAGAATTTGTTGAAGGCGCTCACTTTGCAATTTCTTCAAAAACAACGCCTGAGAAAAAATTGGCTGCCGCAAAACTGATAAATTTCTGGGTCAATACCGAAGACTCAATTAAATTATTCAGATTGGACCAAGGTGTACCAGCTAATACAAAAATGGTAGAATTTCTTACGCCGTTACTGGATGAGCAGGATAAGGCTATCGTAGATTATGTCTCAAAAACGATCGAAATTGCGACGCCGACGACTTTCCCGCCGTCCGGTGCAAGTGAGGTTGATTCGCTGTTCCAGCAGATTGCTGAAAAAGTAAGATTTGATCAACTAACACCGGAAGATGCCGGAGCTCAACTAGTGTCTGAAGCACAGGCTATATTGGACTCAAATAAAAAGTAACAATACAATATTTTTGGCCTAGAGCGTGTACCTTCAACACGTTCTAGGCTGTTCTAACAGCTAAATTGAATTGAGGTGATGATCTGACACATGAAGAAATATAAATTCAACAGGCCATGGGAAGGCTATGCGTTCCTCACGCCATGGATTTTGGGCTTTCTTTTATTTACAGCGATTCCTATGGTTCTATCATTGTATTTCTCTTTTACACAATATGACGTTGTGACATCCCCTAAATGGATAGGACTCAAAAATTATATAGACTTAGCTAACGATCCCAGAGTTCATAAAAGCCTGCAGGTTACTTTTACCTATGTGGCACTCGGCGTTCCTTTCCAATTGATCTTTGCCCTGCTGTTGGCGGCTGTGTTCAAGAACAATATACCCGGTATTCGCATATACCGTGCCATATATTATTTGCCGTCATTATTCGGCGGTAGCGTTGCAGTAGCTATATTGTGGCGGCAGCTGTTCAACAAAGAAGGAGCGATCAATCAACTCTTATCTCTTGTAGGCATTGAAGGGAAGAATTGGATAGCCTCGCCGGATACAGCACTTTATACATTAATCTTGTTGCTCATCTGGCAATTTGGCTCTCCTATGGTCATATTTCTAGGAGGATTAAAGCAGATATCTCCGGACTATTACGAAGCGGCAGAAATAGACGGAGCGAGCAAAGTGGGTACTTTCTTTCACATAACTTTACCATTGCTTACACCTATGGTCTTCTTCAACATAGTTATGACCATAATAAATGCATTTCAGGCGTTTACGCCTTCCTATATAATTAGTGGAGGAACGGGAGCGCCTGTAGATTCGACATTATTCTACACGTTATATCTTTATATCAAAGGATTCCAGCACTTTTCCATGGGATACGCATCTGCCTTAGCATGGGTGCTATTGATCATAATAGCCATCATAACAGCTATTATGTTTCTTCTGGCTCAAAAATGGGTTTATTATGATGAATGATAAGGAGGGTATATAAGATAATGAAGGTTAAACAAAGAAGGAACTTGCTGATGCACTTTTTAATCATACTATTTGGGCTGATTATGATATACCCTCTCATATGGATGCTGAGTGCTTCATTTAAAGAAGATGTTGAAATATTTCAAAGCACCAGCCTGCTGCCTAAAAATCCGACCCTAAATAACTATATATACGGCTGGAAAGGTGTATCAGGGGTCAGCTTCGGCAAATTCTTTATAAACTCTTTTTTCTTAGCAATAGTAAGCATTATTGCCAATATATTATCATGTTCAATGGCAGCGTATGCTTTTTCCAAACTTGAGTTTAGATTCAAGAATACTCTTTTTGCTATAATGCTGGTAACGCTGATGCTGCCGTTTCATGTAAGACTAATCCCGCAGTATATAGTATTCAGCAAAATAGGATGGGTTAACACCTATCTGCCGTTATTGGTGCCGAAGTTTTTTGCGACAGAAGGGTTCTTTATCTTTCTATTAGTGCAGTTCATGCGTGGAATATCGAATGAACTGCTAGAAGCACCGAGGATAGATGGAGCAGGAACGTTCAGGATATATATGCAGTTTATAATGCCGTTATCGGTACCGGCGCTTGTCACCGTAGCGATTTTTACATTTATCTGGACGTGGAATGATTTCTTCTCTCAGATGATTTACTTGAGCGCGCCTCCGACATTTACAGTGTCGCTTGCACTGCGTATGTTTGTGGATGCAACCGGTGAGAGCTCATGGGGTGCGCTTTTTGCCATGTCGTGCCTGTCCTTGGTACCGTTGCTATTTATATTTATTGTATTCCAGCGCTATTTGGTAGAAGGCATAATGTTAGGTAGTATTAAAGGTTAAGATTATTAAGCAGAGAGAAGGCTAGAGATTGATTCAAGGATTATATCATATAGGTGTTTATACAAAGGATATAGGGAGGTCGATAGAGTTTTATTCCCAAATATTAGGCTTTACTGTGAAGTGGCGTGGTATCGTAGATCATCCGACCATGGGCAATATGCCGGTGGCTGTGGTGGAGCTCGGGGGCTGCATTATTGAACTTGTGCAGCCCGCTAATCCCGATGCAGTAGCTAAAGAAGCCGGCCCCGTTCAGCATATAGCATTGAAAGTGGAAGATATAAATACACTTACAATGCTACTTAAAGATAAAGGCATACAATTTTATCCTGATGAGATTGAGAATCTACCGTCTTTTTGGAAGGGAATCAAACATATATTTATTTACGGGCCTAGTAATGAGCGAATAGAACTTGTCGAAGAATATTAGAACGAGGACGTGGATATATGAGTTACGTAAATATTAAAGAAATCCTCTTGGATGCAAAAAAGCAGGGTTATGCCGTGGGGGCATTTAACATAGTCGATTATATTACTACATCGGCTGTGGTCAAGGCGGCAAGAAAAAAAAGGTCGCCGGTCATCATACAAACATCGACTAAAACGGTAGCGCTGTATGGCTATAAGCCGATTGTAAGCTGGGTTAAGACGCTGGCCGAGGATACGGACATACCTGTGGCTCTTCATTTGGACCACTGCAAAGATTTGGATATGATCAAAAAATGTATCGATGCGGGGTGGAGTTCGGTTATGATAGATGCATCATCGCTACCGTTGGATGATAATATAGAGATGACAAAAAAAGTTGTGAATATGGCCAAGGGCAAAGATGTCACTGTAGAGGGTGAACTTGGCGCCATAGTGGGCGTAGAAGATGACATATTTGTAAATGAGCAAGCAAGCCATTTGGCCGATCCCGATACATGTGTCAAATATGTTGTGGCCACCGGTATAGATGTATTGGCACCCGCTATAGGAACGGCACATGGTGTTTATCATAAAGAGCCCAATGTGAATTTCGATTTATTGCATGAAATTGCCGATAGAGTTGATGTCCCTTTGGCGATACACGGAGGTACCGGTTTATCTGATGATGCATTTAAAAAATGTATAGCATGCGGGGGAAATAAGATAAACATATCCACCGAGATAAAGCACATATTCAGAGATTCATTTGAAGAATATTACAGAGCTAACCCAACGGATTATGAGCCTGTAAAGGCTATAGAATATGTAGAAAACCAGACTATGCATCGAGTGGAAAATTTCATGAATATATTTGGTAGTGCAAATAAAGTATAATTTTAAGGAGTGATGATATGAACGATAGACTGAAAGGCGTATTTATACCGGTCGTTACGCCGTTTACTGATCAAAAGGTAGATTTGGATAAGCTGGCTTATAATATACAAAAATCCAACCTAACATCCGTAAAGGGTTACATGCCTCTGGGAAGCAATGGAGAATTTGCTCATATGAATGACGATGAGCAAATTTCGGTTTTCAAAACGGTTAAAGAAAATATGGTGAAAGATAAAGTTCTTATGGTCGGCATAGCACGCCAGTCCGCATATTGTACCATTGAATTCGGCAAGCGCATAGAAGATATGGGAGCCGATTTCGTTTCGGTTCTATGCCCAAGCTACTTTGCTTCTTTTATGGATGACTCGGCGCTCATAAGATACTATACTGCTGTAGCCGATGGCCTATCGATTCCTGTACTCTTATACAATTGTCCTAAATTTGCTTCTGGTGTTACTATATCGCCTGAGGTGGTAAGAACCTTGTCCGCTCATCCGAATATCCTTGGTATGAAGGATACGTCCAGCGGCAATATAGGCAAATACCTTGCTGTAAAAGACGAAAACTTCGATGTGCTGGCAGGCAGCATAACCAATTTTCTGGATGGACTGAAGGCCGGTGCTTCCGGAGGCGTACTGTCGATGGCCAATTATTTGCAAGAACCATGTTGTTCATTGTATGAGTTATATGTGCATGGAAGGCTAGAGGAAGCCGACGCGTTGAGCGATAAATTGATTAGATTAAGCAAAAATGCTACCGATAAATATAGTGTGGCAGGTGTGAAAGCCGCATGTGATATTTTCGGTTATAAGGGTGGAGAGGTCAGGAATCCGCTGGCTGACTGTACGGATGAGCAAAGGGAAATGATAAAAGCCGCTTTTATCGGAGCAGGTTATTTATAATTATTATGGAAGAGATGCATTATGGAAAAAGTATTACTACCTGAAAGAATAATAGATGAGGGATTGGAGTTGCTCAAAGATAAAGCCGAAATAATTATAACGAAAGATGCATCGGAGCAGTCAATTATAGATGAAGTTAGCGATACTTTCGCTATAATTTTAAGGAGTAAGGCTAAAATTACCAGAAGTATAATTGAAGCTGCTCCCAAGCTCAAGGTAATTTCACGTACCGGCGCTGGTTATGATAATGTAGATGTACAAGCTGCTACCGAGCATAATGTAATGGTATGTAATTTACCGGGGATAAACACTGTGGCTGTGGCCGAACATACCATATCGTTGATGCTGGCTTTATTAAAGCAACTTCCTAAAATGGATTTGTATGTACGAAATGGACAATGGGGCAAACGTTCCGAATTTATATCCGAAGAGGCGTTCGGTAAAACTATAGGTATCGTGGGACTAGGGAAAATAGGGCGAGAGGTTATGTTTCGATGTAAATCGATGGGAATGCATGTGCTGGTGTATGATCCATATGTTGAAAACGCACTAAAAGATAATGATATTAGATTCTGCAACGATGTGGAAACATTATTTACCCAATCGGATGTCATAACATTACATGTTCCCAATATACCAGAAAATAAAAAGATGGTCGATGAACATCTGATAAGATTGATGAAGCCGACAGCGTATATTATAAATACCAGCAGAGGCGAAGTGATCGATCAGGGAGCATTAACGTCTGCACTGAAAGAGCATAGGATAGCGGGAGCGGGCTTAGATGTTTTTGCACAAGAACCGATAGAACAAGATGATCCTTTGCTGACATTGGATAATGTTATTCTAACACCTCATGCTGCGGCTCTTACCAAGGAATCCGGAATAAAAATGACCGTTGAAGCTGTAAAACAGGTTATAGATTGCCTGGAAGGAAGGATACCACCTTATATAGTCAATAGGAGGGAGCTTCACCTTGAATAGCGAGGGAAATATACTGAGAGCTTTGATCTTTGATTGTGACGGCGTCATAGCCGAAACAGAAAGGGACGGCCATCGTGTAGCCTTCAACAGAGCGTTTAAAGAAGCTGGGCTGGATATTGAATGGAGTGTGGAAGAATATCGTGAGCTCGTGAAGATTGCCGGCGGTAAAGAAAGAATGAGGGCATATTTCAATGAACACCGCTATCTTCTGCCACCTGAAGTTTTAAACGATGAATTTATAAACGGCCTTCATAAGCGTAAGACAGAAATATTTACAGAGATGAACGCGAGGGGCGAGTTGCCTATAAGGCCTGGGATAAAGCGAATAATACAGGAGGCTCATGATAGGGGGGTTATCTTGGCTGTCTGCTCCACATCTAATGAGAAAAGCGTCAGATCACTTTTACGGGCGGTACTGGGTTCAGAACGTCTGGACTGGTTTGATGGAATTTTTGCAGGGGATATTGTGAAGGCTAAGAAGCCGGCACCTGATATTTATAATTTAGTAAAAGATCGATTTGGCTTACAGGGATCCGAATGTTTTGTGGTAGAAGACAGTAGAAATGGCTTACTTGCAGCAAAATCTGCTGGTATGCACTGCATGGTAACTGTCAGTTTCTATTCAATAGGTGAGGATTTTTCCGAGGCCGATATGGTCGTATCTTCCTTGGGCGATCCTGATCAGCCCATGGAAATTATAAAAGGACATCCTAATATGAGTGATCGGCCTATCAGGTATATTACTTTAGATGTTCTTGAAAAAATGCTTTAATGAGAGGTAGATAAAACGATGAAATATCTAGTAAATGTACAAGAAAAGCAACCGGATGTCGATCCGCGTTCTTTAAGAGCTAGGGTAAAAGACCGTGAAAAAGCGGTGCTTAGGGATACATATTTCCTTATTGATCCCGATAACGTATCAAAACGCTTGAAGATGGGATACACTGTTATTTATCCTACAGGGACTACCACCGGTCATGTACATGATGAAGAAGAGGTCTATTATGTCATTTCAGGCGAAGGGGTAATGGTTGTGGGTGACGACGAGTTTCCTATAAAAACCGGTGATGCATTGTATGTGCCGCCTAAAGAGTTTCATACCACATACCAGAGGGGAAATATACCGCTGACAGTACTGTGGGTGACAGGTAAATTGGACCCGGAGGAATACGAGAAATGATGCATGAGAAGATGTTTATAGCCGGCAAATGGGTAGAGTCGGAAACTGGAGATACATTTAAAGTAATTAATCCTGCTACGGAGGAAGTGTTTGCCGAGGTACCGCTGGCTACCCCAAATGACGTGGAGAGGGCTATAGCTGCGGCTGACGGGGCTTTTACAGACTGGAGCGCTTTGACGCCGTTTGAAAGAGGGCGATATTTGCGCAAAGCCAGCAGCACGATTTTGGAACGTTCCAAAGAAATAGCTAAGCTGATGACCATGGAACAGGGCAAGCCATTGGCTGAAGCTGAGGGAGAGGTGAAAAAAGGAGCAGATATATTGCGCTATTATGCTGAAGAAGGAGAGAGAGTATATGGCCGTATTATAGCTAATGCCGAAGTGGACATGGAGAGTATGGTTATATATCAGCCTATTGGCGTGGCAGCGGCTATATCGCCGTGGAATTATCCTATAGAACTGTTAGCGTGGAAAGTGGGCGGAGCCCTAGCATCGGGATGCACGCTCGTGGCCAAACTGCCGTCGGAAACACCTCTTTCTCCGCTGGCTTTCATAAAATGCGTAGTCGATGCCGGTATACCTGCTGGTGTGTTGAATGCGGTTACGGGGCCGGGTTCGGTTATAGGCGCAATTTTAACAGCTCATCCGTTGGTCAAAAAAGTAGCATTCACAGGATCCACGGAAGTGGGTAAAGGGGTTCTGAAGAGTACTGCCGATACCTTAAAAAAGGTATCTTTGGAGCTCGGCGGCAGCTTACCTATGGTTATTTGCAGCGATTGCGATATGGATGCCGCCGTAGCTGGTGCCGTAAGAAGATCTTTTAGGAATATGGGGCAGATATGCATAGCTATAAACAGGATTTATGTGTCTCAGGATATATACGAGGAATTTATAGAGCGTTTCGCCGAGGCTACTGAGAAGCTCGTAATAGGCAATGGCCTGACGGATGATCCATGCGATCTTGGTCCGATGTGTACATCGAGTGGTTTGGAGAAAACAATGTCGCATATAAAAGATGCCGTTGGTAAAGGGGCAAAGATCGTATGCGGCGGCAAACGGCCGTCGGGCGAAAAGTTTGAAAAGGGATATTTCTTTGAACCGACTATTCTACGCGATGTGGATCATAGCATGTTAGTGATGAACGAGGAAACTTTCGGGCCGCTGGTAGGTGTTATGCCATTTAAGAATTTGGAAGAAGCTGTTAAATTGGCCGATGATACAAAATACGGTTTGGCTGCCATAGTATTTACGCAGGACATAAGTACAGCTAGACGTTTATCTCATCTGATTGAGGCCGGTAATATAGCGATCAATAATGTTGATGCCGGCGTTATAAACGCCCCTTATGGAGGATGGAAAGATAGTGGTTTTGGTGTGGAACATGGTCCTGAGGGACTATATGAGTACTTGCATATAAAACACATAAGGCTGCGTTATATATAGATGATTTTAGGATAAGGGGCGGATATATTTTGGAGCATAAGTATATGCTGGGAGTAGATATCGGTACATCGAGCTGTAAAAGCGTGATAATCGATGAGAATAGCCAGGTAATAGCCGATGCTTCTGCTGGATACGGAGTCGACATGCCTAGGTTAAACTGGGTGGAGCAAAACCCGGTCGATTGGTGGAATGCGGTGATTTTAAGCATAAAGAAGGTATTAAAAGAAAGTCGAATTAATACCGATGCTTTATCATGCATGGGCCTTTCCGGACAGATGCATGGCCTTGTTGCCATAGATAGCGGCGGAAATGTTTTGAGACCTGCTATACTTTGGAATGACCAAAGATCATTTCAGGAATGTCAAAGTATCATTGAAATGGTTGGTGGTAAAGAACGTTTGTTGGAGATGATTAATAACAATATGCTGCCGGGCTATACGGCAAGTAAAATATTGTGGCTAGCACAACATCAGCCTTATATATACGAAAAGACGCATATATTCCTTAACCCAAAGGATTATATAAGATACAGGTTGACAGGCGATTTTGCAACCGATGTTTCTGATGCATCCGGAACCGGCTTATTTGATGTAGAACATCGCCGCTGGAGTGATAAACTGCTATCTATATTGAATATTTCTAAAGACCGTTTACCCTCTTGTTTTGAATCCATAGAAGTTACCGGCTATGTCAATGCCAAAGCTTCGGGAATGACAGGTTTACCGAAAGGTTTGCCGGTGGTGGGGGGTGGCGGGGATGCAGTAGTCCAGACGACCGGTACCGGCTTGATAAAAGAAGGTATACTCGGTACTATAATCGGTACAGCCGGGATAGTAGCTATGGGGTTGAATAACTATAAATTCAATGAACATGGGTCTTTGCAGATATTTTGCAATAATTATCCCGGCACATGGCATGCTATGGGTGTTACCCTGGGTGCCGGAGCATCATTGGAATGGCTTAAGGATATTTTATATGACGATAACTGCGATAATATATATAAAAGAATGAATGAAAATGCGGCTGCTTCACCACCAGGCAGCAGGAGCCTTATATTTCTTCCATATATCTTTGGGGAACGTTGTCCTTATGCTGACCCATTGGCCAGAGGTGCTTTTATAGGTATAACTTATCAGCATCATGTTCCAGATCTCATAAGGGCAGTGCTGGAGGGTGTTGTATTCAGCTTAAGGCATGTATCGGAACTAATAATAAATTGCAGCGATGTGCCGATTTCCGAAATCAGGACTTCAGGAGGCGGTTCACGTAGTATGCTTTGGAGGCAGATTCAGGCTGATGTATTTCAATTGCCGGTTAAAACCGTAAACGGCAGTGAATATGGAGGAGCTTTTGGCGCAGCCTTAATAGCTGGCGTAGGATCTCATATATGGACTGATATATACCAGGCGATAGAAATGCTTAAAGTGGAAAGCGAAACTGATCCTGATTATAGAAATAAAGATTTATACGATGAATTGTACGATAATTATAAAAGCGTATATCCGGCGCTTAAATCTATATTTGACAGATTGAGCAGCCTGACATAATATTTTATTGCAATAAGGAGAAATGGAATTATGGAATATTTTTCAACACAACAGATAGGCAGGACGTTTGTATTGAGGCTTGATCAAGGCGATATGATCCTGGAAAATATAAACGAATTAATCGCGAAAGAGGGAATAAAGGATGCGGTAGTGATATCCGCCATAGGCACATTGGATATGTGCGTATTGCATATGGTGACCACCACGGGATATCCAGCAGTAGAGCACTTCGAGCGTTGGGAGAATAAACCTCTGGAGCTTTCATCGATAGATGGAATAATAGCCGATAGCAAGCCTCATTTGCATGCAGTTGTAGCCGATTCTGAAAAGGCCTATTCAGGGCATCTTGAGAACGGATGCAGGGTGCTATATCTTGCTGAAATAGTCATTATGGAATTAAAATCTATGGATTTAACTCGCGTATACAACGATAAACATATACTAAAATTAATAAGCCAGAAATAACGATAAATATAATTATTTATTAGAAGCCGGGGTTTTATCTCGGCTTCTTTCTTATCTATTGAATAGCGCACCAATCTTTTATATTGTCAAGTTATATGCAATATGTTAAACTTATAATATAATTTATGGGGAGGATTTGACGGATGGATTATTTCCTTACGGAAGAACAACAAATGATAAAGGAATTGGCGGCGCGCATAGCCGATGAAAAAGTAGCGCCGGTAGCCCGGGAACTGGATGAAAAAGAGGAATTCCCATACGAGATAATGAAAATATTAGCTGAATCAGATCTTTTCGGCGTATATATACCGGAGGAATACAGTGGACTGGGCGGAGGTATAACCGAGCAGTGCCTTGTGATCGAAGAATTGAGCCGTGCCTGCGCCGGCGTAGCTGTCAGCTATGCTGCATCAGGGTTAGGCTGCACACCAATATTGCTATTTGGTACAGAAGAACAAAAGCAAAAATACGTGCCGGATATAGCAGCTGGTAAAAAATTAGCTGCTTTTGCATTGACCGAGGCCAATGCCGGCAGCGATGTGAGCGGTATACAGACTATGGCCGTTAAAGACGGCGATTATTATATATTAAACGGTACCAAACAGTGGATAACCAACGGCGGTGAGGCTGATGTCTATGTCGTTTTGGCGGTAACCAACAGGAGTAAAGGAAGCCGTGGGTTTTCGGCTTTTATTGTAGAAAAAGATACTCCCGGCCTTTCATTCGGAAAGAAAGAAAAGAAACTCGGTATACGGGCATCGGCCACGCGTGAAGTGATATTCACCGATTGTCGCATACCGAAAGAAAATATCCTTGGCAAGGAAGGCATGGGCTTTATAGTGGCTATGAAGAATTTTGACCGTACGCGGCCGGGCATAGGAGCTCAGGCGGTCGGCATAGCCCAAGGGGCTTTGGATTATGCAGCTAGTTATGCGCATCAACGCTATCAATTCGGACAGCCCATATCCTCATTCCAGGCCATACAGCATATGCTGGCTGACATGGCTACGCAAACCGAGGCTGCCAGGGCACTCGTGTATGCTACGGCGCGCATGATCGATGCAGGAGCCAAAGATTTCAGCAAAGAGTCATCGATGGCTAAGGTGTTTGCTTCAGATGTAGCCATGAAGGTTACCACCGATGCCGTCCAGATTCTGGGGGGTTATGGCTATATGAGGGATTATCCTGTCGAGAAAATGATGCGCGATGCGAAGATCACTCAAATATATGAAGGCACCAATCAGATACAACGCAATATAATAGCGCTGGAATTGATAAAGCAATATGCCAGCAAAAAATGAGGTGATAGCGCATTGAATATAATAGTATGCATAAAGCAAGTGCCGGCTACTAATGATGTCAAGATAAACAAGGATACCAATACGCTGGTTAGGGATGAGGCTCAAAGCGTCATAAATCCATTCGATACATATGCGGTAGAAGAAGGCGTGAGGCTTAAAGAAGCAACGGGCGGCAAAATTACGGTTATAAGCATGGGTATACCTAAAGTAGCTGACATATTAAAGGAATGCATAGCTGTCGGAGCGGACGATGGTATACTCTTGAGCGATAGAGCATTTGCCGGGGCGGATACATTGGCTACTTCGGCGGCACTGGCTGCAGGAATAAACAAGATAGGTGACTATGATATCATAATATGCGGCAAACAGGCTATAGACGGAGATACTGGACAGGTAGGGCCGGAATTAGCCGAACGTCTCGGTATCCCGCATATAACGTGCGTCAGAAAAATAGAGGAGATAAAGGAAGATTATATACGAGCACAGCGTATGACCGATTTCGGTTACGAGGTTATAGAATGTTCGTTGCCTGCCGTCATAACCGTTGTAAAAGAGATAAATGAGCCGCGCTTGCCGTCCATAAAAGGCATGATGAAAGCCAAAAAAGCGGTTATACCGGTATGGACGGCTGACGACGTAGGTGCCGATAAGGATAAAATAGGGCTCAGAGGTTCACCTACCAAGGTTATAAAAACGTTTACTCCGGAAATAAATATAAACACCGAAATAATAGACGGTACACCGGAGGAGCAGGCTCATAAACTTGTAGAAAAGTTGCTGCAATTGCAGATAAAAGTACCTGTATGAGGAGTGTATAATGAGCATAAGGATTATAGAAGAAAACTGTACGGGCTGTGCCGTGTGTGTCAGGGCATGCCCGTTTGGTGCTATAAAGATGGAAAACGACAAAGCCGTTATATTGGACAACTGTACGCTATGCGGATCATGTGCAGATGCATGCAAGTTCGACGCGATAGATTTTCAAGCCGAGCGTGGGACGGGCATGGGCGACCTTTCATCATACAGGGATGTATGGGTATTTGCGGAGCAAAAGGACGGGGTCATAGATAGCGCAGCCTTTGAACTATTAGGCGTTGGAAGGCATCTGGCCGACCAGCTCGGTCAGGATTTGGCAGCCGTATTGATAGGCAATAAAGTGCGGCCGCTGGCTCAGCAGCTTATAGCCTATGGCGCCGATAAGGTTTACTGGTTGGATCATGCGGACCTCGAGCGTTTTAACGATGAGCTCTATGCAGATAATCTATCCTACCTTGTAGAGCGTTATAGGCCTAACATAGTGTTGCTTGCAGCTACAGTTTATGGTCGCTCATTGGGACCGAGGGTGGCTGCACGCATAGGTACTGGTCTTACTGCGGATTGCACCGGATTAGAAATAGATGTCGATACGGGAAATCTCATGCAGACGCGGCCGGCTTTTGGCGGTAACCTTATGGCTACTATCGTATGCCCGGATCATCGGCCCCAGATGGCCACGGTGCGTCCTAGGGTTATGAAACCATTAGAACCGGATTCTGAACGTTCAGGCCGCATACTCCGCCAACAGCCCCAGCTAAAACAGGGTTTAAAAACGCGCGTGCTGCAGGTGGTAGAGGAAGCTGGAGAAACCGTCAACCTGCTCGAAGCAGATATAATCGTATCGGGGGGCAGAGGCCTGGGGGATCCCAAAAACTTTACCTTGATAGAAGAATTGGCTCAAACGCTAGGCGGCGCTGTAGGAGCGTCGCGGGCTGCGGTAGATGCTGGTTGGATACCGTACAGCCATCAGGTAGGACAAACCGGCAAGACAGTGGGGCCGAAGGTATATTTCGCATGTGGTATATCTGGAGCCGTTCAGCATTTGGCAGGCATGTCGTCATCGGATATAATAGTGGCTATAAACAAAGACCCAGATGCGCCTATATTCAAGGTGGCGACGTACGGTATAGTGGGCGATGTGCTCGAGATATTGCCTTTGATAACAAAGGAATTCAAAAAAGCGCTCGGCAAATAATTATTTAGGGGGCGCGGCGGGAATCCTCTCTAATTTATTGGAGAGATGAGAACCGCTTTTAATTACCGATAGTCTTGCAGAAGCCTTCGCCACTTGTGCCAAGGGGAAGTCAGGTTGGATACTATGTTTTATATAGAGACCATAGGTTCCATATCCGAAGATGCAATCAAAAAATATATCGAACACCAAAATACAAGGGGGTGAAATAGTGAGATTAAAGAAAAATAAACCCAACGCAAAGCAGAGGGTTATACAATTCGAGTTAAACCCCAATAAAGAACAATGCATTATATTAAGCGCTCTGACATATGCCTCATCAAAGCTTTGGAATGTGGCAAATTACGAGCGAATTACCTGGACGAAAGAAAGCGGCAATCCCTATCCGGACTGGTATGAACAAAAAGCGAGGCTAAAGGAAAGCTTTTGGTACAAAAACCTGCCATCGCAAACAGCTCAGGAAGTGCTCAAACAGCTGGACGAAGCTTGGAGCTCGTTTTACAAGCTGAAAAAGACCGGCGGTATAGAAAATCCAAGGCCGCCTAAATATAAGCATAGCAACTTCAATATACGGTACCTGAACAAAGGGTTTGTTATATCAGACGGAGTTATCAGGCTTACAGTACCAAAACAGCAGAAGTTGTATATGAAACAAAAATATGTTCTGGACACAGACTTTCTGTACATACAAATACCTGATAGATATAAAAACTTTGCTGGCAAAGCAAAAGTCATCGAGATAATACCCATACCCAGGAGTAACAAATATAAGATTAATATTATCGTCGATTTGCCAGCAACCCAATATCAACAAGATAACGCAATATACATGGCCATTGATTTGGGAGTTAACAACCTTATGACATGCTATACGTCCACAGGCAAAAGCATGATCATATCGGGCAGGCAATTATTGAGCATAAACCGCTACTTCGACAAAGAGATAGCACACCATCAGTCGATAACATATGCGCAGCAGGCAACATCTGAAGCAAAGTACAAAAAGAGCAGCAGGCGGATACAGCAGTTATATACAAAACGCAAAAAGCAGGTCCATCATCTTCTGCATACAGCCACCAAACAGGTTATAGACTTTGCAGAGCAAGAAGGGGTGGCTGCCATTATTATTGGTGATTTATCGCATATTCGAGATGATAAAGACATGGGTAAAGTTAACAATCAGAAAGTTCACAAATGGCCGTTTAAGAAAGTAGAGGAGCTGCTTACATACAAAACTGCTGACAGAGGCATATTTACCGACAAACAAGAAGAGAGCTATACCAGCCAGTGCAGCCCATATGCAACAGAGGTATCAGAAGCGAGCGCCCAAAAGAGCAATCGTAAATACAGAGGCTTATATGTGGTAGACAGTAAGACCTACAACGCTGATTGTGTTGGAGCGTACAATATACTGAAGAAGTATCTGTGTAGGGTTGGCAAACCTAACCCAGCAGTAGTGGCGTTGGACCCACCTGAGATGTACCGATGGAACGGACAATGTTTCATCGGGAATCAGAAGCTCGCCAATTTATTGGCGATGTAGTTCACCACTGTGCATGGCAGAAATTGGGCAGGTGGTTAGATCATGTATAGCATATTAATAGCAGATGATGAAGAAATTATTTGTAAAGGTATTGAATCCAAGATAAAGAGATTGGATTTGGCCTATGAAGTAAAAGTGATATTGGCTTTTAGCGGAAAAGAAGCACTTGAAGGGGTAATTACATATAAGCCTGATATTATAATTACCGATATTTGTATGCCTGATATGGATGGTTTGGAATTAATCCAGCAAATAAAGGAATACGGCGAATGTATTAACTATAAGCCCAATTTTATAGCATTGAGCGCATATGATAAATTCGAATTTGTGAGAGAAGCATTTAAGCTAGGGGCGATCGATTATCTTTTAAAACCTGTAGGATTGTCTGATTTGCGAGAAGTATTGGATAAAGCCGTGAAAGAACAACAAAAGGCAAGAAGCGCCGGCAACGCTGCATACTATCACCAAATATTATTAGAAAATAATCTAAGCAGGCTTTTGGTAAATAGTGATATTGACAGCAAAATATTGCATAATCTTATAGAATCTATAAAAGAAGACTTTAATTATAATTATTTGTGTATTGGTATAATAGACGTTAGAGACGAAACAGATAATAAAATTTCAGATATAGCTGTCGATATAATTAAGCTCGAAAAACCTAAGCCTGAAGCAACTGGCATTAACGTGTTACATTTGTGTGATCAGGAGCATATGCTTGCTTTATTGTTTAATTATCATACTCCCGATAAATATGATGGGATCATTTCCCAGCTTTCTTATTTATATCATATATTGAGCCAGCGCTTCGTAAGAGTATTTATATCTATAAGTGACTGTGCAAAAGATATTTACAGCATTCATAGTCTTTATAAGCATGCCTATAAAGCGCTTATATATAGGATTATATATCCTGAATATAATATTATTGAATATGGTAAAATAAAACATAAATCCGACGATATTACTTTTGCTCTACAAAGATTGGATGTTTTAAGGCAGTATGCCGATAATTTTGATATATATAGAATGTGTGAGGTTATTGACAATGTATTTAACCTGGATGTTTTAAGGGATATATCTATAGAGAAACTTAGCCAATTATATAACTATGCCGTTCATATTATCAATGAATGGTATAGCATTAACGGTGAGCGAGATTTTCAGTATAAAGATTTTAATGAATTCTACAATTTAGCGGATATGCGTAGATTTTTGAAGACTAAGATAAATGATATGAACTATTTAGTTGAGTCTCAAGCCGTGAGCAATGCTATCGATATTGCTATCAAATATGTGAAAGAAAATTACTATAAGGATATTAATATGGCTGTTATAGCTAATATAGTAAATATGAATTATTCGTACTTCGGCAAATTATTCAAGAAAACTATGGGGGTTAGTTTTGTCGAATATTTGACCAGCGTTAGGATGGAAAATGCTAAAAAATTACTAAAAGATCCTTCTAATAAAATCACTCAAATATCAAAAATGGTAGGATATGAAAATCCAAAATACTTTACAAGGGCATTCAAGGCTTATTTTGGTTTTTCTCCTCATGATTTCAGAGAAAAAATAATTTCTGCATGAATAAAACTTTGCTTGGGCATTTATTCTAGTGAGGTATTTTATATGCTTAAAAGGGTATCAAAAATATATGAAAATATGAGTTTATTTAAAAAACTAATAATTATCTATATCATAGTTATAGCAATACCGATCGTTTACTTTAGCGTTTACTCATATAATAAGATGTTAAATAGTATTGAGCGAGATTACATAAATGAAGCTCGCGAAAGTGCAGCAAGCATAAAAAGTGCTCTGTTATATAAAATTAATACAACAGAAGACATTATGGAGCGTTTATCCATGGACCCGCAGCTAAACAGATTGTTGTCTTCCAAATACATTTTAATGAGCGAATTGTTAGAAAGCTATAAATACCAAATAATACCTCAATTAAAAAATACAATTATTTTTAATAAAGCTAATATATGTAGAATAAGTATATATACAAATAATGCGAACTTAACAGAATCGTGGGATTACTTCTATAAATTGAGCAGAATTTCAAACTCAAAGTGGTATAATGATTTCATAAAAAGCTCATAGAATTATATGTGGATGGGTTCTCATCAAATAGAACTTTTTGCACGTTCAAAGGATCCAAATGAGACAGAGGTATTTTCGTTTATTAAAAAGCTATATAGCATAGATCACCAGTATATGGGAATAATGGTTCTGGATATTAAAGTGAGCGATATGTTCAATGAACTAACTAATCTTTATAATAACAACTATTACTTTTATATATTAGATAACTCTAACAAAGTATTATTTCCCTACAACGCTGTTCTTCCCGCCACGATAAAACAAAATGCCTTAGGAAATAAAGGATATGACATTCGTGGAGACACTCTCTATGTATATGATACTGTCGATCCTATAGGAGTCAAAATAATAAGCGTGTTTAATATGTTGACGAATGAAAGTATAAAAGACAATTTACAAAAAGCCAGGATAAATATGCTTTTAACAATTGGCATAAGTATCCTTTCTATGCTATTACTGCTTTATTTATCATTAAAATTCATTTTCAAAGAGATAAATTACATGTTAGGAATGATGCAGGAAGTAGCACAAGGGAATTTAAATATAAGGATACCTATTGAATATAATGATGAAATCGGGAGAATGGCGTATAATTTCAATATTTTAATAGATAAAATAAACGCTTTAATGAAAAGCATGTTAAAAAAGGAAAGTGATAAGAGAAACGCCGAATTTGCAGCATTGCAGTATCAAATGAATCCTCATTTTATTTATAATGCTATTGATATTATAAACAGTAAATTGGAATTAGATGGAAATTATGATGGGGCGGAAGCTATAGCTATATTCGGTAAGATACTTAGATATAATATGAACAATGATTATAAATATATACCGATAAAAGACGAAGTTGAAAATGTAAAGAATTATATTGAGTTACAAAAAATTAAATATGGAGATAAAGTTAGTTTAAATGTTAATCTTCCATCAGACCTGGCGGATCATAAGGTCATTAAGTTTATTATCCAACCATTAGTGGAAAATTCTATAAAGCATGGATTTAGTAATAGTAAGTCTTCTATAAATATAAATGTAGACTTTCATATCATAGATTGTAATTTGGAAATCACAGTTAGAGATGATGGCGTAGGTATATCTGATAAAAGGCTGAACGAGATAAATGATGTGTTGGCATCAAACATAGAAGAGGACGAACACCTGTTAAATAATACGAAGCCAAACGGTTCTATAGGTCTGAAGAACATTAGCGATAGAATAAAGCTTTTTTATGGACCACAGTATTCAGTTCGTCTTTATAGTCAAGAGGGTCAATATACCAAAACAGTAATAACAATTCCATTTCATACACAGCTAAAATAGTAACCAAATGACCAAAAATGTTACTTTAACCCGCAATGCTTCTTCTGTATAATGCTAATGTACCTAAACTGATATTTATTTAATTTTAAGCATTGGGGGTTTGTAAGTATGCATGAAAACAGTTTAGCTAATAAGCCCATTACCATATCTAAAAGTAAAGAAAGCAAATGGAGCCGGTTTTTAAAGCAGTTAGATTTGCAAAGTATGATATGGCCCGGATTAATTGTGTTGATCATTTTTGCATATATTCCTATGTACGGCGTATTGATAGCTTTCAAAGACTATAACATTTTGGATTCCAGTTTTATAGGTATTTTAAGAGCACCCTGGGCGGGGTTAAAATATTTTAAAGAGTTTTTTAACAGTCCGGATATAGTTAATGTTTTGACAAATACAGTGGCTATAAATATTATAGGCCTTATAATAGGATTCCCAGCTCCTATAATATTTGCGCTACTATTAAATGAAATTGCGAATGATAAATTTAAAAAGTTTACTCAAACCGTATCATATTTACCATATTTCATATCTTGGGTTATATATGGGGGTCTAATAATAAACATGCTTGCTCCTGACGGGGTGGTGAACGGAGTATTACAAAGATTGGGTGTTATAGAGGATCCCGTCCTTTTTATGGGCGAGCCGAAGTATTTCTGGTTTATAGCTGTAATTACCGGTATTACGAAAGGTTTAGGGTGGAATGCTATTATATATTTGGCTGCAATAGCCGGCGTAGACCCAGAACTATATGAAGCTGCCATAGTAGACGGGGCGGGTCGCTTTAAAAGAATGTGGTATATAACACTGCCATCTATATCTGGTACTATAGTTATTCTGCTGATTTTAGCAATAAGCGGTATGTTAGGTTCGAATTTTGATCAAATATGGATGTTGCAGAATCCACTCAATGTCAGCAGGAGTGAGGTTATAGATACTTATACCTATAAAATGGGGCTTGGCAGTATGAGATTTTCATATGCGACTGCGGTTGGTTTATTCCGCTCTGCGATATCAGTCATTTTGTTGGTTACCGCCAACTATATATCCAAAAAATTAACGGAACAATCGCTATTTTAATCGAGCGTAACATAAAGGAGGAAAGTTCTATGGTAACTAACAGGTCAAGGGGAGATAGGATATTTGATATAATAAATACCATAATTATGGTATTTATTATATTGATTACACTTTATCCATTTTGGTACTGCATTATAGGGTCGTTTAACGAAGGCTTAGACTATATGCGCGGAGGAGTATATCTCTGGCCGAGAAAATTTAGCCTGAATAATTATCGTATAGTACTATCAGACAGAGCTATTTTGCATGCATATATCATAACTATCGCAAGAACGATCATAGGCACCGTCCTTACATTATTGGTTACAGCGTTATTTGCTTATGCATTTTCACGGGATTATTTAATGGGCAGAAATATATATGCTGCTCTAGGCATCATTACTATGTATTTTAGCGGAGGTATGATACCGACTTATCTAACCATTAAAATGCTTGGATTATTGGACAACTTTTGGGTATATATTTTGCCCGGCTTGTTTGGATTCTATAATGCTTTAATATTTAACGCATTCTTTAAAGGTATTCCGCAGTCGTTATTCGATTCGGCTAAAATAGACGGAGCCGGTGAATATAGGGTTTTCTTCAATATAGTTATACCGCTGTCGACCCCGGTGCTTGCTACCATCGCTCTATTTGTGGCTGTTGGCCACTGGAATTCATATTTTGATGCCATGTTATATACTACTAAAGAAGAACTACAACCTATACAGCTTTATTTAATGAAAATTATCCGTACCAAAGCTGCAGCAGCACAAAAAGCGCAAGCCGGAGCAGCTTCATTGCATATCGAACAAAATGCTGTAACATCCACGACGATGCAATATGCTACTATGATGATCACAATTATTCCTATTATCATAGTATATCCTTTTTTACAAAAGTACTTTGTAAAAGGGCTTTTGATAGGGTCAATAAAAGGTTGATATGTTGTGATTTCAAGCAGGATGCTGCCATTCTGCTGGAAATATATATTTTTAATTAAAAGAAAGGGGAATGTCGTAATGGTAAAAAAGATGAGGTGGCTCAGTGCGGCCTTGGTAGTGTTGTTGCTGGTATCCACTCTTGCAGCATGCTCAGGAGCTTCGGATACGGAAAAAGCAGAAGAACCTAATGAGAGCAGTGAAGCAACTAATAACAAGACCGAAGGTGAAAGAGAGCAACAAAAAACTGGCCCAAGTTGGTCTTGGGATACCAGTCCGGTAACGCTGGATTGGTACATCGATTATGACTGGGCAGCTTATACCTGGGATGCCAAGAACAGAATGATGAATAAATTGGTGACTGAAAAAACCGGAGTGACGGTGAACGTAATTACACCTGCTGCGGGTGGCAGCGAGAAATTGAATGCTATGATAGCAGGTGGCACGCTGCCGGACATAGTAACATTGTGGTGGGCGTCACCGCAGTTCAAACTGATGGTACAGGGAGGACTGGTTTATTCGATAAATGAGTTGAGTGAAAAATATGCGCCGGAATTAATGACTATCTTGCCCAAATCGATGATAGAGACGCATAAATTCCCTGATGGTAATTTATACGGTATAGTCAGCTTCTTTTGGGCACCCGAGGAGATGGACCCGGAAAAGAATTATTGGGAAACTAATGCGGGTATATTGGCTCGGCAGGATATTATGGATCAACTGGGAATAACGCGCAATGATTTCAGCACCCAGGAAGGTGCGATAAATGCTTTGAAAAAAGTAAAAGACAGCGACATAAAATACCAGGGGGTTAAGGTTGAGCCTATGACATTCGGTGCGGAAGGTATGGATGCTGTAGATCTTACTTTGCCAGCATTTTTTGGTGTACCTATGGAAGATGAACAGGGTAACTATATAGACCAAAGGCTGCATCCCAAATATTTGGAGGTTGTTAAGTTCGCAAACAGACTATACAGAGAGGGTTTGGTGTCTAAAGAGGTATTTACTAGTCAAAGGCAACAAATCGAAGAAAAAATAAAGTCCGGCAGCGTATTTTCGTTTTTAGGTAATGTAGGGGATTACCAAGGCCCTATGTATGATTTATATAAACTGGACAAAAAAGCTAAATTCGTGACTGTTGAGCCCATACGTTCTAACGATGGAAGTGATCCGGTAAGAATAGAGTCGGGCATAGGATGGAATACGACATGTGTTACTAAACAGTCAAAACATCCGGATAGGGCGATAAGATTCTTGGAGTTCCTATATAGCGAAGAAGGCGATTTAATACAGAGTTACGGTATCGAAGGTGAAACTTATAAAGTGAATGCGGATGGAACCATTGAGCTGATGCCGGAACTGCTGCAACTCCAATTGGAAAACCCAGAAGAATTTGATAATAAGTACGGCTTTGGAGGTTTTGGGTGGCTGGTGGATTATGTTAGAGTACAAAAGAGGACCAAGCCTGTAACCGAGACTGATAAGTTAAAACAAGATTGGTATAAAGATATGTCTAAGATAGTTTACCACACAACGCTCTTTGAAAAACTCGGACCAGATCCGGGGACGGATGCCAGCAATAAACTTACACAGATAGACGAGTACTGGAGAAAACAGGTTGCGCAGATGATGGTAGCCGAATCCGAAGCCGAATGTGAGAGAATATACAATGAAACTATTCAGCAGATGAATAAAATGGGGATGCAGGATATTATCAAGATACGCAATGAGAATTTCCAAAAAAACAAACAGGCTGCCGGAGTAAAATATGCATGGCCGACTTATAATGAATGATTGATTTCGCAAAACGCATGAAGGGCAATATATTGCCTTTCATGCAATATAAAAAATAAATTAAAAGTGCTGAGGAGGTTATATTATAATGCTTAAAAAGATAATAGGGTTGTTGTTGTCATGGTGTATGGTTTTTGTAGTAGGTGCTGGTTCCATAGATAAAGTACTCATAACTGAATAATAAGCGTATAATTATATTTATCAGTTGAATATTACAATACGCCTTGAGTACTTTCAAAATTTGCGAAAGTACTCAAGGCTGTTATAAGGAGAGAATTAGCATGGTTATTTCCGATCTAACACACTTTTTAGCTGAAAGATGTGAGGTCAATATTTCGGAGAACGGTAACAGCATCGTTTTGGATTTCGATAAAGAAGGAGGAGATCTGATCTGCGAAAAGGACATCCTAGAGCAATGGTGGCGCAATGAGGGTTATCTGATACTTGATGTATTAAACCATGAACAATGGGTTATGGGAGTTGTTATAAAATTTTGGGAAATCAATAGTACCAAACCTGATTTGAGTGTTACTATGGGCGTGCTCCCTGGCATAAAGGCCAGATTATCTTTGCCGTCTAATGCTCTGAATTCACAGCATATGTTTTTACCTAGAACACCTGGGAAATTAAAAACGGTTGTTGCAGGACAGGGGGTTGATCCGTCGAAAATCTGCAAACTTTCCATAAGCAGTATGGAATGTTTTACGCGCCAAAGACTCGAAATATTTGATATGCATGTTGCGAAAGAAGAACCGGATTATCCTCTGCCTGACACTGTTTTGGTCGACAAATTGGGGCAACTGATTACAAGGGAGTGGTATGGGAAAACTCACGGTGAGGATGAGTTAAAGGTTTATTTACTCAATGAGTCTGAGAAGTCAATCAGTGCTCAGGGCAGATGCGCATTGGATGAATACGGTGGATGGCAAAACAAACGCTTTAAAGCCAGCGGTTTTTTTAGAACAGAATACGATGGGAGAAGATGGTGGCTGGTAGACCCTGAAGGAAATGCTTTTTACAGCTTAGGCATGGATTGCGTATGGCCGGGTGAGAATGCTTATATTAATGGGATAAGGAAATTCTTCGAATGGTTGCCCGATGAGAAAGGTGCTTTCAAAGAAGCTTGGACTATCAGTACATCTAACAGTGACGAAAATTATTTCAATTTTACTATAGCTGATTTCATAAAAACATTTGGCAATGTCTGGTGGGGCCAATGGGCGCGGATTACTAGGAGAAGGTTATTGGAATGGGGTATAAATACCATAGGTAATTGGTCATCGCCAGATTTTATAAAATGCGCCCGAATGCCATATGTATGGCCACTCGCGGATTTTCCGGATACCGAATATAAAGTATTTAGAGATTTCCCGGATGTATTCTCTGAGGAATATGAGAAGAATGCAATAAAATTTGCTAGACAGTTAGAGCCTTTTAAGGAAGATCCATATATGATAGGATATTTCTTGCGGAATGAGCCTCAATGGGCTTTTATACAAGATCTCAATCTAGCAAGAATATTACTAGAGGATGATAATCCATCAGCATCAAAAGATGCCCTTATAAGTTTTTTAGCCAAACGATATGACGGGGATATACAGAAGCTTTCAAAAGAATGGAATATTGATCTTTTATCTTTTGATCAATTAAAAAACAGCCTAGATACAACAGCTTTATCGCCTAAAGCCCTTGCGGATCTGGATGATTTTTCAGAAGTAATGATAGAACGATACGTTGCCGTGCCCAGTAAAGAGGTAAAGAAAATAGATCCCGATCACCTGAATTTGGGCATGAGATATGGTTATATATCCCAAGATAAGTTATTGGCTGGCCATCAAAATTTTGATGTATTTTCGATTAACTGCTATAAAATGTCACCAGCTTCTGATGTTGATTATGTGGGCAAGATTATAGATATGCCTGTGCTGGTTGGGGAGTTCCACTTCGGAGCATTGGATCGAGGGCTTTTAGCCACAGGACTTCGTGCTGTTACCGATCAACAACAAAGGGGAGTGGCTTTCAAGTATTATGTTGAAACCGGAGCGGCTAATAAATACTGTGTCGGTACGCACTATTTCCAGTTAAATGATCAGCCCGTATTGGGACGTTATGATGGGGAGAATTTTCAAATAGGAGCAGTGGATGTCTGTTGCAAGCCATATAACGAATTTACAGAAGGTATAAAAAGCGCTTCTTTTGACTTATATAAAGTCATGGCCGGAGAAAAATCAGCATATAATATTTATCCGAAAGAGATAGAAAGAATCGGATTTTAGGACATATGTTTTATAATGGGGGTGTATACACCCCCATTATAAATAATTCTTATATTGTTTGAGGATAGCGTTTGCTCGATGCTACAGCCGACATGGCATCTGCCGAAAATGGTCTTAATATGAAGCTGAAGCTCACATCCTCCGGCTTGAGCTGGTATTTTTCCAATGGACCGGGACCACAGCTATTGCTGCCGAGGCCGTCTTGCTCATAATCTATATTGATTATAGTCTCATCGCGATGTACCAGTTCATAGGTATGGTCGGCCTTGGTCAGATCCTGTGTCGTGTAATGATGCACGCTTATGTTAAACGTAGGTTTTCCAATTATAAGCCATCCCATGCCGCGCAAATTCGTAACAGCAGCCCAGCGTACATCCGATTTATTGCCGTTTTCCTGCGGGCGTATATAGGGTACATGCTGCTCATCCACTGTGCCGGCATATACGTCTATTCTGGCGCTTTCCTTTTTATCTATGTAATTTTCATGCGGACCGCGCCCATACCATGTAAATTGCTCCATACCTTTTGGCAATTGTATTTCCATGCCTATGCGCGGCAGATGGGGTAGATCGGAACGCAGCGATATGTCAGCATCTACTTCTATATCACCGTTACCGTATACGATATATGCAACATTAGCACGACATACCGGTGTTAAACTGTATGGGGCTAAGACGTATGATACCATAATCTGTGCCGCTTGCGGGCAAAGCATAGAAAATGAGATATCAGCAATACGGCTTATCAGCTTGTCCAATCCCACTCTTTTCCATAATTCTGCTTGATGTATATCGTTATCGGTAGGAGCTCTCCACAGATTTATCCGTGGGCCTTCGTGTATCATTGGCATACCGTTGTAATTATAAGATGCTATTCTCCCATAATGCTTATCGAATATCAATTTAAAATCATGGCCTGCTATTTCTATAGTGTTGTCGGTTTGCAGACAGCTTAGTTCCGGCATTTCCGATACAGCTATAGGTACGGATGGTGCCTCCACAGGCAGCTTAAATTGTGCCCATGCTATTTCAAAGCCACGTTTGGCCCATAGCATGTCTTGGTTTAATGTAAAGCTGAAATTTATCCAGTATTCGGTACCCGCTTTAGCGGCAGGCATGGTATAAGGTACTGTTATCTTCATGGACTGGCCGGCGGCTATATCCAGGGCAGGCAGAGCGCCGTGCTGTATCGTTTTTCCGTCGCTCACCAGAGACCAACTGCCATCGAGGTGCCTCAGCGATATGAAATTATATAGATTGCTGATGGAAAATGTTCCTGTCGCCATATCTATAGCATCCACCTTTACCGGTTCTAATACCTTTTTATATTCGATAAGGCCGGTATGGGGTATACGGTCGGGAAAATTCAAGCCGTCGATGCAGAAATTGCCATCATTCGGCTCGTCTCCGAAATCTCCACCATATGCAAACCATTCCTCCCCTGACGGCGTATGTTGGCGTATACCGTGATCCACCCATTCCCAGACACATCCGCCTATAAGCCGTGGGTATTTATAGATGGTTTCCCAGTATTCTTTGAGATTGCCGGGGCCGTTGCCCATAGCATGCGCATATTCGCACATGAAAAATGGGCGTGGGTCATCGGTCCTTTGTCCTTCTTGTGCAAGCTTTTCCACTGTGGGGTACATGACACTTACTATATCAACGACCGGTGCGTCGTGAGCACCTTCATAATGTATGGGCCGCGTCGTATCGTGTTGGCGTATCCAGGCTGCCATAGCATCGTGATTGCGTCCATAGCCTGATTCATTGCCCAGCGACCATATGATGATGGATGGATGATTTTTATCCCGCTCCACCATGCGCTCGGCTCTATCCACATAAGCCTGTTCCCATTCCGGGTCGTCGGAGATCTGATTGAGATTGCCCGTAAATGCAAATCCGTGGCATTCGAGATCGGTTTCATCTATGACATATAGGCCGTAACGGTCGCACAGATCCAGCCAACGCGGGTCATTCGGATAGTGAGATGTTCTCACAGCGTTTATGTTATGCTGCTTCATAAGCGTTATATCCTTGATCATGGATTCCAACGATACAGCGTGGCCAAGGTCTGGATGTGTATCATGCCTGTTCACACCCTTTAATTTCACTGATACACCGTTTACCAATAGTTGCTGATTTTTTATCTCTATTTTGCGGAAGCCCACGGCAAAACTTTCGATTTCTTCTGTATTGCCTTCGGCATCATTTAGAGTCAGTATCAATGTGTACAAATATGGATCTTCGGCTGACCACTTATGAGGATCAGAGACGGGCGTTTCCATATCTACGATGATTTCTTCTCCTAAAATTGGGGCAGCTGTGGCGTCTTTTTTGGCTACTTTTTGCCCGTCGCTGTCTAATAGCTCCATTATTACTGTATAGTTTTCGCTCTCGTGATTTGCATAATTTTTGATGTATGTTTTTACGTTGAGTACAGCATCCGCACACACATCATCAAGAATTGTGTCGACGTGCACATCGCGCATGTGTACGCTTGGTGTGGCTATAAGGTACACATCGCGGAATATACCGCTTAAGCGCCACATGTCCTGGTCTTCCAGATAACTACCATCCGACCATTGATATACCTGTACGGCCAACGCGTTGCCGCCTGCATGTACGTATGGCGTGATGTTGAATTCCGACGGCAGATGACTGCCTTGGCTATAGCCGACTTCGTGACCGTTTATCCATACTCTGAAGGCCGAGTCGACGCCCTCGAATGTTAAAAAGACCTGTCTGTTCTGCCACGATGGCGGTATCTCAAAATCACGCCTGTATAATCCCACAGGATTGTCGTCAGGAACGTAAGGCGGATCCACGGGATAAGGATACGCTACATTAGTATAGTTGGGCTTACCGTAGCCGAGCATCTGCCAATTGCTGGGCACAGGAATTTCATCCCACGTTTGCGTATCGTACTCAGGCTGTTCGAAACCCATTGGGCAAGCTGCGGGATATGGCAGATAACAAAATTTCCATTGCCCATTCAGCAGCTTGAAATACGGCGAAAGACCTCTTTCGAAAGAGGCAGCAGCACCTGCGTCAGCATACGGTATCAAGGTAGCGTGGGCAGGCTCTCTGTTTTTGGTCAATATATATTGATTTTGCCAATCACATTGCATAACAAAACCTCCTAAATATATCTATATTATAATTCTAACATTGCCATCCTACCTTGTAAACCGGATTATATTAATATTTATATGGCTATTTGAAACTGTCGCTTGCAAAGCTTATAAGATAGTCGATCGCGTTATCAGTGAATAACGCTATGGTCGAGAACGAAAGAATATGATATAATACTTTCATAAAAGAGTTGTATATTTTCGCTTGAATAGGCAATAACGGAAAGGAGGAGGAGCAGCGCTCTGGCTGTGCAAGCTTATGAAATGGAATATAGCCTATTATCTGCATAAATATCGTTTTAAGAGCGTGTATACGCGATTGATAATAGTATTCAGCATCATATTAGCCGGTGTGGTACTAGCCGTGGGAGGATTCTCGTATATCAGGGCGTCTCAAAGCATAAAAGAGAAGGTGAATGAGGCCAATCTTCAAACCTTGCGTCAGATGCAGCAGGTTATGGATGCGGCGATGAAGAAAACAGACACCATAATCAGTAATCTATCGATGCACTATCTTATGCAGAAGGATTATAACAGACTGTCCTTATCCGAGAAACTCGAACTGCCCACTATGGTCAGTTCTCAAATGACCGAAACATATATAGACTCTATATATGTGTATTATCTTGAAAGCGGTAAAGCGCTTTCCGCCCCCGGCGGCGCTGTTGATGCCAGTGTGTTGCCGGATACCGGTTGGCTTGATATCTATGATGATGCCGCTCCTCTGGGCTTTAGGAAATTATTGATAAATCACCGCGTTATAGATAAGGTTGGTGCAAAAGTTGACGCCATCACCGTTATGAGAGAGTTCCCGCTGATGTCGCTGCCTAAGGTAGGCGTTATTGTGATCAATCTCGACAGGACCAAGCTATTCAGCGTTATTCAACAGAATATGCCTGCGGATCAAAATCTATTTGTGACGGATGCAAATGGTGAACTGTTGAGCGGCGACACCGATTATTTTGCTCTATTGTCCCGACAAAACGATTTCTTTAACGTAATAAAAAGCGACAGCGGATATGGTCAGATAGACATAAACGGGGAGTCCAAGATGATATCCTGCGTTCGTTCACCATACAATGGCTGGATGTATGTCAAGGCGGAAGATGTAGCATATCTTACTGCTGCTACGAAAGGGATAAGGGATCTCACCGTATGGTTGATGTTATTATGCTTAGGCGGCGGCATGGCCGTTTGGGCAATTGTATCCCTTAACTTTTATAAGCCCATATTAGAAGTTCTAAATAGAATTGGGGGCAGAGATATAGCAGCCGACGACGAGTATAGGGTGCTCAGCAAAGCGGTCGATGATATAATGGTTCAAAAGAGCAATATAGAGGACTTATACGATAACAGCCGACAGGAGATAAAAAGCGGCCTATTGATCAGCCTTTGCAGTGGCTATATAGATGACATGGAACATGTATTCAGGCAATTGGATGCTATAGGCTTTCCTTATCAACATTGCGGCTTTGCTGTGGCAATCGTGAGTACGGATAGATTTAGCGATGCGGCGTATATCCGTAATACTGGAGCCATTGCAATTATGAAAGCGGCGATAAGAGATATAGTGGAAAGCATATCTGTACCGGGCGTTCATGCCGTAGCCGGGAATATGGATGAGAATAGGATAATAGCGCTGATGAGCTTTCACGGCGATGAGAACGCTGTTATAAGCGCTGCGAAAGCTATGCAGCAGGATATTGAGGATAGACTTGGCATTTCGGCGACCATAAGCATAGGCAACGCTTATGAGAGGATAACCGATATACATCTATCATATCGTGAGGCATTGGACGCTTTGAACTATAAAGTACTTACAGGAAACGGTTCGTTGATCCATATAAACAACTTCAGCATAAGCGGCGATGTGCCTAAGTACTATTATCCCATGGATAAAGAGATCGAGATGATAAATGCCATAAAAGTAGGAGACAGGCTTGCTGCCATGAACGTCATCGATGAGGTTTATGACGGCATACCCAAGTGTGCGGGTATGGCCTCATATATATCCGAGATGCTGTGGCAATTGATGAACGGCGTCTTTCGCGGCATGGGTACCATGGGTATGAGCTATGAGGATGTATTCGACAGGAGTTTCTTTGAAACATATAAGGATTATCGATCCATAGAGGATATCGATGGCATGAGAACTTTTATTGAGGAAAGGGTTAACGCTCTTATCGATTACATCGATAAAAAACACAGCAGCAAGAACAACGCTATTGTAGAAGCCGTAAAGGCCCATATAGAAAAACATTATTCTGAAGACCTTTCGTTGGACGATGTGGCGTCAAAGGTGTATATGAGTACCTCATATATGAGTACCTTGTTCAAGGAAGTTACCGGCCATAACTTTACAGATTATGTAATAGGAGTGCGTATGAGCAAAGCCAAAGAACTTTTGGTGTCTGACGACAAAGATATAAATGCTATTGCCGGTATGGTGGGATATAATAATATGCGCAGTTTCCTCAGAGCATTTAAAAGGTGTACGGGGATGACGCCTACAGAATATAGAAAATCAAATGCTGTTGATAAGCTGGCGGATGATATTAGATGAGCCAAAACAATTCATAGAGCGATATAATGTCATTTATCTAATGAAATGTCACATGCACTGATCATGAAATCCATTATGGTCAGTGCATTTATTTGATAAAAAGTCACTATCAATGTTTCCTCCAATGAATTAAAATTACGATGTAAACAAACAACAGAGAGGAGACAAACAGGTGAGCATGAGATCGAACATCTTATTAGAGGCTCCCGAACAAAACAATAGCCTTATATATAAGATAAAGAGGCAATTCAAGATATACGGTCAAAATAAATATCTCATTTTATTATTTTTACCCGGACTCATATGGTTCATCATATTTAAGTATGGCCCGATGTACGGGCTTTTGATGGCCTTTCAGGATTATTCGTTGGTAAAAGGCGTTTGGGGCAGCACGTGGGTTGGGCTTAAACATTTCCAGTATCTATTTACGGGACCGGATTTCTTACCGGTTTTAAAGAATACCATAATAATCAGCGCATATAAGATAATATTTGGTTTTCCCGCACCCATAATACTTGCGTTGATGCTCAACGAAGTAAAGAGCACGGCATTCAAACGCACTATACAAACGGTGAGCTATTTGCCGCATTTCTTTTCATGGGTTGTATTGGCTGGTTTGGTGATGATGGCATTATCACCGTCGGTGGGTATAGTCAACCAGATAATACAGGCATTTGGCGGAAAGCCCATATTTTTTGTGGCCGACAAACAATGGTTTCGGACGGTGCTTGTGGCGACCGATATATGGGCGAGCATAGGGTGGGGTTCGATCATATATCTGGCGGCTATAGCCGGTCTGGACCCTGAATTGTATGAAGCGGCGGTTTTGGATGGCGCCAACCGTTGGCAACGCATACGGCATATAACCATACCAGGTATAGCTCCCACAATAGCGGTAATGTTGATATTGAGGACCGGCAGCATACTGGATGCCGGATTCGATCAGGTTATGAACCTCTACAGTCCGCCGGTATACGATGTGGCCGACATTATCGATACCTACATGTATCGCATGGGTATAGGCGGATTCCAATTCAGTCTTACCACAGCCGCAGGCATGTTCAAATCGGTGATAGGATTTGTGCTGATAATAATCACGAATATACTGTCAAAACGCGTAAGCGAAGGCGAATACGGTATATGGTGACAAAGAGGAGAGGAAAAGACTATGAAAGTTAAACGCGGTTCAGGAGAGATAATATTTGATGTGCTCAACTATACATTGCTTATACTATTGGCGATAGTTACTATATATCCGTTCTGGCATACGCTGGTTTTATCCATAAGCGCCAGGGAGTCGGCTATGGGTATGAGCTTCCGTTTGTGGCCGACCAAGCTTGATTTCACATCATGGGAGATGATAGCCGGCCGTTCGTATATGTGGAATGGTTTCTATAATACCGTCGTGCGAACGGTACTCGGGACTGCCATAGCGGTTATTTTGACCGTTACGACCGCCTATCCATTGGCAAAGAAAACATTTCCACACCGTGATTTTTTCACCGGCCTTATAATATTTACGATGCTTTTCGGCGGGGGTATGATACCTACCTATGTGCTGGTAAGCGGATTGGGGCTTATGGACAGCGTGTGGGCATTGGTAATTCCGGCGGCCATATCGCCGTTTAATGTGGTTATAGTCAGGAATTTCTTTCAATCCATACCGGAGAGCCTTGAAGAATCGGCAAGGATAGACGGCGCCAACGATATGCTCATACTCTGGCGCATTGTGTTGCCGTTGTCCACGCCGGTTTTAGCTACCATCACGCTGTGGATCCTAGTCGGGCACTGGAATGCATGGTTCGATGCCGTGTTGTATATACATGACCGCGGCAAATTTGTGCTCCAGCAACTGTTGAGGGAACTGGTGGTAATGAACACCGTGGACCCGCATATAGCCGTACCTCAATCCGACACGGCCGTACCGCCGATGGCTGAGAGTGTAAAATCCGCGGCCACCATGTTTGCGACCATACCTATCCTGATAGTATATCCGTTTTTGCAGAAATACTTTACCCAGGGCATAATGATAGGAGCGCTTAAGGGTTGATATCGTGGCGGATAAAACGCTTTGATATATAAAATTTATTTTTGAGGAGGAGTTTTTCTATGTCGAAAAGGTTCATTGCACTGTTGCTGGTGCTGATACTGGCATTATCGGTATTGATAGCCGGTTGCGGCACCGACGGAAAGGAAATTGGCTCGGAGGATACGGACGGGCAAAAACCTTCCGAAGAAGGCACAACGCCCCAGCCGGAAGAAAAGAAGTATACCATAAAATGGGTTGGCACCAGCGCCGATCGTAGCCCCGTTGAAAAGGATACGCCCACGGAGAAGTATTTGGAAGAGAAGTTCAATGTGGACATTGAGGCCTACTCGCTTACGGATTTCAATAATCAATTGGCTGCTATGATCGCGTCGGGCGATATCCCGGATGTTATGTTTTCATTTGAACCTCAGAATTGGCAGCCGTTGGTTGACCAAGGGGCATTGGCCGAAGTTTCCGAGGATGTGATAAGGAAGAATGCGCCCAATGCGGCAAAGCTTATCGATGAGACTGATCCGCGCGTATGGGCCATCGGTAAATATAAAGGGAAGAACTGGGCCGTACCCAAGGTAGTGGGAACGGAGTTCAATACCGGTGCCGTATGGCGTAAAGACTGGCTGGACAAGCTGGGAATAACAAAAGTGCCGGAAACATTGGATGAATATGCACAGGCTTTTGATAAGATCGTAAACGGTGACCCCGATGGCGACGGCAAGAAGGATACCTACGGCTGTACAGGACAGGGCGGGCATCCGGTGAGGCAATTCGACGCCGTATTCGGAGCATATGGCATTATGCCCGGACAGTGGCGGGTGGTCAATGACAAGGTAATAATGAGCACTATTATGCCCGAAGCATTGCAGGCGTTGACGCTGCTACACGATTGGTATCAGAAAGGATATATCGATCCGGAGTTTATAACCGATAATCCACAGACCGCTGGTCAAAAATTTGACGCCGAGAGATTAGGAATGGGGTGGACGGCTCTTGATAATTTCCATCCTGATGCTCCTAGCGGTCGAGCAACCCTTGACGCATGGTCAAAGAGGAATCCGGATGCCAAGTTTGCCTTTGGTCCAATACCGGCGGGACCCAATGGTGATCGCGGTGACTGGCTATGGGGACCCAGAGGTAATTTTGTAGTATTCGGTGCGCCGCTAGCGCAAGAGCCCGATAAGATGGCCAAGATACTTCAGATGATGGATACTATTCTTTCGGACGAAGAATTAGCTATTCGGGTTTACTGGGGAGAAAAAGGCAGGACATATGACTTCATCGATGCCGCTAAAGGTCCGTCCGGTGGCCTTAAGTATCTGCCGCCATATGATACCGATCCCAATGCCAGGGCTAAGGAAGGTATCGGTTACTTCTTCCAGAACCTGTATCCGGTGTACGATTGGGCATTGCCGAGCATTACAGCTAAATACAGATCGCAAGATCTCTATAAGTTAAATATGGAATTGGCGAATTGGCAGGAGGGACGCGATGCCCTAATGAGGCCATATCTGCCGTCGGCAGCGCAATATCAGGGCAACCTTGATAAGCTCAAGACCACGGCGTACAGCGAGTTCATCACGGGGCAGCGCTCGCTTTCCGATTGGGATAAGTTCGTCAATGAATGGCTGGATCAAGGCGGCCGTAAGCTGACCGAAGAAGCCCAGCAGTTCTATGAAGAGAATATGAAGAAGTAAATAAAGGCTTATGAGGGGTATATCCCCTCTTTCTCTATATATAAAAATAAGGAGGTTGAATCTATATGTCAAGTATAAAAAGGGTTATGGTTTTTGCTTTATCGTTTATATTGGCAGTAATGAATTTTGTAGGCACTGTTCCTTCGACAAAGGCTCAAGAAACTTCGATAGGCATATGCGATATAGACTTTGAAGGATACGGCAATGAACCGACATCCGTTCTTGCTCCAACAGGTAATCCCAGTAAACTTATTGTGGAAAACAAGGACTTTGTTCAAGAAGGTAAATCTAACGCTAGCGGTGCGGCCGCGGCCGGTATGTTCGCCAGAGTAAGCACTGCCGGGGGACAGGATGTTTACGAATCGGTAAGCTTGTCATCTACCGTAAAGCAACAAATGCTTCAGCAACTTAATACGTTGTTGCCTGGCCAATGGAAACTCAAAATAGATATTGATGTAGATATAATGCTGGGCGGAAGCCGTGGCGGAAGACCTGATTTATTTTTCCGTATATGGGGGCAATCCGCTATACTAGGTGAAGGAAATAAAAGCATGGTAGTTGCTAATTATGTGCACTTGGAAGGTGCGGATATTAAAGGGGATAACAAATTTAGCCACTATACGCTAGAAGTTCCTATTAAACTTTATCTCGTAAGTGGGGCATCAAATGATAATAATGGCATAGACGACCAGATGATTGCCGGAAGTTTCACCGGTGTAGACTTTCTATTGTTGCACCGTTCGACATCTGCTACAGAGCCTATGGTAATAGATTGGGATAATATAAAAGTAACCGCTGTACCGGTTGATGTCAACTCACTTTCTACAGCGGCGGAATTTGCCGGGTCTGACATTGCAACAAAAGGATCGTGGATAAATCGATATGGAAGTGACGGGTATATATTGCCGGGTTATAAAGTCGCCCCAAACGATCAGTATCAAAACGTCAGCAAAACGGGTTCCGACGATTTAGCTGTTATGCCGTCCTATATAGATGGATATGCTTATCAAGCAGCAAGTTTATCGGATTATGCTATTACTGTAAATCCCACAAATACAGCATCGCAACCGGGCGTATTAGAACCAGTACCGCCATATACAAAAAGATGGACGACATGGCGTACATATACCGATGCGAAAGTAATATTCGGTGTAAATGATCAACGGCCGCATTTGTTTACGTTTTATATGAGAAACGTTACAGATGATGTGAAACTGGAGATCATGGATGTAAACAATAACGTTTTGGACAGCCGAATCTTCATAAAAGATCAAATAAGCGACGGCATGTATGTGAGTTACATAATAAGCGGCCCGTTCAAGCTCCATGTGATGTCAATGATACCCGGTATGCCTACGCAAGCCAGTATAACCGGTTTTTTCTTTGATGATAACGTAATATCTAACGTGCCGATTAACCTTAATGCTAATGCCGACGGCAGGAAGGCCGTACTGTCATGGCAGAATACCCGGGAGGATACGGAGGTTATTATAGAAAGGAAAGCGGAAAATGAACAAAGTTTTTCTATAGTAACTACTTTAGCCGGCAATGCGGCATCGTATGTTGATGAAGACGTCCAACCCGGTACGAACTACAGCTATAGGCTGAGATATAAAGATAATTATAGCTATTCTCCGTCATGTAGTCCTGTTGACGTTTACATACCTGCATACAACAGCACGATGCTCACGTTGACCTCGGAAGAACCTTCTATTGATATAGGAGATGAAATTACGCTTGAGGCAGTGCTGACAGCCGATATAGACGGACAATTAAGCCCATTAAAAGGGAAAAACATCAGATTTGTGATAGACGGCGAATATGCCGAATATATGAATACCGATATAGGTACTGCTGTTACCGATGAAAACGGCAAAACTACATTGACCTATCGGCCTGTCTATTCCGGTAAATATACCATTAAGGCTGTGCTTGATATGGATGATGTCGACCACTATTTGGGCACACAGGCTACGACTGAGCTTGAAGTAAAGAACATAGCCTGGCAGCAACCCCCGGCGCTTTTACGCATAACTGATGCTGTAAAACCTGGCGAAATCATAAATATTTACGGTGAAGGCATACAAGGTGATGCTATAGAGATTGCTATAGAGGAAATTAGAGGTCATGATGTCCCCGTTGCTCCATCAGACAGGGCTAGAAGGTTGTCAGCGGTACAGACGAACGAGGAAGGGCATTTTGTTACAACAGTATTGCCTGAAGACATTGAAAGCGGAGCGTATAATATTTGGGTTAAAAATAACTACGGATGGAGCAGTCCCATACAGCTTAATGCACCTAGGCCGCAATGGTTATCTGAGAATACAGCTTTTGCCGGTGTCAAACTAAAGGTGATGGGCCGAAACCTTGATGGAAGGGAATTCGGAGCACAAGAAAAAACCGGTGTTAAATTGACAAATGGCTCACAAGAATATAGGGTAAAGGTAGGGGACGTTAATCCGTTTGCCATAGAATTTGAGATACCGGAAGACGTGCCGGAAGGCAACTACAATGTGTTGATAAGCAATGATGGGCATATATGGAGAGAACTTGAATATGCCGAGGAATATCATCAAAGTTTGACTATAACCGAAGTTGCTCCGGACCCATTGAACTTGAATGTGGCATGGGTGAGTGAATTTAATTGGGATAATAGCGTTGATATTACCGACTTTGGCGCTCTGCCGAATGACGCAACCGATGACACAGTAGCGATTCAGGCAGCCATAGATCATATAAAGACCGATGGAGGCGGTATAGTATATATACCGAACGGAAATTACAGGATTACAGGTATAGCTCTTCCTGCCGGTGTTGTACTTTTGGGCGAGAGCAAAGAGAATGCAGTGCTTACCTATGCTTATACAGGAACGGATGCTGCAAACAGGAATATGATAAATTCGAAGGATGATGGTGCCGTTGTTGGCAGGCAGGGAATAGCATGCCTGAAGCTTACTATAGATGAACAAAATCTCGATCAGCCATTTCCCGATCATTTTATCTGGTTAGGTAATGGTTGGGGCCCGCAAATAGATGATGAGAACCTTAGAACAGCTGAATATATATTCATGAAAGAGATTGCGATGGACTATCCGATGGAAAAAAGACCGGGCAGAGGCATGGGTATAACAGTAGTGGCAAAGGGCCATGTAATGCTTAGAGATTCCGAGCTAAAGGGCTATCAAGCCACGATGATATCTTCGTATATAAGCGGTTATCTCCATGTATTAAACAACAGATTTGATTCTACGGTTGGCAATTTGAGCATAGTCGGAGTCTATTTAACGTTTGAGGATAATTATATGAGACGCCATCCGGATACGGCGGATATAGCCAGTCAAGGTATATTTACCAGGGGACCTTCTTATATCGCGGGAAATATCGTGGAAAATACAGGGACACCAGGACAGAATGACGGAGAAACTTATTGTACCGAAAACTATCGTGGTGGTACCAAAATGTTCGGTAAAGTAATGGGTGCTAATGAAAACACCGTGACGGTTGCACCTAAACAGATAAACAATAATAACTGGGATATTGATAAACATACATGGGCCGGTTGGCATATAGTTATAACCGATGGCCGGGGGTTAGGGCAGGATAGGCTTCTGATAGGATGCGAAGGCAATACTTATACCATAGATAAACCTTGGGATGTCGTACCGGATGGAACAAGCAAGTTTGTAATATTAGTTCCCACCAAAGGGGTAACTTATTATAATAATGTCGCAAAGAATGGTGCCAAGGGATACTGGTTCTATAATGATGTAATCGATTCGGTTATGGTGGGTAACAGCGGTGAAAACATAGAAGGATTTTATGTAAATACTTACCATGTTGAAAGGCCGAGTATTAATGATTCGAGGTTTACTATCGGTTATTTTGTACGTATGGAAGCTAATGAGCTGACTGGTGTTTCTACTAAAAGCAATGTGGGTGGTATTGGCGTTAGAGTGGCATTGGAGGATGGAGCAACCGATGCTTATGCTTATAATGTCTATGGTATATCTATAAGAAATAACTCCATTACCGGGGTAATACCAGCACCTGCGCCCACAGGCGAAACGGAGGCGCCTGATATCAATGGTATATATGCCGTTAATTCAAACAAAGTTCAGCCGGCCACGCGTAATGCGATGATGGGGATCATTATTGAGAATAATACTTTAACCAATATCGACAGAGGTATTTCGCTCGGTGGAACCGGATACCCATTAGCTCCGCAGTGGCAAAAAGATATTTCCAATCCTATAAGTTGGGGTATAATAATCAAAGGAAATGCCTTTAACGATGTTGAGACAGAAATAATAGATCCGGATACCGATGGTACTGTTTATTATGATCAGATAAACGAGCAACTAAATACTGTGTTATTAAATATTGACAAAATTGAATTAAAACCAAAGCAGAAGTCCAACTTTGATATTAGAGGTATTTTGTTAGATGGTCTGATGACTGATCTTGGCCATGCGCAAATAGTTTATCACAGCAGTCAGCCGTTAGTAGCATCAATAGATGGCAAAAGGGTATTGGCCCAAACCGAGGGAGTCGCGGATATATGGGTGACGGTTATTTTAAACGATGCGATGGTGGAGTCGAATAAGGTAACTGTAAGTGTAAGGTCATAAAACAGAGGCAAAAGGGATTGGTTTAATGATAAATGAATAATTTTATTTTATAAATGTAAGGTGGGTTTATAATGTACAATCAATTTTACGATATTGAAGGGCAAAAGCAAAGGGAACAGCAGGTATGCGATCTTTTGATCGATTATACCATCGACGATTTTGATGAATATGGCAATTGGATATCGAATGTATGGCCGCCGAACGGTCCGGGCTTGAGGGAACGGTTATGGTTTGCCTCAGCTTATTTGGCCGGCGGGCAGAAAAAGTCTATCGAATTGGCCAACGCCATAATCAAAACATCCAAATACGCGTTTTGCCATTTCTCTCCCATGGCCGCGCTGCAATTGCTGATAAAACACGGCGATAAGCTGGATGCGGAAGCTGCTGAAACATTGCGCTCATATCTGGGAAATGTCCTTGACGACTTCAAGGGCGGAGATTTGGATTTTGTAGGCGTTAACGATAATTTCCCGTGTATGAGTACATATACGGCTCTGTTTGGCGGGAAACTTTTTGACAAGCCCGATCTGTATGATATCGGCGTGAAAAGGCTTAATCAACTTAAAGGCTTATTTTCTCGACGTGGAGTGGCCACCGAATATACCAGCCCAACATATACGCCCATCCACGCCCTCGCTATGGCTGAAATCGCCAATTATATAGATGATGAAACATTGAGGGAAACAGCCCTTCAATGCGAGGAGAGGATATGGGTTGATATATTGGGGCATTATCACCCGTCCACATCGCAGATAGCGGGGCCATACAGCAGGGCATATACGGTGGATTCGACAGGGCATACGCACCAGGCCCGGTTCATATTATATGCCTTGCTCGGAGATAAGCTGCCTATAAACCCGGTAAATACACTATTTGCGTCCAAAGATGGGGAAAGGGGCGAAGTGATACATGGCAGCGCGCCATTTATGCAGGTATCCACAACGTGGTTTATGGGGACCTATTATCACTGTCCGGCTTACCTGGTAGAAGCCATGCTTAACAAGGACTACCCCTTTACTTTTAAGGCTACTACCGAATACGGCCCTTCTACGGATGTTCCTCAGGTTGACAGGCCGAAGATCGATTTAAGCCGGGAGGATGAGGTCTACGAATATCCGGCCGGTACGGGCACGGTGTCCACATATATGACCCAAGATTATGCTTTGGGCGTATCGTCCAACGAATTTCATTGCGGTGTGCAGACAGACAGCTTTCATGTGCTTTACCGACGCCGCAGGCCGGTTCGAAGCCAAGCCGATGTAGCAACGGTATACGCGCGTTATATAATAAACGATAAAAAGCCTGGCCAGTACAATTACTACGGTCAATTCGACGCTCAGGTCGGCGATAGCTTACTGTGGGATCAGGGACGAAAGGTGGGCATACACCATGACAATACGGCTATGATGCTGTATAAGCCAAAAATATACGGGCATAAAGGGGTGGAAAGCCTCAAACTTTCTTTGATTTTTCCCGCTCAATACGGCCCGGTGGAAGAGATATGGTTAGGAGATGGAAAACTGAACGGACCCGACGGACATAGCGTCGAGCCATGCACCGTATTCGTAAAAGACGGGCCGGTGTATATGGCGTTCCATCCATTGATACTGACCGATTGCGGCAGAGAATATGCTATAAAGGTAGAACAGACAAACGATTATGTAATGGTGTCCCTCTACAATTACGAAGGACCGGCGCGTGATTTCCCCAGACGCGGTTTCTTGTTGACTGGGAATGGTTTTGTTTCGGAGGTGAGAAGCGAGGATGAGGTCGGTAGCTTTGAAAATTTTAGAGATATGATGAAAGATGTCAAGACGAGCGATGAGTTGTTCACATGCATGCACTGGCGGTGGACATATATGAGACGCACAAAATATGAAAGGGACGGTCTGACGATGGAATGTGAATACAGTCCGGCGAGCGAAGGAGTCAAGTGCGTTTCCATAAACGGAAGCGTTTCGGAGGCTCCTAAGTTGAAGATTAGTGGAATAGATGTTGACGGGTTACCTTTTGTTTAAGTTGACTTTTGCATTGATGGATATTATACTGTATATAGATGTTAATATTAAATATAAAACAATAAGTATCGCGATCTTTATGCTTATTGTTTCATAAAAACGGAAGGTGTGCAAAGGTGGATAGTCTCGAAGCGGCAAAAGTCGCCAAATATCTTGCGGATATCGGGGAATACTTAGGGGCGGGCATTTATGAAGATTATGACGCCCCTATGATAAAACGCATTGCGAGAGGTATACGCTGCCAATTGGAGCATGCCGATTTACCTGCATTAAAGGAAGGTATTTTATATCCGGAAGGCCGGTCCGCTTTGTGGGAAACGGAGCACTCAATCCTGAGTTTTCATTATTCAAGCTCTTTGTCATATAACAGAGCTGCTTTGATAAACTATTCCAATTCTCTTGAAGATCCGGAAGCTAAGGCTTGCCTCAAAGCCGTTGATGATGAATTTAAGGATTATTACAGATGCGGCAGCTCTATTGAACCTTGCTACCGATTAGGAGGAGACGGATATACCCATAGCATACCCAACACGGGCCGCATATTGAAAGAGGGCTTGTATTCTTATGCGAAAAGGATAGAGCAAAAGCTGCGGATTTCTAAGGCTGATGAGGATATAGAGGCTACGGCGTTGTATAGCGCCCTTCTGGATATACTGGATGGCATTGCCGCATTACACAGAAGGATATTGGTGAAGTTGGAAAATGAGGCTCAAAATAATCAAGGGAATATACGTAGCCTGTTGTCAGCCTTAGAACAAGTGCCTTTTTATCCCGCACGCACATTCTTCGAAGCGTTGGTGGCTGCAAACTTCATATTCTATATAGACGGATGTGACAGTCCCGGACGTTTTGATCAGGATTTATTCGAATATTATGATAGGGATGAAAAGGCCGGATTGATAGATCATGAAAGTGCCGTATCTCTTGTAAAAGCGTTTTTCAGTAATATCGACGACAATAACGGCTGGAACATGGCTATAGGGGGTAGCATGCGTGACGGAACTCCGGCGTATAATGCTTTGACGCAAATATGCCTTGAGGCTGCGAAGGGTATGCGTCGCCCGAATTTGGCACTGCGCACAAGGCAGGATATGCCGGATAAATTATGGGATGCAGTGCTGGATACGATAGGTACCGGATGTGGATTACCTGCTTTGTATAATGAAAAAGCATACTTAAAAGCTTTGAGAAACGCTCATTTGAATATCCATTATGAAGACATATACGATTACGCTTTTGGCGGCTGTACTGAAACCATGATACATGGCAAATCCAATGTCGGTTCTTTGGACGCGGGAATAAACATGCTCTCTGTATTGGTCGATACCCTTAATTTTAATTTTGTGGAAGCGGGAAGTTTTGATGAACTGTTACAAACATACAAGAACAATTTGGCATCTGTTATAAAAAAAGTAACCGAACAGGTCAATATCGATCAAAAACTTAAGGCCAGGTATTTGCCCCAGCCTATACGGACATTACTCATCGATGACTGTATAGACGCCGGCATAGAGTATAACGCCGGTGGAGCACGCTATAACTGGAGCGTTATTAATGTTGGAGGCCTTGGCAATGTGGCCGACTCTCTCATAGCCGTAAAGGAATTAGTATTTGATAAGAAACAAATAGATGCTGCGGACTTTTTGAAAGCACTACAAAACAATTTCGTCGGATACGAAATGTTGGAGAAGATGATAAGGGCGTGTCCTAAATACGGAAATAATCAGCCTTCGGTCGATGAACTGGCGCGTGATATCTCCAATTTCGTATTTGAGCAATTTGCACAATATGCCCCATGGCGTGGGGGCAGGTTTTTGCCGGGCTGTCTGATGTTTGTAACGTACGCGGATGCGGGAAAGGATGTAACGGCTACGCCGGATGGCCGCAAAAGCGGCGAGCCCATCGCCGATTCGGCCGGCCCTGTTCAGGGTAGGGACCGACACGGCCATACCGCCATGATGAATTCGGTGTCTTATATAGAGCATAGCATGGCGCCAGGTACATTGGTTGTAAACTTGCGATTGATCAAAAGCCTTTTTGATTCGCCCGAAGGCCGCAGTGCGGTGAAGAATCTTGTCAAAACCTATTTCGCATTGGGATGCATGCAAATTCAAATAAATGTGGTGGATCAGGAAGTATTGCGCGACGCTATAATACATCCTGAAAGGTACGAGGATTTGGTCGTACGCGTAGGGGGGTATTCCGAATACTTCAACAGATTGTCGCTGGAACTTAAAATGTCTGTATTGCAGCGTACTGAGCATAATGCGGGATAGGCATAATTTTCATCTTTCCTCTTTTATGCAGGAAGAAGTGATCATGCGCGCCGAACATGAGATGTGATGATAAATAGATGGGGGATTTAGCATTTATGCCTAAAAAATATGCGGCTCCGGCCGTTAAAAAGCTGCTGGATATCATTGAGCTTTTATCCAGAGAAAGCAGGGGATATTCGATCAATGAGATTGCCAGGATTCTAGATATTCCAGTGAATTCAGTATATCGCATCTGCAAGGAGATGGAAGAGCGCGGTTACCTTGAAAAATATAACGATTCGGGTTTGTACCAATTAGGATCGCGGTTTTTCATTATTGGACAGATAGTCGGAAGCAGGATAGACTTGAGGGCGAAGGCTTTGCCCATTATGGAAACACTGCGGGATGCACTAAATGAAACGGTACACCTATGCGTGCTTCAGGAGAAATGGATGGTACTGTTGGATCAGGTTGAATCAAAACAACCTATACGGATACATGTCGAAACAGGCTCATTGATGCATGCGCATGCGTCGGCATTCGGCAAATGCTTATTGGCAAATTGCCCGCAGGATGTGCTTAATTCGATTATCGGTGAAAAGCTTGCCTCATTGACATCCAATACTATCACAGATGCAGGCATATTAATGGCCGAACTGGAAAAGATAAGAGAAAACGGCTGGGCTTACGACATGGAAGAATATATGGAGGGCGTCCGCTGCGTAGGAGCGCCAGTGTTTGGATCAGGCGGCCGGGGAGTGGCAGCTATTGGCATTATGAGCCCGGCGTTTCGATTTCCGAAAGAAAGAATGGATGAAGCGCTTCCCTTGGTCTTAAAGGCTGCTAACGACCTGTCGATAGCTATGGGATATGATAACGGCCAACATTCGGCTGGCAGCCGTTAGCATTGTCCAAAGCCTGGCAATCAATGTTTATCAAAAATATGGGGTATCAAATGGCTGACGGTCTTGTATTTAATATACAACGGTTTTCCATTCATGACGGTCCGGGTATCCGTACCACGGTATTTTTAAAAGGATGCGGTTTAAGGTGCTTTTGGTGCCATAATCCTGAATCGCTTTCAACATTGCCTCAGGTACAATTCTTTCCGCAGAAATGCATCGGATGCGGCAAATGCGTTGAAGTATGCCCTAAGAAAGCACATGCTATCGATGCGAACGGAAGAAGGGAGTTTAGGCGGGAATTGTGCCGGCATTGTGGCAGATGCGTGGATGTCTGCTATGCCGAAGCGTTGGTAATGACAGGAAAGCATATGACCGTTTCGGAGGTTATGGATGAGGTGATGAAGGACAAGCTTTTTTATGATAATTCAGGCGGAGGTGTAACATACTCGGGGGGAGAACCGCTGCTGCAAAGGGAATTTATTAAAGAATTGCTTGTCGAAAGCAAAAAAAACGGTCTTAATACAGCCGTTGATACGGCGGGAAACGTGCCATGGGAGGCTTTTGAACAAGTATTGCCATACGTCGATCTTTTTCTATACGATATCAAGGTTATGGATCCGGATAAACACCGTTATGCCACCGGCGTTAACAATAGACAATTATTGGTTAATTTGCAACATCTGGCTTCTTGTAAGGCCAATATATGGATAAGGATACCGGTTATCCCAGGCGTTAATGATAATGTGCCAGAAATGCGGGCTATCGCCGATTTTGTAGAATGTTTGTCGGGTGTCGAGGTTGTGGAATTGTTGCCCTTTCATCGTTTGGGAGAAGGCAAGTATGAAAGCCTTGGAATGGAATATAAGGCGCGAGGATACAACTCGCCGAGCGATGAAAAAATGCAGGAACTGGCGGAAGTGTTTGAGCAAAAGAATCTGCCGGTAAAAAGGGGTTGATGTCTTATTGCAGGTATAGCTGAAGCCGTAGTATAATCTTAATGACAGCGATGTCATAAATGATATCGTGCTCTAAGATATATGATGGTCATATAAGGCTCAAAATAGAACCAAGATAGCAAAACAACAGGTGCAGATGTTTTGGAAGAAGATGATGATGATAGCAGTAAGGCTATATGGTTAGCCGAAATTCATCATAAATAAGGCGCAGCCGTAGAAATCGCAAAACCAGATATAGACAAGCAAGATTTCTTAACTGCAATCGTTACTATATCAGTGAAAATATTCGATTGGAAGGATTGACGTATGAACAGTAAAGAAAGAGTATATGCCGCGTTGAATTTTCAGAAGCCTGACAGAGTTCCGCGCTTCGTGTGGTTTGGGACGGGAGCGATAGAAATGCTCACACGAAAGTATGGCATATCTCCTTTGGAGCTCGAGCTGAAATGCGGAAACGATATATTGCAGACATGGGTTTCGATCAACGGGGAAATGATGAGGGATGTCCCGGATGGCTCGGAATTCACGGATGAATGGGGTATAACATGGAAAAGGGAAGGCTTTTACAATATGGCGGCGGTCCATCCGCTCCAGGACAAGGATGTCGGATTTATAAAAGATTATCGCTTGCCGGATCCGTATTCGGCCAAAAGGTATAAGTATCTCGAATATCTTTTGAATGAATACGGCGATAAATACTTTATCGGCGCCGATGTCTCCGGATCGCTGTTTGAGCCTGCTTATCACCTCCGCAATATGGAAGACCTTATGGTGGACATGGCGCTCGGCGATGAGGCGGTCGACGTTCTCCTAGATAAGCTCGCGGAGTTTACCACGGCCGTCGCGATAGAGTGTGTCAAAAAAGGTGTCGACTGGATATGGCTCGGTGATGATCTCGGTTCGCAGAAAAGTATGCTGATGTCGCCAGCCACGTGGAGGAAATACTTCAAGCCCCGGATGAAACGCATAATAGACGCGATCAGGGCTGTTAAAAAGGATATTTTTATCGCTTACCATTCGTGCGGGAGTATGTATCCCGTCATAGGGGATCTGGTCGAGATAGGGATTAATGTACTGAACCCGATCCAGGAAAGCGCGGAAGGAATGGTTCAAGAAGATGTTAAAAAAGAATTCGGAGACAGGCTCGCGCTGATGTGTGGCGTGGACACGCAGCAGTTCCTCGTCGATGCAACCCCCGAAATGGTGAGGGATAAGACGTGCGAAATTATAGAAAAGTTGGGCTATAACGGCGGTTTTATATTCGCGGCGTCGCACCATATTCAGCAGGATACGCCCGAAGAAAATATTCGAGCGCTGTTTCAGGCTCTCGATAGCTGCGGATAATTTGGATAAAGCGCAGGCCGATGAGGTGACGAAGCCGCTCGACCAGCTTCTTTGGAGGACGCGCAAAAATTTTTTTAAAAAAAGAAAGAGCTCAACAAGGCAGAAAGAGGATAGAGTTTTATGGATAGCAAAGAAAGAGTTATACGTACCCTAAAATTTAAGAACCCAGATAAAATCCCCGTGGATTTATGGACGCTGCCGGCTACATACTTAAAATACGGCAAAGCCTTTGAAGACATGCTGAGCCGCCATGAGAGGGATATTGTCTCGTTTGACGGCCCGTTTGATCTATCACATGATCAAAAGACGTATCAGCCAGGGCGGTTTACCGACGGGTGGGGGAGCGAATGGATGGTGCTGCAGGCTGGCATGGTGGGAGAGGTGAAAAAAGCGGTGTTTGCGGGAACCGGCGCGGAAGCGCTCAGAGCGTATGCGCCACCCGTAGAGGCGTTTAAGGTGCAATGGGCGGAATACATGCCACGGCTTGATGCGAAGATTAAAGAGGCGAGAGGCAAAGGCAAGTTTATTATCGGCGGGTGGATAAGTCTTTTTGAAAGGATGCAGTTCCTGCGGGGACCGGAGAATCTCTACCGGGATCTCGGCTTGCAGGACGAAGAGATCTATATAATTAAAGATATCGTAATGGAATTTTTCAGAGAATATTTGAAGGCGTGGCTAAACGCCGATGTGGACGCCATAGCCTTCGGCGACGACTGGGGCTCGCAGAGAGCGCTTCTCATATCCCCGAATATCTGGAGAAGCTTTTTCAAACCGCTCTATAAAGAGCTGTTCGATATGATAAAGGATAAAGGCAAGTATATATTCTTCCACAGCGACGGATATATTATGGATCTGTGCCCCGAATTCATTGAAATGGGCGTCAGCGCGGTAAATTCGCAGTTATGGTGCATGGGAGTGGAAAATGTGGCCGAGAGATTCGCAGGAAAGATCACGTTTTGGGGAGAGATAAGCAGGCAGGACATACTCCCGCACGGTACGCCGGAAGACATCCGGAAAACTGCCGAAAAGATGAAAAAATATCTTTTTGTGAACGGAGGCGGCCTGATCGGCCAGAGCGAAGTCGGGAAAGACGTTCCGCTTGAAAATATCGAAGCCGTGCTGACATGCTGGAATGAATGAAACGCAGGCGCTGGTTTGAAGCTATCGCCGATTAATGAACGGTCAATGGTGTGAAAAGCCTGCGGCCACAGATGAAGAAGCAGACCTTCTCGGGCAGGCCTGCTTCTTTTCAAACCGCGTCGTCGTCTTAGGGCTTTATAGCCGCCATGCTGAGTTTTCAGAAACCTGATAAGACACCGCATAATCCATATCGTGGGAAGTTAAGGTTTTGTTAGATAATAAATGTCCATTTTATAGCTTTTTTGTGTTGAATGTTTTATAATAGTATCATAAACAGCACATGTATTATTTGGATGAAACGAGGAATCATAATGATGAAAATTAAGATCGGGCTTTATGGTACTAATGGGCATCAGATTCATAAAATGCTGGAAAATCATCCTTATGCACAGCTAGTTGCAACTGCAGCATTTGATCTATCGCTGTTGCCGCCTGCACTTCGAGACTCAACGCTGATAAAACATTATATCACGCTCGACGAAATGCTTGGAGATAAAGAAGTCGAACTGGTTTCATTGTGTTCACCGAGGCGCCGAGATCAGGCATCCGAGGCCATACGGTGCCTTGAGGCGGGCAAACACGTATATGCCGAAAAACCATGCGCGATGACCGAAGAAGACCTGGATGCTATCATCGATGCGGCGCACAGGACTGGGATGGAATTCCACGAGATGGCGGGTACAGCTTTTGAACAACCGTATTATACTATGCGAAGTATCGTCCAGGACGGGACTATCGGGACTGTCGTACAGGTATTTGCTCAGAAATCATACCCATATCATGACGGCCGCCCGCAGGATGAAGATATCGACGGAGGTCTGATCTGTCAAAATGCGGTTCATGCTTTCCGTTTTATCGAACACGTCGCCTGCCGGAAGATAAAAAACATATATGCTATTGAAACGGGGCTTGGCAATCCTCGAAACGGTGGTTTGAAGATGGCGGTATCGTTCATGGCCGCACTGGATAATGGCGGCGTTGCCAGCATAATAGCAAATTACCTCAATCCGAAAGGGTTTGGACTATGGGGTAACGAGCACTTGAGGATTTTTGGCACAAAGGGTTTTATAGAGGCTACTGACGGCGGAACCAAGACGCGCCTTATAATAGGGGATAAGGATTTTGGCAGGATCGATGCTACTAAACCTGTAAAGAATTATTTTGATATGTATATAGATTCGCTTTTAGGAAGAGATAGCATGCCATTAACGCTCGACAACGAGTTGCATCCGACGCGAATGGTTATCAGAGCAAAAAAAGGAGCAATTTCTAACAAATAGTTACGAAGGAACCTATGATCATGAAAGATTTTCGCATTTTTGGTTGTTGAAACGGTGCAAAGATGATATAATAAAAAAAATTTGTTTTATCCGGGTGAATGATGAGAGCGTTTATTGCTGTCGATTTTGACCATGACGTAAAAAAGAATATAGTGCATGTACAACAGGCGGTGCAAAATCATGCAACAGCCGGGCGATGGAAACAGATGGATAATTTTCATCTGACATTGGAGTTTTTAGGCGAGATAACGCCCGGGGAGATGGATAGGATTTGCCTTTTGATGGGTGAGGTAGCTGGAAGGCACGTTCCTTTTGAGCTGTGCCTCGGGAAGATCGGATTTTTTAAGGGCCGCGGCGTTTTTAGAGTGGTATGGCTCGGTATAGAAGGCGATCAGGATGCTTTAAATGCTTTACAGCGCGATGTGAAAGATACTTTAGCACTTTTGAACTTCAGGGATGACAATCGGTTTTCGCCACATATAACGCTGGGACAGGATGTAAAGCTGGATGTGCCGTTTGAGCAGTTAAAGGATACTGTCAGTGCAGGGAAGGACCTTATATACGTAAGAGCGTTCTGTCTTATGGATAGCCGCGTTATAGACGGCCGACGCGTATATACGCCGGTAAAGCAATTTGATTTATCTGGAAGGTGATAGCCTATTGTATGAATACATAGCCTCAAATATAGATCGTGTAAAGGAGCGCATAAAGAAAGCGGCTGAACGTTCTGGACGCTCGGTTGATGATATAGTGCTCATAGCTGTCACAAAGACGGTTGATGTGGAGCGTATCAAAGCGGCAGTGAATTATGGCATAAAGGACCTGGGGGAGAATCGTGTGCAGGAATTGACGGCGAAGTATCCTTATATTTCGGATGATGTGCGCTGGCATATGATAGGTCGCTTGCAGACAAACAAAGTGAAATATATAATAGACAGGGTATCGCTTATACATTCGGTGGATAGCCTCAAGCTGCTAAAGGAAATAGATAAGCGCTCCGAAATAGCAAATAGAATGATGGATATACTTATAGAAGTCAACGTTGCCGGCGAAGCGTCCAAGGGCGGTGTGGCGGTAGAAGATGTTATCGATTTTGTAAAGCAGAGTGCGGTTTTTGAGAATATAAGAATAAAAGGGTTAATGACCGTAGCGCCGCAAACAGATGATCCCGAAATTGTAAGGCCGTATTTCGCACAGATGAAAGAATTGAGCTTTAAGATAGAAAAACTAAAACTAGACAATGTGGAAATGAAGTATCTTTCCATGGGCATGAGCGGAGACTTTGAGGTAGCGATAGAAGAAGGTTCCAATATGGTCAGGATTGGAACGGCTATATTCGGCGAAAGGCCGATAAATACATGAAGGAGGTATACCAAAATGGCTAACGGCGTATTTTCAAAAATACTGAATATTATGGGGCTGGAAGATGATATAATAGATGAAGAAGAGGAATTTAATGGTGCATATGAGGAGGAAACTGCATATGAGCAGCCAAAAAAGAAGGCCAAAGTTGTGAATATACACAGTGCTGCTTATGCTAAGATAATGTTGTGCCAGCCATACTCATATGACGATGCCCAAACGGTTATAGACCATCTAAAAAATCGCCGGCCAGTGGTGCTGAATCTGGAAGCGTTGGACGGCGCTATGGCACAGCGTATACTGGATTTTACCAGCGGTGCAGCCTATGCACTGGATGGCAATGTGCAGAAGGTTTCGAAAAGTATATTCATAGTAGTACCGAGCAATATAGAGCTAAGCGGCAATATATTGAATAGCACCGAGGATGATAATTTTTATACATCATTTTTTGATAGTAACGACGACATAGGAGGGCATAGATGACGTTTATAAGGGCTGTGATAGTCGCTTTCATATACTTGTTACAGATATTTTCATGGCTTATAGTTATAGAGGCCCTGTTGTCATGGGTAGTGGACCCGTTTCATCCGATAATGCAGTTTATAAGGCGCTTTACCGAACCGATCCTAGATCCGTTTCGGCGATTGACAGAGCGTATGCCCATGGCTAATCTGCCTATAGACATATCGCCATTGCTGGCCATAATAGTAATACAGATATTGATCGCCGTACTGCAAGGATTAGCATAGAGGAGGCAGAATGTTCATGGAAATAGACCCTGGGGTACTAGGCAAGGCCGATATCTTAAAGGAGAATAAAGGAGGTAACGTTATGGTATTGACGCCTATGGAAATACATAATAAGGAATTTTCACGCGGATTTAGAGGATACAGCGAGGAAGAGGTAGACGAGTTTTTAGACGAGATCGTAGTGGATTATGAAAGACTATATAAAGAAAATCTCGACCTAAAGGACCGCATTGCTATGCTGAGCGATGAGGTGAGACATTATAAAGCAATAGAAGGCACATTAAAAGAAACCTTATTGACCGCGCAAAAGGCCGCCGATGACGTTGCCGATAATGCCCGGAAAAAGGCCGAGCTCATAATACAGGATGCTGAAAACCAGGCCAGAGCGATAATAGCCAACGCTAATAAAGAAGTGGTTGACATCCATAAGGAGATAGAGGATAAGAAAAAGCAGCTGCAAATATTCAAGACGCAATTCCGCAGCTTTTTGGAAACGCAATTGGAATTGATAAAAAATGAAACATTCTTAGAACAAAATAATGATGGTGAGGAATGATATAGCGAAGATGGATTACAGCAAGACATTGAATTTGCCAAAAACCGATTTCCCCATGAAGGCCAATTTATCACAGAGGGAACCGGCGATACTTAAATGGTGGGAAGATAACGATCTATATAGAAAATCACTTGAAGTCAATGACCAAAAGCCGCTGTTCATACTGCATGACGGGCCGCCGTATGCCAACGGCGACATTCATCTCGGACATGCGTTAAATAAGATATTGAAGGATATAATAGTAAAATTCAAATCCATGAGAGGTTATAAAGCCCCTTATGTGCCGGGCTGGGATACACATGGTTTGCCTATAGAGTCGCAAGCCATAAAGAAACTGGGCGTCAATCGATATGAAACCGATCCAGTAGAGTTCCGGCGCATGTGCCGGGATTTTGCTTTAAAATACGTCGATATACAAAAGGATGAATTTAAAAGGTTGGGTATCAGAGGTGATTGGGACAACCCCTACCTTACATTAAAACCGGAATTTGAAGCCAAACAGATCGAAGTATTTGGCGAGATGGCTAAAAAGGGGTATATATATAAAGGCCTCAAACCGGTATATTGGTGTACTGATTGCGAAACTGCCCTGGCCGAAGCCGAAATAGAATATGCCGATCATGCTACCGAATCGCTTTATGTTAAATTTCCCGTGGTTGATGACAAAGGCTTATTTGACGGCGTGGATAATGCATATTTGGTTATATGGACCACTACGGCATGGACACTGCCGGCCAATATGGCTGTATGCCTTAATCCCGATATAGAATACGGATTGGTGCGCTTTGACAATGGTGAAGTATATGTTTTAGCCGTCGCTCTAATCGATTCGGTGGCTGCTGATGCTGGATTGGGGCATTATGACATATTAAAGCGGTTTAAGGGCAAGCAACTGGAAGGTATTAAAGCCAAACATCCGTTCTTTGATAGGTTCTCGCCTGTGATACTGGGAGAGTATGTAACGCTGGAGCAGGGCACGGGCTGCGTTCATATAGCGCCAGGCCATGGGCAGGAAGACTTTGAAGTAGGGCGCAAATACGGCCTTGAGGTATTAAACCCCGTGGATGATAAGGGGTATATGACTCAAAAAGCCGGTAAATTCGCTGGCATGTTCTATGAGGATGCCGGCAGGGCTATAATAGAAGAGTTGAATGCCAATAAGATGCTGCTGGCTGTTAAAACGGTGCAGCACTCGTATCCGCATTGCTGGCGGTGCAAGAATCCTGTTATATTTAGAGCGACCGAGCAGTGGTTCGCCTCGATAGACGGTTTCAGGCAACAGGCTTTGGATGCGGTGGCGTCGGTTAAATGGACGCCGGCATGGGGGCAGGAGCGCATGAGCGGTATGATCCGTGAGCGCTATGATTGGTGCATATCCAGGCAGCGCCTATGGGGTGTACCCATACCGATATTTTATTGCAAGGATTGCGGCGAAGCCATCATAAACGATGAGACAGTGGCTGCTGTCAGCGATTTGTTCAGACAAAAAGGCTCGGACGCATGGTTTGCCATGGATGAAGCCGACATATTGCCTGAAGGTTTTGTATGCCCGCATTGCGGGGGTAGGAGCTTTACAAAAGAAAAAGATATAATGGATGTATGGTTTGACTCGGGTTCCAGCCATGCGGCCGTTTTGGAGACGAGGGATGACCTGCATTGGCCGGCTAATATGTATTTAGAAGGTTATGATCAGTTCAGGGGTTGGTTTCAGTCATCCCTTCTGACGTCGGTGGCCACGCGCGGACGCGCTCCTTACGATGAGGTATTAACTCATGGCATGGTAGTCGACGGCGAAGGGCGCAAGATGTCTAAATCTCTGGGCAATGGAGTGGATCCGCAGGACGTCGTCCAGGAGTATGGCGCAGACATATTGCGGCTCTGGGTTACGTCGGCCGATTACAAAAACGATATGCGTATATCGAAATCCATATTGAAGCAATTATCCGAGGTATACCGCAAAATACGCAATACAGCGCGTTTTCTGATGGGCAATCTCTACGATTTTAATCCCGATACCGACGCCATGCCATATGATGAGTTGAAAGAAATCGACAGATGGGCTCTTATGCGCCTTCATCAACTGATACAAGAGGTAACCGAAGCGTATGACAACTATGAATACCATGTGGTGCATCATGCTATATACGGTTTTTGCGTGGTCGATATGAGCAATTTTTATCTGGACGTGTTAAAGGACCGGCTTTACACGTATAGAGCCGATTCCAAAGAGAGGCGTTCGGCGCAGACCGTATTGTATGCCATACTGGATGCTATGGTAAGGATGCTGGCTCCAGTGCTCAGTTTTACAGCCGAAGAGATATGGCGCTATATGCCGCACAGCGCCGGTAATGATACCCGAAGCGTGCACCTGGCATCGTGGCCGGTAGCTGACGGTAGTTATATAGATAGTGCGCTTATGGAGAAATGGGATAAATTGATAGAAGTGCGCGATGAAGTGCTGAAAGCTTTGGAAACAGCGCGCAGCCAAAAGCTGATAGGCCAATCTTTAGAGGCCGGAGTGGATATATATGCCGGTGGACAGTGGTACGATTTTCTGAAAAGCGAAGAGTCTCATTTGAGCGAGATATTTATAACGTCTCAGGCTGCTGTCAAAAACGGCAGCGCACCCGAAGAAGCGGTATCAGCCGAAACCATAGATGGATTAAGGATCCATGTGCATAAAGCATCGGGCCAAAAATGCGAACGCTGTTGGGTATACAGCGACACGATAGGATCGGACCCAGAACATCCTACCATATGCGAGCGCTGTTCCGATAACGTATAGATAATGGCAACTTAAAAGCCCGTATAAGCGGGCTTTTTATATATCATTGGATTGTGAGTGGTATTTATGGATAAAAAACAGATAGCGGATGTACTCAATGACATAGGCCTCCTGCTGGAGCTCAAAGGCGAACTTCCGTTTAAGTCCAGAGCCTATTACAATGCAGCTAGAGCTATAGAGATGCAGGAAAAAGATATAGACGAGCTGATAGCCCTAAACGAATTGAAAGATATAAAGGGCATAGGGGACGCCATAACCAAAAAAATAACCGAATTGGCTACTACCGGTCACCTGGAATATTATGAGAGGCTCAAAAAAGAAATACCACCCGGTCTCATAGAGATGCTTAAGATACCGGGTCTCGGGCCCAAACGCATACAAACCCTTTATAAAAAACTGGGCATAACGACCATAGGCGAACTGGAATATGCTTGTATAGAAAATAGGCTGCTAGAGCTGGAGGGCTTCGGACGTAAAATGCAGGAGAATATATTGAAGGGTATACAATACGTGAAACGCTATCAAGGTCAATTTCTGTATTGCGATGCTAAAAGAGCAGCTGATCGGCTGCTGGATGAGATTAAGAGTATCCAGAGCATATACGATATCTCTATTGCTGGTGCATTAAGGCGCCGGAAGGAGATCACCAAGGATATAGACATGGTGGCTGCATCGGATACGCCGCAATCTGTCATAGATGCGTTTACAGCATTGCCGTCGGTGGAGAGCATCATAGCAAGCGGCGATACAAAAGCGTCGGTGCGCTTGTTCTCCGGCATAAATGCCGATTTAAGGGTGGTGTTGACCGGGCAATATCCATATGCCTTGCATCATTTCACCGGCAGCAAGGAGCATAATACTGCCATGCGGCATAGGGCTAGGCAGATGGGCATAAAGATAAACGAATACGGGCTTTTCAGAGGAGAAGAGTTCATTTCCTGCAGCGATGAATATGAATTCTTCCATGCTCTGGGCTTGGGATACATTCCACCGGAGCTTCGCGAGGATATGGGGGAGATAGAGGCCGCTGAAAAAGGCATGCTTCCCGAGCTTATAGAGGGCAGCGATATAAAAGGCCTGTTTCATATCCATACGGCTTACAGCGATGGTATAACCACCGTATCGGACATGGTAAAGGCGGCTATGGCCAGAGGATATACATATATGGGTATATCCGATCACAGTCAATCAGCGTTCTATGCAGGAGGACTAAAACCAGAAATTTTACGCAGGCAATGGCGCGAGATAGACGATCTGAACCGTTCGTTGGATGGCTTTCATATTTTTAAAGGCGTAGAATGCGATATATTGCCTGACGGCAGCTTGGATTATGATGATGGCCTGCTGTCAGAATTCGATTTCGTTATAGCGTCGGTTCATTCGCACTTCAATATGACCGAACAACAGATGACGGCTCGACTGCTCGCGGCAGTATCAAATCCGTATGTCACCATATTGGGGCATCCCAGCGGCAGACTGCTGTTGGCCAGGGAAGAATATAGACTGGATATGGACGCTGTTATCGATGCCTGTGCTGCGCACGGCGTGGTAATGGAATTAAATGCTAATCCACATAGGCTGGACATGGATTGGCGATGGTGTCGGATAGCCAAGGAAAGAAACGTTAAAATAGCTATAAATCCCGATGCCCATGATATCTCCGGTTTAGACGATATGGAATACGGCATAGGTATAGCACGTAAAGGTTGGTTGGAGGCCGGCGACGTGCTCAATGCCATACCGTTGAACGATATAGTATCATATTTGGAGCGTCGCAGGCGCAAAAATTGACATACGCGCAGCTTATATAATATAATCATGCATAAATGAACATCGCAGGAGGATATAATGGAAAGGCTTAAGGTAGACGATATAAGGGATAGATTCTTGCATTTTTTTGAAAGCAAAGGGCATTTGATACTGCCTAGTTTTCCTTTGATACCAAAAAACGATAAGAGTCTGTTGTTGATAAATTCCGGCATGGCACCGCTTAAACCGTATTTTACCGGCCAAGAGACGCCGCCGAGCAAGAGGGTGACCACGTGCCAGAAATGCATACGCACGCCGGACATAGAACGTGTGGGAAAAACAGCGCGCCACGGCACATTCTTTGAAATGCTGGGCAATTTCTCATTTGGCGATTACTTTAAAAAAGAAGCTATACCGTGGGCGTGGGAATTCGTTACGCAAGTGCTGGGCCTACCTGTGGACAGGCTGTGGGTTAGCATATATGAACAAGACGACGAAGCCTTCGATATATGGCATAATGATGTCGGCCTGCCTGAGGAGCGTATAGTGCGCATGGGCAAAGAGGATAATTTCTGGGAAATAGGCGTAGGACCGTGCGGACCATGTTCGGAACTGTACTTCGATCGGGGGGAGGATAAAGGCTGTGGCAAACCCGATTGCGGCGTCGGGTGTGAGTGCGATAGATTTGTGGAATTTTGGAATCTCGTATTCACACAGTTTTATCGCAATGAAGACGGCACATATGACAAATTGGAGCATCCAAATATAGATACCGGTATGGGATTGGAGCGCATGGCGGTCATAATGCAGGGTGTCGATTCGATATTCGAAATAGATACTATAGGGGCAATTCTGGATTATGTAGCTGAAATAGCCGGTGTATCTTACGGAAGCGATGACAAAAATGATATGTCGCTCCGAGTTATAACCGACCATGCCCGCAGCGCTGCGTTTATGGCGGGAGACGGCATACTTCCGTCAAACGAAGGGCGTGGCTATGTCATGCGCAGACTGATACGCAGGGCCATAAGGCACGGTCGCCTGCTCGGTATACGCGATCCTTTTTTGTATAGGGTAACCGATCAGGTTATAGAGCACTTCAAAGGAGCATATCCGGAATTAGCTCAGCGCAGGGATTTCATACTGCGCGTTATAAATATGGAAGAAGAGCGTTTCGATCAAACGCTGGATCAGGGCATGCTTCGTCTAGAGGAGATAATAGAACGCATGAGAGCGCAAGGTATTAATACGCTTAACGGCGAAGATGCGTTCAAGCTATACGATACCTATGGTTTCCCATTGGATCTTACACAGGAAATATTGAGCGAACGCGGCATGAAGATAGACACGGACGGTTTCGAGAAACAAATGCAAGCTCAAAAGGAGCGCGCTAGGGCGGCGCGTAAGCAGACCAATTACATGGGCAGCGATGAGGATATATACGCCGAGCTGCCCGATGATGTAATCTCTGTTTTTACCGGATATGACAGACTGGAAGATGACGGCGTTGTATCCGCTATTGTTGTAGACGGCGAATTGCGCAATGTGGCAGTAGAAGGCGACGAAGTTGAAATTATATTGGACAGGACGCCTTTTTATGCGCAGAGCGGTGGCCAGGTGGGCGATACGGGCTGGCTCTACGGTAACGGTGCCCGCGCGGAGGTTTATGATTGCAAGAAGGCTACCGGAAGGCGTATAATCCATCTGGGACGCATGGTTGAAGGCAGCCTGGCAGTAGGCGATAAGGTACATGCTACAGTAGATGAAGAACGTCGCATGGCTACTGCCCGCAATCATACGGCAACGCATCTGCTCCATAAAGCTTTGCGGGACACGCTCGGCGCGCACGTAGAGCAAGCCGGTTCATTGGTAACACCCGATAGGCTGCGCTTTGACTTTTCACATTTTGCTCCTATGACCCAGCAAGAATTGGATAGGGTTGAATATGAAGTTAATAAACATATATTGGATGACCTTGAGGTAACTATAGAAGAGATGGCTATAGAAGAGGCCAGAAAAACAGGCGCTATGGCATTGTTCGATGAGAAATATGGCGATAAGGTGCGCGTGGTATCTATAGATGCGTACAGCAAAGAACTATGCGGGGGCACTCATCTGAAACGTACAGGCCAGGCCGGGCTTTTTAAGATAATAAGCGAATCGGGTGTGGCTGCGGGTGTGCGCCGTGTAGAGGCTGTCACGGGATTTGGAGTGCTGGAACATTTCAAACAGCAGCAACAATTGTTAGATGCCGTAGCTGTCATCTTGAAAACCGCCCCTAAGGACATACCGTCTCGCGTAGAGGCTCTGCTTAAAGAGATAAAAGATTTCAAGCAGCAGGTGCAGGATGCTAAAAATAAGAAGGCGGTGTCAATAGATGATATAATGTCATCGGCCGATGCTATAGGCGATACTCGCATTATAGTATATAGGGTGGATAATGTCGATATGCAGTCTATGCGAAATATGCTGGACAATATAAAGGACAGGCTGAAAGACGGCGTGGCTGTGTTGGCTGGTGTCTGCGATGGCAAGGTTAATATCGTAGCAGGCGCGACCAAATCTGCAGTGCAACAGGGCATACATGCAGGTAATTTAGCCAAGAGGATAGCTGCATCGCTGGGCGGCAGCGGTGGCGGCCGACCAGATATGGGGCAGGCTGGGGCCAAAAACGCTGAAGCACTAGATAAAGCGCTTGCCGGTGCTCGCGATATCATATCAGAACAGATGAAAGCTAAGGTGGAAAGCTGATGGAGTGCGTAGCTGAATGCACGCCGTGCTATCTTAAGCAAGTGATATCGGCTTTTATGGCAGCGGACCTAGATCAGGAGAAACAGCGTCGGCTTATAAAAGAAGTTACCAAAATACTGCCATCTATCGATGATAGCAAGAGCCCTGCGGAGAATTCATCTATAGTTTTATTGGAAGCATACAGGCTGATGGGTATAGAAGATCCCTTCAAAAGGGCTAAAGAACAATCCAATATCATGGCGATGCGATTATACCCGGAATTAAAAGAACGCATCGCAGAAGCCGATGACCCGCTTTTTATGGCTATCCGCATTGCTGCAGCCGGAAATATCATAGATATGGGCATACTCAGAGAATTCGACGTTGAAGATAGCATAAGCGAAGCATTATCAACAGGTTTTGCCTTATGCGACTATAATCAGTTTAAAGAGATTCTGTCCAATGTCCGCCGTATACTGATCATAGGCGATAACAGTGGGGAGATAGTATTCGATAAATTACTGGTAGAGCAATTGGAGCACTATGCATCTGATATCGCCTATTCGGTTAAATCAAGGCCTATACTCAATGATGCTACTATGCAGGACGCCGTTATGGTGGGTATGACAAATATAGCTCACGTTATAGAGAATGGCAATCAATATCTCGGTACTGTATTGGAAGCTTGTTCTCGGGAGTTTTTACACGAATTAGAAGCAGCCGACCTCGTTATATCCAAAGGTCAGGGAAATTATGAATCGTTGGGAGGCTCTCTTTTAGCCGGCCGAAAAACTTTCTTCCTTCTTAGGGCTAAATGTCCATGGGTGGCTGCCCGTGCAGGTGTTGGCAATATGGGCCTTGTATTTTGCCAAAACGCTATTGATGTTTCGAACATGTGATGCTATAATTATCCTATGAACGTTGAATGAGGTAAAGCTTATGGATAAGATGGACCTAATCTTGCAGGAACTGGGCGGCATAAAACAGGATATCAGCGGTCTAAAAGATGACGTCAAAGGGCTCAAAGATGATGTCAACGGGCTCAAAGCCGACGTCAGCGGGTTTAAGGCCGATATAAATGGGCTTAAGACCGACGTAAGAGGATTAAAGGAAGATGTAAAAGATCTGCAAGAAGATGTTACTGGTTTGAAGCAGGATGTCAAGGCATTAAATCAACGCCAAGACGAGATGCAAAAGGATATCGCTGGTTTGAAACAGGACGTCAATGGTCTAAAAGAGGGCTTTAACGGCTTGAAAGATGAAGTAGCGGCTCTCAAAGAGTGTCAGGATGAAACATATATGATAGCCAGAGCATTGGAAGAGAGCAACGAGTTCAAGAGGGCGGAAATGGACTCTATGGTCCATGATATAGCTAGGATAAAAGGTACTATAAAAAAGGCCGGAAAAATAATGGTAGAAGAAGTCGATGCAATAGCAAAATAGTGTAGCGCCGATTATTTCAACGCATATTATACAATAACATAAAAAATATAAAAGCTGAGATGAGGAAAAGTAGGTATTGCCTTACTTTTACAGAGAATCGGGATAAGGTGAGAGCCCGAAAAAGGCGGTTATATCGAAGTTCTCCTCGGAGCTGCAGGCTGAACGTGTTCGCATGCGGATACCAGTAGGCTGTGCCGGTAACTTCCGCCGTTAAAGGTAAGAGGGCATGTCAGTGCCTGCGATAAAGAGGGATTTATATATTCATATATGAATCCAAGATGGGTGGTACCGCGGAAAGTAAAACGCTCTTCGTCCCTATATAGGGATGATGGGCGTTTTTTATTATACAAAAAAGGGGTAGATAAAGATGATAATAGTAATGCAACCCAATGCCGATAAAGAGCAGATAAAGCATGTGGAAGAGCAGATAAAAGCCTTTGGTTTTCAGGCTCATCCCATATACGGCGAATTTAAGACCGTCATAGGGGCCATAGGCGATAAAACCGGTTTCGACTCACAGGTATTTTTGAATATGCCAGGCGTAGAAACTGTAGTGCCTATTATGAAGCCGTATAAGCTAGTGAGCAGAGAGTTAAAATCTGACAACACGGTAGTGGATGTGAACGGGGTAAAGATAGGGGATGAAAAGCTTATCTCTATTGCTGGCCCTTGCGCTATAGAAAGTGAGCGGCAGATAATGGATATAGCCTGCGCGGTAAAAAAAGCAGGTGCCGATATGCTGCGCGGTGGGGCATATAAGCCGCGGACATCGCCATACGCATTTCAGGGGCTTGGCGAAGATGGATTAAAATTATTAGCTCAAGCCGGACAGGAAACTGGGCTGAGAGTGGTTACCGAGGTAGTCGACCCGCGCGATGTCGAATTAGTGGCCAGTTATGCGGATATGCTTCAAATAGGCGCAAGAAATATGCAAAATTATCGCCTGTTGCAGGAAATAGGAGCATCTAAAAAACCGGTTATATTAAAACGCGGTATATCGGCCACTATAGAGGAATGGCTTATGGCGGCCGAGTATATACTTTACAACGGTAATACGAATGTGGTATTATGCGAGCGCGGTATACGCACATACGAGACAGCTACGCGAAATACGCTGGATCTCAACGCCATACCACTGTTAAAAGAATTGACGCACTTGCCCGTAATAGTGGATCCAAGCCATGCTACAGGGCTGTGGCGATTGGTACCTTCTGTGTCTATGGGCGTGATAGCGGCTGGAGCGGACGGTCTCATAATAGAAGTACACAATGACCCGTCTCACGCCTTGTCCGACGGTCCTCAGTCCATATTGCCTGAGCGCTTTGCAGAATTGATGGTGAATCTCAAGGCATTGGCTGCCATCATAGGCCGCAGCATATAGCATTTTATTTCAAATCATGTTGACAATAATACTTGGGAATGCTATTATTATATATAGAATTCCAAGCTATTAACTAGGCTTTATTTGAATATGGAGGTGAAAGACGTGAAATTATCGACAAAAGGGCGCTATGGCCTTACAGCTATGCTTGATCTGGCTCTGAATTACGGAGAAGAGCCCGTCGCATTAAAGAATGTAGCTGAGCGTCAAGGTATATCCGAGCCTTACCTGGAACAGCTTATAGCCGGCCTGCGCAAAGCCGGGCTGGTAAAGAGCGTCAGAGGAGCCCAGGGAGGCTATATTTTAGCGTATCCCCCAGATAAAATAACGGTTGGCGATGTCATGAGAGTATTGGAAGGGCCATTGGCACCCGTAGACTGTGTTATAGAAAACGAACCCGTATCATGCGAAAAGGCCGATCACTGTGTCACTCGAATAATATGGGAAAAAATAAGGGATAGTATTAATCAAGTAGTGGATTCTATAACTCTACAAGATATGGTAGACGAGTACAATCGCATTAATGGTCAAAAGGGCTATATGTACTATATATAAGCGAACAGGAGATAGGTTTATGGACAGAAAAATATACATGGATCATGCGGCCACAACATATGTAAAACCTGAGGTATTGGATGAAATGTTGCCGTATTTCACCGATAAATTCGGCAACCCGTCGAGCATATATTTTTATGGCCGCGAAGCCAAAGAAGCTATAGAGATGGCGCGCGAGAAAGTAGCTGTGGCTATAGGAGCAGAGCCGTCAGGAATTTATTTTACATCAGGCGGAACAGAATCCGACAATTGGGCTATAAAAGGCGCGGCTTTTGCCGGTAAGAAAAAAGGCAACCACATAATAACCTCTGCTATAGAACATCACGCTGTATTGCATACGTGTCAGTATTTAGAGAAGTTAGGCTTTGAAGTTACTTATCTGCCGGTCGATCAGTACGGCCTTATAAATCCCGATGATGTGCGCCGGGCTATAACCGATAAAACAGTGCTTATATCTATAATGACAGCCAATAACGAAATAGGCACCATAGAGCCTATATCTGAGATAGGCAAGATAGCCAGGGAACAAGGCGTCTATTTCCACACCGATGCCGTGCAAGCCATAGGAAGCATGGATATCGATGTAAAGTCATTAAATGTGGATATGCTGTCGCTTTCCGGCCATAAATTCTATGGGCCCAAAGGTATAGGTGCTTTATATATAAAGAAGGGCGTAAAAATAGATCAGTTTATGCATGGAGGTGCTCAGGAAAGGAACCGTCGTGCATCTACCGAGAATGTACCGGGCATAATCGGTTTGGGCAAAGCCATAGAGCTGGCTACGGCTACCATACCCCAAAGGCGGGAGCACCTTACGCGGCTAAGGGATCGTCTCATAAAAGGCATAATGGATAAAATACCATTTGTGCGTCTGAACGGCCATCCCACCGAAAGGCTGCCGGGCAATGTCAATTTATCGTTTGAATTTATAGAAGGTGAATCCATGTTGCTTAGCCTGGATCTAAAAGGCGTGGCAGCGTCCAGCGGATCGGCCTGTACGTCCGGTTCGCTCGACCCGTCGCATGTACTGCTGGCCATAGGATTACCGCATGAGGTAGCGCATGGCTCTTTGCGACTGACGCTGGGCGATGACAACACTGAGGAAGATGTGGATTATGTCATTGAAATACTGCCGGATATAGTGGAAAGATTGAGGCAGATGTCACCATTATTTGCAGAAAGAGAAGGGGAGTTGAAAAATGTATAGTCAAAAGGTTATGGATCATTTTACAAATCCGCGCAATGTGGGGGAGATACCCGACGCCGATGGCGTCGGTGAGGTAGGCAACCCGAGATGCGGCGATATAATGAAGATATTTATAAAGGTGGATGGCGATATAATAACCGATGTTAAATTCCAGACTTTCGGTTGCGCGGCGGCTATAGCTACGAGCAGCATGGCTACCGAGCTGATAAAAGGCAAGACGTTGGATGAAGCACTGGCCATAACCAATAAAACCGTGGCCGACGCGCTGGATGGCCTTCCAGCCATAAAAATGCACTGTTCGGTGCTAGCTGAAGACGGGCTACGCGCTGCTATCGAGGATTATAAACGCAAGATGGGGCTTATAACCGAGGATGAAATGGCTAAGCCGCATGAGCATATCCACGACTGTGCCGATGATGAGGCGGCCAATGGATAAAAACCGCGTTGTGGTGGGGATGAGCGGCGGAGTAGACAGCTCTGTCACCGCTTACCTGCTCAAGCAGCAAGGATATGATGTTATAGGCGTTACAATGCAGGTATGGCAGGATGATGATCCCGAACGGCAGCGGCTGGAAGGCGGCTGCTGTTCTTTATATGCGGTGGACGATGCGCGCCGTGTGGCGCAGATGCTGGATATACCCTACTATGTGATGAACTTTAAGGATGTATTTCGACGAAAGGTGATTGATTATTTTGTCGATGAATACACAAAAGGCCGCACGCCCAATCCCTGCCTTGCATGTAACAGGTATATAAAGTTTGAAGAACTCATGAGGCGAGCTCATGCTATAGGGGCTTATTATATAGCCACAGGTCATTATGCAAAAATAGAGTACGACGAAGATCTCCGACGCTTTATATTGAAGCGCTCGATCGACGATAAAAAGGATCAGAGCTATGTGCTATATACGTTTACCCAATATCAACTAGAACATACGCTCATGCCGCTGGGCAGTTACACTAAAACGGAAGTCAGGGAAATAGCGCGGAAAATAGGATTAACCGTGGCCGATAAACCAGACAGCCAGGAGATATGCTTTGTTGAGGACGATGATTATGGGCGATTTTTGGCAGAGCAACGCCCGGATGCCATAAAAGAGGGTTACTTTGTGGATACAGCCGGGCATGTATTGGGCAAGCATAAAGGCATAGCCTTCTATACCATAGGCCAGCGCAAGGGATTGGGCCTATCGCTGGGCAAACCTATGTATGTCGTAGATGTAGACGCGGTCAATAATGTGATCGTGCTGGGAGAACAAGATGATGTATTTGATGACAGTTTGATAGCGGGCGATTTAAATTTTATTCCGTTTGATCGTCTGGATAAGCCCATGGAAGTCACCGCCAAGATAAGGTACAACGCTAAAGAGGTACCGGCTATTGTATACCCGCTGGATGACGGTGCTAAGGTAAAGGTCGTATTTGACAAGCCTCAGCGCGCTGTTACGCCCGGACAGGCAGTGGTATTCTACCAGGGCGATGTCGTGGTGGGCGGCGGCATAATAGAATGACATTTAATTCACTCATTTTCATTAAATGGAATCACAATACATTGTTGACAATCATTGTATTGCATGATATACTTGATTCAGATGGGCACTTAAGATATTTAAGTGTCCATCTAGTATTATATGGAGGTTTCCATTAAATAGCTATTCGTATAATGGAGGGTATTAAATGTTAAATCTTGCTTTTTCAGATGGATATTACGATAAATTGAGACAGCATCTGGATGCTATCAAAAGCAAAAAAGATGATATGATCGATCGTTATTTCCCGGAACTCAATGCTGAGCGTTATGATTTCATGCAGCTTATGGATGATTATATAAAACGACTTGGCGAACTACTACAGCAAAACTGCGACACGCCATTTGTTATAATCGGCAGCACAGTAAAGGTACGGGATATAGACGATGATTATACAATTACCTTTACTCTGGTATGCCCTCACGAAAGCAATCCCGTCAAGGGATGTATATCCTATTTATCTCCTATAGGCAAGTCATTATTGCTCAAAAAAGCAGGAGAAATAGTAAGTGTCGTTACCCCTAACGGAGAAGTGAGATACGAGATTCTGGAGATAAAAATATAAGCCTCGTACGAGGCTTATATTTTTATGGCAGGGGAGGCAGGAATCGAACCCGCAACCAACGGTTTTGGAGACCGCTACTCTGCCAATTGAGCTACTCCCCTAGGACAGTATTTATTCTATCGTATTTTTCTCATACTGTCAAGCGCTGTTTTTGGCTCGGTCATCTCTTCATTCCAGCCGATATAATCGCTAGCATGTCTTCTCTGGGAAGAAGCACATCTGCCACCAAAAAAAGCAGCAGCGGCGGCAACGATACGATAAAACCGTAAAGGCCGATAGAGCCCGAAAGAGATGCCCTTTGGGCAGCATCCTCCATACCCACCTGCGCACCTATTTGAAGCTCTCGGAAGATCGCGACGGGTGACATAAGCATATAACGCCTATCATTCATATATAACAACGCCGGCGTAACATTGATATATGTTACGGCCATCTGTATCAAAAAGATACCAGCAATTGACAAGAGGAACGTATTATCAGAGATAGAGATTTCGTTTTCCATATTCACCCTGCAAGCCATAGCCCATACAGCCGCAACAGAAAAACAAGTGGTGAATATGAAGGGATAAATCGTATTGATCATTCCCATACTTTTGATCGATAGATAACCGTGCATAGTGAAGGGTTGCGCCGTAAGTACCGTTATAAAAGCCAACAAGATTGCAGCGACCAGGCCCATATTCCTTTGATGGCCAACAAAAGCTCCGCTCATTAACACCGCAATAACAGCGGCGATAAAAGCTGAAACAGCCGATAGCAATAGATAAATGACGATGGGAGAGTACAGGTTTACTTCTCCTCCAAACCTGCTTAAATCAAAGGAGCTCCCTTTAATTATATAGGGCAGGAAATAGATCGCTGCAAAAACAATCAGCGCTATAACCACGGGAACCAGTTTGGCGCTTGTTCTCTCCTTAATGGTCTTTTTTCGTTCTCCTCTAAAGGTGGCCCTGAATAAATACAATATGGGCACGAACAGCACAGCCGCTGATAATAGAGATATGATTGTGCGTATTACGCCGAGCGCAGCGCCTGTGCTTATATTTGCTTGCAACAACCCGCTTCTGAATACGGCGGTATCCAACATATCCATCGTTTCATAGGTTGACGGATTGTACAGAGCATTTGTAAGCGAAAAGAAGCTGTTTGCGATAAAAGCCAGCGATGCAAGCGAAAACAGCCCTGCTGCCTTAGGGGGTAAAAGCGGGTCTTTATCCGCATACACTTCATCGAGTATGTATATGAGCGTGATTGGTATCCCGGCGTACTTTACAGCGGCTAGCAAAGGATGGATAAACACCATTGCACCGGCGTTCATGAATACATGTGAGCCGAGAAGATTAATAAACCAGCCGGCATATACATCGGCTGGAATAAACACTGGCAGGGTGCACAATATGACCAGTGTTTCCTTGTAATATTTAGGGACTAAAGTAACGATATAGCCGATGATAACGGCTATTATAAACACCATGGCTGAGAAATTCAAATTAAAGACAATGGTATTTCGCATTATTGCCTTGAATTGGATAGATTCAAACAAAGCATTATAATTCTTCATTCCCACCCATGGAGAACCTGAAAATCCCTTGGAGGCTTCAAACACCTTCATGCTCAACATTATCTCTCTGGTAAAACCTATCGCACAAACCACTAATACAACGATCAAAATCACAAAAGAAACGATTGCGTAAGTCTGATTTCCCTTTCGATTATCCACAAGACCTCACTCTCCTTTAAAATATTATGATACCACTACTACTCAACACCTTGTATTTTATCATAGCATATTCTGGAATGCAATAATAAAAATGCCTGAATCATAAATTCACTCGTATTGGATATCATAGATAATATCTGCTTTTGAAATCGCAAGGAGGATGACTATGCCAAAAAACATACGCATAGGCGATGTATGGGATAGCGAGGCTATGGATACGCGCCTGACCGGTGAGAGGTACAGGATATATGTCAACACCGACTATGTAGGCGACAAAATGGGGTTAAACGCAGGCGAGGGTGAAGCCGTGGAAGATTTCCTTAAGTCCCTGGGCTTTAGCGGCTATACTATAGAATACGATAACAAAAATATAAGGATAAAGACCGATGACAAAGACTTGGCCGAAAAACTGAGGAACCATTTGCAGGAGTATCTTGATCTAAGGTGACAGGCAATATGAGAAAATCAATATGTTTTTTGCTCATATGTACGGCGGCCATCTGTTGCTTTCTCCCTAACAGTGCCGCACAAGCCGCCGGAGGGCAGGGCAAAGCGTATGTAGTCGTGCTGGACAGGATAGCCATGGAGGACATGATAGCCATACAGCCGCCCAATATCATGCACCTGGTCGACCAGGGCGCTATAGCGCTTATGAATACCAAGGTGGCAGGCAGCCGCAATCCCAAGAGTGCATATATTACCATAGGGGCGGGTGTCAGGGCCACATATGCAGGCGGTTCGCATCTGGCCTTCAATGCCGGAGAATTATATAACGATGAAATAGCTTCAACCAGGTATAAACAATCCACCGGCATAAATGCGGAGTGGGATCAGGTTGTAAACCTATCCATACCCCAGCTCATCAGAAACAATGCCGATCAGGATCATGACATATACATAGGCGAATTGGGGCGCATATTGCGCTTATATGGGATTAAAACCGCCGTAGTGGGCAATGAGGACACCGATGACGTATGCAGCAGAAACGTCGTATCGCTTATCATGGATGATGAGGGCAAGGTACCTCTGGGCGACGTGAGCAAGAATGTATTGATACGCGACGTCGAACGCCCATATTCGCTTAGGACCGATTACCAAAAGCTATGGAATGAGACCCAATGGTTCAGCAAGCAAAGCGACGTACTGGTCGTGCAAACCGGCGACACATACAGGGCCGATGAATTCGGGCAATCGACCACCGACGCCATGCTGGCCAAATATCGTCGTCAGGCTATGATGGAGGCCGACGCGTTCATAGGGCGCTTGTGGGGTAGTATAGATCCGGATAAAGATATGATCATGCTCATAACGCCTTACCCGTCGGCTAAAGCATTGGCTCGGAGCAATTCGCTCACACCTTTTATAGCAGCGGGCAAGGGCATAGAGCACGGATGGGCCACATCCTCTACCACAAAGCGTACAGGCGTTATAACCAACCTGGATATAGCACCAACCATACTAGGATTCTTCGATATCCCGGTGCCGTCTTCCATATTAGGCCACGGTGTTGATAGTGCGCCTACCGATAAAACCCCGGAGCAGCTTTTAGCTTTTAACGATAAGCTGGTTACAATATACAGCCAGCGTCCAACGCTTATACAAATGTTTATAGGTTTTCAACTCATAGTACTATTGACGGCCTTTGCCTTACTTCAATTTAAAAAAGAATGGTCGCCTTATGCACTCCCGTTTTTATACAGTATAACGTTTATGCCCATAGCGTTTCTCCTGATGTCATTGTGGCAGAGAAATGATATATTCTGGACTGCCATAGGCCTCGCAGCGGTCACGGCCGGCATAACCTACATATCCATGAAATTGCTGCCGGGATGGATTGATAGAATCTCATTCTCCAGCCTTCTTACGGCAGCTATTATCATATGGGATATGTTGTTCAACGGCGCATCGCTGATACAAGGCTCGGCGCTTGGATACGATGTCATAGCCGGTTCTCGTTACTACGGCATAGGCAATGAATTTATGGGCGTGCTTATAGCATCTGTGATAGTAGGCACTACGGCGTTGGTGCAGAAGTGTCCCCTCCGTATATGGAACTATGTACTGCCGATATTGTATGCCGGTGTGTTTTACACGTTGATCAGCCCGAATATAGGCACCAATGTGGGCGGCGCCATAGCAGCCTTCCTGGGGTTCGGCATGGTGATGGCGCTGATGTGGGGTGTCAGGATAAACCTGAATTCTGCGGCGGCTATGGCAGGCTCGCTGGTTGTCATACTGATCGCGGTATTTTATATGGATTCGCTTCGCAGCGCCGACATGCAGTCACATATAGGGCAGACTGCCGGCATATTGCGCGAGCAGGGCATAATGTCCCTGCTGGGCATAGCGGCCAGAAAGATAAGCAGGAATATATACCTTATACGATATACCATATGGAGCCCGACGTTCATAGCCTCATTTGCCATGCTGCTGTTCCTAATATATCGGCCGGTGGGCGTGCTCAAGGATGTGCTGGATGAATACCCTGTGCTGGCAAATGGATTCAAATCCGCCATAGTAGCCAGTATGGCGGCTTTTTTGGTCAACGATTCTGGTGTGGTGGCCGCTGCCATGGCCATGATATATGTAGCTCCCTTCCTTATATCATTAATAATACGGCGATATGGCGGTGACAGAGCATATGAGCACTGATGTGATGACGGTGGTGCGACGAGCAGAGGGCGGCATCAAACGCCACATACTGTCGATAGTGGATCATATAGATAAAGACGACTATAATATATGCGTGGGCTGCGAGCAAGGCAGCGCATTGGCGAAGGAGCTGGCTACTAGGAAGGTGATGACCTTTCCTTTGGATATATCCAGCGCTATAAGGCCGTGGAGCGACGCGGCATCTGTTATAAAGCTGAACTCCATGTTTCACCGCTATAAACCCCACATCATACATGTTCACGGCGCGCGGGCATGGCAGATAGCGGCGGCCTTGCCGTATGATGTACCAATAGTGGCGTCGATCCATAACTTTCCATATAGGGACGGCCGCATGATTAAGGTCTCATATAAAATGCTGGCGGCGCGAACAGCCAGAATAATAGCCGTAAGCGACGCACTGGCTCAATACCTTTGTTCATGCGGCATATCGCAGGACAAAATAACAGTGGTACACAACGGCATCGACCTGGAGCCTTACAGCGATAACGCCGCCGAAGAACATCATAAAAACGAAAGCTTTGTTATAGGCACAGCAGCCAGGCTCATACCCCAAAAAGGCATAGATGTTCTGCTCGAGGCATTTTGTATATTGCTACACGAATATAATCAGAGCAGGCTTATTATAGCGGGTGATGGTCCATCGCGCATGGAACTCGAGCGATGGTGCTGGAAAATGAACATAGCCGACAGGGTCAGCTTTTTAGGCTATATCAATGACATAAACGCTTTTATGCAACGCCTGGACGTATTCGTGCTGCCGTCGTTATCCGAAGGCTTCGGCATATCGGTGTTGGAGGCCATGGCCTGCGCAAGGCCTGTTATAGCGTCATCGGTAGGCGGCGTACCGGAGATAGTAGATCACGGCCAAACCGGCCTTTTATTTCCACCGGGTGATAGCGGGACGCTGGCGATATGCTTGAAATACCTTATGGAGCATAGGAATGATGCGATCGACATGGGACTGAGAGCACACCGGCGTTTGAACGGGCGCTTCGATACGCACACTATGATAAAAAAAATAGAGGATATCTACCGCAGCTTAACATAGCGGATGATATTCTCTATTTTGGAGGTGTAAAAGGGTTACCTAACTTATTTTAAATACTGACATCGCATTCAGTAGATCTGTGGCCAGCTCGTTCAGCTTTTGAGCGGCATTGCTCAGCTCGTCCATGGCCGCTAACTGCTCTTGAGCCGAGGCCGACACCTCTTGAGCTGAAGCCGCCGATTGTTCGGATACGGCCGATATATTCTCTATGGCGTTGAGCACCCCATTCTTATTGGCATTCATCGCTTCTACTGCAATATCTATGGATTTTATCTGTTCAGATAGCTTTCGCACCGATTGAGCTATATTCTGGAAGGATTGAGCGGCGCTGTCTACCGCGGCATTTTGCTGCGATACGATATCGGCCATTACCCCTGTATTGCTTACGGTATTCTGTGTCATGCTGGTTATGCGCTTTATTATATCGTTTATATTGCGCGTCGATGTTTGCGATTGCTCGGCCAGCTTGCGTATCTCATTGGCCACCACCGCAAATCCCTTGCCCGCCTCACCGGCTCGAGCCGCCTCTATAGCCGCGTTCAATGCCAACAGATTGGTTTGGTCGGATATGGCGTCTATCACCTTTATTATGTTGTTTATATTTCTGGATTCCTGGCCCAGTTGTTGTATGGCCTCTACCATGGATTGGGTCACGTCGTTCACCTGGCTGCTCTTTTGCTTGAGCGTGTCGACGGCGTTCAAGCCATCCGTCGCTGCTCCCAGCGTTTGTTGAGATATGGTATTCATGGTCTTGGCATTTTCGGCTACATCGTCTATCTGCTGCGCCAGTTCACTCGCCTTTTGGGCGCCTATGGTGGCGTCGTTTGCCTGTTCCGATGCCCCTTTGGCTATCTCCTGTATGGCGGTGGCTATCTCAGAAGAGGCGGCGGTGGCTTCTTCAGATACGGCGGCCACATTGTCGGCTGATGCCGATACCTCGCGAGTCAAATCCATACCTTTTTGTATAAGCCCTTTTATCTTATATATCATGGAGTCCAGGCTTCTGCCAAGCTGGCCTATTTCATCATTGCCGGTTATGCCGGTATCGACGGTAAGATCACCGCTTTCCACCACGGCCGCCGCCTGCATGGCCTTATTCAGCCGCTTGGACATCGACAGCGCTATGAATACAGCTACTATGATGGCTATTATGGCAAATCCCACGCCAGCTATGACCACGGTGTTTCTCAGCGCACCCACCGATGATGTCAACTCAGCCTCGGGCACTGCGCCTACCACCGTCCATCCAGTGCCCTCGGACTTGCTGTAGCTTACCAGTAGAGGCTGGCCGTTTTGAGTTTCATGCAACGTGCCGGATTTTTCAGGAGAGGACAGTATAGTTTTCATATACGATGCATTCTTAAGATCCGATACGGCCTTTTCATCCATATCCGCGCCGCTTATGATTTTACCGCCGGGGGTTATAAGATAAACCTTGCCGGTATCACCCAGTTCAATGCTGTTCAACATATCCTGTATGGGTTTCAATTTTACATCTATGACCAGCACGCCTATGAGCTTATTTGCTGTTAAATCCTTATAAGCTCGTGCCAAAGTTACGGCATAAATGTCGCTGCCGGCCGACGACGATGTTTTTAAGTCTCGCTCATCTAGCCATACAGGAGAACCGCCGGCTTCTACCGCTTTCTGATAAAAGTCCGATTTCTTTACCGCTTCGATATCGTCCATTATCGGGGCGGCCGGCACGCCGTAGGATGTGCCATCCTCGCATACTATGCACAACAGATTTATGTAATCATTGGAACGTATTATCGATCCGAGTATGTCGTTTATGTTTTGAGCATTCTGAAACCTGTCATAGTCCGATAGCTTGCTTTTGTCCGCCGCAAGAAGCTCCTGGAGCTGCGTATTGCCAAATACCTCCATGGACGTACCGTTGACCATGGCCAGCACGGTATCCATGGTCCTGTTAAGCTGCTCGACGGTATTGACAGTACCCTTGCTCACCTCTTCGGTGATGGCATCGGATGCGTTTGTAGTAGCTATGTACCCTATGAATATGATGGGTATAAGTATTAGTATTAAAAAAGCTGCTATGAGCCTGGTGGCAATGGATGACATATTAATCTTCGTGACCTTCAATTTTCCCATAAAATTCTTCCTCCATCTGTTATATATATATTTATTCGGCATAAAGTTTATAAATCCTTCTTTTTATTCGGCATTTTCGACACGGCAGTTTAATTAATAATTTGCCATGCTTCAGATTATGATATATAATAATCTAGTAAAATATAGTAGGAGAAAGTACTCATGTACGAACAATTTGCGAGATTTTATGATGAACTTGGGTGGAGCCAATATGCGGCCGGCGTATGGGATAGGCTGAGCAAATACCTCGACTCGATAGGCTTTAAGCCGCGCAGCCTGCTGGATTTGGCCTGTGGCACCGGCATTCTGACCATAAAAGCCGCGCAGCGCGGCGTGGAGGCTCATGGGCTGGACATATCGGAGGCTATGCTTGAAAAGGCCGAATACAACGCCAGACAGGCTGATATAGAAGTTTCCTATGTATGCGGTGATATGAGCCATTTTTGCATGAACCGGCATTATGATATTATAACGTGCACGTTCGATGCTATAAATCATCTTTCAGCGTACGACGATTGGGAGGATACCTTTCGATGCGCCCTGGCCCATTTGGACGATAACGGCTTGTTCGTATTCGATATGAACACAGTGAAAGATTTGAGCGAGAATTGGGATAATATACACGTGCGCAAAGATGCAAACGGCAACTATGTTATAAGCAAGAGCATAGCCTTCCGCGATAAAGCATCGGCGGCTGTTACATTTACGGCTTTTGTGCAGCGCAGCGATAGGCTTTTCGACGGGTATGAAGAAACGGTCACCGAGGTCACCTTTCCCATAGATAGGGTGGTGGCCTCGTTATATGAGATCGGTTTTGCCGACGTCAGCGTTAAAAACGATATGTTTGAGGACGTACCCGATCCGGAGCAACTCAACCGCGTATTTATAATATGCAGGAAAACGAAAGCGAGATAAAGGTTATGGAGCAAAAGGTAGGCATTATAGATTTAGGCTCCAATACCGTGCGCCTGGTTATAATGAAGATAACCGAGGATGGGGCTTACACGCTATTGGATGAGCAGAAGGAAACAGTCAGGCTGGACGCTTCGGTCGAAGCCGGCGGCTTGCTGGAAGGGCCGGCGGTGGAGCATGCCGTGGATACAATACGTCTCTTCAAGAGGCTATGCGATGTAAATGGCGTAACCCGCATAATCGGGTTAGCTACGGCGGCCGTTCGCAAGGCGCGGAACAAACAGCGCTTTATAGAGCTTGTACAACAACAAACCGGTGTGTCGTTTTCGGTTATAAGCGGTATGCAGGAGGCCGAATACGATTATATCGGGGTTGTAAACTCTACTAGCATCGAGGACGGGTTGATCGTCGATATAGGCGGCGGCAGCACCGAACTGGTGCGGTTTGAACACAGACGTCTCGTTCATGCCACCAGCATGCCGTTTGGAGCCATCACGCTCACCGATTCGTTCCTGGGCAGAAGCAAACCGAAGCCCGATGATGTGAACAGGTTGAACGAGTTTATCCATAGCAAATTAAGGGAACATGCATGGGTGGCCTTTCCGGACGCTACTTTGGTTGGCGTGGGCGGTACTATACGCAACGTCGCTAAGATACATCAGGCAAAATCGAACTACAGGCTGCCGCTGCTTCATGGCTACGCCATGCCGTTTGCCGATATAAAATCGCTGTGGGAGGACATGCAGGATACCACGGTTTCCCAGCGCAAGAAAATGCGGGGGTTATCCGACGATAGGGCTGACATATTCCTTGGGGGAATGGCCGCTCTGGTCAATGTGCTGGAGTTTTCCCATATCGATAACGTTGTGGTAAGCGGAAACGGCGTAAGGGAAGGCGCCTTTTACAAAGAAGTTCTAGGCTGGCGCGGAGGCGATCGCGATGTGCTGGATACCAGCATAGAAAATATACTGAAGATATACAACGTCAATGTACGCCACGCACAGTATGTGGCGAGGCTGAGTATAAAACTTTTCGATCAACTGGCTACGCTGCATGGCTGCGGAAACGATTTCAAGAAGATACTGTATGCGGCAGCTCGCTTACACGATGTGGGCACAGCGCTCAATTATTACAACCATTCCCAGCATACGCTGTATATAATACTCAATTCGCAGATTTATGGCTTTACCCACCGCGAACTGGTGTTGTGCGCCCTGATAGCCGCCTCCCATCATAAGGATATGGTAAAAAGTTATGCCAGGCATTATGAGGGTATATTATATAAAGATGATGCCGAGAAGGCACAGCGCATGAGCGCCATACTGCGCCTGGCTGAGAGCATGGACCGCAGCGAGTCCGGTGTAGTAAAGGATGTGATATGCAGTATAAGCGACGACTATGTCAAATTGGAGACAGTAGTGAACGGGGACGGGGTGTTGGAGTTAGCCGACGCCGACAACCATAGGAGCTATTTTAAAAAGATATATGATAAGGATATACACATCGCAAAATTATAAAGGAGAGATACGTTATGGCGATGAGAAAGGTGAGGGAATTGGGGATTAACAAGACGTATCCTGGCAAGCTCTTTATAGTCGAGGGCATAGATGGCTCGGGCAAGAGCACGCAGATATATCTACTCAAGCGCTGGCTGGAACAGCAGGGGTATACGGTATTCTTTACCGAATGGAATTCGTCGGATCTGGTTAAAGATGCGACGCGCAAAGCCAAAAAGAAAAATATGCTGACGCCTACTACCTTCAGCCTGATACATGCCGCGGATTTTGCCGACAGGTATGAGCGCCTGATATGGCCTCATCTCAAGGCGGGCTATATAGTATTGGCAGACCGGTATATATACACGGCCTATGCCAGAGATATAGCGCGTGGCGTAGACCCAGATTGGGTGAGGAATATATACAGCTTTGCTGCCAAACCCACGGCCGCATTTTATTTCCAGGTACCGGTGGAGGTAGGGGTGTCGCGTATACTGCGGGGCAGGACAGCCCTGAAATACCATGAGGCCGGTATGGATCTTGGTCTCAGCAACGACCCGGCCGAGAGCTTTAAGCTATTTCAAGGCATAATAAAGGACCAATACGATGCCATGGTCCAAAGCGAAGGATTTCGCGTCATAGATGGAACGTTGCCCATAGAAGAGCAGCAGGTTCGAATGCGGGAGATGGTGCAGATCATGATAAAGCGCTATAAACCGCCGTTTGTTATACCAGACCAATCGTCGCTGCAATCGTGAAGAGGGGTGTAAGAGATGATACAAAAGGATAAACTTTTTTATGGCAGAGGGTTGCCTTATCTAAAAATAAATAAATTGCCGGGCTACCTCATAGTTATAGAAGGGGCGGACGGCTCTGGACGCTCCACGCAGATAAACTTGCTAAAGGACTGGCTAGAAGCCAAAGGCCACGCCGTATTGGATACCGGACTTAAACGCTCGACATTGGTAGGCAGCACCATAGATGAAGCCAAGAAGGGAAATCTGCTCGGTAAGACCACGCTCAGTCTTTTATATGCTACCGACTTTGGCGACAGGCTGGAGAATAACATAATACCGGCGCTGGAGGCTGGTTTTATCGTGCTGGCCGATAGGTATATATTCACGCTAATGGCCAGGGACATGGTGCGCGGCGCCAGGAGGGCGTGGCTTAAAGAGATGTTCGGCTTCGCGCTAATACCGGATATAGTATTTTACCTTCAGGTATCGCCAGACGTGCTGCTCCATAGGGCATTTATGCAGTATGGTCATTTGGACTATTGGGAATCGGGCATGGATCTCGGCATATCGCCCGATAGGTTCAAAAGCTTCAAACAGTATCAGTCCATGCTCAAAGATCAGTTCGATAATCTGGCTCAAGAATACGGCTTTATAACCCTGGACGGCTGCATGGACGTAGAAGCCATACAACAAAGATTGAGGGAAGAAATATTAGAAAGGATAGATTTATAGCGATGGATTGGCATTGCATCGCTGCCAAGCAGGTAGCTCAGCAGCTAAATACCTCCGCACAAAACGGCTTATCGGAACATGAAGCGCAAAAGCGGCTCGAACAGTACGGGCACAACGAACTGGCTGAAGAGCGCAAGCGTACCATATGGCAGATGTTTGCCGAGCAGTTCAAGGATTTTATGATAATAGTGTTGTTCGTAGCCGCAATCGTATCGGCGATACTCAGCGAATGGGTGGATGCTATTGTCATCATAGTGGTAGTGGTGCTGAATGCCATATTGGGCGTGATACAGGAGTCCAGAGCCGAGCAGGCGTTGGCAGCGTTGAAGAAGATGGCCGCTCCCAATGCCAAGGTCATGCGCGACGGCAAGCTCAGGATCATACCGGCTGCTCAACTGGTGCCAGGCGATGTGGTGGTGTTGGAAGCAGGAGATTTTGTACCGGCCGACCTTCGCCTCGTAGAAGCTTCAAACCTGAAGATAGAGGAGTCGTCGCTGACAGGCGAGTCGGTGCCGGTGGATAAGACCACCGATGCTTTAAACGGCGACGATATAGCACTGGGCGACAGGGTAAATATGGCCTATATGACGTCGGCCGTCACATACGGCCGCGGCAAGGGCATAGTAGTAGCGACGGGCATGGATACCGAGGTAGGCAGGATAGCCGAGATGATAGGCCAGCAAGAGGATAACCAGACACCGCTTCAAAAGAAGCTGGAGCAATTGGGTAAGTGGTTGGCTATAGCAGCATTGGCCATATGCGCCGTTATCTTTTTGGCCGGTATACTGTATGGCAAAAATTGGCTGGACATGTTCATGACAGCGGTCAGCCTGGCAGTGGCAGCCATACCCGAAGGCTTGCCGGCCATCGTTACCATAGTGCTGGCCATAGGTGTGCAGCGCATGGCCAAGCGCAACGCCATAATAAGGCGGCTGCCCGCGGTGGAGACGCTGGGTGCGGCCACTGTCATATGTTCGGATAAAACCGGTACACTTACGCAAAACCGTATGACGGTGCAGCGCGTATATGCCGGAGGCAAGACATACGATGCCGCCGAACATCTAGAAGTAGAAGAAAACAGTCCGCTGAATATGTTGCTCAAGGTAGCCATACTATGTAATGATGCCGTAGAGGATGCCGATGAGGGCAAGACCATAGGGGATCCCACAGAAACGGCATTGTTGGACCTTGGCATAAAGCTGGCTATGCATAAAGCGGATGTCGAAAATGGTATGCCGCGCGTGGATGAGATACCTTTTGATTCCGAAAGGAAGCTCATGACCACCGTACACGAGTATAAAGGCAAATATGCCGTATTGACCAAAGGAGCGCCGGATGAGCTGCTGAAGCGATGCAAATACATACACGATGGCCAGGCGGTGAGAGAAATAACGCCCGACGACATAGAACGCATATCGGCGATAAACGAAGAGATGGCCGGCCGTGCGCTGCGCGTGTTGGCCATGGCATACAAAGAGATAGACGATGTAGCCTATGAGGATAAGCAAAAACAATGGGAGTCCGACTTGATATTTTTGGGCATGGTGGGTATGATAGACCCGCCGAGGCCAGAGGCCAGAGATGCGGTGGAACTGTGCCGTACAGCGGGTATAAAGCCGGTCATGATAACCGGCGACCACAAGCTGACGGCTGTGGCTATCGCAAAAGACCTAGGTATACTGCAGCCGGGAGACGAGGCCATAAGCGGCTCCGAACTGGATGATATAGACGACGATGAGATGGTGGAAAGGGTGCCGCATTATTCGGTATACGCCAGGGTATCGCCCGAGCATAAGGTTAAGATAGTCAAAGCATGGCAACGCCGCGGTGACGTGGTGGCCATGACCGGCGACGGCGTAAACGATGCGCCTGCATTAAAGAGCGCCGATATAGGGGCGGCCATGGGCAGGGTGGGTACCGACGTGGCCAAAGGCGCCGCCGATATGGTGCTGACCGACGACAACTTTGCCACCATTGTGGCAGCAGTAGAAGAGGGGCGCATTATATACTCGAATATCATCAAGGCCATACACTTTTTGCTGTCGTGCAACATAGGCGAGATATTCGTGTTATTCATAGCTACCATGCTGAACTGGCTCCAACCCTTGTTACCGGTGCATATACTTTGGATAAACCTCGTCACCGACAGCCTGCCGGCCATAGGCCTGGGCATGGAACGCGGTGAGGAAGACATTATGCGCCGTCCGCCGCGCAACCCCAAAGAAAGCGTTATACCTCTGCCGATGTTTATCAACATACTTTGGCAGGGCTTGATCATCAGCTTAGTTACGTTGGCGGCCTTCCAGATAGGCCTGACGGTAAGCCTGGAAGTCGGCCGTACCATGGCATTTCTGGTGCTGGGTTTGTCACAATTGGCTCATTCGGTAAATATGCGCTCGCAGGATAAATCGATATTTGCCATGAAGTGGTCGGATAACAGGTTTATGATACTGGCGCTGCTTTTATCGGGTGCGATGCAGCTCATCATCATATTCGTGCCGTTTTTGCGCAGTATATTCGAGCTGGCTATGTTGGACGGCGTGCATTGGATCTATGCCATAGCGCTGGCATTGGTGCCTGTAGCCGCGGTGGAGATATGGAAACTGATAAGGCGCGTAGCGAACAGTAATAAGTGACGCCGCATCGCATATAATGCTTGTGAGGGGGTGTTTGCTCTTGCAGGCATATATAGGCGATATAGCCATAGTACCTATCATAATGGGCATAACCGAGGTATTCAAGGCCCTCGGCATGCCGGCTAAATACGGCCCGCTGATGTCGTGGATTATAGGTTTGGTGATAGGCTTTATGTATATCGCGCCGCAGGATCCCGCCACCGCCTTTGTGGTGGGATCGGCACTGGGCCTGAGCGCAGCCGGTTTGTATGAGAGCGGAAAAACCGTATATCTTGAGATGAGGAATAAGAAAAACGCCGACAGATAAAAAATCCCGGACTGAGCATATGCTCAGTCCGGGATTTTTAAGCATTATTTATTCCGTTAATTCTAACGGCGCTATGGCCTGTGATACCATCCGCTTTATATCCTCCAACTGCTCGTCGGTCTTGGCCTCGCAGCGCACTATTATCTCGGGGCCGGTATTGGACGCCCTTATAAGCCCCCATCCGCCGTCTATGATGGCGCGCACGCCATCGACATCTATGATCGGATACCCCTTGTCCTTAAAGAATGCCTTGGCCTGTTCCACTATGCCGAACTTCTTATCATCATCGCAGTGTATCCTAAGCTCGGGCGTGGATGGATAGCGCGGCACATCGGTCAGCAGCTCCGATAGCGATTTGTCTGTATTGGACAATATCCTCAATAGGCGCGCGGCAGCGTACAGCGCGTCGTCGAAGCCGTAATACTCGTCGGCGAAGAACATATGGCCCGACATCTCGCCCGCGAATACCGAACCTATCTCGCGCATCTTTGCCTTTATGAGCGAATGCCCAGTCTTATAGAACATCGGCTTGCCGCCAAGGCGCTCTATCTCTTCGGCCAAAGCCTGGGAGCATTTGACCTCTACTATAGCTGTAGTGCCCGGATGCTTGGGCAATATCTCGCGCCAGAACAGTACCATCAGCGTATCGCCCCATATGATATTGCCTTTGTCATCTATCAAACCTATCCGGTCGCCGTCGCCGTCAAAGCCTATGCCGAGGTCAGCCTTTTGGTCCAATACCACCTTGCGTAAATCCTCAAGGTTTTCGGCCTTGACCGGGTCGGGGAAATGATTAGGGAAACGCGGATCTGAGTCGCAGTATATTGGTATAACATCGCAGCCCAGCCTGTACAGGGCCTGCGGATGCACCAGCGACGCCGTACCGTTGCCGCAGTCCACAGCCACCTTGAGCTTGCGCTGCCCCAGCTTTACCTTATCGCATATCATGTTTATATAATCTATCATGGGGTAGGCGTAGGATATCGTTCCGCCTTCACCCTCGATAAAATCATCTTTCTCTATCATATCGCACAGCATCTGTATGTCATCGCCGTACAGCGTGGCTGGCCCGTAGCAGACCTTGAAACCGTTGAACTGCGGCGGATTGTGGCTGGCTGTTATCATTACAGCGGGGTCTATATCGTATAATATCCTGCTGTAGTAGCAAAGCGGTGTGGTGACCAGCCCTATATCCAATACGCTGCAACCGGTCGATAGTAGGCCTTCCAATATGGCATTGCGCAGCGGCAATGATGAAGACCTGTTGTCTCTGCCTACAATGACGGTATCCTTGCCATGGCGCCTGGCAAATGTGCCAAATGCCTTGCCCAGCAGCACGGCCGCCTGCTCGGTCAGGTCCTCACCGAATACGCCGCGTATATCGTATTGTCTGAACATGCTTCTGTCTATATCGCTCATTTTATGTAACGCCTCCTCTTAATGAAATTTTGTACACTATAATTTTATCATAAATTGCTCCGCTTATCTACATATTTTTCTATTTCCATCCGCCGAATATGCGCTTGCGAAAGGATGTGATATGGCCGGCGCTTATAAAATCGTCGGATATGACGGCGGTCGGATTGTCCACCCACAAGCGCCCGGCCTGCTCATAGCCGAATCTATCGGCTATGAAGCCGAAGCTCTCCATCATGCGCGGCGCGCGCTTGCGCGGGGAATGAGCGTCAGTGGCTATAAAATGGGCCAAACCGTGCTTTAGCAGCAAAAGGGAGGTTTTTTGCACATCCTTGCCGAAGTGGCCGACCACGCTGCCGGCGTTGAGCTGGAGCAGCGCTCCTTGCTCCACAAGCTCATAGGCCGCAGGAGGGTTGTCAGCGACATCTTTATTGCGCTCGGGATGGGCTATTATAGGGATAAAGCCCTTTAGCTGTATATTGTATATCAAGTCCTCCATATACGGCGGTATATGCAAAGCAGGCATCTCTATCAGAAGATACCTGCTTGCGTTGATGCTCAGCCTTTTGAGCATGTCATTGCCCAAACCCGACAGCATGGGACGCATGGGACTAGCCGCTATTTCCGCGCCGCGCAACAGCTTTACCGCCGCGACGTCGTGGCTCAGCGCCTGCTTTAGCGCAACGAAACTTTTGTCTATGTCGCCTATATTGAGGCGTGCTTTGCCAATCTCGATTATAACGGTCGAATCAAATTGTTTAACGATAAATTCCTTGCTGATAACTTCTCGAATTTCGAATATGTAATTATAGATGAGCTCCAAGATCTCGTGAACGAGCGCGCAAAAATGGCATTGAATATTCTTGGCGCGATTCAAGGGGGATACCTCTTGCTTGGAGACAAGTGCCAAGCAATATACGATTATGATTGCCATGATGGCGATAAGGCGGTAGATAATATAGTAGCAGGAAGGGAAGGCTGATGGGAGAAGAAAAGCAGCATAGCGATATCCATAACCCTCACGATACAGGCTATAAATACCTGTTATCGTTCAAGAAAACATTTGTACAACTATTGAGGAGCTTTGTCAAAGAAGGCTGGGTGGGCATGATAGATGAGTCCACCATTACAGAAGTAAACAAATCATATATACTGCAAGACTTCAATCAAAAAGAAGCCGATGTAGTATACAGGGTGGATATAAAAGGGCGGCAGGTCATATTTTATATACTAACGGAACCACAATCGACTGTGGACTTTCAGATGCCGTACAGGCTGTTGCTTTACATGGTAGAGATATGGCGTGATATATTAAGGAATACAAAACAGAATGAAGCTGAGCAAAAGGACTTCAGGTTACCGGCTATCATACCGTTGGTAATATACAATGGAGCTGGTAACTGGACGGTCAAGATAAACTACAAAGAGACGTTGAGCGGATATGAATTATTTAATGATTATGTGTTGGACTTCAGGTATATACTGATAGACGTCAACCGATTCAATAAAGATGATCTGGCAGGGCTGCGCAACTTAATAGGGACGGCATTTCTGCTGGATCAAAAATATGACTTATCAGAGTTATACGAGAGGTTAGGATACGTAAGGGAAGCATTAAGCGCAATTGCACCAGAGGAGTTCAACATAATAAAGCCGTGGCTTATGCACATATTCACCAGCAAACTAGGGAAAGATGAACGCGATAAGGTAGAGAAAATCATAAACGAATCGAGCATAGAGGAGGTGGATAAGATGATTTCTAATTTTGAGAGGACACTGGAAGAAGAGTTTCAGAAGAAGAAGGCTGAAGGCAAGGCCGAAGGCAAAGCAGAGGGTAAGGCCGAATTGGTGATCAGGCTTCTTCGTAAGAAGTTCGGGACATTATCGGAAGATTATATTGATAGGATAAAAAAGCAGGATAGTGAAGTGCTGGACGCTATAGGTGATAATATATTCGAGATAAGCGATATAAGCCAGATCGATGATTATCTTGTATAGCATGACTATGGCCTGATAGTTACGCTCTATCAGGCTTTTATTATGCAAAAATATGTTTGCGCACTTGTCCGAAATCACTATATTAATGCAATAGCTATTCATGTTAAAATATGTTATACTATGTTATACTATTATTAACGTTGAAGCTATATAGAGAATAAAGGAGCGAAGGAAACGATGAATGGTGCGGCAAGCCTGAAAGGCATACCTATAGGGATAGATGATTTTAAAGATCTTATGCAAAGCAACGGTTATTTTGTGGACAAGTCGTTGTTTATAAAGGAAATCGTAGATGACATATCGAAGGTCAAGCTCATCACGCGCCCGAGAAGGTTTGGTAAGACGCTGAACCTATCCATGCTGCGCTATTTTTTCGAGAAGGCCGAAGAGGATAGCAGTTACCTCTTTAAGGAGCTGAATATATGGCAGCAAGGAGAGGCATATACTCGGGAACAGGGCCAATATCCGGTAGTAAGCCTGACCTTTAAGGATATAAAAGATGAAACGTTTGCCGGGTACCTTGAGAATCTTAAGATACAGATTTCGGAAGAATATAAAAAACACGATTATATTGTGCAGGATGATAACATAAGGGACATAGACAAGAAACAATTTATGGATATTGTCGATATCGGGGCAAGTGATGTATGGTATAAAAACAGCTTGAAACTGCTTACAAGATTATTATATGAGTATCATAACCAAGAGGTCATCGTGCTAATAGACGAATACGACACGCCCATCAACCAGGGCTACATATGCGGCTATTACGACGAGGTCATCGACTTCATGAGAAACTTTCTGGGCAGCGGGTTAAAAGGCAACCCGTATCTCAAGACGGCCGTTATAACAGGCATATACAGAGTGGCCAAAGAAAGCATATTCTCGGGCTTTAATAATCTTAAAGTATGCTCTGTTATGCACCAACCGTTCGCCGACAAATTCGGTTTCACAGAGAACGAGACAGAGGACATTCTAAGGTATTATGGCGTCGATGAAGATATTGCCCGGGTGAAAGAATGGTACAACGGCTATTTATTCGGCGAAGATACGGTGATATACAACCCTTGGTCTATATTGAACTACATAGATAACAGAAAACTTCAGCCATACTGGGTAAACACGAGCAGCAACGACATCATAAGGCAGGTGTTGACCAAAACGGCGGCAGGCGTGAAAGAGAAGCTGCGGATACTGATGGAAGGCGGCGTATTGGAAGATGTGGTAATCGATACCGACACCAACTTCCGGGATATAATGGGCAAGGACATCATAGGCGAGAGCGTATTATGGGATCTGCTGCTTGTAAGCGGATACCTGAGGTCGCAGAACACGCGGATCGTAGAGGGTCGCACAAGATGCGAGTTGAAGGTACCCAACAAAGAGATAGCCTTATTATACGAAGATATCGTATCGAGCTGGTTTGAAGAAGCCGAGGCTGCGGGATACGGTATAAAAGAGCTATTGGCCGAGCTTACCGAAGGGGACATAGACGGCTTTGCCGAAAGGTTTAAGGATATGGTGCAGAGATGTTTCAGCTATTTCGATGTGGGATACAACGCGGCCGAAAACTTCTATCACGCATTCATACTGGGCATATTGGTGAATCTCGAAGGCAAGTATAAAGTGATGTCCAACAGGGAATCGGGCAAAGGCAGACCGGATATCATGATAATACCGAAGGATGCGAGCAAGAAAGGCGTGGTGATAGAGTTCAAGACGTCGAGGAGCGATGAAGACAAAGTGCTGGAAGAGAAGGCGCAGCAAGCCTTGGAGCAGATAGCCGCGATGGATTACGTCGATGAGCTGGCATCCTATGGCATAAAAGAGGCTATAGAGCTGGCTATAGTATTCTGTGGCAAGAAGGTGATTATAAGGTATAATGTGAGAAGGTTGGGATGAGGACGTAGCCGCTCATATAGCCGTGATGACGGTAAAAATGAGAATAATGAGAAGAAACGTTGATCTTTTAGCAAGATGCAAGATACGCGCAATAGAGAGGTATATATCCTACATAGGCACATTAATGAATCATAGGGAAATATATCAATATTTTATAAATTCCGGTGCAGATTGGCCAGCTGCACGGCAAAACAGCCACAAAGAGGTATGCGGCTGATTCTTCGCCGGTTACCGGATCATAGATCGGGATTGTGTTGCCCGCCCAATCTATCTGCATAGCTTTGCCGGGCTTGTACTGGATGCGCATGGTCGCCTTCGTTATCCTTGCCCACTTCCGGTACTTTTCGCCGAACTGAGTAGACATATACGGTGTTTGTCCGGAAACTGGGCATGTCTGGTAGTATTCCTCCCACTTAACAAGAAGTTTGGTAAATTGCCAGAAGATTATATTGCGAAAATAAAAAAGCAAAAAGACGAGGTCCTGGATGCTATAGCTGATAATATATTCGAGATAAGCGATATAAGCCAGATCGACGATTATCTTGTATAGCACGACTATGGCCTGATAGTTACGCTCTATCAGGCTTTTGTTTTATAATCGCTTAGCTTGTGGCGGTGGTAAAACGGGCCTTTTATGCTCGACGTGATAATAGGGCGGGGTTGTTGTCACATTGACATAGGTTTCATAGCGAAAGCATATTTGCATTCTTATCGGGATTATGCTATTATTAACGTGATAGATACTCATGTTAAAATATGCTATAATACTGTTAGCGTTGAGCTAGATGGAAGAGGAATGCGTATGGAAGAAGAAAAGCAGTATTATAGGGTGAGGATGTGAGCTAAATGTTAATACAATGCACAAAAAAGCTGTTGGAACGGTTGAAAATAGAACCTGGGCCGCAAGAAGATGAGGAACCCATTTTTTCCTGGCATGCTAACCTAGTAACAATAGACCGTAGAAAGGCCGTGGTTCTTTTAAATGATAAAAATAACTATATTATAGTGCTTTATGGCTTGAGGGCGAAGGACTTTGAAAAGTTTGACGATCTTGTACCAACTGCTATCTATAAGACGTTTCAAAAGGAAAATATCAGAAATGATGTTATAGAGAAGTACTTAAGCTATGCTGGGGAAATCAAATATTCAAAGACAAAGAATCGCAGCATATTGGGCAAATTGAACAATGCCTGCAGCATCGTGCAATATTATGCCGATTTACTGGATGTGGACTCAATCTTACAACCATCTGCAAGCATAAAGGTAAGCAGGTATATGGTGGGCGGTAAAAATGGCGGGTATGTATGTCCGAACAAGGAAATGTATAAGGATTTGGAAGAACTCTGTGGCAAGCCGATTTTTAACGGTATGGCTGTTGTAATTAAAGTGACATTGGATCTGGAAGGCCGAAGCGTTTGGAGGAAATTGATAGTACCGCTTAACACAACGTTTGATGTGCTTCACGAGATACTCCAGACCGCCTTTGAGTGGAAAGACTATCATCTGCACAAATTTATTATTTATAGTAATGAAAAAGTTAAGCTTAGCCCATATGTGACTCATCATTATCATAAAAATGGATATGCGCCAATCGTGGAATTGGTATGCGATGATGAAGATGAGTATGAAAATATAAGTGCGATACCAACAAGACTTGAAAAAGGCGTAATGCTGTCGGAGTATATTCCAGAATATAAAAGGCTGAGGTACATCTATGACTTCGGCGACAATTGGGATCATTATATAGAAGTTGAAGAAGTTGTGAATGATTATTTTCTCAATTATGCGACATGTATAGAAGGAGAAGGCAATGCACCTCCTGAAGATGTGGGTAGCTCATCGGGCTATGAAGAGTTCTTAAAAATAATCGCTGACGAACAGCACCCAGAGCATGAAAATATGGTAGAATGGGGACGATACCAAGGCTACAAAGATTTTGATATAGAGGAAGTGAATAGACGCCTGAAAAACATGTGGATACGGTAAAAGATGTTTTTGGCATCGTCGGCAACGCCATGGTAATAACAACAAAATTTCAACCGTGATATTGCTTTTTGTTGCAAAATGTGATATTCTATAATCGAGAAGGGAGTGCATGACTATGATAGAATCCATGTATAAGTATATGAAAGTAGGTATAATACATTTTATGGCTTATCCCGTACTTAACGGTGATGGTCCAGTAGCGGAAACGCTGCAGAAAATCGCTGAAGACGATTACTTCAATGCTGTAGAGATATCCTGGATAAAGGATCCCGCCGCTAAGGCCGAAGCCAAAAAAATCCTCAAAACATCTCATATGGTTGTGGGATATGGTGCTCAACCGAGGCTGTTGACTACGGGTTTTGATATCAATTCGTTGGACGAGGACATGAGGCAAAAGGCGTTGGCTACATTGAAAGAGGGTATAGATGAGGCCTACGAAATGGGTGCGTCGGGTTTTGCTTTTTTAAGTGGCAAATATCCTGGCGATGACAAGAAGAATACCGCCATGGAGGCCTTGATAGCATCTACTGTGGAGCTTTGTAATTATGCTAAGTCCAAAGGCAATATGCGCGTTGAACTTGAGGTCTTCGACCGCGATATAGAGAAAAAGTCGCTTATAGGACCGGCGGCCGACGCCAGGGCTTTTGCCGAGGCGGTATCTAAACAATGCGATAATTTCGGCCTTTTGGTGGACCTGAGCCATATACCGCAATTGAACGAATCGCCTGAACAGGCTTTGTTGCCGGTAAAAGATTACCTGACGCATGCTCATTTGGGCAATTGCGTGGTAAAGGACAAAACGCATCCGGCTTACGGTGATAAACACCCGCGTTTTGGCATAGAGGGTGGAGAAAACGATGTGGATGAGACCGTGGCCTTTTTGAAAGTGCTGTTGGATATAGGGTTCTTAAACGCTGATAATCCGCCTATAGTGAGCTTTGAAGTTAAACCTGTCGGCGATGAGAATCCCGAATTGGTTATAGCCAATGCCAAGCGTGTGCTCACCGAGGCTTGGGCAAAATTATAAAGGGAGGAGAATATACATATGGCTAAATGGAAGGTTTATGTTACGCGGCTTCTGCCTCCTAAAGCTATGGAGGCTTTATACAATAATCCGGATTTAGAAGTAGAAGTTAATCCGGAGGATCGTCCGCTCACGCGCCAAGAGCTTTTAGAAAATGTACGCGGTCGCGATGCCGTTATAACTCAATTGGTCGATAAAATCGATGCCGAGGTCATGGACGCTGCAAAGGGCGTTAAGATATTCGCCAATTATGCCGTCGGCTATGATAATATCGATGTAGCTGCGGCTACCGAAAGGGGCATACTGGTTACGAATACGCCGGATGTATTGACCGATACCACCGCTGATCTGGCATGGGCGCTATTGTTTGCCGCTGCACGCTGCATAGTCCCGGCCGATAAATTCACAAGGGAAGGTAAATATAAAGGATGGGCGCCGATGCTTTTCCTGGGCCAAGATATAACCGGAAAGACGTTGGGCGTTATAGGCAGTGGCCGTATAGGCACTGCGTTTGCCAAAAAGTCAAAGGGTTTTGATATGACTGTTCTATATAATGATGTAAATCCCAATCCCAGATTTGAGGCCGAAACCGGCGGCAGATTCGTCGATAAAGAAACATTATTGAAGGAATCGGATTTTATATCCTTGCATGTACCGTTGCTGCCATCGACCAGGCACCTTATAAGCGAGAATGAATTCAAGATGATGAAAAAGACGGCTGTATTGATAAATACATCGAGGGGCCCGGTGATAGACGAGCAAGCACTGGTAAAAGCGCTCAAGGAAGGCGAGATATGGGCTGTAGGCTTGGACGTATATGAGAATGAGCCTGAGCTCACGCCTGGCTTGGCTGAGCTGGATAATGCCGTACTGCTGCCCCATATAGCGAGTGCATCGATAGAGACGCGCACAAAGATGGGCTTAATGGATGTGGACAATGTAGTAGCGGCGCTTAACGGTCAATTGCCACCAAATTGTATCAATCCTGAAGCGTTTAAAAAATAAAACTATACTGGATGGCATATCAATCAATTGCATTGATATGCCATTTTAAAATAAGAGAGGGGAAATATAATGCCGTTAACTACCATTATGCCAATATTAAAGAAGGCTCAAAATGAAGGCTATGGCGTGGGAGCGTTTAATTTCATAAATATGGAAACATTAGAAGGCATAATAACGGCGGCTGAGAGCTTAAATTCGCCGCTTATAGTGGGTGTGCCAGAGAGATTATCGAGCGTTCTTGATATTAATACATTATCCGATATGGCGCTTTCGCGCATAGAGAGGTCTTCCATACCTATAGCGCTGCATCTGGATCATAGCAAAAACTTTACTAATACAATGAAGGCCATACGCTTCGGATTTTCATCGGTTATGTTCGACGGATCCGCTTTGCCATTTGAAGAGAATATATCTCAAACACGCAGGATAGTAGAAATAGCGCATGCCGTTGGCGTATCGGTGGAGGGCGAGGTAGGGTATGTGGGGCGCGATATAGACGCCGAAACTCTGAATCCTGATCTTTTCACCAAGGTAGAACAAGCCGTGGAATTCGTGGGAAAAACCGGAGTGGACGCTCTGGCTATCTCGTACGGTTCTGTGCATGGCATATATAAGGGAACACCGCATCTGGACTTTAAGCGCCTGGATGATATCCGCCATGCCGTGGATGTGCCGCTGGTATTGCATGGTGGTTCAGGCCTTTCGGACAGTGACTTTATGCATTCTATAGAATTAGGCATCTCAAAAATCAACATTTTTACCGATATATCCGAGGCTGGTGTAGCAGTATGCAAAGATATGTCAGGCAATAAGCTTGAACTGGCCTTATTAATGGATGAGATAAGAAAAAAGACAGTTAATGTAGTAGAAGAAAAGATAAAGGTCTTTGGATCAGCAGGAAAGGCCTGGTGAGCATGATATCATCGATATTAACGTTAGACCTAGGCACCACGGCGTGCAAAGCGATATTTTTCGATCTCAGCGGGAACATATTGGCCGATGGCAATTGCGAGTATCCGACAGCCCATCCCACGCCTATGGCGGCCGAGCAAAAAGCTGATGATTGGTGGGAAGCGGTCGTAAAAGCCGTGCGCCAGGCTGAAGATAAGCTGGCTAAAGCTGTTGGGGTGGAGGCTATAGGCCTTTCTTTTCAAAGGGAAACCATCGTACCAGTAGATCAGTTCGGCACGCCGCTATGCGATGCTATAATGTGGATGGATAGGCGATCCAAGGATTATGCGAATCAGATGGCCGAGCATTTCGGCAAAGAGGATTTACACAACATAACGGGCATGATACCGGATTCTACTTTTTCGGCTACAAAGATAGCGTGGCTTAAAGAGCATCGGCCCGATGCTTTTGTCAAAGCCGCTTATTTTTTGCAGCCTAGGGATTATATATGCTTCAAGCTTACCGATAATTTTATATTGGATTATTCGCTGGCCTCTCGAACCATGATGCTGGACGTGCGAAAGCTGCAATGGCGCTCTGAAATCCTCGATTACTTAGGTGTAAGACCCGAACAATTGCCAATGCTGGTATGGTCCGACGAAATAGTAGGACATGTCACGGACAAAGCGGCATCGGCTTTGGATTTAAAGAGTGGCATACCGGTGGTAGCTGGAGGGGGTGACAGGCAATGTGAGGCTTTGGGAGCTGGTATATTCGGTGCGAGAGCTATGGAGTCTACCGGTACCACCAGCAATATATCATTTGCTGCTGACAGCGTACCTGAGGTAATAGACTCCAGGGTGGTATGTTCCGTACATACATTGCGCGATCACTGGTTGATAGAGCAGGGCTTGACCACAAGCGGCTCCATAATGCAGTGGTTTAGGGACCGCGTATATTATTCCAATGAGGATCCGAGGGATAAGAGCTCTTATAAGCCTATAGATGCCGAGATAATGCAAAGCCCTCCGGGCGCCAATAAGCTGCTAACCTTACCGTTTTTTATGGGTGCTAAGGCCACGCGCTGGAATCCCGATGCTCGCGGCGTTGTCTTCGGTTTGACGCTCAGCCATGCCAAAGGCGATATAGGTCGAAGCATTATGGAGGGCGTGGCTTTTGAATTGAAGGCGTGCCTGGATGTGCTGAACGATATGGCGTTGTCGCCTAACGAGTTGGTCATAATGGGCGGCGGGTCCAAAGCCGAATTGTGGAATCGAATAAAGGCCGACGTATATGGTCTGCCTATAAAGGTACCTAGGATAAGGGAAGCAGCCTCGCTGGGCGCCATGGCTCTTGCAGGCAAAGGCGTCGGTATATTCGAAGATGCAGCTCAAGCCGCGTTGCGATTAAATCCGATTGTGGGCGAATATAGCCCTGATCAAGAGAATAACGAATTTTATCGACGGTATTATGAATTATACAATGACATTTACAAGAGCTTAGAGCAATTGTATAGAAGGTTGGAAGAATTGTAAAGATGAGCGGGCACTGTTTCAATGCCCGCTTTTGATTTTCACCTGGCTATTTGGCCCGCCATCCGCCATCTACTACTAGTGTAGTACCGGTTATATAGCTCGACTCGTCCGATGCCAGAAATACGGCGGCATCTGCTATCTCTTCGGGCTGTCCGACGCGTTTCATGGGTATAGGGGCTACTATGGCTTCTTGCTGCTCGGGGCTACCCAACAGATCCCTGGTCATGCCGGTCACTATAGCACCCGGGCATATGGCATTGACGTTTATACCCAAAGATGCTACCTCGCAGGCCACTTGCCTTGTAATGCCCACGACACCATGTTTGGAGGCCGTATAGACAGTACCTCCAGCCATACCGTTCAACCCTGCTATGGACGCCGTGTTTATGATCTTGCCGCTGTGCTGTTTGACCATTTCCTGCAATGCGCGCTTGCAGCCAAGGAATACGCCTTTAAGGTTTACATTCATCACGCGGTCATACAGTTCTTCGCTGGCATCAAGGCATGACGTAAAGTTATCGAATATGCCGGCGTTATTCACCATAATATCCAATTTGCCGAATTCCTTTACGGCGGTGGAAACGAGTTTGTCTATATCCGCGACTTTGGACACATCGGTTTTTACAAATACAGCCTGCCCGCCGGCTTCTTTTATCGTTCGCTCGGTTTCTCTACCGCCTTCCTCGATCAATTCGCCTAATACTACTTTTGCTCCTTCTTTTGCAAAGGCTATGGCAATGGCTCTGCCCATGCCGGAACCGGCTCCAGTCACTACCGCTACTTTATTCTCTAAACGCATGATTACGCCTCCTTGAAAATAATTTTATATATCGACGAGTTTAATACTCGTTCAAAGCCCTTTCGTCGCATTCTTCCTCTAAACGTGCGGCCAGTGTGTAGAGGCTTTCGTTGAGGTATACGTTTTCTACCACTATGCCTTCTGGTACGCTGATATTGGCACAGGCGAAATTCCATATACCTTTTACGCCTGCATTTACGACGCGGTTTATGGCACTCTGCGCTTTGTTGGCCGGAGTGCATATGGCGGCTATGCTTACGGGATGCTGTGACAAGAATATTTCAAGATCATCCATATCCATAATCTCCACATCGCGTATACGCAGGCCTATAAGTTTTGGATTCACATCGAACAATGCTTTCAATATAAAGCCGTCGCGCTCGAATTCAGCGTAATTGGCCAGCGCCTGACCAAGGTTACCGGCACCTATGATTATAAACGGATGCCGGATATCCAGGTGTAGTATGCTGCGTATCTGTTCTTTAAGATACGCAACATCATAGCCATATCCCTGATGGCCAAATTCCCCGAACCAGTGGAGGTCCTGCCTCAATTGCGACGCCTTGATGCCTAGTTGTTTCGATATCTCAGTAGATGATATCGAATGAATCGTATCAGCGGGTAGCTGCGACAGGTAACGGTAATATATGGCCAATCTCCTGAGCACCAGGCATGATATATTTTTTTTCATCCTGAGGTACGCCTCCTTTTTCTGTTAACCAAAGATATAACGGCAATGCTATGATTTTAATGTTGCCTGTTCGAGTATGTTGTATGCAACAAATGATGCGACTTTTCACTCAGCGGTTTCTCTAAAAATTCTTTGTACAATGCCTGTACGGCAGGGTTTTCATGCGATTTGCGCAGCGGCATGGCTTTGTCGACTTCGTATATAGCCTCGATACGTTGCTGGCGTATAGCATTTGTTGTTCGGTAAGGCTGGCCGCCGCCACCTATACAGCCACCTGGGCAGCACATAATCTCTATAAATTGATAATCAGCGGCCCCGTTTCTGATAAGTTCCAGCAGCTTTTTGGCATTAGCTATACCGTGGGCTACAGCTACGTTAACATTAGCACCATCCAAATCCATACTGGCCTCTTTTATTCCCTTTAAGCCGCGTCCATCAGTGAAGTCCAAAACGGGCAACGCATTGCCTGTGACAACCTCGTATACCGTGCGCAAAGCTGCTTCCATAACCCCGCCTGTGGCGCCGAATATGGCGCCGGCACCGGTCGATATGCCCAGCGGCTCGTCGAACGGTTCTTCGGGCAACGCCGCGAAGTCTATGCCGGCCTGCCTTATCATGCGAGCCAGCTCTCTCGTGGTCAGCGCAACATCGACATCTCTGACACCGCTATCGCTCATCTCAGGTCTGCCGGATTCATATTTTTTAGCCGTGCAAGGCATAATAGATACCACAAATATATCTTCGGGTTTCAAACCTATTTTTTGAGCGTAATATGTCTTGGCTACCGCTCCAAACATTTGTTGAGGCGATTTACATGTGGACAGGTGCGACAATAGATCTGGATAATATTGTTCTATAAAGTTTATCCAGCCCGGACTGCATGAGGTTATCATGGGCAGCGTACCGCCGTGTTGAAGGCGCTCAAGCAATTCATGCCCTTCCTCCATTATAGTTAGATCGGCAGCAAAATCGGTGTCGAATACATCGTCGAAACCCAATCGCCTCAATGCCGCAGCCAATTGGCCCAGCGCCACAGTGCCGGGAGGCATATCGAATTCTTCAGCTATCGACACCCTTATAGCCGGTGCCGTTTGAACGATAACGCGTTTGCTGGGGTCAAATATGGCTTGCCACACCTTATCGGTTTCATCGTTTTCATATATGGCCGCTACCGGGCAAGCGGTGGAGCACTGACCGCACAATATACATCCGGCGTCGCTTAAATATTTACCCAATCCGGACACTATCTCGCTATCGACGCCGCGATAAGCGTCAAATAGTATCCCTACCTGTTGTGTTTCCTGGCACATATCGACGCATCTGCCACATTTGACGCATTTATTTGGATTGCGTATTAAAGATGGTGTAGAGGTGTCTATCGGTTTGAGTTCAAGTATATTTTTGAATGGGTTATACTGGATATTTAATCTCTGAGCGAGGGACTGCAGCTCGCATACGCCGTTTTTTATACAGTTATTGCAGTCTTCGTCGTGGTCAGCCAGCATGAGTTGAACTATGGTCCGCCTGGCGTTCATCACATTTTTACTCCACGTTTTAACTGCCATGCCTTCGCTTACAGGTGTAGAGCATGAAGCGGCTAAGGTACGCGAACCCTCTACTTCCACCACGCATACGCGGCAGTTGCCTTTAATATTTTGATCGGGAAAGTAACAAAGCGTGGGTATATCTATGCCCACTTTTTTAGCTGCATCCAATATGGATGTATTCTCCGGAACGGTTACTTTTCGTCCGTCTATAGTTAAATTAACCATGTTCACTTTACTCCACCTCCGTTTATCGATGAGCATATGCCGGCAGGACAGCGGCCGTTTATGTGCATATCGTATTCGTCTTTGAAATACTGCAGCGTGGATACAATTGGCATAGGCGATGCCTGGCCAAGGCCGCATAATGCCGCTTGCTGCATTGTTTGTGTCAGCGACTGAAGCACGTCATAATGCGAAGGGGTAGCTGAACCTTTGCTGAAATCGTCTATAAGGTTATAGAGTTGAGGATTACCCTCGCGACAGGGCGTACACTTACCACAGGATTCGTGGGCAAAGAATTTAAGAAGGCTTTTTACTATGTCTATAACGCACCGGCTGTCGTCAAAGGCTATGATGGCGCCGGAGCCCATCGACAAACCGTTCTTTCTCATATCTGCAAAGTCGAGCTTGACGTCCAGCATGTCGGAGGGTATACAACTTCCCGAAGCGCCGCCTATCTGAATCATTTTAAGTTCGCGTTCGTCGGGTACACCTTGGCCTATATCGTGTATGATATCTTTGAGCGTTATGCCGAACGGTACCTCGAATACGCCCCTGTTGACGATATTTCCTGACAAGCATATGAGCTTCGTACCAGCGCTGCTGTCGGTACCCGCCGAACGAAAGGCCTTGCTGCCGTTTGACACAATATAGGGTATATTGACTAAGGTTTCTACATTGTTTATTAAAGTAGGCCTATCCCATAGGCCTGAGATAGGGGGGTATGGCGGTTTGTAGCGCGGCCGCCCGCTTTTACCTTCTAAAGATTCGATCAGGGCGAATTCTTCGCCGCATATATAAGCGCCGGCGCCAGAACGCACTTCGATATCGAAGTTGAAACGCTGTTTCAATATATTATCGCCCAAATAACCGATCTTTCTGGTCTGTTCAACAGCATTTTTCATTAATTCTATAGCCTGGTCGTACTCACCCCTTATATAAATATAGCCTTTTTGTGCGCCAACGGCATAGCCGGCAAGGATAATGCCTTCTACCAATTGATATGGATCACCTTCCATTAGGTAACGATCCTTGAATGTGCCTGGTTCTCCTTCGTCCGCGTTGCACACCACGTATTTCACATCGCCGGGAGTATCGTGGACCATCTGCATCTTGAGGCCGGTTGGGAAAGCAGCTCCACCGCGGCCAAGCAAACCGGATGCCTTGACTTCATCTATGATATCCTGCGGCTTCATAGTCAAAAGCGCCTTAACCAGCGCTTTGTAACCGCCGGTGCTTATATATTCGGATATATCGCTTGGATCGATGTTGCCGCAACGCTGTGTCAAACGTTTTACTGTAAGATCGGACATATACTATCGCCTCCTAAGATCGCTCAGTATGGATTTTATTTTTTCGCTATCGAGATCGCCGTATAATTCCCCGGCTATCCTGGCTGCAGGAGCATGTGAACAACATCCTAGACAACTGCTGTATTCAAGCGTAAACAGGCCGTCCGAGGTGGTTTGCCCCATATCTATACCCAATATGTGGCGAAAATCATCGATCACATTATAAGCACCATTGACTATACATGGAGCATTATCGCATATCTGTACTATATATTTTCCCCTGGGTTGTAAAGAAAAAAAGCTGTAAAATGTGGCCACGCTGTATACGCGACTTTCCGGTATACCGAGCAATTTCGATACTTGTTTTAGGTCATCTTCGCTCAAATAATGCTTATCGTTGCTGTTTTGGATATCCAGCAATATCGGCATAAGCTTATCCTCAGCGATACCATGGCGATTCACTATTTCTTCTACCATAAAGCCATCTCCCTCAATAAAAATCATTCTACTTATATTAGGAGCAAAGAATATGCCAACTAGATGGGTAGAATGATAGATATAAATTTAACGAATCTTTGGGCATAATAGGGCAATGATTGTTAAAAAAGGTTATGAAACCATATTTATCTTTAATGCATATGCGCATTGTATAGGACAGATAGACTGTATTATTGTTAAAAAAGTAGCAAATTAAAGCGATGTAGAAATACATCGCTTTAATGCATATTTGCATTAGTTTTGGTATTTTTTGAGCTTGCGCACTATGGTGGATTGGTCAATATCCAGGCACTCGGCCATTTTATAGGTGCTTTTATAGCGTTTATGAGCCATCTGCAGTAATTGGCGCTCAACTTCTTCGACAGCTTCTTTGATAGGCATTATGTCGTTTACTTTTACAGTGGATCGTGCGGATGGTTGTTCTCCGATGCAAGTCCATATGTCTTCTGAGGTTATTATATCGCCCTTAGTGGTCACCATCAGCCGTTCTATGATATTCTCCAGCTCGCGCACGTTGCCCGGCCAATCATATTCATTGAGGGCTGCATATGCGTCTATGGAAAGTTGTTTATCGATATTGTATTTGTCGCTGAACTGCTTGACAAAATATTGGGCCAATGGCACTATATCTTCTATACGTTCACGCAGCGGGGGTATGGTTATGGGTACCACGTTTATTCTATAATAGAGGTCGGCCCTGAACGTACCTTGTTTTACCATGGTCGCTAGGTCCTTGTTGGTGGCCGCTATTATCCGAACATCTACATCTAATGGTTTGATGCCGCCTATACGCGTTATTTTTTTCTCTTGGATGGCTTGCAATAGTTTTACCTGCATGGCCATAGGCAGCTCGGCTATCTCGTCCAGAAACAATATGCCATGGTCGGCCGCTTCAAAGAGCCCTTGTTTACCGTCGCGCTTGGCTCCTGTAAACGCACCGGTTTCGTAGCCGAATAATTCGGACTCTATGAGCGTCTCGGGTATGGCACCGCAGTTTATCTTTACAAAAGGGCCATTCTTTCGTGAGCCGGTATTGTGTATGAAATGGGCTATTATATCCTTTCCTACACCGGTTTCACCTAAAAGCAATACAGTGGAATCGACATCAGCCACTTCGTATGCTATATTTAAGGCTTTTATAAAAGAAGGGCTGTTACCTATAAGCGCAGGGACAGTATTTTTAACGGTATCGGCACTTGAAGAGTTATCGTTATAATTCACCCATTTGTTTTGCAGCTTATTCAGTTCGTCTATAGCCCTTATATTTACTACCACACGTGTTATCTGGCCGTTTTCATCCGATATGGGATTTGCCGTTGCTATCAACTGACGGCCGCTTTGGCATTGTTGCAGAACGGTTATACGGCGTTTCTCTTTTATAGCCAATAATGTGGCTGATGGGTATATGATCCTTTTATTCTCAAGCTCCGCGACATTATCGGGCAGTTGTTCATCCAATATACCCACTATGCGTTTCCAGGCAGAATTTGTGCGCAGTATATTTCCTTGCCCGTCAGTCATCATCATGCCATCATATGAGCATTCAACCAAGCCGTTTAGCTCGTTGTTTAATGAGGATATCTCATTTAATTTATCCGATAATTGGCTTAGTAAGGCGTTCTTTCGGTTTATCAGGTATGGAAGGCACATCTCTATCTCAGCAATACCCTGATAAACCGCTATAGCTTTGTCGCGGCAGGAATCGTAGCCGCAGGCTCCGCAGTTTAATTCATCTGATAATGAGCATTTGCCAGTGCTGGCCAATATCTGCTGTATTTCTCGCTCGCTTGGATAAGGTAGCAAAGCTGCTTTATTTTCATAGTTTCTATATAATCTATCAGATATTTTTTTGTATATTTCTTCCAAAGTCATGTCATTGTCTGTCGGCATATCGTAGCGACTGTATTGATCTATCAATATCCCACGTTGATAAACGGGCAAAGGGCTGTCGATTTTGGGACCTTCTATGCATCCGTGACACAAAAGAGCGTCTATAAAGTATGCTCCGAAAGAATTGAAGTTTTTTACTAATCCTAATATATTCTCTTTACTATCTATAGCCATTTGACCGTGTGCCGGTTTTATATTTTTGCTAAAACCGCTGGGCAGCGGTAAAAGACGCCCTTTAGATACGGCAGGGCTATCCCATGCCTCTTCATGGCATGTAGAAATGTTTATATTACGATCATTGAACATTTGTTTGAGCTCATCAAAGGTTAAAACATCATCTATTGTGCCGTCGAATTCAAGGCGGTGAATCTCGTCCTTTTTAGCTATACACGGACCTATGAATACGATCCTCACGTTATTTTTATGCCTTAATGCATAGCGTATCATCATGCCAGTGGCTATCATAGGCGATACAATCGGGCTAAGATATGGTATGAGCGCAGGATAATGCCTTTCTATAAGGTTTACCAAAGCTGGACAGGCAGTGTTTATATAGGTACCTTGCTTATGCTGCGATAGAAATGCTTGGGTATGCCTTGCTACTATTTCGGCACCGGCTGCTACCTCCCATACTTCAGCAAAACCCAGCTTTTTGGTGGCTGCTACTACCTGTAATGGTGTGGCCGGATAAAACGATGCTATAAAAGATGGCGCAAGGCATGCCACGGTATAATATCTGCTATTCAGAAAACCAGAAGTGTTTTCTATGCCGCTTATGACCTTTTTGGCGTTTTGGCTGCAATGTTTTATACAATTGCCGCACTGTATGCATCTTGTTTGAATTATTTCGGCCTGTCCGTCTTTGATCCTGACAGCTTTGACCGGACAGTTTCTAACACACGAATAACATTGCCGGCATTTGTTAGGTTCCGTCCTTACTATTTCTAATCCCATGAGTACCCCTTCCTTCACAGGCACATATTGTCGAAATTTTAACGAGTTGCTATATATAATTTCTTGTTAAAATTATATCACTAATAATATGTAAATGCTATAATATTAACGATTATTTCAATGTGTCAATAGTCAGCGAAAATGTCATAGTAAATGGCTGATATTTATTCAACGAAAATTTCATAGCGATGTATGGATTTACTATAATTGGAACATTAAATATAGATTATATTACAGTAAGCTGGTTATATAACTTTAGCAACTTACATTAATATGATATGAGAACATATATTACCACCAGATGAGCAAAAAAGATAATACTATCTTAAGGCTTACTGCTTTGCTAAATTCTAGCTGCTCCATTCCCGTGCGTCAAGGGTAAAATAAACAAGCTCCGCTTGCCCTTGACGCACGTTCATTTCGCAGCTATTATATAATTAGGCTGTAAGCCTTAATACTGGCTAGTGCCAGGCGCGTGAGGAATTATACAGAGCCTCTAAAATCTCTCTGTCTGATTCCTCATACCAATATGATGGCGCCTTCTGCCAACCTTGTTTCCAAGGATGAGTGGGAGAAGGCTTATAAGGCTTAGCTGTGCTCGATGAACTTGCCTTATTAGCTTTCTGAGCTTTCTTAGGCGGTTCATCGAGCTTTTTCACAGCATATATATTATTGCCATACTGCACCCGTATACCTATCCTAGGGCTGGTAAGAACCGTTATCTTAGCTCTAGGAACGATAGGTGCAACGGTTTTGCCATCATCACATACAACTTGATAATATTGGCTGTGTAGAGAAAATACGCCGCCATTATCAACTTTTCTAGATAACTTAACACAAAGTATATTATCTAAGTCGATATCCGGCGGTAATTCTCTAAAAGCAGGCTCGGGATCTTGAGGCTCTATGGCGAACCTTTTATTATATCTCTCCAGGAACTTAGGCAAAAACTCATTGGCCTTTTCCATAGAATCAATGCCATAAATCCTCAATTCTGCCCTGAGCCTATCCTGCAAAGTATTCCATAGCCTCTCTACGCGGCCCTTAGCCTGAGGGGACCTGGCATTAATGATAGATATACCCAATGTACTCATAGCCATTTGGAACTGGGTTTCATTTACCACTTTACCCTCAAGCTGCTCCTCGATAGAGATTTTACCCTTATTAGGAGAAGCAAATATAGTATGCTTATCGGCATATAGAGATATAGGGATACCATATTGGCCAATGATGGTACGCATGAGCTCAAAATAGCCATTCATGCACTCGTTTTCAGTAAAATAGAGCGCGAGGACCTGACCGGTGGCATCGTCTATGGCACCGTGGAGAGCCATATTACCTACAGAAGGAATCCATTCAAAAGAGGTGCAATCGATTTGCACCAACATGCCAGCCTGAGGCATACGTTCCCTTCTAGCATGAATCTTACGAGGGCGTCTATGCTTTCTAGGGCTTTGAATACCGGCATTATCAAGGATTCTATAAACCGAGGAATTACTAAGAATAATACCCTTATCATCCTCAAGCAAATCTCTAAAATGAGAGAAATTCGTATCAAAATACTTTTCCTTCCTCAAAGTGAGGATATGGTTTACTAGCTCATCGCTTAAAGCATTAGCAGGTTTACGGCCTCTGTTCTTATGAATAACGAAAGACGCACCTTGTTCTTTAACCCCCTTCTTAAGTCTAAATATTTGACGAACACTGAGGTCTAAAACCTGCGCAGCTTCACTTGCGGTTAACGTCCCATCGATGACTTTATTAATAACAACAAGTTTTTGCATTTCGCTCTCTGTCATACAATACTGTTCCTCTCTCCTCATAATGACATTATCGCAGAATAATTTTACTATGACAATATCATAGAATAATAACAAACGATTATTTCAATGTTGACATAACCGATAGAGAATGTTATAATTGGCTAAATTAAATATGTGGCTCTTATCCAGAGAGGTGGAGGGACTGGCCCGATGAAGCCCGGCAACCAACATCGGAATGAGTTGTATGGTGCCAATTCCTGCAGGTGCGATGTGCCTGGCAGATAAGAGAGGAAAATATAAAAACCTCTTCTGTTTGCGCAGGGGAGGTTTTTATTATCTGGATGTTTAGAGTCGCGAAGCATATAGGAAGGGGAGTATTTTATGTCAGATAAAAAATGGGGCTTTAATACGTTGGCGCTGCATGCCGGACAACAACCGGATCCGGTTACGGGAGCGATGGCTGTGCCGATATATCAGACTACGTCGTATGTTTTTAAGGATTCGGATCATGCAGCCAGGTTGTTCTCATTGGAGGAGTCGGGAAATATTTATACGCGCATGATGAATCCCACCACAGATGTATTCGAAAAACGCATGGCCGCGCTGGAGGGGGGTATCGGAGCTTTAGCATTAGCATCGGGTTCAGCGGCCATTACCATGGCTATAATGAATATAGCTAGTAACGGCGATGAGGTAGTGTCTGCCAGTACGCTGTATGGCGGTACATATAATCTATTCGCTTCTACGCTTCCCAGATATGGGATAAAGGTTCGGTTTGTGGATTCTGATGATCCTGAAAACTTCAGAAAGGCTGTCAACGAGCATACCAAAGCGTTCTTTGCGGAGACACTGGGGAATCCTAATATAAATGTGCTGGATATAGAGGCTGTGGCCAAGATAGCCCACGAAGTGGGAGTACCTCTTATAGTAGATAATACTTTTGCTTCACCGTATTTGTGTAGGCCGATCGAATTTGGCGCCGATATAGTCGTGCATTCGGCAACTAAATATATAGGCGGGCACGGTACGTCCATAGGCGGCATAATAGTAGATTCGGGAAATTTCAATTGGGACAACGGGCGATTCCCAAATTTAGTAGAACCGGATGAAAGCTATCATGGTATAAGCTATGTAAAAGATATAGGTGCAGCAGCTTATATAACAAAAGCCCGCGTTCAGCTCCTCAGGGATATGGGGTCGTGCATAAGCCCGTTTAATTCCTTTTTAATGCTGCAAGGCCTGGAGACGTTGCCATTGCGTATGGAAAGGCATGTTTCCAATGCTCTAGCCGTGGCAAGTTATCTAGAGGGGAATCCGGCCGTATCATGGGTAAACTATCCTTCGCTGTCGTCCAGTAAGTATCACGCACTGGCTCAGAAATATACGCCTAAAGGAGCCGGCGCCATTTTTACATTCGGGCTAAACGGTGGCATAAAAGCAGGCAAAAGATTTATAGATAGCCTCAAACTGTTCTCATTATTGGCCAATGTAGGCGATGCTAAGTCGCTGGTTATACACCCGGCCAGCACCACTCATCAACAGCTTTCACGTGAGGAACAGCTTGCTGCCGGTGTTACCGAGGATATGGTGCGTGTATCTATAGGCATCGAAGATGTGAAAGATATTATAGAAGATCTGGATCAAGCTATAAAGGCTTCTCAAAGCATATAGTTTGGACGGGCTGTGGCTAATCGTTGCCATATATGCTATAATAATTGTTATTATAAGGTTTAGGGAGGATAGCAGCAGTTTGTATAGACAGGAATACACATTTGCATACCCGCCGGATTTGTTTGTGCTGGAAAGCGGCCAAAAGCTTGGCCCTATTACCGTGGTATATGAAACATACGGCGCTTTAAATGCCGATAAAAGCAATATAATATTGGTTGAGCATGCATTGACAGGAGATTCGCATATAGCCCGCCATTCGGAACATGATTCGAGAAAGGGGTGGTGGGAGCAGATGCTGGGCACAGGCCTCCCGCTGGATCCTGAAAAATACTTTATAATATGCGCCAACGTTTTGGGAGGGTGCCAAGGCACTACAGGACCTTCATCTATCAGTCCCGCTACCGGTAGGCCATATGGCATGCGCTTTCCCGTAATTACTATTCGTGATATGGTAAGGGTACAGAAAAAGCTTTTGGAGTATATGGGCATAGAGCATGTTATGGCCGTAATAGGCGGTTCAATGGGTGGTATGCAGGCGCTGGAGTGGGCTGTATTATATCCTGATTTTATTGACGGTATTTTCCCTATAGCCACTCCGGGCAAACTTTATCCGCAAGCCATAGGGTTTAATTATATAATGCGTAGGACCATTATGTTGGATCCTAAGTGGAATAACGGCGATTATTACGAAATAGGTGAACAACCGGCTTTGGGTTTAGGCATTGCACGCATGCTGGGCATGATGACTTATCAGAGCGATGAGTCGATGAGACGAAAGTTTGGTCGAATGATAGGAAGGGGAAGGGAACGTTTCGGTATAAAGCACTTAAAAGACCCTACTATTAAGTTCGATGTGGAAACATATCTCGATTATCAAGGGGAAAAACTGGTAAGGCGTTTTGATGCTAATTCATATATTTATTTGTCGCGGGCTATGGACTTATTTGATCTGAGCATGGGATATAAAAGTATGGAAGAAGCGCTGTCGCGTATAATATGTAAGGTTAAAATCATGGGTATAAGCTCGGATATATTGTTTCCGAAACATCAGCAATTGGAACTGATAAAAAAAATGCGCGGCTTGGGGATAGATGCCACTTATGTGGAGTTAACGTCAATATACGGGCATGATTCATTCCTCATAGAATACGAAAAACTCAAGCCGATAATACAAAGGTTCTTATTGAGCCTGAGAAACAGTAAAAAGAAAAAGCTATTTTCTTTTATGTAAATGGCGGAAAGGACAGAACAATTTTTAATGTTAGGCAATACCAAAGATTTATTGAAAAGCACATATAAGTTAAGCGAACGCATATTCGCGCTATGTCAACAGGCTGAGGATGATATAGCATGTTTATTTAAAAATATAGGCGAGATCCGAGCTTATAACCAGTATAAGGTTATAGATGCCATGCAGCGTGAAAGGGTAGGGGAGAGATTTTTCGCGGCTACCAGCGGCTATGGTTATGATGATCAAGGCAGGGATACGCTGGAGCGAATATATGCTCGTATCTTTGAAACGGAGGATGCAATTGTGCGTCCGCAGATAGCGTCGGGTACACATGCTATATCGCTGTGCCTATATGGATTGCTTAGGCCGGGGGATACGATGCTTTCTATAACCGGTCGTCCTTATGACACACTGCAGGAGGTCATAGGTATAAACGGCATGGGCCCCGGTTCGCTTAAAGAGTGGGGCATATTATATGAAGAGGTAGAATTATTAGACGACGGCTCATTTGACACTGAAGGGATAAAAAGAGCTATAATCGATCATACACCTAAAGTTATAGCTATACAGCGCTCACGCGGCTATCAATGGCGAAAATCTATAGATGTAAGCACTATAGGAAGTGTTATACAATTTATGCGTGATTTGGGGTGTAATGCTGCTATAGTAGTAGATAACTGCTATGGAGAATTTACTGAACTTTTGGAACCAACGCAGGTGGGTGCTGATATAGCTGCCGGCTCTCTCATAAAAAATCCCGGCGGCGGTATAGCGCCAACAGGAGGGTATATCGTCGGCAAAAGCGATATGATAGGGCGTATAGCATATAGCCTTACGGCTCCGGGCATAGGCAAAGAGGTGGGTTCATACGCCGGCGGATACCGAAATTTCTATCAGGGGCTTTTTATGGCGCCGCATGTCGTGGGCGAGGCATTAAAGGGTGCCATACTGGCCGGCCGCATATTTGAATTATTGGAATACGGCGTTTTTCCTTCCAGCAATGATCGACGCACCGATATCATACAGTCCATCCGTTTTGAAGAGGCTGACAAGCTCAAGGCCTTTTGCAGAGGCATACAGAAAGCAGGGCCAGTGGATAGTTTCGTTGTACCCGAACCATGGGATATGCCTGGATATGAACATCAGGTTATAATGGCAGCCGGCACTTTTGTGCAGGGGGCATCTATAGAACTCAGCGCCGACGGCCCCATGCGGCCGCCGTATATAGGCCATTTACAAGGCGGTCTTACTTACGATCATGTAAAATTAGGACTCATGCTTGCATTAAAAGAGATGGGAATATAAGTAAATACAATATAACTTGACATAGTAAGGAAGTGGTGTTATAGTAGCTATAGGTACCTTACACGGGTATAGTATAATAAGGCGATGTATCGAATGCTGGGAGGTGAAAAAGATGGCCAAAGATCCAGTGTGCGGCATGATGGTGGATGAAAAGAAAGCAGCCGCCACTTCTATATACAATGGTGTTACTTATTATTTTTGCTCCAAACATTGCAAAATGGAGTTCGACGAGAACCCTACTAAATACATTGATGCATCGGACAATAAATAAGACCGATGATATTGATCGATATAAGAGAGGCATGCCACTACCTTATATCGGTCATTTTTTTTGCTGTGTCACCTTTAATTGTTCCTATTCATATATTGATAATAAGGCTTTTAAGGAGGTGGCATCATGGTGACAAGGCGTTTGAGTGATAATGAACTCCTGATAATACAAAAGGTGGAACGTAGAGAGATAACGCCATCCGACGCCATTAGGTATATTTATGGACGTGAGCAGTATACATACGATATAAATAGTTTGGAAATAGCAGAAGCCAAAAAGGAGCTTTTTTCACTTATAGGACTAGAGAATATAAAAAAATTAGTGGAAGAGCTCCAGGCTTATATAAATATACAGCAACGACGTAAAATGGAGGGTATGGCACATGATGCCATGACTTTACATATGATATTCAAAGGCAATCCGGGTACAGGCAAGACCATCGTAGCGCGGCTATTGGGTAAAATGCTGCATGGAATGGGCATATTGAGGGTAGGGCATATCATCGAAGTTGAAAGAGCTGATTTAGTTGGGGAATATATAGGTCATACCGCCCAGAAGGTAAGGGAACAAGTTAAAAAAGCATCGGGGGGTGTATTATTCATAGATGAGGCTTATTCTTTGGCCAGGGGAGGGGAGAGGGATTTTGGTAAAGAAGCCATCGATACCCTGGTTAAGGAAATGGAAGACAATAAAGATGATCTCATAGTCATTTTAGCCGGTTATAAAGATGAGATGGATTATTTTATTCGCATGAACCCGGGCCTGCGGTCGCGATTCCCCATACAAATGGAATTCAAGGATTATACTTTAGATGAGCTGGTTCAGATAGCCGAGCTCATGTTCGCTAAACGCCAATACAGTCTGTCGCTCGACGGCCGAAATAAGCTGTATTTGTTGCTTGCTAAAAAAAGATCAAATGACGACCAAAGGTTAGGCAATGCGAGGTTGGTAAGGAACCTAGTTGAAAACGCCATAAGAAAGCAGGCAGTCAGGTTGCACAAACAGAGCCGCATAAGCAAGAATGATCTGATAATTATCCGCAAGGAAGATATAGAGGAAGTTGATATGTGGTCATGAAAACCTGCGTTTTGATAGGCAAACCTAATGTGGGTAAAACGCTTTTATTGCTTAATTTAGCCAAATTTCTGGGCAATAAGACTATAAAACTGCATTTTATTAACGCTGACGGCAATAGCATGGCAAAGGTTTATGACATAGAGGTGGCCAAGCATTATCTATGCAACCGGCAGCCTTTTAGCACTATGGGCATTCAATGGGCAAGAATAAATGTCGGTCGTCAATACATAGAACTGGTAGATACCACTGGCTTGACAAACGATATGCCCGAAGCTATAGATTTGCGCTCGGCCATGGCGCAAACTATCATCTTTATAAAAAACGCGTCTATATTACTACACGTCGTCGACGCTAGCGCGCTATCCTCACAAACATTACCTATCGACGACATAGATACAGTGCTCTCCGATACTTTCGGCCGCAATGATAATTATTTAATGCTGGTTAATAAAATTGATATGATGGACCGAACCGACGGCCTTTCGAACAAAGTTACACAAGCTTTTAACGTCAGCGACGATAAAATCATATATGTTTCAGCATTAAATAAAACCGGCTTTAACGGGATAATAAACCGTATAAATGAATAAAAGAGGAATGGAGAAATATTTCGTTTGAATAATAATTCAAATTATGATAAAATGAATTATCATAATTTGTTATCGAAACAACTGGAACCAAGGAAAGCAGAACAATGTCAAATTTAAAAAAAGGGGATTTAATTGAAAATCAAAAGCGTACATATTTTGGTTTCGTTATTTGTTGCTTTAGGCTTTTTGGGAGCTTGTCAGACTGAAAACGAAAATCCTATTACCAATCCGACAAGTACAATGACCCCTGTAGAAGTCGTTGAACAGCATTTTGAAGCTGAAAAAACAAATAATATGGATGCCTGGTTAGCCACTATGACGGAAGAAAGAAGAGAAGGTTTCACGGATCCTGATCTATTTAAATACCTTAAAAGCCTTAAGATAAATCAAATATATGAATTATCTGGCGACGAATTAAAAGATAGGTTGAAGCACATTTTGAATAGTGAAAAAGCGAAGGAGATGAATTTGAGCGCTGATAATGTCGCAATCGTTAACGTAAATTTTACTGCTGAATATGATCCCACGAAGAGTCCTTTTAGCGGGACATTCGAATGGACGTATATATTACTTAGAAAAAATAACGATTCCCCATGGCTAATTCAAGATTGGGGAGAAGGATACGGCGGTATATAAATATAATAAATTATACATTTCTCCACTCGTCAACTCCAATTATACAAAATGTTCATTTTGTATAATTGATGGGAGAAAATATAAAAATCATCTCCTAATTACCGCTGATAATTTTATGTGTGTCCAGCAAACTATAAGCGCTTATTAATAAACGCTTATAGTCTCCTTAGCACAGCTATGACTTTGCCGAGTATTTTTACATCTTTCACTATAATAGGTTGCATGAAGGGATTCTCGGGCTGCAACCTTATGTGATCCTCTTCTTTGTAAAAGCGTTTTACGGTGGCATCATCGTCTATAAGGGCTACCACTATATCGCCGTTTTGTGCAGTCTCCTGCTTGCGTACGACTATATAGTCATTATCCAATATACCTGCTTCGTACATGCTGTCGCCTTTAACTCTGAGCATAAAAGCTTCACTGTTCTGAATAAAGTCCAGCGGCAATGGGAAATATTCTTCTATGTTCTCTTGGGCCAATATCGGTTGACCGGCTGCTACGCGTCCTAGTACAGGTATATTTGCCAATTCTACTTTTGAAATATTTTCATCGTCGCTCGGCTCACCGTATATCACTTCCATGGCTCTCGGTTTTGTGGGATCACGTTTTATAGCTCCTTTGGCCTCCAAACGTTTCAAATAGCCGTGTACTGTAGAAGTAGAACTTAGTCCAACGGCATCGCCTATCTCCCGTATAGAAGGCGGATATCCTCTCTCTTCGGTTATACTTTTTATAAAGTCCAGTATTTGTTTTTGCTTAACAGTCAAATCTATAGGCATATTTAATAACACTCTCCGTATATATTAATTATGGTTCAATTATAACACGAAATAAAAAATATTGCAAAAGAATGTTCGCATATAGCTTGACAACGAATGTTTGTTCGTGTTAATATATATACAGAACATTTGTTCGCACACTTGAATGCTAAACGCTATCAAAGCTAAATACAGAAGGAGGCAACTAAGCCTTATGTGCTTAAATATGATGAAAAAGAGTTTATACATAGCGGCAATAGTTATAGGCATACTGCTACTGACCATTATCCCCTCTTTGCCCGAGCGTACATCGGCGCAAAATGAGAAGAACTATCAATTGGTATATGTGGAGACAGGCGACTCGCTTTGGTCTTTAGCCAAGAGATATGTTCCTAAAGACAAAGAAATACGCAAATTTATATACGAGATAAGGCAATTAAACGATATAGATCCATCTAAACTGCGGCCCGGCGAATTGTTGAAGATACCTGTGCCTTAATTGGGGTTACTTATCATGCTCTGTTTCCTGCGATAATGGGTTACTATTTACGGCATGACGTACCATATCATTATCGACATGGGTATATATCTGGGTAGTAGATATATTTTCATGGCCCAGAAGTTGCTGCAGCGTCCTTATGTCTATATCACCGTATTTATACATTAGTGTGGCCGCTGTGTGGCGTAGCTTATGCGTAGAATATTTGGTACTGTCCAGACCTGCATTTGATATGTATTTTTTAACTATATACTGAACCGTTTTAGGGCTTATTCGTTTTTTCAATTTACTTAAAAACAGTGCCTCCCTATCCTTTACCCCATCATGCGGCCGCGTTTTTAAATAAGTTTCTATAGCATTTAGGCATGCTTCATTGAGATAAACTGTGCGTTCTTTATTACCTTTACCTATCACACGCAAGGTATCTTCTTTGATATCGCCTATATTTATACCGACCAGCTCTGACAAACGCAGTCCACAGTTTAGAAATAATGTAAGTATAGCGTAATCCCGCTCCTTAAAAGGCCCGTCTACCGAAGCTAACAATTCCCGGCTTTCCTCTAAAGAAAGATATACAGGATTTCGAGAGCCCACTTTAGGGCTTTCCAATTCAATAGCCGGATTTACAGATAAAAGTTTAGCCTTATTAGTAAGATACTTAAAAAACGTGCGTATACTAGCCACCTTACGCGCTCTGCTACGTGCATTGTTATGCTTCTGGTTTGAGAGAAATGATATATAAGCGTAGAGATCGCTTAGTTGCACGCTTTTCACGATGGATAAATCTATATCTCGGATGTCTATAGATCTTATATCCTCGCTTTCATCTACCATACCGCGCCTTATTTTTAAAAAACGGAAGAATGTACGCAGGTCATAAAAGTACTCCTTTACCGTATTAGGGGATTTACCCTGGACATTTTCCAAATATATAAGAAAATCGTTTATTATATCAGGCGTATCATTTATCTGCATCCTATACCCCATCTTCCATTACAAAATACAATTTACCTTATAGCGTTTTTAGCGAGTTCATCGCATCTGTTGTTATATTCGTTATCGCTATGCCCTTTTACTTTTACCCATTTAATCTCGTGCATTTTAGTTAACTCTACAAGCCTTTCCCATAAATCTTTATTTTCAACGGGATCACCGCTTATAGTTTTCCATCCGTTTCTCATCCATTTGTTGACCCAGTGCTGATTAAAGGCATTGATCAAATATGCACTGTCGGAGTATAGCTCTACGTAGCACGGTTCCTTCAGTGCTTCCAAGGCCTTTATCGCTGCTGTCAGTTCCATACGGTTGTTCGTAGTCAGAGGTTCTCCGCCATATATTTCTTTTACACAACCTTTGTAATCTAATATGGCGGCCCATCCGCCCGGTCCGGGGTTGTTTGTACAAGCACCATCGGTATATATAGTTACTTTTTTCAATAGTTCTACTTCTCCATATATCTTGATTTTTCAGCGCATGCTTTAACGGCTCGCATTACTATGCCGCGAAATCCACCCTGTTCCAATGCATATATGGCATCTATAGTGGTTCCCGCCGGTGAAGATACCATATCCTTAAGTTTACCTGGATGTTCTCCGGTTTCCAATACCATAGCCGCAGAACCAAGCAATGTTTGGGCTGCTAATGTATACGCCTTATTCCTTGGCAAGCCCTCCATGACACCGGCATCAGCAAGTGCTTCTATAAACATAAAAGCATAAGCTGGGCCGCTGCCGCTTATAGCAGTTACAGCATCCATTAGCTTCTCTTCAATTATATCGACCTTGCCTAAGGCGGCAAATATCGTCTCCACTTTCTTCGCTGTACTTTCATCTATATTTGATGGCACAGCTATGGCAGACATGCCCATGCCTATGAGCGCTGGAGTATTAGGCATAACGCGTACAACCTTTATGTCTCTATCAAAAAAGCTTTTTATGTACTTTATGGATATACCAGCAGCTATAGATACCACTATGGTATCGAGTGCTATAACATCCCTCAATTGCTTTAATACCGGTTCATAAACACCAGGTTTTATGGCAAGTATTATTATATGGGCCGATTCAGCTAATGCCTTATTATTCTTAGTTATATCAACACCCAATCCTTGCAAAGGAACTAGTTTGTTATCATCGATATCGCTGACTATTATGTCGTTCGGTTGTACCAATTCGGCTTTCAATATGCCTTTTATTATAGCCGTTGCCATATTGCCAGCTCCTATAAGACCTATTTTATACACGACTATATCATCTCCTATTGTTATATTACAGCAGCCTTTCCGTTATACACAAAGCCATGTTGTGGATCTACTGTTACCCATATCCCATCAGTCAATGTTTCGGTAGCTTCTTGGGCTCCCACTATAACTGGTATCTCTAGTGTCAGTCCAACTACAGCGGCATGTGAGGCTATGCCGCCCTCTTCGGTTATAATTGCCGAGGCTCTGCGCATGAATGGCAATAACGTATTGTCGGTAGACTTAGCCACTAATATATCGCCATCCTTGAATTTGGTCTTTGCATCCATATAGTTTTTTATAGAGCATACTCTGCCATATACAGCTTTAACACCGAATCCCACGCCCTTGACAAGTATATCTCCAGCTATATGGACCTTTATAAGATTGGTAGTGCCACTTACTCCTACTGGAACACCTGCCGTGATAACGACCAGATCTCCGCTGCTTATCAGTTCAGATTCCAAAGCGATATCGACTGATTGTTCTATCATTTCGTCTGTACCTTCCATCTGAGAGGCCAAAAACGGCACTACGCCCCATACCAACGATAATTTATTGTACACCATTTCGCTTATAGTGGTCGCTATTATCGGAGCCACCGGCCTGTATTTGGCCACCATTCTTGCAGTATAGCCTGACTTTGTAGCGGTTATTATGGCTCTGGCACCTAGGTCCCGTGCTATAGTACATGTAGCATGGCTTATAGCGTTTGTAATGCTAGCTGAGGATATAGCCTTATCATAAAAAGCAGCATCACAGTTAAGCGAGCGTTCGACCCTTTCGGCTATGCGTATCATGGTAGTTAGAGCCTCTACGGGATATTTACCTGATGCTGTTTCTCCCGATAACATTATAGCGTCGGCCCCCTCGTATATAGCGTTGGCCACATCGGTGGCCTCAGCTCGCGTGGGCCGCGGATTACGTATCATGGAATCGAGCATTTGGGTAGCTATTATGACCGGTTTACCGGCATCACGGCACTTGGATATAATGGCCTTTTGTACTACCGGAACATCTTCTGTAGGTATCTCTACGCCGAGGTCTCCTCTTGCTATCATTATACCATCAGCCACAGCCATTATATCATCCAGATTGTTGATTCCCTCTTGATTCTCTATTTTAGCTATTATCTGTACATCATAGGCATTATTATCTTCGAGAATCCTTTTAATCTCCAATACATCTTCGGCTCTACGTATGAAAGAAGCTGCTATGGTATCTATGCCTTTCTCTACGCCGAATTTAATATCGTCTATATCTTTTTGAGTCACCGAAGGCAACTGTATAGATATACCAGGAGCATTAACACTTTTTTTGCTGCTTATTAGGCCGCTATTCATGACCGTACAATGGATATCTGTACCTTCGATATCTTTTACCCTCAGCTCTATCAATCCGTCATCTAATAGCAATTTATCGCCTTGTTTAATATCTTTGGTCAAACCGGCGTAATTTACCGATACTATAGAATTGTCGCCCTCTATATCCCTTGTGGCTAGCGTGAACGACTGACCTTCTCTTAGTTCTACGGGCTCGATTTTAAATTTACCCAATCGCATTTCCGGACCTTTTGTATCCAATATGATCGATAGCGGTATATTATGGCTTCGCCTGGCGTCTTTTGCCATGTCTATACGCTTTCCGTGTTCCTCATAAGAGCCGTGAGAAAAATTAAGCCGTATGGCATTCGTACCGTGTGCTATCAATCGTTCGAATATCGCTTTATCGTCGCTGGCCGGCCCTATAGTGCATATTATCTTAGTCTTACGCATAATGTAAAGCTCCAATTCGCTAATTTAATTTACAGATATAATTATAGCACAAAAGAGCCACTATAGGTACTAAAGTTCTATCCCTTTACGCGCCGTAACGCCTTTGTCATAATAATGCTTTATAGGTTTCATCTCTGTTATGAGGTCTGCTAGATCTGCTATTTCATCCGGCACATTGCGGCCGGTTAGCACCAATTCTATGTTATCCGGTTTTGAGCGCATAAGTTCCACTACTTCTGAAACGTTTATAAAACCGCTATGTATGGCCGCCATAATCTCATCCAGTATAAGTATGTCGCATGCATTTCCCTGTATCACCTGTTTAGAGAAGTCGAAACCGCGGCTTATATCCTGCCTGAGCTGTGCTAATTCATCATCGCTCATATCGCTTATAAATTTATGCGATGACTCGAAGCGATATATGGTAAACTCTGGGGCCAAACGTTGAGCAGAATGAAGCTCACCGCTATCTACACCTTTAAGAAACTGAATCATTATAACCTTTAGGCCCCGCCCTACTGCCCGCAGTGCCAATCCCAAAGCCGCTGTAGTTTTACCTTTACCGTTGCCTGTATATATCTGAATATAGCCCTTCTTCATAAGACCCTCCTTAGCTAAACGATAACAACTATATTATACCATAATCAGCTGGATGTGCCTATGCGATTTATATTTATATCGGCGGATATATTTACATCTACATCAGGATATATGCTTTTCCAACCGATATTGTTATAATAATCCGGATATTCTATTTTGACGCATCGGCCTAACCCTAGGGGATCGGACTGATATTCTTTCTGCAATTTTCTCATTACATCATTCATATCGCTTATAAGTTCCCGTTCCAATGCTTGCTCTTCACGTCCTATATCGCTCTCGCTCAACGGTCGCGTAACTTTATGCTCTATCAGATCGGCATCGCCCTTTACCTTCATATCTATAGATAGTTTATCCCCATTCAATCTACATTTTATATCGTTGCTAATGCCATGTATATTGACAGTGGAATAAACATCATCGTTCTCTGTCGATTTAAAGCTTTTATACGTTAGATTTACGCTCTTTGCTTTATTGCTCATCATCATAAAAACCATGGCCCCATCGTTTAACAAGTTGCCTTTATATTTATCATCGGCAAAAACCGCTATTCCCCGGGCAATCAATCCATCCTTGCTTTTGGTTGCCTCTATATAAGGCAATACCGGGTCGCTGTCTTTATCGACAGTTTTGCCAAATAAATCTACTACGGTTACCAAAGGTACCTTGGATAACCTTCGGTTTTTCTCTAAAAGTTGGGTTAAATACAATGCTATGAATGGATCTTGTTTAAGCTGAATATTGAGCAGTTCTTCCGCTTTACCCTTTGCAACCGTTACGTACATGTCATTTCTTATAGACGGATTGCGCACAAAGGTGTCCAGATATTCTGAAATACCGTTTTTTGCGGCCTGTTCTCCTATAACCAACACGCGGTCATGGGCCACCGATATTATTTGATGGCTTTTAGCCTGCATATCATTTATGGTTTCGTCTATAGAATGCCCCTGGCTTGATAAAATCTGTAGCTGCTCTTTGGCGCCTTCGGTTAACGTGGGAGCAGTCAATGTCACCGTCACCATATTGGACTGCCCTTCTGCCGTATCTATACCTATACCGTAACTCATATACATATCCTGGAGCTGTTTGGCATCCCAGCATCCCGTTAATGTCAATGATAATGCCAACATAATCGCTACGCCAATAACACAGCGCTTCATGCTTTATCGCCATCCTTTGTGCCAATATGCCTTATAGTAGCTACGATAGCCAATATAGCAGGCATCAGCATAGCGACCGCTATACCCATATAAGATATATAAAGCATATATGTTGCCACTTCTATGCTGTTTTTTGGTATTTCAGCTATAAAGTAAACAGCTATAGCCAACATCCAACCGATATTCCTACCATATTTGGGTTTAAGACTCAATAGCTGCGATATGCTTAGTACGGCACTATAAAACGCAATGCCTATAGTCATAAATATATTAAACGTCCAAAAGAAAGCAAAGAATAAATCTACTCTCTCAAAAAACGGAAAACGCTCACTTTTTATATAATATATAGTAGGATAATTTATATATTTAAGTATCTCAGTACCCATAACACCTATTATAGCTATTACTACCAATGTATATAAAACAACATTGCTGCTTATGCACATGGCGGATGTTCGAAATATTTTTTTGGTATCGCTTATAAAAGCCGATGCTATAAATAATACCTCAAAGCCGTAAAAACTATATAACGCTGGTATACTACCCTTAATTATGCTGACATAACCGCTTTGTAAGATGGGCTTAAGATTGTTTATCTCTATACGCGTAGCCGGGGGTATAAGTAATATTATAAATGGGGCCACTAGAAATAATATAACCTCACTCGTACGCGCTATGGTTTTTATACCGCCTTGAGACATATATATAACCAGGAATAATGTTATTATCAGAAGGCTTTCAATGGGAGTATTCGGAAGAAACCATGTGGATATAAAGTCGACCATTACACGCAACACAAGTGCCGCTATAAGGATCTCAAACGATATATACGATATGTTTGCCATATTGCCAAGCAGCTTTCCGATTATCTTGGTAGAATAATCCACTAACGTATGGCCCGGGAACCGTCTTGATAATGAACTAT